>JAIOAX010000020.1 GCA_019873645.1 Chloroflexota bacterium | reverse complement strand
TTGCCGCCCTGGTTAACGCAAATCCTGACCTATTTGAAATTGCCGCCGGATTTGTACGAAAGTTTGACCAATAATTCACCTTAAACATTTTTATTTCACGCGAAACTAGAGTTGTTCAAGTGCTGTCTGCGTTAAGCGTAGCTGATCTTGTTTATCTTCTTCGCTAGGACGGTGTAACAGTTCTGCGATTGGTTTATAAACGATTTCCTCACGTACTATGGGACGCTGAATGTTGTCTTGATTCAAAGACAGGCGATAGCGCCATTCATCTCGTTCATTTTCGGCCAGTGTGACTTCGATATCAATGTTGCTGTAGCGAGTCGCGGCCAGACAACGAATAGCAGAGACGCCACCACGGATATTTACGGCCTTTTCTAATCCGTCATTCGCCACATCGCGCAAAAAACGCAAGGCATCAAGTAAATTGGATTTCCCCGAAGCGTTTGGGCCGATTAAGAATACGCGCAAACCCAAGGCGGCTTCAGCATCTTTGAAATTTTTCCAGTTTCTTAGTTTGATATGGCTGATGTACATTGATTGCCCCCGAATATCCTGGCTTTCAAAATCACCGTTTACAGAGTCACAACCTCATTGGGTGGCCAACTACGATAAACTTTTCTCGCCTCATTGTTGCTCTAACGATAGCTTATCTGTTCCTAAATGTCAAGAATTGCGAATTGATTCACCGCCTTCTGTTGCAAAGCCGCATTTTAGCAGTAGAATTAAAAATGGTAGCATTTTGATTTCCGGTACAAGAATGTGGATATTTGTACAACTCAAGCCGCACTTTTGCGTATTTAACGTTAGCCACGGCTTTTCATACCGGAGGTTTGTTTGTGGCGCAAAAACGCGCTTTGAGCGTTATACCAACGAGTAAAGGAGGTAGTGATGAGTAAAAGACCTGGTGGTCAGTTGGCGACCCGTCCATTGCACTTCATCTGGATCGCGGATGCATCCGGCTCGATGAAGGACGACGGGAAAATTCAGGCCCTCAATATGGCGATTCGGGAAGCGATTCCCCACATGCAGAAAGTCGCTGCCGAGAACCCCAATGCGCAAGTGCTGGTGCGCGCCATCAAGTTCTCCAGCGGTGCACAGTGGCACATCTCGCAGCCTACACCGGTGGAAGATTTCAAGTGGGTGGACTTGAAGGCCGACGGCGTCACCGATATGGGCAAGGCCCTTGCGATGGTGGCCGATCAGCTCAAAATCCCTCCGATGACCGACCGCGCCCTGCCGCCGGTGCTGGTGTTGATCTCTGATGGACAGCCGACCGATAGCTTTGAGAAGGGCCTGCAAAAGTTGATGGATGAGCCGTGGGGCCGGAAAGCGGTGCGCATTGCTATCGCCATCGGCAAAGATGCAGATCACAGCGTCCTGCAAAAGTTCATCGGCCACAACGAGATCAAGCCGCTGCAAGCCAACAACCCCGAAGCGCTCGTCAACTACATCAAATGGGTGTCTACCGCCGTGTTGAAGTCGGCTTCGTCGCCGGCGAGTCAAGCCGCTGCGGCGACGCCTGTCGGCGCGGTCACCCCGCCGCCCATTCCCACTGCCGTGCCAGCGCCGACCGGCCAGACGCCCCCACCGGTAGATCAGGCTCCGCCAGCCCAACCGGTCACGGCGACGGCGGCGACCAACATTCCCATTCCCGCCGTACCCCCACCTGTTGACGATGCCAATATCACTGCGGATGACGTCTGGTAAACCATAAGGAGCCGCTATGGGAACAACACCGCAGTGGCCCACCGGCGTCTGGCGAGTGCTCGGACGGACGGTTCAGGGGGCTGCGCACGTCCGCGCCGGGGTTCCCAATCAGGACGCCATTCAATGGTTCCCGGATTCCGGCGTCGGCCCGCCTTTGATTCTTTCGGTCTCGGATGGGCACGGCAGCCCGCGAAACTTCCGCAGTGATGTAGGCGCCCGCTTCGCCGTCGAGGTAACCACAGGTCTGATGCGGGAACTGTTGTCGGCCGGCCCCCCCGATCCGGCGCGGCTCACGGCGATCAAGCGCACCGCCGAGGAGCGTCTCCCCGGCGAGATCACCCGTCGTTGGCGCGAGGCTGTGGCCCGCCACCTTAAAGACCATCCGATCACCCCGGAGGACCTGGAAGCCCTGGAAAAACGGCGCGATCCTAAAGCGCGGCGGGCCATCGAAAAAGACCCGCATATCGCCTACGGCGCGACGTTGCTGAGCGTTCTGGTCACGTCCGGCTTTATCCTGTACCTGCAACTCGGCGATGGCGATATTTTGACCGTGGCCGAAAACGGCGAAGTGACGCGCCCGATGCCGCACGACCCGCGCCTGATGGCCAACGAGACCACGTCGCTGTGCATGACCGATGCCTGGCGCGAAGTGCAGATCAAATTCCAGGCGCTTTATGGCCCCCATCCGGCGCTGATTCTGTTGTCAAGCGATGGGTATGCCAATTCATTTGTCAACGACGCGGCCTTTATCAAAGTAGGGAGCGACATCCTGGACATTTTGCGCACCGATGGCCTCGAAGTCGTCGAACAAAACCTCGAAACGTGGCTCACAGAAGCCTCGAAGGCCGGCAGCGGCGATGACATTACGCTGGGGCTGGCCTTTCCTACGGAAATCTTGCCATCGCCCAAATCGGCGCCGTCTGCCGTCACACCCAAACCGCGTCGGCGCAAAGCGGCGTCGCCGCGAACGCCGGAGATTGTCAGGCCGCCGGAGAAGGAGCCCCCTACGCTGGAAAAAACGCCTGAGACGGTAAAACCGCATGGGGAAGAGTCTCCCGGTGTGCCGGAGCAAGTCTTACCGGCGACGGAGAAGCCTGCCGAGCCGACCGTCGCTGTGAAACCCCAGGCCGAAGGTGCCGCCGGCGCTCAGGAAGTGCAGGTCGAGGTGTCCCAGGGAGAAGCAGAAAAGCCATCTTCCGCAGCAACGCCGTCTGAAGTAGAAAAACCGGCCCCGGAAGCGCCGCCCAGACCTAAACTGGAACTCATCAAAAACGAAGAGAGTCCGCGCGAGCCGAGCAAAAAACTGCCGAACATCTTTTATGCTGACTGAGAGGGCGGTATGTGCGCCCTGGAGCGTGTGTTGCGTGCTGTATCGTGCGTGGATCGTTCACGCGCCATCCGGCACGCAATACATTTGAAATTTGAGTTAGAAAGGCTATCGGGTTTCTATGGGTGAAGAGAAAACCCGCGCACCGAGAAACAGGACCATTACCCTGACAGCCGAGGAGATAGATTTCTACCGTGGAAATCTGTTGCACTTGTCGGGGCCGGTCCAACCAAAAGACATTGAAAACAGAACTATCAACCAGGACCTGTTTGAAATCCTGGACTGGCTGCCGGCAGGGTTCGTGGATCTGTTGTTCATTGACCCGCCATACAACCTGACAAAAGCTTTTAATTCTACTGTATTTCGAGAGCGCACCATTGATGAGTATAGTCAATGGTTTGAGTCGTGGTTCCCCAAGCTATTGCGAATACTTAAGCCAACGGCGTCGGTATATATCTGCGCCGATTGGCGTTCTTCGGCAGCGGTTCATCTCATCGCAGAAAAATATCTTGTGGTTCGCAATCGTATCACCTGGGAACGGGAAAAAGGAAGGGGCGCAAAACGAAACTGGAAAAACTGCTCTGAAGACATCTGGTTTTGCACCGCTTCGGAGGAGTACATTTTCAACGTGGAGGCGGTAAAAATCAAACGTCGTGTTCTGGCTCCTTACACCGATTCAGAGGGAAATCCAAAAGATTGGGAAAAAACAGGCGATGGCAATTTCCGTCTTACGCATCCATCCAATATCTGGACAGATCTAACTGTGCCATTTTGGTCAATGCCGGAGAACACCGATCATCCGACCCAAAAACCGGAGAAACTTCTGGCAAAAATCATTCTTGCCAGTTCTTTACCTGCCGATCTGGTTTTCGATCCATTTTTAGGTTCAGGAACAACGTCTGTGGTGGCTAAGAAACTTGGAAGGCGATATGTAGGGGTGGAATATGATCCAACCTATTGCTGTTTGGCAGAGAAACGACTTTCGCTGGCCGAATATGATAAAACTATACAAGGCTACGCCGAGGGAGTTTTCTGGGAACGTAATACTTTTCAAGAACAGAGCATGCCAAAAAACAGAGAAATGTTGAAACTTTTACCGCTGTTCAACACAGCATCGAAAGATGATCAGGATGTGTAAAAGCCAAATTTTTTATACGGGTACATACAAAGCCATCGAGGAAGCGATTGTAAAACTCCTCAATTCTCAGCCGGATTTTCTTTCAGCACGAACGGCTGTGAGCACGCGCGCTGTCGGCGATGCAATCCAAACCATACTCTCTGAGCAGTTCCGGTCTCTTCTCGGTGACTTATGTGCCGAATATTCGCCTGCGTTCGCGCGTAGAGCGATGGCCGATCTGGCCTTTACCGACAAAGATGAATATTATTACGTGGTGGATGTAAAGACGCATCGGCTTGAGACGCATTTCAATATGCCTAATTTAACCTCGGTGGAAAGGCTAACGCGATTTTATGAAGACGACAAGAACTACTTTGTTGTTTTGTTGGTCAAATATGACATTGATGGGGTGCGGGTAAACGTAACCCAGGCACACTTTCTGCCGATTGAATTTCTGGCGTGGGATTGTCTAACCATCGGGGCGCTTGGATGGGGACAAATACAAATACCGAATGCGAACGCCATCAGGATAAACGAGAATTATTCTCGAAAAAAGTGGATGCTGGAATTATGCGAAGTGATGCTTGAGTTTTACCCCAAAGAGATCGGGAAGATTCAGGACAGGATTGATTACTTCAGACGAGTCCGGCAACACTGGGAACAAAAGTCAGAAGACTGACCACTTGAGAGCTTGAACGACGAAGCCCGACAAAAACTCCGCGAAATCGTGGATACGTATGGTCAAAGCGTCGTGGGTGATTCACGACGCTGTAAGGCGTTGCTGCTGGATTACTGTGGACAGCACCGCCGTGAGATCTTTGTGCTGAATGTCGCCCAGGAAGAGCGCGTCGCCAACGATTTGCAGGATGTCAAGGGCAATCTGCCGCTGCCGGTGCTGACAGCGCAACTGACCCGCCGCCTGGTGGAAAACCGCGCGCTGGCCGAAGATGCCGCGCGCTGGGCCGTGGAAGCCTGGATCTATGCCTTGCGCCTGAGCGACAGCGAAGCATCCACCTCGCCTCTCATCCCTGCTCCAGAACCGGAAGAACGCCCTGCTCCGACGCCACCCGCGCCCGCGCTCCAGCCTGCCAAAAGCGAGCCACGGCCGCAACCGCCGCCGCTCCCGGAATCGCAGCCTGCCAGGCGCGAGCCGCAACCCCAACCGCCATCACAGCCTGCCGCGCCGACAAAGCGCGTCTTTATGTCACGGCATACCATCGAAGTCTACAGCCGCCCACGCCGCCCGCCGGATGGTAAATGGCAGAAGCTCGGCGTAACGCCCGGCAGCATCGAAGTGCCGCCGGATCATGTGCTGGGTTTGCGCTTCTTCGGTTTCCCAGAGGATGAACTCGATGCCTGGATCGCCGAATTGCAAACCCCGGTGGATGTGGTTTCGCTGGATCTCAACGGCAGGGTCAAAGACAAGGGGATGGGCGCCTTGCGCGCCTTTCCCGAATTGACCTATCTGGAAGTGGATAACGCCGAACGTGTGACCAACGCCGGTATGGCGCAACTGGTTTACCTGCCGCACCTGACGACGTTTATCTTTGCGTGGAGCACCGGCATCTCCGACACCGGCACGGCCTATCTGCGCCTGCTGCCCGATTTGACTACCCTGAGCCTGCCCTGGTCAGGCATCTCCGATGCGGCGCTGCAATATCTCGGCGAGCTGAAAAAACTGGTCACGCTGGAATTGCGCGAATGTAAGCGTGTGAAAGGCGCAGGTCTGGCCGCTTTGCAGCCTTTGCGGCATTTGGCGACGCTGGACCTGGCCGGCGCAAGCCAGCTTGATGACGGTGGCTTGCGGCACATCGGCGCATTGAGCGCGTTGACCAAACTCGACCTCTCGCGTTGCCCACGCCTCACCCCTCAAGGCGTCGTTTATCTGCGCACTTTGACCAACCTGGCCTATCTCGATCTATCCTGGAATGGACAGCTCAATGATAAAGCCGTCATCGCGTTGTGCGACCTGCCCCGCCTTTCAACGTTGAATCTCTCGCGGACGGCCATCACCGACGCCGGCTTGCAGCACATCGGCGACATCCTGAGCCTGGTCTACCTTGATCTTTCGTGGTGTGAGCATGTCACCGATAAAGGGTTGCTGCACCTGAGCCGCTTGAAGAACCTGGCCTATCTCAACGTGGGTGGATGCAAACACATCACCCAGCGTGGCATCACCCGGATCACCCGGCCGGGATTGTACATTATGCAGTAAACGTATGCAATCCATACCGCGCCACAAGTTTCGGGAAATCGTTGCGCAGTATGGGATTTCCATCCTGGAGGATCCGCGCCGCTGCCGGGCGTTGTTGCTGGATCTGTGCGGCGCGTATAAAGGCGAAATTAACTTGCTGGTGATGGCGGTGCAGGAGAACATCCCCGCCGACTTGCAAAACGCTTCGCCGGGCATCCCGCAACCGATCCTTTTCGGACGATTGATACGGCGACTGCAAGACGCTTACTTTCTACCGGAAGAGGCCGCCCGTTGGGCCGTTGAGGCGTGCGCCGAAGCGTTGGGTATAACAATCACGCCGGCCCAATCCCGTACTTTTACATCCACACTGCCGGTAGCGGTGCTGGGACGCTCCGCTTTGACGGGCGAGCGTTCCTGGCGCGAACTCGGTGCGACGCCGGGCAGCGTCACCGTACCGCCTGACGCCGAAGTGCGCCTGAGCGCTTACCTCGACGACGCGGCCCTACGCACCCTGGCGCAGGATATCCGCGCTTTTGGGCCTGTCCAGGCGTTGGACTTGCAACATAGCCCGCTCACCGATGCGGGATTGGCGCACGTGTGCGACCTCGTCGGCCTGTTGAGCCTCGATCTTTCCCATACTGCCATCACCGATGCGGGACTGGCGTTGCTGCAATTCCTTGAGGACTTGACCGAGCTTAATTTGTGGTGGTGTGAATCCATCACCGACGCCGGGCTGGCACACCTGACCGCACTGCCACGACTGCGTATCCTGAACCTGGGACGCTGTTTGCAGATCACCGATGCGGGTGTGTCTCACTTGCGGACCCTCGCCGACCTGCGCGTTTTGAGCCTGGCGAGCACCAAAATCACGGATGAGGGTCTGACGGCGTTGGCCGATCTCGCCGCCCTGACGACGCTTAACCTCAGCGACACCGCCATCACCGGGACAGGACTACAGGCTTTGAGCGGCCTTGCCCATCTTTCGCAATTAAACCTGTTCCATTGTGTGCGGCTCACGAATGATGGATTAGTGTATCTGCGGGCGCTCAAACATCTTACCGGCCTGAACCTGGGTGCATGCGGACTAATCACAGATGCCGGACTGGTGCATGTGCGTGCACTCCGCGACCTGACGGCGCTGAACCTTGAGGACACCGGTGTCACCGATGCAGGCATCGTCTACCTGCACCCGCTCATCGGCCTCACCCGGCTTGATCTGAGCTGGACACAGCTCACCGATGAAGGGTTGGCGCGCCTGGGCAAACTCACCGGCCTGACGGATCTGGCGCTCGCCGGAACCCGTATTACCGACGCCGGGCTGGCGCACCTGCGCGCGTTCGTGGATCTGACGCGCCTGGATCTTTCCCACACTGTTATCAACGGCGCAGGGTTGGCGCATTTGGAGGGCCTGGCATGCCTGAGCGATCTGGATTTGGAAGGCACGCCGCTTAAAGACGACAGCCTGGGACATCTGCGGACGCTGCCCCGGCTCACCCATCTTTATCTCAGCGGCACGCCCATCACCGATGCAGGGCTGGCCCAGCTGGCGTCATTGTCCTCGTTGCGCCTGCTAGATGTGAACCATAAATGAATGAGCGAATGAAAGAATGAGCGAATGGAAGAATGAGCGAATGAAAGAATCAGCGAATGAAAGAATGAGCGAATGGAAGAATGAGCGAATGGAAGAATCAGCGAATGGAAGAATGAGCGAATGGAAGAATGAGCGAATGAAAGAATAAAAGAATGAACAAATCAACGAGCGTTTTCAACCATTTACCTATTTACTCATCCACTCATTCTCCGACTCGCCGATTCGCCGATTCGCTCATTCGCTGATTCGCCGATTCGCTCATTCGCTGATTCGCCGATTCGCTCATTCGCCGATTCGCTCATTCGCCGATTCGCCGATTCGCTCATTCGCCATTTGCAAAGGAGCCTTACTGATGAACTGGTTTGAACGTCTTCCTAAAGTTGAACTGCATCTGCACCTTGAGGGCGCAATCCCTTATCCGGCGCTGTGGAACCTTGTGCAAAAATACGGCGGTGACCCGACATTGCCCGATGTGACAGCGTTGCAGCAACGGTTTGTCTTCCGCGACTTTCCACACTTCATCGAAACATGGATTTGGAAGAATCAATTTCTGCGGGAATATGAAGACTTCACCTTCATTGCCGCTGCGGTTGCGCGGGACCTGGCCGACCAGAACATCCGCTATGCCGAAGTCTTTTACTCGCCGGTGGATTTCGCCGGGCATGGCTTGCAGGTGCAACCGCTCACCGAAGCCATCCGCGCCGGCCTGGCGCGCGTCCCGGAAATCGAAGTGGCGCTCATCGCCGACCTGGACCGCGACTTTGGGCCGGAGCGCGCCGCGCGCACCCTCGCCGAGGTGTATGAAGTGCGTGACTTGGGCGTCATCGGCATCGGCATTGGGGGATCGGAGCAACGTTATCCGCCAGAACCGTTTGCGGAGGTGTACGCACGGGCCCGCGAACTCGGATTTCACACCACCGCGCATGCCGGAGAAGCAGCCGGCGCCGCAAGTATCTGGGGCGCACTCAACGCACTGCATGTCGAACGCATCGGCCATGGCGTGCGCGCTGAAGAAGACCCGGCGCTGCTTGATTACCTTGCAGAACACGCCGTCCCCCTGGAAATGTGTCCGCTCTCCAACGTCTGTACGGGCGTCGTCACTTCTTTGGCCGAACACCCGGCGCGCCGCTACTTTGAGCGCGGGATTCTCGTAACCATAAATACGGATGATCCCAAAATGTTCGGCAATTCTCTGGCACAGGAGTTCGCGCTTTTGGAACAACGACTCGGTTTCTCGCACGATGATATTCGGACTTTGATCCTGAACGGCATTCGCGCTGCGTGGTTGCCCGACGCCCGTAAAGCGTCTATGCTTGCGGCTTTCCGCGCCGATCCGGCCTGGCAGGCGTGAGGCGTAAAACGTAAAGACGTAAAACGTGAAACGTGAGGTTTGCGTTATAATATACTATGCGCACAGCAAAACTTCTTTATTCCTGTCAGCAGATTAAGCAGATTGAGCAGATTTGTATTGTAACCGATCCAAAATCTGCTTAATCTATTCCGAAAATGGTCAGCGGATTAAGCAGATTGAGCAGATTTATGCAACAATTGAAAGCTAATCCGTTCAAATCCGTTTAATCCGTTGACATGCATTTTCATGCTGGGTGGAGAGCGTAGCTCATGATGTCTGCTGATAAAGACGAAATTTCTGTGTGTGATTAGTATATGACGCAGGAGGCGCAGGATGCACATTCTGAAAGAGGGACAGACCGTTCAAACCGTTACATCGCGCATGCCGTGTACGGCCGAGAAATTCCTGGGCGGCGGCGGACAAGGTGAGGTCTATCGGGCCGATCTGGGCGGGCAGAAGGTTGCGCTCAAATGGTACTTCCCGGCGCAGGCGACCCCACAACAGCGTGCGGCGCTGGAGGTCCTCATCAAAAAGGGGCCGCCGACCGCCAAATTCCTCTGGCCGATGGAGTTGACCGTAGCGCCGGAGGTGCCTGGATTTGGCTACATCATGCCGTTGCGTGGCCCCCAGTACAAGAGCATTGTAGACTTGATGAAGCGGCAGGCCGAACCGACCTTCCGCGCCCTGGCGACTGCCGGCCTGGAGCTGGCCGACAGCTTCCTTGAATTGCATGCGATGGGCTTGTGCTACCGCGATATTTCGTTTGGCAATGTCTTCTTCGAGCCGAACACCGGCGAAGCATTGATCTGTGACAACGACAACGTCGCCGTAGACGGCGAGACCGAAGGCGGCGTTCTGGGTACGCCGCGTTTTATGGCACCGGAGATTGTGCGCGGCGAAGCACGCCCTAGCATGCAAACCGACCTTTACTCGCTGGCCGTGCTGTTGTTCTACATGCTGATGGTGCATCATCCCCTGGAAGGCAAGCGTGAGAGCAGCATCAAATGCCTCGATCTGCCGGCCATGAATAAGCTCTATGGCACCGATCCTTTGTTCATCTACGACCCCGACGACGACAGCAACCGCCCGGTGCCGGGCTTCCACGACAATGTGCTGGCCTTTTGGCCGCTGTATCCGCAATTCATCCGCGACCTTTTCACCAAAGCGTTTACGAAGGGCCTGCGGGACCCGCTGGCCCGCGTCCGCGAGAGCGAATGGCGCGCTGCGATGGTGCGCTTGCGTGACGCCATCATCTACTGTCCCAAATGCGGCCTGGAGAACTTCTATAGTGCCGAGAAACTCAAGGCTTCCGGCGGCCATCCCGGCGCTTGCTGGGCGTGCAACGCGGCTTTGACCCTGCCCCCACGCATCCGCATTGAAGATGCCGTCGTCATGCTGAATTGGGATACCAAGCTCTATCCGCATCACATTGACAACAGCCGCCTGTACGATTTCTCCAAGCCCGTCGCCGAGGTCAATCAGCATCCCACCGACCCGACCATCTGGGGCCTGCGCAACCTCACCGACGAGAAATGGGTCATCACCACGGCGGATGGGGACATTCTCGATGTAGAACCGGGCCGCAACGTGCGTCTGGCCGTCGGCACGAAGATCAATTTCGGCAAAAAAGAAGGCGAAATCCGTATTTAATGGATTGAAGATTTGACGATTGCGGATTGGGTGATTGAGCGGCCATGTCATTTTGTCAGGCAAGGCCATCACCAAATCTAAAATCAATCAATCAAAAAATGAGTGAAAGGGGTGTTATGAACACAAATGTCGCGCTTCCAGATTTGGGGAAATATCGCGCCCTGGGGATTTTGGGGAAAGGGCGTTTCGCTACCGTCTATCGCGCCGAGGACCCGACGGTCGGGCGTCTGGTCGCCGTCAAATTCTTTGACCCGCTGTTGCTTCAAGATGAACCCTGGGTAGCCCGGTTACGTCACAACCTGCAAACTGCTGCACGCCTGCAACACCCCCACATCGTCCCCATCTTCGACATCGTAGAGACGGAGACCGACCTGTTTGTGGTGATGGAACTGGCCGAGGATGGCAGCCTGGCCCAGGCGATTGCGTCGCACCTGGGACAACGGGTGCCGTGGGACAAGGCGATGAACTTCCTGAAACCCATCTGTGAGGCGTTAGATTATGCCCATGCGCAAGGTCTCGCCCACGGTGACCTTAAACCTTCTAACATCCTCATTGACATGCCCGGCGGCCCGCTGTTGATGGATTTCGGCCTGACGCGCCTGATGGCGGCTAATAGTGTAGCGTTGGGGCGCATCGAAGGCGGCATCGTCGGCACACTGCCGTACATCGCGCCGGAAGTGTGGGAGACCGAACCCGCCGAAAGTCCGGCCGACATCTACGCGCTAGGCTGTATCGTGTATGAAATGCTGACCGGCCAGCGGCTCTTCAACGGTGACAGCGTGATGCAGGCGATGCACGCCCATGCGCAAGGCCCACAGTTTCCTGCTACCTGGCCGAGCGACATACCGTCGGGGATTGCCGGTGTGCTGGGGAAGGCATTGGCCTGGGACCCGACCGCCCGCTACCCGGATGCTGTATCGTTCTGGAACGCGCTGAAGGCGCTCGAAACACCACTCAGCGCCGGAGCGAAGCTCTCGGCTATGGCCGATCAACTGCGCGCCAAAGCCGACGCCGCCCTGAAGGCCGGCAAATTGCAGGCCGCCAAGCTGGCGATCAACCAGTGGCTTTCGATGGAGCCGGATAATCCTATCGCGCTCAAGGCGTTAGAGGTCATCGAACGACAAATTGCCGCACAGCAACAGCAAGCCGCAAGCGCGCCCACGCCACGCCCGACCACGCCTGCGCCACAGCCGCAGCCACAACCCGCGCCGCAGCCACAGCCCCCTGTCGCGCCGCCCCCACCGGTGGCTCAGCCGGCCGTTGCACCGACTCCGCCACAGCCACAACCGCAGCCTGTGCCGCAACCGACCCCGCCGCCTGCTGCGGCGCCCGCGCCGACGCCTGCTGTGACGCCGCCACCCGCGCCCACGCCGAGCCTCTTCACCTTCTTCACCGTGCCTGACCGCCGCGCTGGCGCATTGACGACCGTCTACACCGTCGAACAATTCCTCAGCACCGAGGGTCACTTCGACACATACCCTGCTACGGTTGACGGTCAATCCGTGATGCTGAGCTGGCTGTTTCCGTCTGTCGCCACGCCTGAAAAGCGCGCGGCTCTGGAAGCTTTGATCCAGCAAGGCCCGCCCGCTGCAAACTTCCTCTGGCCGACAACCCTTGTCGAGTCGGCCGAGGTGCCCGGCTTTGGCTACCTCACTGCACCGCGCGAACCGCGTTTCAAGAACATCGAGGACCTCATCAAGCGGTGGGTAGAGCCGACGTTCCGCACCCTCACCACCGCGCTGTTGGGCGTCGTGGATGGCTTTACCGCGCTACACCTGAAGGGTTTGTGTTTCCGGGATTTCTCGCCGCGCAATCTCTTCTTCGACCCGGATACAGGGGAGGTGCGGTTCAACTACACCGATAATGTGGTGGTGGCCGGTAACGGCACGCCGGGCGGTTCGCCGCGTTTCCTGGCGCCTGAACTGGTGCGCGGTGAAGCGGCGCCAAGCGTACAGACAGACCTGTACACGCTGGCGACGGTGTTGTTTTATATGCTGATGGTGCATCATCCACTGGAAGGGGAACGCACTATCAACATCTCCACGTTTGACAAGCCAACGGAACAGCGACTTTACGGAACCGATCCGGTGTTCATCTTCGACCCCAACGATACGAGCAATCGCCCGCTGCCGGGATATCACGTCGGCGTGCAGGCGTATTGGCCGCTTTACCCCCAGTTCATCCGCGACCTGTTTACCCAGGCGTTCACCGCCGGCATCAAAGACGCTTATAACGGGCGCGTCCGTGAAAGCGCGTGGCGCAAAGCTCTCGTGCAACTGCGCGACGCCATCATCTATTGTCCACAGTGCAGCGTTGAGAATTTCTATGATATGGCATCCTTAAAAGCCTCCGGCGGCAAACCGGGGACGTGTTGGTCATGCGGTAGCGAGCTGGTGCTGCCCCCGCGCTTGCGGATTGGCGATGCGATCATCATGCTGAACTACGACACCCGGCTCTACCCGCATCACGTGGATCCCGGCCGAATGTATGACTTCTCCGCGCCGGTCGCCGAGGTGACGCGCCATCCCCAAAACCCGCAGATTTGGGGCCTTAGGAATCTCAGCCTCGAGAAGTGGGTCATCACCCTTGATGATGGGACGGTCAAAGATGTTGAATACGGACGCAGCATGACGTTGATGCCGGGCGTCAAGATCAATTTCGGAAAACGTGAGGGCGAAATCCGCGTATAATTGTCACAGAGACCGCAGAGGGCACAGAGAATTGATCAGCGGATTAAGCAGATCAAGTAGATTTTTCATTCTTAATCCGCTAAATCTGCTTAATCTGCTGATATAGGCTACCTGAGTTAAGGAGGGGAGAGATGCAGATTGTCACAGATAGCGGGATGGATTTGTATTTGCCGCCGGAGGAGATGCCCGATATGGAAATCCATATCGTGCGGCATACAATTACCCTTGAAGGGAAAACCTACCACAGTGGCCTGGATATTCAATCCGCCGAACTTTACCAACTGCTCAAAGATACCGGCGGATTCCCTCTGACCTCTCAACCTTCAGCAGGAGATTTCGCCGCGGTCTACCGGGAACTGGCGCGCACCGACCCGGATATTCTGTCCATCCAGATGTCCTCGGGCTTAAGCGGTACGGTCAATGCGGCGCAGGCCGGGGCGGCGATGGTGCCGGAGGCCAATGTGACGGTGGTGGACACCAAGACGCTGTCCGCCGTCCTGGGGTGGCAGGTCGCGGCGGCGGCCCGCGCGGTCAGGGCTGGCTGGCCTAAAGAACGCATTGTGGCTTTGTTGCAGCGCATCGGGGAAGTGAGTGAAAGCATTTATACGCTGGATGACCTCAAGTACCTGATCCACGGCGGACGCATCAGCCACATGAAGGGCTTGCTCGCTTCGGTGCTGCGGATCAAGCCGCTGATCGGCGTGACGAAGGACACCGGCATGTACGAGCAGCTCGGCATGGCGCGCACACTTGACGGCGCGCTCAGAGGATTGGTCAAGCTGATGCTCAAAAAGCACGCGCCCGGTACGCCGTTGCGGGTGCAGATCATCCACGCGCTCAACCCCGAAGGCGCAGCGTTCTTGCGCGCAGAGGCCGATAAGACGTTCCGGTGTACGTGGATGCCGATGGGAACGATGTCGCCGGTGCTGGGCGCGCATACCGGCCCTTCAATGGTGGGCATCGCCTACGCGGCGCTCGCCGATTACCCGGAGCTTCCCTAGCCCTGATGCCCTACAGACTCACCCGTCGTCAACTCCTAAAACTCATCGTCGGCGCTGCGGCTGCGGCGACGCTTGCGCCGGCATGGCATGCCCGCGCGGCCTATCCCACGACGCAGATGTTGCCTGCTGCGGATGATCCCAACACTTATGTTTTAATGGGCCGCGCCATTCATCCCCTGACTTTTTACGAGAAACCCGACATCACCTCCAAAAAGCTGCACACGCTGGCGCGCGACCAGGCTTGCCGCATTTTGGGCGAAGTGCGCGCCCCCTTCAGCCGTCACAACAACCTGTGGTATGAGACCGACCTGGGCTACGTTCACTCGGCGTGGGTGCTGCCGATGCGCATCTATCCGCCGCAACCGTTCATCGCCGACATCGGCGCGTGGGGATTTTGGGGCGAGATCTCGCAGGTGTACACCGAGGCGCGCGTTGCGCCGGGCGTGCAGGCAGCGAAGAAGTACCGCTTCTACGGCGGGACGATGTTCCACGTGATCGGCGCGACGACTGACGCTGAAGGAAACGGCTGGTACAAAGTCGCCGACGACTATCCGCCCAAAGTCGTGGGCAACCATCAATGGGTGCTGGCGCGCGACGTGCGGCGCTTTCCGCGCGCCGAGATGGCGCCGATTCACCCCTTCGTCGGGAACAAACGCATCGAGATTAACCTGACAGAACAGTCGCTCACGTGCTATGAAGGTGAAGCCGTCGTCTTTCGTACCCTGGTGGCTTCAGGGCTAGGGGGTGAACTGGCGACGCCTACGGGTGACTATTGTGTCTTGCTCAAGCAGCCCTCGCGTCACATGAGCAATGTGCCTTACGAGGGGATGAAAGAAGAAGACCGGCCGGCGCCCGGCGATATTTTCGATTTGCCCGGCGTGCCGTGGAACACATTCTTTGACCTTTCGGGGACGGCGATTCACGGTGCGTACTGGCACAACGATTTCGGCGTCCGCCGCAGCCACGGCTGTGTGAACGTCTCGTGCGAGGCCGCGCGCTGGATCTACCGCTGGGTGCATCCCATCGGCGGCTATGAGGACGAGTTCATCCGTAGTGACCGCCGCGTGGGTACCCCGATCATCATCTTCTGAACGTTTGAACGTTCAAACGTTAGAACGTTCTAACGCTATTTCTCGGTGAAGGCAAACGTTGCGGCAATTTCCTGCATCAGCGCGGGGATGGTTTCTGTTCCCACGGCGCGGGCGCGCAAGACATACAGCCAATAATTCTTCCCCTGGGTGACCCAGGCAGCGGCGGGGCCGCCGTCGTTGCCGGGCCATTGTTCCTGGAAGTGAAACGCCGTCCGCCCTTGCCATTTTGTCTCCTCGATGAACTGCACTTGCGGCGGCGACTCAGGATCATGGGTGGCTTCCAGCATCACCACGGCGTTGTTGAGCAGCAACGGCTCGGTAGGCCCCGGCGCCCACCACAGCGCGATTTCCCCGTCATTGTGGCGCCACACACGCCCCCCGGCATACCGATCCCCTTGGGAGATGACCTCGGTGAAGGCCAGCGGCATGCGCAATGTCACACCGGCAGGCAGGGTCTCCGTCAACGCGCGGTAGGCGATGGGCGCCAGCGTGAAGGCCAGCATCCGCTCGCCGATGACCTGCAAAGGCGTCTCCACGTGCACCACCAGCCACCAGTGACCGGTAGGCGCGTCCAACGACAGTTGCAGCGGCGCGGTAGAGACGTAGCGGTTGCCGCTCTGACGGACGAAATCGAATGTGGTGTAGACGGTCGCCGTTGGATCATAAACCTTCGCGCTGAGGGTTACATCCGACGCGACCCCAGGCGGCGGCACGATTTCAACGTTGACCAGCGGCGGCTCCAGCGCCGAGACCTGGTCCGGCCACACGACTTTGACGCCTAACGGTGGGATCGGCGTCGGTGTAGGGATGGGCGTCGGCGTCCACGTGGGGATGGGGGTGAAAGTGGCAGTGGGGGGAAGCGTCGCCGGAGCGGTCGGTATTGGCGACAACGCCGGTGGCGTTGAAGCACAGGCCGTTAAGAGGACAATCAGCAAACAAAATATTCCAGGGCCGCTGCGTTTCACGATAAGAAACCTTCTTTAAGACAAACAAATCGGGCGCTATGCGCCCGGCAGTAATCCTCATGCGGATGGAGTTAAAGGTTTTCCAGTGCCATAAACGTCTTTTGTGAATCCGGTTATACCTTCAAATTTACATTTACAATAAGGGGGCCAGCGTTTGCACCGCGCGGTGCATTTCCAGAAATACCAGTCCGAGTTTAGCGTTTTGACGGGCCAGCACCGTCAGCACCGCCTCTTCACCAACAGACATCAAAATCACATACCCCTTGTCCCCTTTGATGTAAACCTGCTCAAGCACACCGCGGCGCAGCTCGGCGGCAATCCGTTCGCCCAGAGACAGCATCGCCGCCGACATCGCCGAGACGCGATCTTCTTCCGAGCCGGCCGGCAAGGCCGAGGCAATGATTAAACCATCTACACTGACAATAGCAGAGGCTTCGATATCCGGCGTACCGGCCTGGAGTGTATACAGTGCTTCTGTAAGACGTTCTGTGCGGGATATGGTCATAGGATCCCCCCCTTGAAAGTAGTCTGGTCGTCTTTAGTCTGGTTGTCTAATCTATGATCCGGCTGCCGGAAAATTTCCGGCATTGCATGAAGCTGTTGATAGTACAATAGTACCATAAGTACCCATGCCTGTCAATTTGACAGGTGTTTTTTTGATTCTACAATCGAATTTATGACAGCGACAGAACAGGCGGCGCTCAGAGGCAATCCTTCTTTCGTATGGCGCGCCGGGCAAGAGCGGCGGTTAGCCATGGTGCGCCGGTATGCTCCCCTGGAGGGCAAGCGCGTGCTTGACGTAGGCTGTGGTCTGGGGATGTATACCGCGGCCTTTTTGCGCTACACTCCGCATGTCTTCGGCATCGAAATTGAAGCCGACCGGGTGTGCGAAGCGCGGGCGCACGCGCGGGGCGTCGCCCGTGCCGTCGGCGAGACGCTGCCATTTGCCGATAATGCCTTCGACGTAGTGTTCTCCCATGAAGTACTGGAGCACGTTGCCGATGATCGGCTGTGTGCACAGGAACTGGTACGGGTGACGGCACCCGGCGGGCGCATTGTGATCTTCGTCCCCAACCGTGCTTACCTCTTCGAGACGCACGGCATCTACTGGCGTGGCGTCTATCACTTTGGCAACAAACCGCTGGTCAACTGGTTGCCCGATGCACTACGCAATCGTCTTGCGCCGCACGTCCGTGCTTACAGTGGGCGCGCGCTGCGAAAGCTGTTCGCGGATTTGCCGATGCGCGTCATCGTCCACACCCAGATTTACCCCGGCTACGACAACATCGTCGCCCGCCGGCCGCGTGTGGGGCGTTTTATTCAGTGGATGACCTACACGCTGGAAAAGACACCCTTGCGTTGCTTCGGCCTATCGCATTTCCTGGTTCTGGCAGTTCACGATAAAACCAACGTTCGAACGTTTGAACGTTCAAACGTTTGAACGTTCTCAGGAGGGTCTATGCAATACAACGCCGAGTTTGCGCACGTTTACGATTTGCACTGGGGCGGATTTGCAACGCGGGTTGCGCCGCGCCTCCGCATGTTTTACGAAAGTATGCCGTTAGCGGAGACGAACAAAACGATGTTGGACGTGTGCTGTGGCGCGGGGCATCTGGCGCTCCATTTCCTTGAACATGGCTACGCTGTCACCGGCCTGGATTTTTCGCCGGCGATGCTCCAGTATGCCATCGAGCGGAACCAGGCCTACATTGATCAGGGCCGCGCGCGTTTCATCGAGGGCGACGCCGCTAATTTCACGCTGGATGGTCGCTTCGGACTCGTCGTTTCGACGTTCGACGCGCTCAATCATCTGCCTGATATGACCGCGCTGCAAGGGTGTTTTCATTCCGTCGCGGCGGTGTTGGTGGAAGGGGGTGTCTTCATCTTCGACCTCAACACGCGCTATGGATTGCAACGCTGGCTGGGTGCAAGTATGCAGATGGCGGATGATCTGGTACTGTTTACGCGCGGCGTGATGGTCGAAACCTTGAACCGCACCTATACACAGATCTCAGGATTCCTGCGTTTGGAGAGTGGCTACTACGAACGTTTTGACCAGACGGCGTTCAACACCATCTTCGAGATGGACGCCGTCCGTACCGCCTTGCTGAATGAGGGATTCCGCAGCGTTCATTTCGCTCATTCCGACGATCTGGCGACGCCGCTTGACAACCCGGAAGCCGAACCGCGCGTGTTTATCGTGGCTAAGAGGTGAGGGGGGCTGGACCACGAATCTATGTGTGTGAATTCGTGAAGGTTCGTGGCTGATTTTCTTGCTTTAGGAGGGAATGATGCCATTACGCAAAGTGGTGCGCGAAAGCGCGTTCAACCTGGCGCGCCGTGATCTGGCGCTTTTCTTGGAAGAACACGAGGATGACCTGCTGGCCGTCTTCCGCGAGGAAATGCAGCGCCTGGATGATGAATTACCCGAAGAGGCCGCTTTGATTGATCTCAATATGGTCGGCATCGGGGATATGATCCTCAAAGCGGCGTTGCGCGCGCTGCGGCGTTTCTTGCGCGAAGTGCCCGAAAAACCTCTATGCTCAACTGAAGTGCAACCTGTGGAAAGCGTGCCCTTCTGGCGGCGCAAGCCGTAAGTGACCGGGAGCATACGCCGCAGTCTGCTAAACCTGCTGACTCTGCCGCTTGAGAAAATGTCCACACCCGAACCATAGCGTGGGTGTGGACATTCTGCATCAAAGCCTCTCGCTCAATCCAACGGCTCGAAATCATCCTTGCTGGCGCCGCAGTCGGGGCAGGACCAGTCATCGGGCAGTTCTTCAAAGGGGGTCCCCGGCGCAATGCCGTTGTCGGGGTCGCCCTTTTCGGGATCGTACACGTAACCGCACACCACACACTCGTATTTTTTCATCATAGTCCTCCTGGGAATAGTCTGATAGTCTTTAGTCTGATAGTCCTGAGTCTGGTAGTCAGATCATTGGTGTATTCGATCTGGTGTCATTATATGTGGGCCATTTTTCTCGTCAAGCCTCTGCATTCATGTGGACACCGGCTTCAGCCGGTTTTTTTGCGATAATTCTAATAACCGGTCCGTCTTCTGTAGCAACGGGCTATGGTGCGTTTGCGACGATACGCAACGGCCACTCTCCCTGTTTGCCGGCGATGTAGGCTTCGCGGCGACGGGCGAACGCGGCGTCCAGGCGCGAAAGTGGGACGGCATGCCCCTCTACCAGCACCGGCGGATCCACCGCGCGCACTTTGGGCAGCGCAAACAAATCGGGGTGCGCGGGATCGCGGATGAAATCCACATCGGGACGCAGCTGACTTAGCCAGCGTTGAATGGCCGGGTCGGCGGCGGCGCGGATACGCTCGAACAGGGCCACATCTGTGCCCATGAAATCTGCCTCGACGATCAGGCCGCGTTCCAATGCGATGCGCAACGCCTGCGCCATGGCCGCATACCAGCCCACCTCCTGCACCGAGCACCAGCACACGTCGTCCAGGCGGATGAACTGCTCGCCAAGCCAGCGGGCAGCGTCCAGATCATCCACCACAATCCGGCCTTCCCACACCCTCAAATGCGCCAGCAACGCCTGAGCGTCGGCAGTCGAAAATATCCTGATGTCTACCGTCCCGTCGCGCAGGAAATAGTCCAACCGGTCGGCGCAGAGCCAGGGAAGCGGCTGCTCGAGCAGCGGAAAATTTTCTGCTTCTGTGACGTAACGCCAATCCAGACCGTACCGCGCGCAGACGGTAGGAATTTCGGAGCCGGCCAGCATCGCTTCGCGGTGTTCCTCGTGGTAGGTGTGTGCCTGGTTGGGAAAGACGAAATCCACGACATGCGAGAAGGCCGTGTGCGGCGCATCGTGGAGCAAGCCGGCCGCCTGTTCTACCGGGTCGGCGCCCAGACGGCGCAACAGCGCGGCCACACCCAGACAGTGATCCAGCCGCGTCGTGGCGCGCTCCGGCTTGATGAAGGCCGTCACGCCGCCCTGGTAAATGGCCTTGAGGCGCTGCACCGCGTCGGTGTGGTACAGGTCAACGAACAACGGCTCGGTGAAGGTCACCTCGCCGTAGACGGGGTCGTGGAGGGTGAGGAAGGGCAATGTTATCTCACCCCGCCAGATCCACATACTCCGCCCGCACCAGGGCCTCGTCGGGCACTTTGAGCGCCTTGAGCAGTTCCCCGATCAAGGCGGCCTTGCGTTCGGCGTCTTGCCGCGACCAGGTGCGGCTCTTGATCTCCAGGAATGAGCCGCCATCCTCCGGCTTGAGGATGTGATCCAGGTTGATGGAGAAGTCGGTGCCGCCGTAGCGGATGTGATAGCGGCGGCGCGTTTTGTGAACCTCGATGACGCGCTCCGGCTTGAAGTATTCCTCGTAGAAGCGGCGGCTGCGCGTGGCCGCTGCGTCGAAGCGCGCGCGGGAGAGCAGGACCGAACGCTCGTACTCGCGCTCCTTTGCCACCGTGGTCAACGTGAGGCGGTAGATCACGTCTATCAATTCGCCGCTGTCAAGGTGGCGTACTTCGTCCTCCCGATAGCGCAGGCGGCTTTCCCACTGGTCGTTGAAAATGAAGTAGGTGTCGTACTGGGTGCGCTGCGAGCCGCGGACAAAAGTGATTTCGGGGGAGGCGTGGAGCCGTAATTGCAGGGCCGTCAGATCGTCACAGCGCACCTTCACCTGCACTTCAAAGGTTTTGTCCTGCGCCACGCCGCCGATGGCGACGAGTTTGCTCAGGACACTTTCTTCGCGGCGGATGAGGAAGGTGTCAATTTTCTGCGCCAGGAGTGTGGTTTCTTCGCGCAGTGCCTCGATATCCACGGTGAGCAGGCGCCGGTCGCGCATCAGCCACACGCCGTTCACCATCACGTCGCGCACGTCCTCCTGGTTCATCGCATAGGCCAGGCGCGCATACAGGCTGTCGGCGAAGTGACGGAAATAGGGCATGTGGTGCGCGCTGTCCAGCGAAATGGTG
This sequence comes from Chloroflexota bacterium, assembly GCA_019873645.1. Lineage (GTDB taxonomy): Bacteria > Chloroflexota > Anaerolineae > B4-G1 > SLSP01 > DSWT01. Next base: position 69,214 of record JAIOAX010000020.1, on the reverse strand, counting down.
ATCAGGTCGGCGCGCTTGCCCGGTTCCAGCGAGCCGGTCAGATGTTCGATGTGCATGGCGCGCGCGCCCATGATCGTCGCCATCTCGATTACTTGCCGCGCGGGCAGGGCCGTGGGGTTCATCACGGCGACTTTGGCGAGGAAGCTCGCCAGGCGCAGCTCTTCAATCATATCCAGGTCATTGTTGCTCGCTGCGCCGTCGGTGCCGATGCCCACATTGACGCCCAACTCCAACATTTTCGCCACCGGCGCGATGCCGCTGGAGAGCTTCATGTTGCTGCTTGGATTGTGCGCCACGCCGACATTGTAGCGTTGCAGGATGCGGATTTCGTCCTCGTCAATGTGGACGCAATGCGCAGCCGTCGTTTTGGCCTCGAAGACGCCCCATTTCTCCAGCCACGGTACCGGCGAAATGCCGTACTCTTTGCGATGATCCACGACTTCCTGGGCCGTTTCAGCTACGTGGATGTGCAAAGGAACGTCGTATTCCAGGGCCAGCTTGACGGCATTCTCCAGTAAATCCGGCGTGATGGTGTAGGGGGCGTGCGGCGCCACTGCCGGCATGATGAGCGGATGGCCTTTCCAGCGCATGATGTAATCGCGGGAGCGCGCCAACCCCTCCTCATAGCTGCCAGAATCCGGCGTGGGGAACTTGAGCACGGTCTGAGCGCACACGGCGCGCATTCCAGCTTGCACGGCGGCGTCGGCGACGGCTTCCTCGAAATAGTACATGTCCATGAAGGTTGTGGTGCCGGAGCGGATCATCTCCGCTGCTGCCAACTGTGTGCCCATCCAGCAAAAATTCGCATTGACGAAGTTGCCTTCGACAGGCATCACGTAGCCCATCAGCCACACATCCAGCCGCAGATCATCCACCAGCGCGCGCAGCAACGTCATCGGCGCGTGACCGTGCGTGTTGATGAGACCTGGCATCACGACAGCATTGCCGGCATCCACGCGTTCCCTGGCGGTGTAAGCCGCAAGCAGCGCATCGCGGGGGCCCACTGTCACAATGCTATCCCCGACAATGGCGACCGCGCCGGGCGTAAAGACATCATACGTGGGATTCATTGTCACCACGAAATCTGCCGTGATCAGCTTATCCACCGCGATCTTAGTCTCACAGTCGTGCATTATGTGCCTCCTCGGAAAAGCCATTTGGACATTGACACGTTGAAATGTTATTTGACCCATCATAGCATGAAATCGCGCTCGCTTCAAATGGCAAATTCTGGTATAATGGGTAACGGAGGTAACGCGATGGCCCTGGAGATGACCCTGCGTGAACAAATCCTGATGCGGCTGGTGGAGGTCATTGATCCCGAGACCGGCATGGATGTCTTGCGCATGCGCCTGGTAGAGGATTTGACCGTGGACGAGGCCACCGGGAAGGTGACTTATATTTTTCGCCCTTCGTCGCCGTTGTGTCCCATTGCCCATAGCCTGGCGCTGGACATCAAAAATGCCGTCGCTGGGGTACCGGGCGTGCAGAGCCAGCGTATCACCGTGGAAGGCTACGTCAGAGCGCAGGAATTAACCGAGGTGATCAATCGTGAGGGGGATTGGTAACTGGTAATTGGGTAATTAGGAGATGGGGGGCGGCGGTCACTTATGGGGTGATTCAATCCCTGATTACCGATTACCAATCCCTGATTACCGATTACTAATCCCCAATCCCTAATCCCCAATCCCTATATCCAACGAGGTGCAAAATGCCGATCTACGAATACCGTTGTCAAGAATGTGGCGCGCGCTTCGACGCACGGCGGGCAATGAAGGACGCCGATGCGCCGATTGTCTGTCCCGTTTGCGGTGCCGCGAAGACCAAACGCGGATTGTCGTTGTTCTTCGCCAACAGCAGCGGAAGCGGTTCGCTCAAAGGCGCCGGTGGGGGTGGAGGCGGCTGTGCCTCATGCTCCAGCAGTTCGTGCGCGTCGTGCGGCGGCCACTAAGCCATAAGCTGTCAGGTCATAAAAATAACCCTGGGCTTCATTTAGAGGCCCAGGGCTTTTTTGTCTGATGGGAATGAGTCGCCGCCTCCCTTCCCCTTACTTTCTACTCCTTACTTCCTACTCCCTATCTCATCATCTCCCGCGCTGCACGTCGCCCGATTTCGACCGCGTAATTCGTGCCCCGATCCCACGGGTACACCTGGCTCATGTTCGCCATATACAGGTTCGGGATGGGCGTCTGTAAGGGCGGGATGTTCTCCGAATGGTTGAGAAAAGGCACCGGTTGGGCGTAGAGTTCGCTGAATTTCCAATACTTGCGAATCCAAGAACGCTCGAACGCCGGATTGAGTCGCTGAATCGCGGGGATGAAAAGCTCCAGCATGGCCTCCGGTTCCATCTCGAAATAAGGATGGCCCGGCGCCAGGTAGTCGCCGCAGTAGACGAGATGATCGCCCCCGTAATGTTGGGGGGCAATGTAGTTGGTGTGCTCCACAAAGGCCAGGAAGGGGAATCCCTCGCGTTTAGGGATGTTGATCCAGTAATGCTCACGGGTGACGGGTTGCCTGAGCGCCAGCACCAGCACCACCGCGCCCATGGACTTGAGCTTATCCAACCCGGCAGTGTACGCCGCGGGCAGCGTCGGGGTGCGCGCCTTGAGCATCTGCGGTGAGCACGTCGCCAGCACGCGGTCGTGGGTCTGGTCGCCGGCGCGCAACTCCAGGCGGATGCGGCCATCGGCTTCGGGGTGAACGCCACGCACGTGGGAATCCAGGCGGATATCGCCGCCGCGCGTGCGGATCGCATCGGCCAGCGCCTCTACGAACCCCTGAAATCCACCGACGAAGTAGCCCAGCCGCGGACTGCGGGCCACAATCCGCGCCCAAAACCACGCCATGTTGACCTGCTGGTAATCGTCGCCGAACTTACCTTCGAGCAGCGGCTGCCAGAACGCCTCGTAAGCGCGCGCGCCGACGGCGCGGGTGAGCCATGCGTGCGCCGTGACCTGCTCCAGTGGCTGCCAGCGGCGGGTGTAGCGGATGTACGCCGTCACCAGCCCCACGCGGAAACGTGCCGGCAGTGGGATGGGCTTGAAGGCCAGCACGCGCAGTGCCGTCGCTGCCAGATCGCCCAGGGTGGTCAGTGGCTTGCCGAACGGCAACTTCTCCAGCCACGGGCCGAACATTGGTTTGTTGATGGGGTACAACCGCCCATCTTTGTAGATGGACGTGACCGGGCTGGGGAAGAACAGCCGGTCGCCGATGCCGATCTCATTGACCAGGCCGATGATGTCGCGGTCGCCGGCGAAAATGTGATGGTAGAAACGCTCCAACGGCCACTCCCACGCCTCGTCTTTGAAGCCTGCCGCCAGCCCGCCGACGTAGGGGCGCGCTTCGTAAACGGTGACGCGATGGCCGGCCTTGAGCAAGTCGTAGGCGGCGCTCAGGCCGGCCACGCCTGCGCCGATGATGCCGATGTTTGCCATAAGAGTCTCCTCCCGGTGGTTTGTCGCTATAAGTATACCACCGAACAATTCACAAGAAAAAGCCGGAATTGGTCCACAATTCCGGCTTTTTCTGACTACAGCCCTGCTTTGTCGAGTTCTTCTTTCAGGGCGCGCAAGCTCCTGTTGCTGTCGCGTAAATTTTGCATCAGCGAGGTGAAGCGTCCCGGGTCGCCCAGACGTTTATACAATTCGCGCACGCGCAAGAGGTGCTGCGCTGCGGCCGCGTAATTCTCACGTCCGCGCGCCTGAATCAAAGAGAAGACCGCATGCATGTAGAGCTCAACCGCTTCGCCGGGGAAGTCTTTTTCGGCCGCCCGCGCTACACGGATAGACAACGGCGCAGTGTAATCATATCCACCCCACACTGGCGCTTTATTTTTCTCAGCCTGGTTGAACGCTTGAATGGCCTGCTCAACTGCATTCTCGGAGAGGTGGAGTTCCACCAGCAGATGACCATAGCGCGCATCCTGTTCCAAACGGGCCAACGTTTTTGCTCGCAGGGCGTCCCATTGTTTCAGCGGAACGGCTAATTTTTGCAGTTCCCGGTACCCTTCCACCGAAGGTCCCGTCCAGAATAATTCCTCGGCCAGGGTGAGCGCCTCTTCCGGGCAATGGTGCGCGACGGCGTAGTCCTTCAGCCAGACTTTCAAACGGCTGTCCTGGCTGTTGATGGCCCGCCTGCGTATCAGGCGCAGGATCACGGTATCTTGTTGATGCGCCACGAAGCGGTCTGCCAGCGTCAGCACCTCATAATCGCTGCTGCTCTCGGCGACTTGCGCTGCTTCTTCCACCCGGTTGAGTTTCAACAAGCGTTCCACCAGATCGTGGATTCGCCCGGTCTCACGACACAGGCGCAAGTAAGCTTCATCATCCAGGGTGTCGGCTTCCAGACCCAACAACAGGCCGCCGTAGTGTTGCTGTTGCCAGTTTTCATGAAAGTCGTGTTTGTGGCTGCGGGAACTCGCCAGTAATTCCCGCACCCATCCGGGGACGGTGCTTTTTTCTTGCGGGGTCAGTTGGGTCTGAAAGATTGACGGGACTTCGTCGCTAACCCCAATGCCGCCGAAATTCATATCCCAGCGGTACACGGCGAGCAGGGCACGCAGAATGTCCTCGCGGGCGCCTGGGTCTTCGATGTGCGCCAGACACTCGCCTAACCCGGTGATGCAGTTGCCGACCGGCTCAAGCGTCTCGCCTTCATCATCGTAGACCGATTCGTAGTCCCCCAGGATAGCCTGCGCGGTAGTCGCATAGACAATCGCAGCATTCTGCCAGTCCTCGCGGGCGGCGTAATCCGCACCGACGGCAACGATCTCGTTTAACCTTTGGGCAATCTCGTAGCTTTCGCCCCACTCGCGGCTTCCACCGGTCATCGCCAGATGGACCTGCCGTTCGATGGCCTCCGGTGCAATCCGCTGCGTTTTGGTCGCCTCGCCTAGTGCCTGGATATGCAACAAGTCTTCCAGTTCTGGAGCGTGATCCAGCATCTTCTTGATCAGAGCGATCAATTCTGCTTTGTCGCGCTTTGCCAGATTCGCTTCGAGGGTTTCTTCTTCGACGAAGGTATCCGGCTCGTGTATCCACGTCAACAAGAGAGCTACGTGTGTTTGCAGGCATAGCCCACCGGGCAGGAACACGTGGCCGAAGCAATGCCTTGTTCATTCAAAGTGACCTGGACGCGATAAGGCGTCGGCTGTGAGCCGAGGCATTGCGCTTTGAGCAGCATCCCCTGGCGACGGGGACGCAGAATGTAGCCGTTTCGGTAATAGTCCCTGCCGCGTCCAAATGTGGCCGAATCGGTCCATTGACGGATGGCGTCCTCGGTCAGTTTAGGTACATTTATTGTCATACAGACACCTCTTAAACAATTATCGTAAGGGTCTGATGCGTGCTTTCGTTGTATCTAATACTATGAAGGCGCCGAGGATACGACTAACTTCACGGGAGAGCAAAGCACGTAGACGTGGAATCTTTAATGTCGCCTCTTGTACTTCTAGAAATCTCACTGTTGCTGTGCTCCGGCAAAGATGCTCTCTTCTTGCGCCATATAATCTGCGGCAAACGCGGCGGCGGCATATATGTCATCGGGTGTCAGGTGCGGGTGATCGCGTAAAATCTCCTCTATCCACATCCCACCGGCCAATTTGCGCAACAGGTGCTCTACCGTAATCCGGGTTCCCTTGATCACCGGTTTACCAAACATAATATCCGGGTTGATTTCAATATGTGAATGTACCAAAGCTTGCCTGTTCATAACTTGTACTGTCCTGTTATGTTGCTGAGTTATACTTGTATTATAGCACACGCTTCATCGTATGATCTCTCCGATCAGCGACCACGGCCCGGTCCAGGTGATTTTGACCTGCGCCAGCCGTCCCAGCCAGTTGCCTTCCGCTGGGAAGAAGACCAGCCGTTCGGTGCGGGTGCGCCCGAACCAGCGTTTTTGCCTGACATGGCGGCCTTCGACAAGGACTGCCACGGTTTGACCCAGATAGCGGGCGTTCAGCTCTTCAAGGACGGCGGCCTGCAGGTCATCCAAGGCCTTGCGTCGGCGCTCCTTCTCCTCTTGCGGCACGTCGTCAGTCATCGTGCGCGTAGCGACGGTCTGGGGCCGCGGCGAGTAGCGTGCAATGTGCGCCTTGTCGAGCTTGAGTTCCGCCAGCAACTCATAGGTGTGCCGAAATTGCGCCTCGGTCTCGCCGGGGAAGCCTACAATGATGTCGGTGGCGATTGAGACGCCGGGAATCGTTTCACGCAGACGTGCCACCAGCCGCCGGTAATCGTCCACGGTGTAACCGCGCCGCATGCGGGCCAGCACCTCGTCGGCGCCAGCCTGGATGGGGACTTCGATGTGTTCGCAGACTTTGGGCAGTTCGGCCACGGCGCGCAGCAAGTCATCGGTCATCCAGTTGGGATGGCTGGTGAGAAAACGCAGCCGTTCCAGCCCCTCGATTTCATGCATCTGCCGCAGCAGCGTGACCAGCGGGGTTTCCGCCGCGCCGGCGAATTCAGGCAGGTCATAGCCGTAGCGGTCCACGATTTGCCCCAGCAGTGTGATCTCCTTGACGCCCTGCGCGACCATCTGCCGCGCCTCCGCCAGGATGGCAGCGGGCGGACGGCTGCGTTCAGCCCCGCGCCGGTAGGGGATGACGCAATATGTGCAGGCATGCGAGCAGCCGAGCACGATGGGCAGGTGCGCGCTGACGATGGATGCCTGTTCCGAAGGCGGCAAGATGGTATCGGCGCGTCCGAGCGCCAGGCGGCGCGCTTCGGCGTCGGCGATGAGCGTTTGGGCCTCGTCCAGGTGACCGCGCTCGGCGAGCAGTGCCCATAACTCTGTGGGATCGGAGGGCGGCAGGAAGACATCCACCCACGGGAAACGCGCCTGCAACGCTGCTGTTTCCTTCACGCCGACCATGCAGCCCATCAATGCCAGAATCCGCTCTGGATGGCGCTCTTTAACGCGCCGCAACTGATTCAAGCGGCCCACAGCCTTATCCTCCGGCTGCTGGCGCACCACGCACGTATTGAGGATAATCACGTCGGCGTCTTCGGCGCGCGCCGCAGGCGTGTACCCGAGCCGTTCCAGCCCGGCGGCGGTGCGTCGTGAATCGGCGACGTTCATCTGACAGCCAATCGTCCAAATGTGATACTGCATCTTAGCGACGTTCCCACTCCTTTGTCGCGGCGCGGATCAGCGCTTGAATCTCCGCGTCGGGGATTTCGTTCACATTGGGATAGACGATGCCGTCAATGGCAAAATGGACGCCGCCGCTCGGTGCGTTTTGCAAGCGTATCGAGCGGTGCGCCAGCGAAGGGATGCGTGCCTGCATCTCGGCGACGATTTCACCGATCTCGCGCGCCAGGTCGAGCGTCGGCAGAATCTCCGGCGCTGCCTCGGAACGTTTAAGGGCGGGTTCGCCCTTGAGATAGACGCGCAGTTTGTCTTGAACGGCTTGCTTGCTGACAGGCGCTGCCGGGGACGGGACGGGCGCACTTTGCGGCGCGGCCACAGGCGGCGTCTTGGGGGCTGCGGGCGTCGCCGGTTCAGGGGATGGTTCAGGCTGCGGTTCAGGTCGGGGCTGTTTCCTGGCCGTTTGCTCCCGCTGAACGTAGGAACGGGCGAAGGCAACCAGCTCTTTGAGTCCCGCGACGACTTCCTGACGCACACCATCGTCGGGGACGGTTTCCAGGGAGGCGTAACGCGCTCCCTGCACCTCAATCTCCCATGCCCCATCTGCGGTGTGCGTCAGTCCTAATAGATAAGGCGCACGGCGCTCCGACGCAGAGGGCGGCGTGACCGTACCCTGTAGCTTGTGTTTGTACTTGAGTCTGAAAATCATCCATGTCGCCCAGGCAGTGATGCCAACGATGCCGATGATAAGTAAAATAAGCATTGGTAAAAGGAAATCTTCAAAAGAGTCCATTTTTACCCTCTCTTTGTGCTGAAACAGACGCCAAAACAATCTTTATTTATCAGCAGATTTAGCAGATTAAGCAGATGTGAATTTGTTAAAATGATGCTTTACCTCACTTTGACATACTCCCCGATCAAGTGCACGCGCCACGCGGAGGGGAGGATGGCCTCCAACCATATCGCAAGTCGGAACGTGGCTTCCGTCCAGGAAAAATAGGATGGATCGTCCATCCACTCTACCTGCGCCAGGCGCAATCCGGCGCGAGCGGCGAACTGTTCCAGCGTTTCAAACGTATTCGCCCGGTAGTATACCGGAAAAGTATCGGCTTCCGCGCGCCGATAGATAGCTGCCACAAGCCGGGGTTGCAGCGCCTTCAGACGCGCCAGCCAATGGCTCAGGCGCGGGATGGGATGGCGCAGGTTGGGTGTGAGAAAGACAAAGCGTCCGCCCGGCCGCAGCACGCGCGCGATCTCGGCGAAAGTATGCATTGGACAGGGGAGATGCTCCAACACCCATGACGCAATCACGAGATCGAACACGCCATCTGCAAAAGGCAGTCGCTCCGAAGCGGCCTGCGCGCGGGCCAATTGCGCCCGGCGATGTTCCTTGAGCGAGCGCCAATCGGGATCGCAACCGTTCCAGTGCCCCGTCACGCCGAGCCGTTCCACTACACCGCCGCGTCCACAGCCCAGGTCCAGAACCCGGCTATCCGGCGTGAGCTGTGCAGCGATCTGGCGTTGATAACGCGCTGTCGCGGATTCCCAGCCGGGTCGCAACCTTGCATAACGGCGCCGGTAATGTTCCAGGCGATCTTCGACACTCATGCCCTGCATTTTAAGTCCGTTGCCGGAATTTTCAACAGAGTGCAGTATGAGGGTACATTTCAGGACGGGGGGGCTTATCAGGCGCGGCGACTTGGCGATGCTCAGGCCGGTCTCCAGACCGCGCCTGCGTATCCCTGTGTGGCGCGGTCAGAGACCGGCCACAGCGAGAGTGGCAACCCTTGCGAAGGTTTCAAACCTTCGCAAGGGTGGGCGGTATTTCCAGGCGCGCCAAAAGAGGAGGCAAAAGTACATCCCAATCATAAGCGCGAGCAAAGGCGCGGGCGCGGGCTTCATAATCGGCGCGCGCGGCCGGGTTTTCGATGAAATAGAGGCAGGCATCGGCAAATACAACCGGGTAATCGGCCAGGTGTATCGCCGTTTCAGGATTAGGGAAGCCTTCCGCCCCCAGCGAAGTCGAGACAATGGCTTTGCCCATCGCGGCGGCCTCTAATACCTTGAGGCGCGTGCCGCCGCCCACCAGCAATGGAACGATGTAGACCGCCGCTGCGTTGATGTAAGGACGGGTATCCGGCACGGCGCCGGTGATCACCATCCCGGGAATTTGCCGCAGCGCGTCGAGGCGCGGGTGTGGGTTGCGCCCCACAATGTAGCAGCGGGCAAACGGCAACAGGGAGAGAATATCCGGCCACACTTCATTGGCAAACCACAGGATGCCGTCCACGTTGGGACGGAAGTCCATCGTGCCGGTGAAGACGAAAGCCGGTTGTTGTAGATCGGCTTTTTCGGTGAACGCGGCATATTCCGCCACGGTGATGCCGTTGGGAACGATGACCGGATCGAGCTGTGGCACAATGCGCTGCAAAGCCTGCGCATCTGCCTCGGAAACGGCAATCACCAGGTCGGCGCGGCGACAGACGGCGGCCTCGAAGCGCCGCAGCCGACGCCATTGAATGGCTGAGTAGAGCGCGGCAGGCCAGCGGCGGGGGCGCCGTAGATCGGCGGCGCCGGCACGCTTTTGGAGCAGATACTCGCAGTTGTGCGCGTCGAAGGCGATGTAGGGAGTAGACGGTAGACGGTAGACAGTAGACGGGGCGGGAGAAGCGGTAGGCGGTAGACGGGAACCAGAATCACGGCTGGGGAGAAGATCGAGATAGGGGGCCATTTCGAGACCCTCGACGAGGACCCAGTCAAAGGCGTAAGTCTCCAACCAGGCGCGCATCTGCTGACGGAAAGCAGCGCTTTCCAAACGCAACGCCAGATCGGGGCGCGTGTGGGTCAGCAGGTCGCGCAGACGGTCGCGGAGGGTGCGGGTGGGCTGCGGCACGATGGCGACACGCTCGACGATGTCGGCCAGCGGCGCCGGCGGCGTTGGCTCCTGATCGGGGGCGGCGAAGGTGAGCAGCGAGACGCGATGCTGTGCCGCCAGTCCACGCAGGATACCCCAGTTACGGAGGGCCGTGCCCTGACGCGGCGGATACGGAACCTGAGGGGTCAACATTAAAATACGCGCCATGGCTATCGTCCCTCCTCATCTGAAAATGAACCGTTGATCTCGCTAATCTCCGCGAATCTTTCTTAAAAATCAGCGCAAATCTGCGTGATTCGCGGCTAGAATCTTTTGTCCGCCGGTTTATGGAGCATTGTTTTCAACGCAACCGCAATCTGAGCACAATGGCGCCGATCACGAGCGGTAAATGAATGAGTGTGTAGAACAGGTCCCAAATTCCCCAGGCGTTGCCGTTCATGAAAGCAGCAATGCCGACGAAAGCATCGAACAACAACAGTGGCAAACTGCCGATAACGACAGCCGCGACCACGATCTTCCACAGATGCCGGCTCTGACGCCGCCCGGTCAGACGCGATACCGCTTCGGCGATCATGGTGCCGGCCAGCGGCGAGATGATGAAAATGAACCAACCGGACATTGGAATAAGCGGAATCAGGCTGGCAAGGCCGCCCAAAAATAACGCTGTCACGGCCACGACGATGTAATCATAGTTCTTGAAGCTCTCAAAGCGGCGCAGGTGGCCTTTCCGGCAGGCAGGACAGATGTAGCCGGTAGGCGTGCGCCGTGCACATCGGCTACAGATCGGCGCACCACATTGGTAACAACGCAGCGCTGTCTCTACCTTAGGATGCCATTGACAATAGAGCACTTCCTCAGGCGTTTCTTCCGTCATCTCTTCCTCTTTGCCCTTCGCTATTCACCATTCCGCGGCGTCAAACGCGCCACCAGGGTACGATAAAAATCATTCCGGCTGCGCAGCCGCAAGAAGCGCGCTTGTAGCGGACTACGCTCGACGCGCACCAGGTCGCCGTGGTGCAGTTCGCCTTCCATCCGCCCGTCTACGGTGAGCATACCGGGGATTTCGGTGTTGACTTTCACTTCGATCACCGCATGCTTATCCAGCACCAGCGGACGTTCCAGGCTGAGATGGGGCGCCGCCGGCACAAGCAAGATGCTGTTATGCCAGGGCGGAAGGATGGGGCCGCCGGAAGCGTAAGCATACGCCGTCGAACCGGTAGCCGTCGCCAGGATCAGCCCGTCGGCCACATAGCGGGTGACGAAGGCGCCGTCAATACTCGTTTCCAGGCGCAGCGTACGGGCCAGGGCGCCGCGGCTGATGACGGCGTCGTTCAGCGCGTCCTCTTGGGCGATGGCGACGCCGTCGCGCAATAAGGTGACGCGCAGCATGGCGCGAATCTCGATCCAGCCCTCGCCGGCCAGGACACGGGTGAGGACTTGCGGCCATGTCTCCGGCGAGGCTTCGGTCAGGAAACCCACGCGCCCCAAATTGACACCCAACACCGGCACGCCGGCCGGCGCAGCGCGCTGCATCGTGCGCAAAATCGTCCCGTCGCCGCCCAGCGTGATAAACAGGTCGGCCGGCCCTTGAACGGGCACACTTTCCTGCCCCGCGCCCAGCCATGCCTGAACCTGGCGCGCCGTCAACCACGCCAAAATTTCTTCACCCAGGACGCGCGCCGCCTCGACATGCGGGTTGTAGATCAGACCAATGGTGTGGATGTTCATCCCAACTTCGTTTTAAGCACCGACGCGACCTCGGCCAGCGCCACTGTCTCCTGACTACCGCCGGCCATATCGCGCAGCGTGACCGTCCCCTGTGCGATTTCGTCCTCGCCGAGGATGAGAGCGAAACGTGCGCCGCGCTTGTCGGCCTGCCGCAACTGCGCCTTGAGGCTGCCGCTCATCGCTATTTGTGCTCCGATGTCGGCCTGATGTAACTGCACCAGCAGACGGACGGCGTGCAGCCGCGCCGCGTCGCCCAGGTAGGCGATGAAGACCGGCGGCACCGGCGGGGTGGGGACGGCAATGTGTTGCGCTTTCATCAACATAACGGCGCGCTCGATGCCCGCTGCAAAACCGACGCCAGGCGTGGGTGCTCCGCCGAGCAGCTCGATCAACCCATCGTAGCGTCCCCCACCGCAGATGGCGCTCTGTGCGCCGATGCCTTCGGCCCACACCTCGAAGACGGTTTTGGTGTAATAGTCCAGGCCGCGCACCAGCCGGTGATTGAGCGTATACGGCTTCCCCAGATCGTCCAGGTAAGCGCGCAATTCGGCGAAGTGCGCGGCGCAATCGGCGCAGACGTGGTCAATCATCTTGGGCGCGCCGGCGATGACCGGTTGACATTGCTCACGTTTGCAATCCAGAACGCGCAAGGGGTTCTTTTCGATGCGCAGTTTGCAGTCATCGCAGATTTGATGGATGTGCGCATGGTAATAGGCTCGCAGATGTTCGACGTAGCCGGGGCGACATACAGGACAGCCGGTGGTATTCAACTGGAAAGCCAGCCGGGTGAATCCCAGTCTGGCATAGATGTCCCAGGCGATGAGCATGATTTCCAGGTCGGCCAGGGGACTCTGTTCCCCGAGGATCTCGGCATTGAATTGATGCAACTGCCGAAACCGCCCGGCCTGGGGACGTTCATAGCGAAACACCGGCCCGGTGCTGTAGAGTTTGACCGGTTTGGGCAGCACCTGCATGCCGTTCTCGATGTAGGCGCGCATCACGCCGGCCGTAAATTCCGGGCGCAGGGTGATATCGTTGCCCCCCTTGTCTTTGAATGAGTACATTTCCTTATCCACAATGTCGGTCCCTGTGCCGACGCCGCGCGCAAAAACCTCGGTCGCTTCAAAGACCGGCGTGTCAATGCGTGCAAAACCGTACTTGCGGGCAACACTCGTCACGCATGCCAGCACATATTCCCAATAGGGCTGATCTTCCGGCAAGATGTCCTGTGTGCCGGTAGGGCGGGTGAATTTTGCCATTATGGACCTCGCTTGAGCATAAAATAATCAGGGTTGATTATAGGTCATACGGTAGAGATGACAAGTTGCCGGGCGGGCACGGTCAGGAGACCGGCCCGAGCCATTCCCAATCATTTATCCTGCCTGTTTTACGTTTTACGCTTTACACAGTATAATACGAACTGCTCAAGGTAGATATACACCCTTAGAAGTAGCAAGGGAAAAGGTGGAAAGTGTATGAATCTGAAAGAAATTATTGAAGTTGTTGAAGGGGAATTGCTGGTGGATGCACCGGTTGACGTTGACATCCGCAGTGCATGCTGCTCGGACTTGATGAGCGACGTACTCCTCTTTGTCAAGCCGAACATGCTCCTGATTACCGGCCTGACGAATCCACAATCGGTGCGCACGGCGGATATGGCCGAAGCGCCGATCATCGTGTTTGTGCGGGGTAAATATCCTGCTCCAGAAACGTTGGCGCTTGCCGAGGAATTAGGGATCGCTGTGGTGCTGTCGGCGTATACGATGTTCGAGACCGCCGGTTTGCTGTATCAAGCCGGCCTGCGCGGCTTAGGTAAACTCCCGATTGTTAAGCAGCGATGAAAAGCGGGTTCGCTCTGCTCACCTTCCTCGGGAAAGAGGGGGCGTTTTCTAAAGTCCACGAACTGGTCCGCGAGATGCGTGTCTCGCGGGTGATGACGACCACTCTGTTCACCATCTCCCCCGACGCCTCTATGGCCGAGTTGAAAGAGCTGATGCGCGAGCATCGCATTTCCGGCGTGCCGGTGCTGGAAGACGGCACGCTCATCGGCATTGTAAGCCTCGAGGACTTGATCCACGCGCTGGAACAGGGTAAACTGGCAAGCCCCGTGCGCGACTTTATGACCAGTGGTCGGCTGATCGTCGCGCATGCCAGCGAGCCGGTGATGGAAGCGGTGCGTCGCTTTGAGGTTACGAAGATCGGGCGCATGCCGGTGCTCGACACCCAGGAAAAACTGGTCGGCATGCTCACCCGAGGTGACATCATCGAGGCATTGTTGGGGGCGCTCCAGGAGGTCTACACCGAGGCCGAACGCACCCAGGAACGTCCTGAACGGTTCTTTGAAGCCCTGGAATCCGATTCCACCAGCCTGGTCTTGCGTTATCGGGTCAAAGCGCGTGATTTTGCGCGCGGTGGGGACGCTTCTGCGAAAATCAAACAGGCACTCGTGCGGATCGGCGCGCCGGCAGCTTTGGCCCGGCGGGTTGCCATTGCCACCTACGAAGCCGAAATCAACCTTATCATTCATACCGACAACGGGGGCACCATCACCGCCGACATCAAACCCGCCGAAATCAGCGTGCTGGCGGAAGATCAAGGCCCCGGTATCCCGGATGTCGAGCTGGCCTGCCAACCCGGTTATTCCACAGCTACGCCAGAGATCCGCGAGATGGGCTTCGGCGCCGGGATGGGATTGGTGAACATTAAACGCTGTACCGATACGATGAACATCTGGTCGGCGGTGGGCATCGGCACGCGCTTGCAGATGATCTTCAAGGTACCTCCCGAAGAGAAGTAGGGCGACGGGAGCAGTTAATTCCTACTACGAATCTTCACGAATCCACACGAATCCTGGGCTTTCTATGTTCGTGAAAATTTGTGTAGACTCGTGGTTTGTCTCGTGAGGAGCTAAAATATGCAAATCAAAGAGATTGTGGAGCGATTGGGGTTGACCGTGTTGGCCGGCGAGGACCTGACAGGCGAAGTGACCGGCGGCTACGTGGCCGATTTGTTGAGCTGCGTGATCGCCGGCGCGAAACCGCACGATCTGTGGGTGACGCTGCAAACGCACCTGAACATCATTGCCGTAGCGGCGCTCAAAGAGGTTGCCGCCATTGTTGTGACCGAAGGCGCGACGGTCCCCGACGCCACGCTGGAGAAAGCTGCCCAGCAAGGGGTGGTGGTGCTCTCCAGCCCGCTGCCCACTTACGAGCTGGTCAAACAACTGGTCGGACTGGGCCTCTGACGCGCCACAACGATAGAGTGTGGCGATGCGTGAGTACCATGCCGACTTGCATATTCATACTGTCCTTTCGGCCTGCGCCGAAGTGGAGATGTTGCCCCCCCTGATCGTCGAAGAGGCGCTCTACAAGGGCCTGCACCTCATCGCCATCACCGATCACAATGCCACGGCCAACGTTGCCGCAGTGATGGAGGCTGCCCGCGACACCGGACTGGTCGTCTTGCCGGGCATGGAACTGCTCACCCACGAAGAAGTAGACATGCTCTGTATTTTTGACACCCTTGAACAAGCGGCGGCCTGGCAGGCGCAGGTAGATACGTGGCTCTTGCCGCTGGATAACGACGCCGAACATTTCGGCCCGCAATTTATCGTGGATGCGACCGGCGAATTTATCACCGAGGATATCCGCATGCGCAAAGCCCCTGCGACGGTGGGGATTGCAGAAGCTGCCCGTGCCGTCCATGCCCTGGGCGGTCTGGCGATTCCCGCCCATGTGGAACGTGACGTATACGGGCTAATGTACGTCCTGGGTTTTTGGCCGCCGGACCTGGAGGCCGACGCCGCCGAAGTCTCCCATAACCTGCGCCCCAGTCAAGCACAGGCGCAGTATCCATCGTTGCGCGACATTCCCATTATCTCCAGCTCCGATGCCCATTTCTTAGACTGGATCGGGCACACGCGCACGGTGTTCCGGCTGGAGGACACTCCTTCAGTTGCTACTTTACGGGCGGCGTTGCGACAGGGGGCGGGACAGGGATTCTACGTCCCCTAAGACAAACGCGGGGTGATGGGCTACATCACCCCGCATTTTGTCCCTTCTTCATCAATCTACCGTTTAGCCAGGTCGCACACCTGCCATCAACAACCCCAGTTGTTCGCGGGTCGCGGTCGCCGCATCTACCTCACCGATGGCTTCGCCCTTGTACATCACGACGATGCGGTCGGCTAAGGCCATAATCTCATCCAGTTCCGAGGAGACCAGCAGTACGGCCACGCCCGCATCGCGCTGTTTCACAATCTGGCTGTGAATGAACTCGATGGACCCGACATCCACGCCGCGCGTGGGCTGCGCAGCGACAAGCAGCTTGATCTCCCGCCCCAATTCACGGGCGACAACCATCTTCTGCTGATTGCCGCCGGAAAGGTTGCCGGCCGGCGTGGCGACGCTCGGCGTGCGCACGTCAAACAGCTCGACCAGACGTCTGGCGTGTGCGTCAATCGCCGCGTAATCGCGCACCCAACCGCGCGCGAACGGCGGCGCGTAATAACGGTTGAGCACCAGGTTCTCGCTGACCGGATACGGCTCAACCATCCCGTAACGGTGGCGATTTTCGGGGATGTGCGCCGACCCGCCCTCGGTGAAACGCCGGGGCTGCGCCTTTGAGACATCCTGCCCGACCAGGATCATACGCCCGTCTTCGGTGGGCCGCAGGCCGGTGACCGCCTCGACCAGCTCCGTCTGCCCGTTCCCTTGCACGCCGGCAATGCCCAGAATTTCGCCAGCGCGCACCTTGAACGACATGCCGTTGACGGCCGGCATACCGCGCTCGTCGCGCACCCGCAGATTCTGCACCTCCAGCACCACATCGCCGGGGTTGGCCGGCCCTTTAGGCACCTTGAGGATGACCTCGCGCCCCACCATCATCGAGGCCAGCGAAGCCTGGGTGGACGATTCGGGGAAGGCTTCGCCCACCACCCGTCCGCCGCGCATGACGATGATGCGGTGCGCCACTTCCAGCACTTCTTTCAGCTTGTGGGTAATGAAGATGATCGAGTGCCCCTGCGCTGCCAGATGGCGCATCACGCGGAACAGGTCTTCGATCTCCTGCGGTGTGAGCACTGCCGTCGGTTCATCCAGGATCAGGATATTGGCATTGCGGTACAACGCCTTGATAATCTCCACACGTTGTTGCACGCCGACGGGTAAATCTTCGATGACGGCATCGGGGTCCACCTCCAGGCCGTAACGGCGGGAAAGGTCATCCACTTGCAGCCGGGCGCGGTTGATGTCGAGGAAGACTTTGTCGCGCATGACCTCTGATCCCAGGATGATGTTTTCCGTCACCGTCATCGGTTCGACCAGTTGGAAATGCTGATGCACCATGCCCACGCCGCGTTTGATGGCATCGCGCGGGCTGACGGCCCGGAACGGCTCGCCCTGGATGAGCACCTCGCCTTCGTCCTGGTGGTAAAGGCCGTAGATGATGTTCATCAGCGTGGTCTTGCCGGCGCCGTTTTCGCCGAGCAGGGCCAGGATTTCGCCGCGACGTAATTGAAAGCTGACGTGATCGTTCGCCAACACGCCGGGGAATTGCTTGGTGATATTTCGCGCTTCAAGAACGACTTCGCTGTCCATGGCTTTACTCCGATTCGTAGACCTGCCCTTCGGCGGCCGGCGGGCGCGTGCGGCCCACAAAGCCGGTCACGGCCACGATGGTCACCACGTAGGGCAGCATGCTGATGAAATGGCGGGGAACGCTGGTAACGCCGGCGAGCAGCAGCTCATTTTGTAACGCCTGGGAATAACCGAAAAGCAGCGCCGCGCCGAAGGCGCCCACCGGCGTCCAGTTGCCGAAGATCATCGCCGCCAGGGAGATGAAGCCGCGTCCGGCGGTCATGCCTTCCTTGAACTGCCCCACGGCTTCAAGCACCAGAAAGGCGCCGGCCAGCCCGGCCAGCATCCCGCCGACGACGGTGTTGTAGTAGCGCATGCGGTTGACGTTGATGCCGACGGTATCGGCCGCGCGGGGATGTTCGCCGATGGCGCGTGTGCGTAAGCCCCATTGGCTGCGAAAAAGCAAGATTTGCATGGCAACTACCAGGGTCAATGTCATATAGGTGATTAACCCTTTGGAGAAAAGCACCTCTCCGAGGACGGGGATTTTGGAGAGCAGTGGAATGGCAATATCGCCGAACTTGCCCTTGCTGTTCCAGTCCGGGTTGAAGAAGAAGGTCGTCAGGCCGCTCGCCAGGGTGATGATGACCGTACCACTGATGATCTGGTTCACTTTGTAACGGATGCTCAGCAGCGCGTGGATGTACGCCATCACCGCGCCGACCAGCAACGCCGTCAGCATCGCCAGGAACAGGCTCAGAGGCAAGATGCCGAGCATGTCGGCTTTAACTTTCACCACAAACGCGCCAAACGCCCCCGCCAGCATCATCCCTTCGATGCCGATGTTGATGATGCCGGAACGCTCACAGATCACCCCGCTCAGCGCGCCCAGGGTCAGGGGGACGGCGGCGCGCAATGCAAAATTGAGCGCGCTTTTTCCAAAGAGGAGACGCAACCACGTTTGCCCCAAAGCGGTGCGCTCCACCAATACCGCCAGGGTAAAGAGCGCCACGATCAGAATCCAGCTCCAGCGCGCCGTCAGGCGCGTCACCCATGTCAGAGTCTCTTGTCCATTCTGTTTTTTGTTCGCGGCCTTCATACCCCCTCCTATTCCTCGCTCCAGCTCGCTGCGGCTGTGGCTTCCTGGAGCAACTCTTCGCGCGTGGGCTTACGCAGCCGGTAGATGAAACGGATGATTTCCGGCGCGGCCACAAACGCCAGTACCAGTGCCTGAACGACCTGGATGATTTGTTTGTCCACGCCGGAGTCAAATTGCATCTTCGCCGCGCCGCCGTACAGGCCGCCCATCAAAAATGAGGCCAGCACGACACCCAGGGGGTGTGTCTGTCCCAGCAAGGCAATGGTGATGCCCTCGAAGCCCACGCCGCCGGTGAATTCGGGCGCGAACTTGTAGTTGAGGCCCAGCGTTTCCACGGCGCCGGCCAATCCGGCCAGCCCGCCGGCAATTGCCATCGAGAGCACCATCGTGCGCCCTACACGGATGCCCGCATAGCGCGCTGCGTGCAGGTTCTGGCCGACCGTGCGGATTTCAAAGCCCAGCGTCGTTTTCCACAACAGCCACCAGATCAACAACGCCATTAACAATGCCAGGATGATGCCCCAATGCACGCGATCAAGAACCTGTGGAAATAACTGCGGAATGCGCGCGCTCTCCAACACATCGCGGGTCTCGGAGATGGCGCGGGCGGCCGCTTCGGGATCGGAGAGCGGGCCGGGCTTCTGTCCGGCGGTGCCGCCAGCGTACACCGTCCAGCCGGCAAACAGCGAGGCGATGTAGTTGAGCATAATCGTAGTGATAACTTCGTGCGCGCCTTTCCAGACCTTCAACCAGCCGGCAATTGCTCCCCACAAGGCCCCACCCAGAATCCCTGCCAGGACGGCCAACGGCATGTGAATGAATGCCGGCAACCCGGCGAAGTTCACGCCCACGGCGACAGAAAAGATCGTACCCATCAGGAATTGCCCGGAAGCGCCGATGTTGAACAGGCCGGCTTTGAACGCAAAAGCTACCGAAAGTCCCGTTAAAATGAACGGCGTCGCTTTGCGGATCGTCTGCGAGAGCGCCGGGAGACTGCCCACCGCCCCGCGCAACAAGCCCCAGTAAGCCACCAGGGGATTATCTCCCGAGGAGAGCATCACTAGGGCGCCGGCCAGCAACGCCGTCACGATAGCCAGCAGTGGCATCCGCATCGTCCGCAACACCAGTGTGAGGATTGAGGTCAGCTTGATACGTTTCGACTGTTCCAAAGTGTCACCTCCATAGAGTTATCAGCCGTCAGCGGTTAGCTTTTAGCCATCAGCGGTCAGCTTTCAGCCGTCAGCGGTCAGTGGTCAGCTTTCAGCCGTCAACGATTAGTCGCTAATCAGCTTGCAGCTTGCTGACTGCTGATTGCTGATCGCTGATCGCTGATTGCTGATAGCTGATCGCTGATCGCTGATTGCTGATAGCTGATCGCTGATCGCTGATTGCTAATCGCTAATCGCTGCTCCCGAATAATGGTTTGAATGGTATCAGCTTGCGCTTCGATGCTTTCCGTCAGGCGAAATTGCACGAGCGCGCGGCGCAGGTTGTGCTCCGCGTCTTTCGTCTTGAAGTAGACGTTGCCTTCCAGGTAATCGGTAAAAAAGCGCAACCCCAGTTCAAAGGCGATCAGCCACACGGCATCATAGATGTAATCATAATCTTTGCCGGTCAAGAAATGCCGGGCCTGAGAAAGATAGCCTTTGAGAATCGCAGCACACAGATCGGTCTCGAATCTCACCTCATCAAAGGCCTCGGTTTCTTCGCCCAAAGGATTACAACATGAACGCAAACAATCGCCGATGTCGTAATGCACCAGACCGGGCTTTAACGTATCCAGGTCTATGAGACTGACGGCCTGTCCGGTGTCATTGTCAATCATCACGTTATCCACTTTGGGATCGCCGTGGATCGGGCGGGACGTCAACTCGCCGCGCGCAACGGCATCTTCCAGGACCGCAGCCCAGCGCCGGCGCTGGGCAACAAAGTTTACGCCGTAACGCACCTCAGGTGACGGTTTATAGCCGTTTCCGGCAAGCACCTGGTCATAATGGCTCAGATAGCGTGGGGTGATATGGAAGCCCTCCAGCGTATCGCGTAGCCTTTCCACAGGCAGATCGCTGATCAGGCTGTGAAATTGTCCAAGCGCGTACCCGACTTCTTTGGCATGGCGACAATTCTGCACCGTGGCGTATGTCTGCGCTCCGGCAATAAAGGTGGTGGCCCGCCAAAAGCCGCCTGTATTATCCACAAAATAATCTGCACCGTCCCGGGTAGGAATAAGATCGGGTACCTCCCATCTGCGCCCTGCCATTGCAGTTTGCCGGGCTGTAGCAGCGCGCAGATGATCCATAAAAGCGCGCATATTCAAGATGATCAATTCCGGGCGGCGGAAAACTTGCCGATTGACCCGTTGGAGAACGGCCTTCTGGTAAGAGCCGCCATCAAGCGTCACCAGAAAAGTATCGTTGACGTTGCCCGCACCGTAGCGTTGAACGTCGAGGACTGCACCGCCGAAATCAAAAGCGGCGGCGACGGCGATGAGCGTAGTCTGATTTTCTCCCATATAATACAGAAAAAGGGGAAGGTGTAAACACACCTTCCCCTATGCCGAACGATGTTTTACTGACCGTAACCGGTCTTGATGGAGCCGTTCTTCAGCCCCTCGTCAATCTTCTTCAGGGCGTCCTTGACATTCGCCGGAATCTGGCTGTCGAAGTCATGGAAGGGCGCCAGGCCGGCGCCGCCGTAGTAATTGCCGCCCGGGAACTTGCCTTCTTTCGCCAGCTTGACCAGTTCTACCACCCCGGGGGTGATGAGCTTCATCGCGCTGGAGACCAGGCAGGGATGCGCACCGGGGACCGTTTCCCATTGATCGGTGTCTACGCCGATGCAGTAGACGCCGGAGTGGGTCGCCGCCTCTTCCAGAGCGCCGTTGCCCGTCATGCCGCCCGCGCCGAAGATCACATCCGCGCCCTGGTCAATCGCCTGCTTCGCGGTCGCCGCACCCCATTCGGGGTCAACGAACGCCTGGCTGATTTCGCCGGGGTGATAGGTGGAGATGATCTTGATGTCGGGGCGGACCGACTTCGCGCCGGCCTCATAGCCTTCCTTGAAGGCGACCACCGGCGGAACCAGATCGGTCCCGAACACGCCGGCAATCGTGCCACTCTTGGTCAGATAGGCCGCCAGCACCCCGGCCAGATAGCCCGACTGATCCTCATGGAAGACCAAACCGGTGAGATTCGGGAGCGTCTCGGCCTGGAACTGATCCACGCCGATGAACTTGACCTTCGGGTTCGCCTTGGCCATCTTGATGGTGGCGTCGCCCAGCGCAAAGCCGACGGTGATGATGACATCGTAGCCTTCGTCTACAAACTGCTTGATGTTGTTTTCGTAGTCCTTGGCGTCGGTCGTCTCGATGTATTTCGCCTCGGCGTTGAGTTCCTTGGCGGCTTGCTGCGCGCCTTCCCACGCCGACTGGTTGAAGCTGCGGTCATTGACACGCCCTACATCGGTGACCAGGCCGATCTTGAAAGTTTTACCGCCGCCGCCGCCGCAGGCACTCAGCAGCATGCTGGCAACCAAAAGTACAGAAAGTAGAGTCACAACGGTTTTACGCATTCGTAATCCTCCTGTTTTTTGCAAAGTGATTGAGTATTAATGTACAGCTATGGAGCTTACCGGTGTCTTCGCATTATCCCAGCGCATCACCTCCTTATATGCCTATTATATTTATTTTTCTGAAAATCAAGAATCGGCCTCAACCGCTTGAGGTTCCGGCGTTGACGCTACCGCCGAGAAGAGCGCCGAGGCTTCTTCACAGAATTCTAATCCTTCCGGGCCAACATCCACGAGAACGTGCGCGCCGGCGCCGAAATTGCCCCGCAGGATTTGCACGCTCAAGGGGCTTTCAACATGCCGCTGGATGACCCGTCGCAAGGGACGTGCGCCAAATTGCGGATCGAAGCCATGCTCGGCCAGCCACCGCTTGGCCGCTGGCGTCAGCGTCACATGCAGGTTATAATCGGCTAACTGTTTTTGGACTTCCTGCATCTGTAAATCCACAATGCGGGTCACATCGTCCAGCGTGAGATTGGCAAAGACGATGATTTCATCCACACGATTGATGAACTCCGGCCGGAAGGTTTCTTTGAGGGCCGCCAGGGTGCGCCGCCGCGCTTCTTCATCCTGCTGATCGTCGCTGCGGGCAAACCCTAAGGCGCCGCCACGCTTGCCGTAGGTCGTCCCGATGTTCGAGGTCATAATGACCACTGTGTTGCGGAAATCCACCACGCGCCCCTGACCATCGGTTAGCCGTCCCTCATCGAGGATTTGCAACAGCGCGTTCCACACGTCCGGGTGCGCCTTTTCGATTTCGTCGAAGAGCACCACCTGGTAGGGACGCCGGCGCACCGACTCGGTCAACTGCCCACCCTGGTCGTAGCCCACGTAACCCGGCGGCGCGCCGAAAAGTCGTGAGACGGTGTGCGCTTCGCGGTATTCGCTCATGTCAATGCGCAACAGGGCTTCTTCATCATCGAAGAGAAATGCCGCCAGGGCTTTGGCCGTCTCTGTCTTGCCCACGCCTGAAGGCCCCAGGAAGAGAAAACTGCCGATGGGCCGGCGCGGGTCCTTCAATCCCGCACGCGCCCGGCGGATGGCGTCGGCGATGGCGCCGATGGCTTCGTTTTGCCCGATGATGCGCTGCTGGAGCGCTTCTTCCATCCGCAGGAGCTTATCGGCTTCCTTCTCCAAAACCTGGTAGACGGGGATGCCGGTCCACGCCGAGACCACCGCCGCGATGTCTTCGGCCTCGACAAGTTCGTCGAGTTGATGGCGGCTGAGCCATTCCTCGCGTTGTTCGGTGAATTTTTGCTCCTGGCGCAAACGCTGCACTTTCAACTCGGCAGCGCGCTCATAATCGCGCATGTTGCCGGCGGCCTCTTCTTCGACGCGCAGGCGGTTGATCTCGGCTTCCATCTGCTTGAGGTCCGGCGGCAACGTGTAGAGCGCAACGCGCAGGCGGGCCGCCGCTTCGTCCAGAATATCAATGGCCTTGTCGGGGAGATGGCGGTCACTGACGTAGCGGTGCGCCAGCCGCGCGGCTGCAACGATGGCTTCATCGGAGATGCGGACTTTGTGATGCGCCTCATACCGGTCGCGCAAACCGTGGAGCATCGCAATCGTGTCTTCTACGGATGGCTCATCCACATAAACCGGCGCGAAGCGACGTTCCAGCGCGCCGTCTTTTTCAATGTACTGCCGGTATTCATCGAGCGTCGTCGCGCCGATGCACTGCAATTCCCCGCGCGCCAGCGCCGGCTTGATCATGTTCGAGGCGTCCAACGCGCCCTGGGCGTTCCCCGCGCCGACGACGGTATGCAGCTCATCAATAAACAGGACGATCTCGCCTTGGGCTTTTTGTACTTCTTCGAGAATGGCTTTGAGCCGCTCTTCGAACTCACCGCGGAAGCGCGTCCCGGCAACCAGCGCGCCCAGGTCGAGCAACACCACCCGCTTGCCCTTGAGGATTTCGGGGACGTCGTCGTTGGCGATCTTCTGCGCCAGGCCTTCGACGATGGCCGTCTTGCCCACGCCCGGTTCGCCGATGAGCACCGGGTTGTTCTTGGTGCGGCGCACGAGGATTTGGATGACGCGCTGGATTTCGCTCTCCCGCCCGATGACGGGATCGAGTTTCTGTTCGCGCGCCGCCTGGGTAAGGTCGCGGCTGAAGCGCGTCAAGACGCGAAACTGGGACTCGGCCTGCGGGCTGGTCAGGCGTTGACCGCCGCGCATCTTCTTCACCACTTCCAGTGTCCGGTCGTGGGTGATGTTGTTATCCGCCAGCAACCGCGCTACCGCTGTGTTGCGTTCCAGGGTAATCGCCAGGAACAGGTGCTCGGTGGAGATGTACTCATCTTTGAGATTAGTGACTTCTTCCTGGCTGAGGTCAAGCACGCGCTTGACGCGCGGGGTGATGAAAATCTGCTGCCCGCCGCCGGCGCCGTAGATGCCGGGACGTGAATTCTGCCGCAGCAGCATGTCCAGCGCCTCGGCCAGTTGATTGGGGTTGGCCCCCATTTCCAGCAACAAGGCGGGGACGGTGCCCTGCTGTTGTTGAATCAGTGCCAGGAGCAGGTGCTCAACATCCACCTGACTGTGGCCGTAGCGCGTCATCAATTCAACGGCCCGCTGCGCCGCTTCCTGGGCGCGCTCGGTGAAACGGTCAAAACGCATCATAAGTTTGGGTCCTTAGGGATGGGTAATCGGTAACCAGCAACCAGTAACCAGTATCTAGCTTCCAGCATCCAGCACTCAAGATAGAACATTCAAAGCGGCCTGGGCAGCCGCTTGTTCGGCCAGACGTTTACTGGGGCCTTGACCTTCGCCGGCCACTTTTTCTTTCAATAGCACTTGTGCGGTGAATATCTTCGCGTGATCGGGGCCACTTTCGGCGACAATGCGGTAGGCAGGTGTAATGCCCAGTTCTGCCTGCGCCCATTCCTGAAAGCGCGACTTGGCATCCACATCGGTACCGGCATTGAGGATAGTCTGGATTTCATGCACGAACCACGGTTCCAGACTTTGCCAGGCAGCTTCTAAGCCGCCGTCAAGATACAGCGCCCCAACAAGCGCCTCCATAGCGTCACAGAGGTTCGCGACACGGATATGCCCACCGCTTTCCTGCTCCCCGCGGCCCAGGCGCAATGCCTCACTAAGTCCCAGGCGTTGCGCCAGCGAGGCCAGCGTCGCCGTACAGACGAGCGTCGCGCGGAGTCGTGTTAAAGGCCCTTCGGGAAGATCAGGATAAGTGCGATAGAGCCAGGCCGCCACCAGAAAATTCACCACCGCATCGCCCAAAAATTCCAGACGCTGGTTGTGATATTCTTCGCCCCCTGCTTCAGGATGTTCATGAGCATACGAAGTATGCGTCAGCGCAAGTTCCAGCAGTTCAGGTTGTGTAAAGGAATAATTCAGCCGCCTTTGAACTTCCAGTAAAGGGTTTTCACCCTCAACCATAATCTCTTCCTTAACAAAAAGTCATTTGAACGCAGACATGTTAAAACGTCCAGGGCACGCCGTACCCTGATTTTTCCTATTCTACCGCCAAAATCAGGCTTTGCAACAGGTCAGGCGTTACCTTACAAGTATGACAAACTTTACCCAACAGATTCAGTCAACTGCGTCGGCTTCTGTACCAGGCGTTTGATCTCCTCACCGCTGATGACTTCTTTCTCCTGCAAGATGCGTGCAATCTCGTGCAGGGCATCTATGTGCTGGCGCAGCAGCGCCACGGCGCGTTGTTGCGCTTCTTCGATGATGCGCCGCGTCTCTTTGTCAATCAAGGTCGCCGTTTCCGGGCTGATATCTTGCCGCAGCATGTCCGGGCGTCCCAGATAGCCTGTGCCGGCCTCCATCGCGTAGCGCACCGGGCCGAGCGCTTCCGTCATCCCGAACTCTGTCACCATCCGCCGCGCCAGTCCGGTAACCACCTCCAGGTCGTTCGCGGCACCTGTGGATGTGTCGTTGAAAATGAGCAGTTCCGCCGCGCGTCCACCGAGCATCACGGCCAGGCGTTCCTCCAGTTCGCGCTTGCTCATCAGGTAAATGTCTTCTTCGGGCATTTGCAGGGTGTAGCCCAACGCCCCTTTGGCCGTGGGGATGATGCTGACTTTGTGCACGGGGTCGGTATCCGGCTGCACTTGCGCCACCAGCGCGTGCCCCGCTTCGTGATAGGCCACCCGGCGCTTGAGTTCGGGTTTGAGCGTGATTTTGCGCTGTAACCCGGCTACGACGCGCTCGATGGCGAGATCGAAATCGCCCATCGTCACGGCGTCGCGCCCGGCGCGCACCGCCAGCAACGCCGCCTCGTTGACAATGTTCGCCAGGTCGGCGCCCGAAAAACCGGCGGTGATCTGCGCCACACGGTCCAGGTCTACATCCTGCGCCAGTTGCACATTTTTGGTGTGGATGTTGAGGATCTGCCGCCGCCCGGCCTCGGTCGGCAGGCCCACTTGAATCTGGCGATCAAAGCGTCCCGGACGGAGCAACGCCCGGTCGAGGATTTCGGGCCGGTTCGTCGCCGCCATAATGATAACGCCCTGGTTGGGCTGGAAACCGTCCATCTCTGACAGAAGCTGATTGAGCGTCTGTTCCCGCTCGTCATTGGAGCCAATTGCGCCCACCGTGACGCGCGATTGGCCGATGGCGTCAATCTCGTCAATGAAGACAATGCAGGGCGCGCGGCGTTTGGCCTGTTCAAAGAGATCGCGCACCCGCGCCGCGCCGACGCCCACAAACATTTCCACAAAATCGGAGCCGCTGATGGAGAAGAAAGGCACACCCGCTTCGCCGGCCGTAGCCTTCGCCAGCAGGGTCTTGCCCGTGCCGGGCGGGCCGACCAGCAACACGCCCTTGGGCAACTTCGCGCCCAGGCGTGTGAAACGTTCCGGGTCTTTGAGGAAGTCAATGATTTCTTTCAGCTCTACGGCGACTTCTTCCACCCCGCCGACATCCTCAAATTTGATACCGGTTTTCTCGCCGGTGATTTCCTGCGCTTTGCTTTTGCCGATGGAAAGCACATCCATGCCGGTTTGTCCCATGCGTCGCATCCCGAAGTACCAGATCAAACCAAGCGGCAACATCGGAATAATCCATCCCAGGAGCGCCGGCAACAAAGCGTTGGTCGGGGCTTTACCGGAGAAGGTCACCCCGGCATCTACCAGGCGTTGGATGAGGTCAGGGTCTTCGACGCGCACGACGTTGTTGACACGGGGCGGCTGCCCGGTATCGCCGCAGCAGGTATACATAATCCGATCGGCTGTTAATGTGACTTCGGCAATCTCGCCGGCCTCCAACTGCTTGAGGAATTGGCTATACGGCACCTCTGTCCAGCGGATGACCAGCGGACGGAATACCAGCTCCTGGAAGAGACTGGCTAACAAAATTGCCACCACCAGATAGGCTGCGGAAAACCCTACTTTTTTGCTTTGTTTTTTGTCCATACCGTCCTCCCTATGTCCAGGCGGCGTTTCACTTGAATGAGCATTAAAACGTAAGGCGTAAAACGTAAAAAACTTCCTTATGTTTCACGTTTTACGAAAGCTCATTCTTCAACCGAGACAAAACGCACCCTTAACTCTCATTATCGCACAGAATGATTAACAAACCATTAGCGAGGGCTTAGAGACGGCTTTGAAAAAATTGAATGGAATCTTTTTTCGGCGGCATTGACTTGTCCGGCGGCTATTCGTTATAATGGGGGTGAGATAGTGAACAGAAAAACAGACGATGAGGCGTAGCAGACGGGAAGAACACGGATGAGGGAAATGGACGCTGGGGTGGGCCGACTACGAATTCGGCACGTAATGAACGGATGGGGCAAATGCCTTTAGTGTGACTGCGCGAAATGAGGTGAGTATGACAACACTATCGGCATATCTGGATACACTGGTGCGCGAGACTGACAAGCCAGAAACAGAGATAATGGGATTGGCTTTTCAGACCGGGTTGCGGCAACTATGGCGCGAGCGCGCCCTGGGGCGTTATCTGCGCGGCGAAATCACACGGACGGAGGCTGTCGAGATCGCCGGGATTGATTGGGTGGAATTAGCGGAGCGTTAGCACGCGGCCATGCTTGAGAACCTGCATAGGCAATGAAAGCGTAAATACCGCAGTGGCCGACGCCGGGCCACTCATCCACCTGGCCGAAATTGGCGGCTTTGCGCTATTGCGTGTCTGGGATATGCTGTATGTTCCCGACGCAGTCTGGGATGAGACCGTCGGACTGGGGCGCATCACACAAAACGCGGTAGATAGCCTGGCTATTAAAACGGATTTTCACCCTCAACCAGATGAAGATACATCGTCATCTGTAGCACCGCTGTCCTCACCAACCTCTTCCTCCAGTACCGCTTCTGTTTTCATCAACTCGCGCAGCAGCGACGTGGCATACGCGCCTTTGGGCGCGAAGAATGAGATCACCAGGACGCCCGGCCCGTCCACAGACCAGGTCAGTCCTTCGGGATAGTAACGCAACGGACGGCGACTGCCCTTCGCCTGGAACGGACGGAAATCCGCCAGGGCAATGCCGGCCTCTTTCAGGATGCACGCTTCCAACGCGCCGGCTTCGGCCTGTGCAGCGAGCATCTTGTAGCCGTAAATCGGGCCGGTGACGCTGATTTCCCACGCCTTAACGCGCGGACGTTCAACGTCTGCAGCCTCCACGATGAAGATGCCGCCGGTATCCTCCTTGCGGGCCACGTCGCCGGGGAGCACGTCATCCAGCAAATCACGCTCGATGCGCGTTGCAAGCAGGGCGTTGAAAAGCGCCGATTGTACCGCGCTGATGAGGAACTGGCGCATTTTGTAGGATAGATGATGGATGCCGTGAGTTCTGAGCGCGGCACGGTCGTCGCGCAGCAGCAACCGCCCCATCTCATGGTTGTTCCCGCGATTGCCGAAGCGCTGCCGTCCGTAGGCGTTGGGGACGCCGCGCGCGAGCAATTGCCCGGCGATGGCCGCCGTGCGCACTTCGGCCTCCGGTGCTACGTCACGGATGCGCAGCGTAAAGCGGTTGCCACGCAGGTGCCCACTGCGCAGCTTGTTGGTATGGCGCTTGGCCCAGAGAATCCGGGCCTTATCCAGGGTAAGTGCCATCAGCTTCTCTGGCGGTATCCACTGCACTGAAAGTGTCTGTCGGGCCACAGCGCGCGCGTCCTTCAACCCGGCGCAACTGATGTCACGCTCGGCGACGCCCAGCGCCTGGGCAATCTGGCGGATGAGTGCGAGCGTGGAGATGTCGCGCTTTTCCACGCCGAAAAAGGTGTGCTCGCCCTCGCCGCACGGTTCGTAGGCCGGCACTTCTTCGACGATGAAATCGTCAATCTCGACGCGCAGTTTGCCACCGATACCCGGCAGGTCAGAGGTCAGGTACGGGATCTCCCAATTAAGCATACTTCTATTGTATCTGTCCGCCGCTTGTGTGCAAATAGCTACTTTGAAATGCTGGACAAGATGCCAGAAAAGACGCTCAGAAGACGGCGCGCGGCTATACTGAAGCCGGAATTAAGACAAGGATGCCAGGAGCAGCACAGCCACAGAAAGGCAAAAATAGAACAAAATTTCTACCTATATGACGTGTTCTGACATATTCTTGGGCTATGTTTATTGTGTTGTCATCCCAATAGGGATCAACCGAAATCAATCTCAAGGAGGTTTTCTAATATGGAAAAGATCATTGCTTACTGCGGTCTGGTATGCAGCGATTGCCCCGCGTATATCGCCACCCAGGCAAACGATTCGGCGGCCCTGGAAGCCGTCGCTGCTCAATGGCGTGAGGCGTATAATGCGCCTGACATCACGGTTGCAGCAGTCTGCTGCGATGGTTGTCTGAGCGGACCGAACAAGTGCAGTCACTGCGCCGAATGTGAAATCCGCGCCTGCGGCATTGCGCGCGGCGTCCTCAACTGCGCGCACTGCGCTGACTATGCCTGCGACAAGCTGCAACGGTACTTTAGCTTTGCGCCGCAGATGCAGACGATGCTCGATCAGATCCGCCAGACATTGTAAAGCGGTCAGCAATTAGCTGCAGCTATCAGCCGTCAGCTATCAGGCCGAAAGCTGATCGTTGAAAGCTGATGGCTAAAAGCTGACGGCTGACTGCTAATAAAAGGAATTGACGTATATTATGGATAAAGAAACCGCAATCGAACAAGCTCTGGCGCTGGCCGACCGTTCTGGCATTGTGATGCTCGGCACGAACGGCGACAATGGATTCCCCAACATCAAGGCGATGCTCAAGATGGAAAACGAGGGCCTGAAAACGGTCTGGATGGGCACCAACACCTCATCCCGGCGGGTAGGGCAACTGCGCCACGATCCGCGCGCAAGCCTCTACTTCATTGATATGGAAAAGTGGATGGGTGTGATGCTGGTGGGCGAAGTGGAATTGTTACAAGACGCCGCATCCCGTCAGAGGCTCTGGCGCGAGGGTTTCGAGAAGTATTATCCCCTCGGCGTGAACGATCCCGACTACACGGTGCTGCGCTTCACGGCGCGCTGGGGCAACTACTATCACGGGTTGGCGAATGTGACGTTCGACGTCGAATGAACCCAAAAGACCTGTCAGGTTTACAAAACCTGACAGGTCTGAACGAAATCAATGAGGTAAACAACAATGCCCGAATTCCCTGAAATCTATGTACTGGCCCGCGACATGCGGAAAGAATTAGTCGGACGTGAGTTCGGCGCGGTCGAGGTGCTGCAACCCAAATGTCTCAATATGGCGGTGGACGAGTTCCAGACGGCAATCAGTGGCACGGAAATCCGCGACGTGACGCCACGCGGCAAGTGGGTGCGCGTGGAACTGTCATCCGGCTGGCTGCTGTTGTGCCTGGGGATGGGCGGCGAGATCTTGCTGACCGACCGTAACCATCTGCCGGAGAAATACCGCCTCATCTTCGACCTGCGCGATGGGGCTGCGCTTGCCGTCAACTTTTGGTGGTTTGGCTTCGCGCACTACACTCCTACCCTCGCCGCTCACAAAATGACCGCCGAACTCGGCCCCGATATGCTCGACTTGAGCCTGGACGACTTCCGCGCGCTCCTGCGCGGGCGCAAGGGCGTGATCAAGACATTCCTGCTCGATCAGAAGCGCATCGCCGGGATCGGCAACGTCTACGTGCAGGACCCGTTGTTCCTGGCGCGCATCCACCCGCTGCGCTCTATCGCCACGCTGAGCGACAGCGAAATCGCCAATCTGTGGGCTGCGCTCCGCGAGACGTTACAGCAGAGCATCAATCTGGGCGGCAGCGCGTGGGAACAAAACCTTTACGGTGAGAAGGGGCAATGGGATCAACGCTCTATGCACATCCTGCACCTGGAAAATGCGCCGTGTCCGGTCTGCGGTACCATGATCGAAAATATTAAAACCGGCAGTACGCATACCCGGGTCTGCCCGGTGTGTCAACCTCTATAAAGGGGCAAGGGGCAGGAGGCAAGGGGCAAGGGACAGGAGGCAAATCGTTGTCTTGTACCTTGCTCCTTGAAAAGAAAGAGTTAAGAAAGGAGACTTGATGGATAACAATATTTCGACCTACTACACCCAACCCGGCCCAGTTACCGATCCCGGCCCTTACGCCCACCTGTTCGACGACCTGCCTACCGACATCCCGGCGCTGGTGAAGACGCTGCAAGGCGTGATGGTGCACATCTTCTGGGCGGGCAGCTACGGCCTGCAACTGACCGACGAGCGCAAGGCCGAGGTGAACCTGCGCACCGTGGAGAAGCAACTGGCGCGCATCCTGGAATTGGACGACCGCCCGCTCACCGAGGCGCGACCCCCCGAGCGCAAACTCGTCGGCAACTGCCGTGACTTCTCCGTGATGCTGACGGCGATCCTGCGGCATCAGGGCGTCCCGGCGCGGGCGCGCTGCGGCTTCGGGACGTACTTCATCCCTGGACATTACGAGGATCACTGGGTTGTCGAGTACTGGAACGCGGAACAGGGCCGGTGGGTGCTGGTGGATGCGCAACTCGACGCGCTGATGCAAGAAGCGCTCAAGCTCGACTTCGACCCGCTGGACACGCCGCGCAATCGCTTCATCGTCGGCGGGGATGCGTGGCAGTTGTGCCGCCGCGGCGAGGCGAACCCCGACGACTTCGGCATCTTCGAGTGGCACGGCATCGAGTTCGTGCGCGGCGACCTGCTGCGCGACTTCCTGGCGTTCAACAAAGTCGAGATCCTGCCGTGGGACGGTGGCTGGGGCTACATGGTCGAGCTGGCGCCGGAGCACGTCGAACCGGTCTACGCGCTGATGGACCGTGTCGCCGCGCTCACGTTGGCCGATGACTTCGCCGCAATCCGTGCATTGTACGAGGAAGATGCCCACTTTCACCCACCGGCGGAGTGGTAAAGACGTGAATCCTGAAACTTTGTCCTGCACCTGAGACAAAGCATCTCTATATAAAACTACGCTGACAAAAAGACCGGCATCTACACCGGTCTTTTTTGTTTGCACAACGGGACTGAAGTACTATTTTGTGCAAGGGGAAGTTATGCTAGAATAGCCATAGTTGGAATGTCTCTAACTCCTCAGAAACAATTTATCCTTTCCACTTACCGTTAGAGCTTCTTTGACTCAATAAAGCGATGCATTGATGGAGGTGTGATGATGCAACCCTCATGGCGTTCCCTGCGTGTGCTCGTATCGTTGGTGACGGTGGTTTCGATGCTGTTGGGGATGGTCCCCTGGACGGTGAGGCCGGTGCGGGCGGAGCTAGTAACATCAGCCCCTGTGGCGGTCACAACAAGTTTCCCCGGTGTTGCACGTGATGCAGGCGCTTCGTCTGTACGACAACTAATGGCACTGCCATATACTGTGTTTCTCCCTCTGGTAGTAAGCCGCTACGTTCCACCGACCACTACCCAGGTTGCCCCAGAAACCGGCGGCAGCGTCACCGGCGGTAACATGACGCTGACCTTCGCACCGGGAACGTTGACCGAGACGGTAACGGTGGCCTATCAGCCTCTTGGGGCGCCCGATCATCTGCCAGCCGAGACAGTTTTGGTAGGACAATCCTTCGCGCTCACGGCGCAGACGCTTGATGGAACGTCCGTGACGCAATTTGCCCCTGCCGTAACCACGCGCATGGTGAATGGGATGCCCGAATACGTTGTCACCAACACCGTCGTCATCACCGTAACGTACAGCGACACCGAGGTGACTGGGCTGGATGAGCGCGCCTTGCAGCTCTACACCCGCGCCGAGGGTGACAATCGCTGGCGGCCGCTGCTTACCGTCGTAGACCCCGCTGCGAACATCGCCCGCGCGCCGCTGAATCACTTCAGCGAATTTGCACTGCTTGGAACCACGGCTGTACCCTCTCAGACACTCGTCATCCTCGACCCGGATCACGGGGGCGCAGACCCTGGCGGGACGGTGACGTCGCCCGCGAGTTATGCGCTGGAAGAAAAGACGCTCAATCTGGATACGGCGCTGGCCGTCAGGGGCTATTTGCAGGCGTGCGGCGTCAATGTGTTGATGACGCGTGAGGACGACAGCAGCCTTTCCGCACAGTGGCGGGCGGAGTTCATCAACAGCCACGCGCCTTCGGGCACGGCGACGATTGCCTTCAACATCCTCAGCCACACGATGAGCAACTTTATGGGCGGGCCGCTCGGCATCGTGGACTTGAGTAAGACCAGCGACGTGAGCTTCACGCAGCAGTTGATTGACCAGGTGGCCGCGGCCACGGCGTTGCCCGGCAATCGGGGCGTGAAAGATGCGCGCACCTGGGGCGGCGATGGCCTCTATTTGCCGACGCATGTTCCCACTGTGACTTACGCGCACCTCGAAGCGGCGTTTATGGATTCGTACTACGACCGCGACAATGTGATTGACCCTAAACTCCAAACCATCGCTGGGGGTATCTACAACGGCATTATCGCGCACCTGGAATTGACAGCGTGTGTCCCGTTCAGCGGCACGGTGGTCAACGATGTGCCGGTCACGCGGCGGACGGGGCTGGGCGACGGCGTGGTTTATACCGCGCAGGGCGTCAATCCCGTCACCGGCAACCAGTTCCAGTGGTTCCGCGACCTGTTTGTGCCGGGCGCGGGGCTGAATGTGGACCTCGTCCGCTATTACAACTCGCTTTCTGCCGAAGTCGGCCTGTTCGGCAAGGGCTGGTCGAGCCTGTACGACATGCGCATCAAGTTTGAGGATGGCAAAGCGCTGGTCAAGTACGCCGACGGCCGCTGGGGCAAGTTCACGCCGGGCGCGGGCGGCTACGCGGCCGAGCCGGGCGTCTTTGATGTGCTGACAGCGGAAGGGGGCGGCTATGTCCTCACCACGCCGGAGCAGATTCGCTTCGAGTTTGACGGCGCGGGCGTGTTGCAGGCGATCCGCAACGAGGACGGGCAGGCGCTCACGTTGACTTATGCCGGCGGCGCGTTGGATGCCATCGTGGATGCGAGCGGGCGCGTGTTTGACATCGTGACGAACGGCAACGGCCAGGTCACGAGCATCACCGACCCGGCCGGGCGAGTGCTCACCTATACCTATGGTGTGGTCAGCCTGGAGCGCACGGCTTATCTGAACGCCCTGCGTGGCCCGCAGGCCGTGACTGCCGGGACGGATTTGCTGGCAATGACCAACGCCAACGGCGGCAGCACCAACTACGCCTACGATGCGGCCGGCGGCTATCTCAATCGCGTCTCCGACCCGATGGGCATCACCTATCTGGAGAACCAGTACACGCCGGACGGTAAAGTCGCCAGCCAGAAGAACGGCAATCAGGACGAGGGCAAGTGGGACTATGACCTCGAAAATATGAAGGCCACCTTCACCGATAACGAAGGGAACAAGACGGTCTATTACTTTGACAGCAAGTACCGCGTCATCAAGGAAGAGGACGCGCTGGGCTATACCGTCGAGTACGAATATGACGATAATGACAACATTACGATGCGTAAGGACAAGCGCGGCAATGTCTGGCGTTACACGTATGACGACCGGGGCAACATGCTCACGCAGAGCGATCCGCTGGATCAGTGGTCGCTGTATGACCGCGATGTGACCACCTGGACCTACGACGACAAGAACAATCCCACCAGCATGACCGACGCGCTCGGCAACACCTGGACTTACGAATACAACGACAAGGGCAATCCCACCCACGTCGTCGAGCCGAACGGCGCGGAGACCTGGGCCGAGTACGACAGCAAGGGCCAGATGACCAGGCTGACCGACGCCGAGGGGCGCGTCACCACCTTTGCCTACGACGATCACGGCAACCGCACCGAGACGCGCTACCAGGACGGCGGTTGGACGAAATCCACTTACGATGACGCCGGCCACGAACTCTCGCGCACCGAGTGCCTCAATCCGCCGGCCTGCACCGAGACGCGCGTCACGACCAACGAGTACGACAAGAACGGCAACGTCACCAAGACGATTGATCCCGAAGGCGCCGTCACGCGCTTTGAGTATGACAAGAACAACATGCTCATCAAGAAAATTGACCGGCGCGGCGGCGTGTGGACGTGGGAATACGACGACGAACTCAATCCTACCAAAGAGACGAACCCGCTAGGCTATGTCACCACGCACACCTACAACAAGATGAGCAAGCGCCTCAGCACCACCGACGCCGAAGGGCGCACGACCTCGTTTGTCTATGACAAGCTCTATCGGATGACCCAGGTGACCGACCCGGCGGGCAGTGTCTACACGTATGAATATGACCCCAACGGCAACCTGCTCACGCTCACCGATCCGCTGAACTACCGCACGCGCTTTGTCTACGACGCTGTCAACCGCCGCAAGTTCGTCTACGACGCGCTCGGCGGGACGACCGAGTATTGCTACGACCCACTCGACCGCATCATTCGCGCTTTCGATCCACGCCGCGCCGAGGTGCAGTTGACCTACGACAGCGTCGGCAACCAGATTGAGGTGCTGGACCCGCTGGGCAATCGCATGACGATGGCGTATGACAAGGTCCACAATATGACGCGCCAGACCGTGGGCATCCCCTCGGACGGCGTCGAGGCCGACGGCGCGACGACGACGATGGTGTACGACGCGCGCAACCGCGTCATCAGCCGCACCGATCCCCTCAGCCGCACGACGCACACCGAATACGACGGCGTGGGCAATGTGGTCAGGGTGACCGATCCGATGGGGTTCGCCAGCACGTTTGTCTACAACAAGAACGGCTGGATGACCACGATGACGGATGCATTATTGGGCGTGACCGCTTACGAGTACGATCCCGAAGGCGCGACGACGGCGATGGTGGATGCTAACGGCCACCGCACCGGCTATGTCTACGATCTGGCCGGGCAATTGCTCACGGTGACGGATCCGCTCAATCAGATCACGCGGTTTGTGTATGACAAGGTGGGAAATCAGATTCAAGTCGTCAATGCGCGGGGGAGGGTAACGAATTATGAATATAACGAATTGAATCTGTTGGTCAAGGAGACGGATCCACTGGAGAATGAGACGACGTACTCGTATGACAGGCTGCGGCGGATGACGGGGCGGACGGATGCGGAGGGCAAGACGACGCGCTATGGGTATAACGCGCTCGGCTGGCTGACCAGCGTGACCGACGCGCTGAATCAGACCACGCGCTACGAGTACGATGCGGTGGGCAACCGCACGGCGATTGTGGACGCCAACGGCGTGCGCACGATGTTTGAGTACAATTTCCTCGACCAACTCAAGCGCGAAATCAACCCGCTGGAGAAAACCTGGGAGTATAGCTATGACGCGCGCGGCAATATGATCCGCCGCGTGGATGGCAAGTGGCAGGCGACTTACTATGAGTACGACAAGGCCAACCAACTGATCGCCACGGTGTACGGCCAGGGCGCGGGGATGGCCGCCGTCACTTTTGAGTACGACCTCAACGGCAACGAGATCGCCATGCACGACTGGAACGGCGATTGGACGTACACCTACGACGCCCTCAACCGCCGCCTCAGCGCCACGGACTATCGGGGCCGCACGCTGCAATGGGAATACGACGCCGTCGGCAACCGCACGGCGATGGTCTACCCGGACGGGCAGCGCGTGGAAATGGCCTACGACGCCGCCGACCAACTGGCGACCCTGACCGACTTTGCCGGCCGGGCGCACACCTGGGACTATGACCCGCTGGGCTACATCCAGGCGCAGGTCAACCCCAACGGCACGCGGGCAGACTATGCCTACGACGCCGCCGGGCGGTTGACCAGCCTCACGAACACCGGCGCGGGCGGCGCGGTGATTGCCAGCTACGCCTACACGCTCGACAAAGTCGGCAACCGCGTCCAGACACAGGAGCAGCGCGGGCCGGAGTCCGTCACGCGCAGCTATGAGTACGACGATCTCTACCGCCTCACCCGCGCGCAGACGAACAGCGGGCAGGATATGCGCTACGTCTACGACCCGGTGGGCAATCGCTTGCAAAAAGTGGGCGTGCCGGAAGCCACCGCCGGCAAACCAGCGCTCCCCGAAGACACCGCCTACACCTTTAACGCGCTCAATGCCATGCTCACCGCCGGGCCGACCGCCTTCGATTACGACGCCAACGGCAACCGTATCCGCAAGACCGAGCCGCTCACGGCGAGCGGCTACCTCAGCGCGGCGCTGAACCTGGGCTGGGAACTCACCGGCACGGTCACGATGGACTATGTGTACGACTATGAAAATCGCCTCACGCAGGTCTACGAAACCGTTGTCTATACCGCCCCGCAAGCCTTGGGCTCCGTGGTCTTGCCCGCGCGCTACATCAGCCCGACGATGGAAGCCCGGTACGTCTATGACGGCTATGGCCGCCGCGTCGAGAAACACGTCACCACCTACATCACCGCCACCGGCATCCTGACCGCGCCCGCCGTCTTTACCCGCGAGTACATCTTTGACGGCCTCGATCCCGTCGCGGAAGTCGAGTATGCGGGCGATAGCGTCACCCCGACCGTGCAAAGCGCCTACGTCTACGGCAACGGGCGCATGGTGCAACTCGTCCGCACCGAAGACGCGACCACGACGGCGTACTGGTATCACTACGACGGCCTGGGCAGCGTCGTGGCCCTGACGGACGAATCCGGCGCGGACGTGTGCCAGTGGAAGTACGACGAGTACGGGAATCCGTTGCAGGATTGCCCGGAACTGAACCACTACACGTATACCGGGCAGGAGTACGATGCGGAGACGGGGTTGACGCATTTCTACTCACGATACTATGATTCTCAAGTTGGTACATGGATTAGCCAGGATAGTTATCGAGGTGCCGATCTAAATCCTTTGACGCGGCACCGTTATATGTTTGCATTAGGCAATCCTGTCACATTCACCGATT
Source organism: Chloroflexota bacterium (assembly GCA_019873645.1). Classification (GTDB taxonomy): domain Bacteria; phylum Chloroflexota; class Anaerolineae; order B4-G1; family SLSP01; genus DSWT01. The sequence goes on along the minus strand of JAIOAX010000020.1, from coordinate 31,047 downwards.
TTGCTGGCTATGGCGTTTTGAAATGGCTTAAGGAAAAGGTATACGATCCGTACGTGGCACCTATTGTCACAAAAGTTGAAGAGAAGGTTAAGGAAACCGTTAAACCGGTGGTTGAAGGTGTAAAGAAAACCTATAATGAATATGTCCAACCCCAACTAAAGCGTGTGGAACAAGAATATGACAAATTCATAAGCAATCCACGAGGATACGTGGAGGAGAAAGCTACAGCCGTTCAAAATACAATTCAGCAAAAAGCAACCGAATTAAAGAATGTAGTCATTGAGAAATCACACGATCTGGCTGATTTCATTCAAGAACATAGGGCTGTAGTTGCTGCGGCTGTAGGGTTCACTGCTGGCGTGATTGGCGGTGCTGCATTCTGCATTCTTACGGCTGGGGCAGGTTGTGCAATCCTGGGCGCTATGGCAGTAGGTGCTCTTGCTGGCGGCGTCGCTGCTGGTGGAACGCAGTTATTTGCTAATCTCAATGATAGAAGTACGGATACAAAATGGTCTACTTTCCTGCCAGAAGCGATGGGTATTGGCTTTGGGACAGGTGCGATTGGTGGTGGTTCGGCGGCTTTGGTTCAAAATGCAATAGGTGGGGCAGTTCAAAGTTCTTCTTCATGGCCTGGGCCAGGAGGAGGAAGGCAAATCGTAGATGGCGTCAAATACTCAGAGCATGCATTAGAACGCATGATGCCTAAAGGCTTAGGTGGTCGAGGTATTCCTCCATCTGTAGTTAAGGACATAATTCAGAATGGCGTTGTTTCGCCAGGTAAAAGCATTTTAACTCGTGCCTATACCTTAGGTGGACACAAAGTTGTACAAAACATACTCACTAGAATGATTGTAACAGTATGGTGATGAAAATGTATCCGCATACACGACGTTTACTAAACCGAATATTAGAACTATTAGGAAAATATCAGTCTCAAGAAATTAGCTTGCAATACTTAGTTGATGAAATGTATTGGACAGTCAATGCTTTTTCCGAGAACCTAGACGAATTTATTGAGGAATGGAAAGTATATTGGGGTGATCTAGAAGAAATTCTTTCTATTGGAGCTGAACACAGACGACAAAAGGAAATATCTACTACCATTACTGCTTTGGTATCCATCGTTAATAAATACTTGAGTGCTGAGTAATGGCAAGTGTGTGTTTACTGAATACGGTTAATTATGGGATACGAGATGAAAACCCAATGATGCGTCTCTTGACCCTATCACTCACCTTTACCCTATCCCTGGCCGCGTTCCTACTGCTTGCCTTGAGTGTCGGCGCCGCGCCGGGCACGCGCTACGTCGCGCCGCACGCCAACTGCGCGGGCGCGACGCCGTGCTACGCCACGCTCCAGGCGGCCATTGACGCGGCGCAAGCTGGTGACAAATCTATATGGCGCAGGATAGGCGCAGAGTCACAGCCGGGGAAAGTGTGCTATGATAAAGCTATCACGTCATAACGGGAGGAGAAAGAAATGTTTCAACTGACCATAGACATACAAACGTCGGCGCAGGTGTTGGGCATCACGCCGGAGACATTTCAGGCTCTTGTCGAACGGGAGCAGCTTGAGGGTGTGCTCAAACTGCGTGAGGGCTGGCGCGTCTCTATTTTCACACTGGCGCGGCTGTTGAATACCACGCCGGAAACGCTGTTGGAGTTCCTTGAGGATTATGCCCTGGGCCAGCGGATGCTGGAGGTCGCTAACGACGAGGTGTTGACGGCGGCGGAAGCGCGCGCCGTCTATCAAACCTATCGAGATGAGGCGGCTCAATGACCTGGACGGTGCAATACACGCGCACTTTCCTCAAGGAGCTGGCGCATTTGCCGGCCGGCGTCCGCCAGCAGGTAGAGGCTGTCGCTTTCGGGGAAGAAATTCAAGCCGATCCATTTCTGGCCGGCAAAGTCCAAAAGCTCAAGGGGTATCAGGAGTATTACCGGTTGCGTGTAGGCGACTATCGTGTGGGGTTGCGGATAGACAACGGCCAGCGCGTCATTGAGTTTTGTCGCGTGTTGCATCGGAAGGAAGTGTATCGCAAGTTTCCCTGAGAGCGAGAAGGCAATTCACCGTCGAGGCGCGGAGGTCAAACCTGGCGTGCTCTGCGTTTCGGCGGCGCAAAAAACAAGACTGAAGCACAAATGATGCGTCTTTTAAACCCATCACTCACCTTCACCCTATCCCTGGCCGTGCTCATGCTGCTTGCCTGGGGCGTCGGCGCCGCGCCGGGCACGCGCTACGTCGCGCCGCATGCCGATTGCGCGGGCGCGATGCCGTGCTACGCCACGCTCCAGGCAGCCATTGACGCCGCCGCGCCCGGCGATGAAATCCGCGTGGCGCAGGGCGTCTATACTGCCGTGACCGCGTTCCAATACGCCCTGGGCGGCTGGACGCAGATGATTACCCAGGCGATGTTCATTAACAAGAGTTTGACGGTGCGCGGCGGCTACACCGTCACCGATTGGACGACGGCGCAGCCCATCAGCTACCCGGCGGTCATTGATCCGCAAGGGCGCGGGCGGGGCGGCGTGATTAGCGCGCCGGACTATACCACGCGCATCACCGTGACGCTGGAAGGGCTGGTTATCACCAACGGATACGCGCAAAGCAGCGGCGGCGGATTGTACGTTGAAGGCGCAAATGCGGTGATCAGCGATTGCCACGTCCATCACAACTACGGCGGTTCGCTCGCCAGCGGCGTGTACCTCAGCGGCTACACGCTGACCTTGATACGCAACCGCATCGAAAATAACACCGGCAACGGTCACGGCGTCGTGGGGGATATGGGCTTTCCGACGCTTTCCGGCAACACTATCACATCCAATACCAACGGTTTGCTGTTGTGGAACAATCGCGCGACGCTGATCAATAACGTGATTGCCGCCAACGCTGAAGCAGGTCTCACCGTCATCGGCGGCGAGGCGCAGGCCTGGCACACCACGCTGGCCGATAATGGCGCGGTAGGCGTGTGGGCGCAGAACTCCGGGCAAGGTCCCGCGCATCTGGCAATGACCAATACCATTCTGTCCGGGCCGGGTGTGGGCGTGCAGGTGATTGGACACGTCGAAGACCCTACCACCGTCCAATTGGCAACGACATTGTGGCATAACCTCACGGATACGCAGATTGTGGATGCTGGTGGGCAGGTCAGCCGCAGCCGAGATTTCGCCGGTGATCCGGCCTTCGTGGGCGCGAGCGACTATCGCTTGACCGCCGCATCTCCGGCGCGGAACCGAGGGCTGCCTGCGGGCGTAGCGTTCGACATCCTCGGCGTCCGGCGTGACCCACTACCCGATCTCGGCGCGTATGAGTATGACGATCCGGGGAGTATCCGGCAGGTGTATTTGCCGTTAGTGCGGCGGTGAGAGAGGCAACGAATGGGGAGATTAACGAATTGGCTGTAATCATCCACAAGGAGCTGAGTTACACCGTCAAAGGCGCGTGCTTTGATGTTCATAACGCGCTCGGCCCGATGCTGCCGGAACGATTTTACCAGGCGGCGCTGGCAATTGCGTTAGAAGAACGCGGTATCCGTTGCGAGACGGAAAAGGGTTTCGAGGTTTTTTATCGAGACAGTAACGTGGGGCGTTACTTTGTGGATATGTGGGTTGAAGACGGCAAATTGCTGTTGGAACTCAAAGTCGCGCCGGAGATCATGCCCAGGCACAAAGCGCAAACGTTATCATACCTCAAAGTCACTGGGGCAGATTTGGGAATCGTAGTCAACTTTGGGGAGAAATCGCTAACCGATGAGCGCTTGCCCAATTATCTGCGCGATAAGAAAGCCGACTTTGTATGGCAACCGCCACAAATAGACCAGGACTGGCTCTATCCAGAACTCAGCCGGCAATTATTCGAGGCGTTACACCGGGTTCATTTCGAGTTAGGGCCGGGATTCCTGAGTCTTCTGTACCGCCGGGCGGTGATGGTGGAACTGCGACATCAAGAGATTCCTTATCGCTTTATCAAGACCTTGCCGATCACATATCGGGGACACTCACTTGGAGAACAGCCGGCGCAACTCATCGTCGTCGAGGATAAAATACTGCTCACCGCGTTTGCCGCGAACGAGATAGATGAAGCGATGCAAGGCCAGCTCCGCGCCCGCCTGCGCCTTTTGGGACTGCGTCTGGGCTTCCTGGCGAATTTCAACGACACCACACTTCACATCGTCCCCGTGCGTGTGGCCTGATTCGTCTTTTTCAATTCGTTCCTTAACTTAATTCGCTGCCCAATTCGTTCCTTAACTTAATTCGCTGCCCAATTCGTTCCTTAACTTAATTCGCTGCCCAATTCGTTCCTTAACTTAATTCGCTGCCCAATTCGTTCCTTAACTTAATTCGCTGCCCAATTCGTTCCTTAACTTAATTCGCTGCCCAATTCGTTCCTTAACTTAATTCGCTGCCCAATTCGTTCCTTTCCCAATTCGTTGCCTTTCTCTGCGGTGAACAAAGCGCTCCACATTCACACAGAGCCTATCACGCACTTTCAAAACGCTACAAGCAACCGCGCAGATGCGGGATCGCTTTCCTGTAAGCCGTGGATCCAAGTGCAGCTATCTATACAAATGCGCATATTCGGCCTCGAAGATTTCCTGACGAGTTTTGCGCATCTGTTCGACGACTTCTTCTTTTGTCATCCCGACGTGCAAGCCGCCTTCTTCCTGGACCCATAGATCATCCCATGCCTGCACCCAGGCGCGTTGTTCGGCGGTTTGCTTTGTCCAACGCCGTAGCATCTCGACCAAATCTATCTTCGCTTCGTCGGCCAATGATTGTAAGTCCGCGTAAACTTGCGCGGGAAGTTCAAGTGTGATTGTGGGTGCAGTCATAGCGTACCTCCATAAACTTATTGGAAGAATTCGATTACCTATAGTATACCACGTAACTTGATGTAGCATAAAGGAGTGGATTATGAAACGATGGCCGATTCTATTCAGCATGGCGCTCGCGTGGCTGCTGTTAGGTGTTTTTTCCGGCGGATTGCGTCTGGCCGCCGCCCCCGCCGCTCTCGAACCCGGCGGCGTGGTCATCCCGCTCGGCGCGCGGCAGGCGGATGTGCGCGCGGCGTACCGGTTGCCACTGGCGCGCCTGTATGCCGGCGGACGCTTGCACCGGCTGGCGCAGAGTGACGCCTTGACCAGCACGGCGCTGCCCGGCGACTTGTACGTCCCGCCGGGCGAGGGTGCGACGCCGCCTTACCCTTACACGGCCTTCGAGCTGGCGGGGACGCTGCCACTTTCACGCGCCTACGCGCTCTTCCCGGGGCGTGTGGCCCTGCTGCGCTCGACCGTTACCGTGCCGGTGGCGATGGACGACGGCTACGTGATGGCGATGTGGGAACTGGCCCATATCCGCCAGGTGTTGGAAGGCTACCTGTTCAACGCCGTGCCCTATACTGTACTCACCGAAGCTGACGCTGCCGCGCAGTTGAGCAACTACGATGTGCTCATCATCCCCGCCTTCCGCAACGACGCCCGCGATGCAGTGCGCGAGCGTCTGGCGGAAACCGGCGCGCTGGATGCGATTGCCGCTTTTGTCGCGGCGGGCGGCACGCTCTACGCGCAAGGCTCCGGCCTGTGGATTGCGGAGCAGGCCGGTGTGTTACCCGCTGGGACGGTCAACCTCGATGCGCCGCTCCAGCTTGTGGGGGCTGACGCCTTCGCCAACCAGGGCTGGCTTGACATTGTGCAGCCTGAATCCCCTATGGCCTGGTCGTGGCTCACCAGCAGCCTGTACATCCTGGACGATCCAACGCTCGTTCCCAGGGGAGAGATAGAAGTCATCGCCGAACTCAGCAATGCCGAAGGCGGCGCGGTCCCTGCTGTCATTCGCGCGCCTTATGGCGCGGGGCAGGTTATCGGCGTTGTCGGCCATCCCACCGACGCAACCCGCCGCGCGCAACTGCCGTTGTTTATGAACACGCTGCTGCTGGCGCTTTCCGGCCGGGCCGATTTCTACGGCGACGCCATCCAGACCTGGAACCCGGCCTACGATTTGCACACGTTTCCGGCCTACGAAAGCGTCCCGGTGAGCGCCACGCTGGTCATCGAGAATCTGTGGGACGCCGCGCTCGACGATGCGGTTGTTACGGAAACGGTCGCGGCAGGCTACACACTGACCGGTACGCTCTCGCCATCACCCACGCTGACTTTTACGACCGCAACCAGCGAGACGGTCATCGTTTGGGAATTGGGCGACCTCGCGCCGCACGCCGTCGTCACGCTGACCTACCAGGCGCAATCCGACCCGCAGGCGCTGGCGGCGGGCGTCGGGACGTTTGCGACCGGCGAACTGCGCTACACCGATCTCGACGGGCGGCCCGTCACGGCACGCCACCGCCCCTTCGTCCTTACCGCGCTGATGGCGGCCCGGCTCGTCGGCGACCGTGACATCGAGGGCGACCGCTACTTCGTCATCCCCAAAAACGGCATCTACCTCGATGCCGCCCTGCCGCTGGAAAACAAAGAGCAAACGTTGGCCGCTGCGCTGCGGATGACCGACGTGGTCATCCTCGTTGCGCCCATCGTGGACATCGCCAACCAGCACGTCATCCTCAACGCCAACGACGGCGAAACGATCTGGATCAAGAACGAGCCGTACCTCTGGGACACGCGCAAGGACTATCCGCTGTGGGAAGGCGCAACCGCGCCCACGCAGACACTCACGCTCGAAGATTGGCGCGCACTGCCGGAGGCGGAACGCCCGCGCTGCGTCTTCACCAGCACGTATGGCATCCACACCGATCCGCCCCTGCGCGTCACCACCGCCGTCACCGATTACGGCTCCTTCGTCACCATCCCGCCGACGTACACCGACGCGATCACGGTGGTCAATGAGCAACTGCTGCTCCCCTGTCTGCCCCTTACCTGGGACCTGGGCGACTTCCCCGGCTACTGGTACGAGGAACCCGCCGTGCGCTATGGCATCCACTCCCACGAGCTTTTCGGGCGCGAGGTGCGCTTCCACGGGACGCCGCGCGAGGGTGTGGTGGTGCTGCCCTACGATGCCGGTTCGGTCTACGTGCTGGCGGGGGCGTATCCCGTGCCCTACCGTGAGTATCTGCCGCACGCGGAAGCCTACGCGCCGCAAGCGCCCGCTCCCTCGGAATTGACCTATCAGGATGTGTGGTCGCGCTCGCATACCCTACCCTTGCGCGCGGCGTTCTACGATGTGTGGGACTGGGATTCCTGCGCGACCTGCGGCGATCTCAGTGAGCAACACGCGGGCTTCGCCGTCACCTTTGGAATTTGGGCTGACCTGGACAAAAATGGGACGCACGAGACATTGGTGCGCGAAATCCCCACCCGCCTGGATGACGCGCAGTTGCACTTGTTGGGCAAAACCTACAGCGTCGGCGACTCCAATCTCACCATCCCCGCTGGCGAGAACCTGATCAATTTGCCGATCTTCCACGGCCTGGGGATCCAGATCGGGCCGCAGGGCGCGACGTGGTACGACTCGTGGCGCAGCGTGGGGCCGGGGACAAGCGAGCTGTTCAGCGTGACGACCGGCGTGGCCTATGACAACCTCTACTTCCGGCAAGTGATCCCGCCCGGCTCGTGGGCCTCGTTCGTTGTGTCGGCGACCATCGAAAACTATCCCTTCAACCGCGAAGGCCAGTTCAAGCTGCACGATGGCGGGCGGCTGGTGTATCGCCAGCAGATCGCCGGACCGAATCGCTACGAAGTCTACGACGCGCACGTTCACGTCGCCGAGGGCTTACGCAGCGACGGCGTTATCGAGAAAACCGGCGGTCCTATCCAGGTGAGCGTCTATAGCGACACAGTGATGTTCATCTACGAGATGTGGGATGCGTATGACGCGCGCGACTTTGCCGCCCATTATGATCCTTTCATCAAGAGTTGGGGCTACGGTGACCTGGTGTGGACGACTTACGTGGGTGGACGCGAGGACAAGACGCTCTTTAGTTCAGTGTTAGGGCCGGGCGAACGCGCTATCGTGCGCGTCGCGCTCGACAACAACACCGGCGTCACTCTGACCCACCTGAGCGTCGCGCTTGGCGCTGTCCCCGGCATCACCATCACCCACCTGTACACCGACCCGGCAACCGCGCCCGAACCCATCTGGCCGGAACTCGCCTTCCTCAACCGCGCCGACGTTCCCGACGCCTGGCGCAGCGTATGGTATTTTGAGATTCAGGCCGGTGATGTGCCCGTGGATCTGTGGGGCAAAGTGCTGGAAATCCCGGTTGTGGCGACGGCTGACAATTTCCCCGCCGGCAAACCTTACGCCGAAGTGCCGCCCGCGCGCATTGTCTTGCAGCGTCCCGAGGATGCCGCGCCGCGCTACACCTCCGGCCCGGCGAGCGGCTTGCTCCTCACCGACACGCTGCCTGCCAACGTGGTGTTGAACGCCGCCGCCTGGACAACCGACGCGGCAGCAGTGGCTGCGCTACAGGCCGCGCTGGACGCCGACGCGGGCGTCTTCACGCAGGACGCCGCGAGCCTCGTCTACGCGAGCCTCGTGCCCACGCGGGCCACACCGATCTCGTTCACGTTGGACGGCGCGGGGCTGGTCACATTCACGCTGCCTGCCGAAGTGCAACGGCTGCCGCTGGAAACGCCGCTCTATGTGATTGTCTCTGCCACACTTATCCGCGCGCAGCACGGCCCGAACGTCGTCAACGCGGGCGCGGGCATCGCCTACACCGACCCGTTCGGGATGCAGTGGACAGCGCAATCGCAGCCGGTCATCGTGGAGGCGCACGGCGCGGCGGTATGGGTGAATTACACCTGCAATGGCGGAACGGCTTCTTTGCCGGTTTACGTGATCGGCGGTGAGTGTTACATTCCCGCTGACACCCCCGCAGATGTGCAGATGTCTGTCACCGCCTACAACACCGGCGACGCCATCGCCCGCGCCGTGACTGTTACCCTGACGCTGCCGGAGTGGGTCACCGTCACGGAGGCTTCTCCCGCCTGGTCGGCGCTCGGCGCTCAACAGGTTACGTGGACGCTCGGCGACTTCGCGCCGGGGCAATGGAAGCAATTCAATGTCACGTTCCATGTTGAGCCTGTGGAGGGTAGGGCAGAAATTGGATTGGTCCGCGACCTGCTTGGCATCGCGCGCAGCGACGGCGTGTTCTTCGATGATTACAGTCAACAGATTGTATCCGGGCAGGTAGGTGACGATTTCTGGTTCAAAGTGTATCGGACGACACGCGGCACACAGGTCTACCTGCCGATGGTATTGCGCGCTTACGATACGCGCGCGGATTTGGTCATCACCGCCGTAACCGTTGATCCGGCGAACCCCGGCGCGCTCCAGGTGCAGATTGCCAATCAAGGTCAGAGTGCGGCGCAGCACTTCTGGGTGGATGCGTTCCTTGATCCCACCGCGCCGCCGAATGTCAACCGCACCTGCATTGATTTGGGGTGCGTGTATCAACTGGTCTGGTATGTGGATGCGCTGCCGGCCGGCGGGCAGCTCACGCTGACCATCGGCGATGCGTTCTATCAACCGACGTGGTCGCAGTGGCCGTATGGCGGCTATCCGGCCGGCGCCCATACGGTATGGGCTTACGTGGATTCGTGGGGGCCGCCCAACCCGTGGGGCAGCGTCCAGGAAGCATTTGAAGACAACAACCTTTTTGGCCCGGCCACCTTTACCGTAGACGGTAAGCCGGCACCGATGACACCGTTGCAGCCGCTTCCCCCACGTCCGGCGCGACCTTAGGAGACGATGATGAGACGCTATGGCTTGATCGGTTTGGGCGCATTGATCTTGATCGTGGCCTTGGTGAGTAACACAGGCGGCGCGACGCTGGAAGCGTCGCCCGCCATCTCGCCGACGTGGACGCGCGTCGCGCCGCCGACGTTGACCCCGACGCCTGCATGGCCTGTGGTGACGCCATCCTTGCCGCCGACCGTCACCCCGGCTGCGCCGCTCGCGCGCGACGGGGCCGCGATCTGGCTGCGGGTGCAGGGCCGCGCCGGCGATCCCCGCTGGCAAAGCCTGTGGACGGTCGTGCAGTGGCAGGATGCCCTGGGCGACTGGCACGATGTCGAAGGCTGGCGCGGAACGCTGGATGAGGTCGCCAAAGGGGAAGGGCGCAAGGTGTGGTGGCTTCCGGCCGAGCTGTTCGGCGCCGGGCCGTTTCGTTGGGTGATCTATGCGCAACCGGATGGCGCGGTGTTGGCGAGCAGCCCGGCGTTTCATCTGCCGGAGTCGGCGGGGAAGGTTGAGTTCGTTACGGTGACGTTCTAGCTGGCTGGTGCGCGCATTTCCCCAAAAACCGTTTGAACGTTGGTGCATCATTCTTTGATGCGCAGATTAAAAATCTATCCCCTCGCCGGTAAACGTCGGTGGATGAGCCGTTCCTCTCAGGATACCCCATATTCTGCTTTGGCGCGGGAAAATTTTCAAACCCCGGTCGAAGTGTTGCAGTAGTTGCAACACGCTGTTGTTATCCTGGAAGCAAATCTTAAAGGTGGGGATGGAAACTCTTTCCTGCTGGGTGACTTTTGGGAAGTCACCAAGCAATGTAGTAGAATTTGGAATAACCGATATACTTGATCAGGAAGTTGAAGTGCCGGTTGGATTACCGATTTCCTCCATCATTGTTGCAAAATTTGAAAAATAAGGATAAGATAATGACTTATGGGCTGTAACAACCCAGGCCACATCTCGCCAGCCGTCACCGGAGGAGGTACGGATGCTGCAACATGGAGAAAGATCGAATAGTCGGGCTGAGAGGCTTTTACGTATTGAGCGTATCCTCTATGATGCGTCTCCAGAAGGCCTCTCCCTCCGTGAAGTCGCCAAGCATTGTGGGATCCACCGCACCACAGTCTGGCGCGACATTCAGGCGTTAGAAGCCAACGGAGTGCCGATTTACTCTGAAGACGGACGTTATTATATCCTGCGTGAACGGTACGTTACTTCGATTAGACTAAACCTGCATGAAGCCACGGCGTTGTTTATGGCGGCGCGCTTGCTCTCGCGCTACTCGGACGAAAATCATCCCTACGTAGCCAGTGCGATGGAAAAACTGGCCGCTGCGATGCCCAAAGATATGATGCAACGGCACATCCAGCGCGCAGCCGACCTGGTGCGCGAACGGCGCGAACGGCCTGACTTTACGCGCGTGTTGGAGCAACTGACTATAGCCTGGGCCGAGCGTCGTCGTGTGCGCCTTTGGCAACGCTCCGAGGCAGGCCAGCCGGTAAAGGTGCGTTTGTTCGATCCGTACTTCCTGGAGCCTTCTGGCGTGGGCTATGCGCTCTATGTTATCGGCTACGATCACCTGCGCAAGGATATTCGGACGTTCAAGGTCGAGCGTTTGGAGCGCGTAGAACTGACCAACGAGCGGTTCGAGGTACAACCGGACTTTGATCCATACCGGTATTTACACAATGCCTGGGGCATCAACTGGGGCAGCGGCGAGCAGGTGGAAGTGCGGCTCAAGTTTCCGCCGGGACGGATCACGCAGCGGGTCAAGGAGAGCGAGTGGCACGTCACGCAGAGAATCGAGGATTTGCCCGACGGCGGGTGTATCCTCAGCGTGCGTGTGGGGGCGACGCTGGAGATGAAGCCGTGGATCCGCCAGTGGGGCGCCGATTGCGAAGTGCTCAGCCCGCCGGAACTGCGGGCGGAGATTGCGGAGGAGATGCGAAGGGCGGCAAAACTGTATGGAGAACAATGAACTTACGCTTGCTTGAAAACTTCCCAGTCCAGCCCCAACTGTCGGATGATGTGGCGCAGTGTACCCATCTTCAAGTCCTTGCTACCCCAATCAGGTACCGGGGCGATCTGGCCTGTGGCTGGATTGTGCCACTTGCGGTGGGAACCGCCGCTATGGCGCGGCAGTTCCTCACAGCCCAAGGCACGCAATTTGCGGGCAATGTCGCGGTATTTCACGCCATAACCGCCGTTTCAATCCAGAAGGGAGTGTGCATATCCAGCATCACCTGTTCTAGCACAGGAGGAAGAGGGCGGCCTAAATCTTCGTAGGCTTCGATGATGGCGATCAAAGCGTCCTCGACATTCGCCAGCGCTTCGGCCACAGTTTCGCCCTCAGTGATCAATTCAGGGAGAAGGGGGCAGGTCACGGTATAGCCTCCTTCTGGTTGAGGTTCAAAGACGAGAGGAAGTTTATAGGCGAGTCTTTCACTCATCGTCACTTTCCTTTCACACTTTTCATACCTGTACTCATACGTGCTTGGGGCAAATCACTTGATAGAATGAACTAACTTGCCTGCCTCTATTCTATACGGAGTAGGGATATCGTGCAAGTAGATTGGCGTGAGGATGAAGTAATGAAGAATAGCAGGAGGTGCAAATGCTCAAATATACAGGACATTCTTTAATGGATGTAGGAGTGGCGACGATTACTGCATTTGCAGGTAAGACGTCCCCGACTCAACTGAGTGAGGCTGACTTGGATCGGGTAGCTGATTATATCACCCGTGAATACACCCGCCAGCCGTTGATGTCGTTCCTCACCGTGGCATTCCCTAACTCTGGCTTCACGCAGCCGGCCTACAATCAGCAGCCGGAGAAACGTCTGGTCTATGCCGAACGGACACTGCGCGCTTACCGCACAGGTGTACCGACTTTGGAAGTGACCGATGTTTTTACCGGAGAACCGGCTGCTGCTGTTCCGTTCGATGTCAAAGGTGAACTCAAGCCCGGTTATACGTTTCGGCAACATATCCCGTTGTTAACCGGTGAGGATGTAATCAACTTTTTTCCGGGCGGCGACGCCGGTCTTCCAGTCTCAGGTACCACAATGCTTGCGCTTCAGGCCTTCCCACTGGGATGCGCCAAGTGCGGTGGACGACTGCTGGCCGTCCATTCCGATAACGATGATCTGACTTTGCACTTTGCCAGGACATTTCTGGAAGGCAATCGGCGCGCCATTCAACTGGCGCAGGCCACCGGCAGCAACAAGATGCCCGAACCACAATACGCTTACCGCACTCTGCTCATCCAGACCCTGTTGGAAGCCGATGCAATGCAACGTGAAGCGCTGGAAGATGATCGGCCTTTCTCGCTGACTGCTTATCATCTAACCAACAGTGGTCAGGGCGTGGGCCTGGATATCTATCACTTGCCGCTCGAAATCATCGGCTTTTTGCGCGATATGCACAGAGCAGAATATCGTCAGGAATGGAGCGCAATTGTACAACGCGCCTGGGAAATCGCCCCGGCCAAGAAGGGAGGTAAGAAAAAGACAGAAGAAAAACCATTCCAACCGCGCCGCAACTGGTTGTATGAAGACCTGTTCAACCTGCCGAACGGTGCAGCGCGCTTTCTGCGCACTTATTTTCTGCGCGTGGCTCTGCGCTACGCCAAGAGTCAGGAAACTGATCCACGCACCGGCTATTCGTTGCAACGCGAGGCCGAGCTGGTCTCGTGGAAGATTACTGAGCGCTTCTTGAGGAGGATTATGCATATGGACAAAGAACGTATTGAACATATCCGTAACTTGGGCGACCGGTTAGCCGAGTATGTCAGCGCCCAAAACGACCGTCGTTTTTTCCGTGACTTTTTCACCATCCGGCGGTACGATTACCTGCGCACTGTGCTTATCAGGGCCAATGTGAATTGGGTAAAGCAAGGGTATCCGCCTATCATTACACTTGATCCCTACATCGCCGTATTCGAGGAAGGGGATGAACTGGCTCGCTCGGACTGGCGGCTGGCACGCGATCTGGTGCTGATCCGCATGGTCGAACAGTTGTATGCCAAAGGTTGGCTGGGCCAGAACATGAACGTTATACCCGAAATGGCCGAGGAGGCCGAACTTTCAGAAGACCAATCTACAATTGAGGAGGCGTGAAATGTCATTCGTAACCGGTTTGTTATTGATTGATGCACCTGCGTCGGCGCTCAACAACCTGGGCAATGTTCCTGGCGCACGAGATGAAAACATTGTTGGCGTCAAGATGATCCGCGCCAAAGATGGGGCCTATCCCTACGTTTCGGCGCAGGCATTTCGCTACTGGCTGCGCACTACCCTGGAACGTGCTGGAATAGGCTGGCAGGCTGCTCCTATTTATCGTGAGAAGAAGGTCGCCTATACCGACGCCAACCCAATCCGCTATTGGGATGACGACCTGTTTGGGTATATGCGCGCGCCATCCAAAAAGGCTGATGCCGTTGAGGCCCGTGCAGCCGATGAATCACGAGCAGAGGAGACGTCAACAACCGAAACGGTGACCCGCGTTTCGCCGTTCCGGGTCAGCACATTGGTCTCTATAGCTCCGGTCAATATCGTGGATGATTTTGGCGTGATGTCGCGCCACGAAGGGAATCCGGTGCCCCATGAGCACCAGTTCTATCGCACTACACTCAAGGGATTGTTCTCGCTCGACCTGCATGCCAGCGGCACATTTTCCTATCGCCAAAAGACTGGCTACCTCAATCTGGATGGTGTTCGCATTGAGGAAGTTAAAAAAGTAGCAGGTGTTGAACATCTGGAAGCCGAAAAATCTTATCGTCTTCCCCTGGCCGAGCGCGTGCAGCGCATCAGCGCCTTGTTCGAGGGGTTGGCGCGTCTGGAAGGCGGCGCTAAACAGGCTCTGCATTATACCGACGTGGCCCCGGCGCTCGTGCTCCTAGCTGTGACCAGGGGCGGCAATCATATCTTCGGTCATTGCGTCGGTGCAAGCGCACGTGGCCTGCCCGAACTCAAGATTGACGCGCTTAAGGAAGCCCTCACTGTCTTTGCTGACGACATTCTGTCCAATGTCTATGTGGGCTGGGTTGAAGGCTACCTGGACGAGGAACGCGCCAGGTTCGAGGCGGCATTAGCCGAAGATGGTGCGCTGACCGATTTCGCTGCCAAGATCAAGGTCAGCCACCCGCGTCAGGCGTTCCAGTCGCTGGTTGCCGATCTGAAAGATCCGGCAAATAAAGAATGGTTGGCGTAGGGGCGACCCTCGCGGTCGCCTCAGATGCGGTTGCCTTCGATTAGGAGCGTTCAAATCGCTGGTGTTCAACCGGAAAACTGGACAATGGATCGGGGCAACCTGGAGAATATCCGCCACCTTCCTTCACCTTCCTTCGCCCCAAACAGCGGATGAATATGTGTAGGAAGCAATGATACAGGAAAGATGATATGGAGGTTACCATGCGTGTGCTCAAAGTCGTGGCAGAAGGAATTACCACTTCTTTCCGCTACCCTCATTTTATACAGGGGATTCATCCTACTTTTCAGATGCCACCACCGGCAACGATCTATGGTCACATTTGCAGTGCATTGGGCGAATGGTTCGACCCGGCCGATGTTCGGTTCGCGTATCATTTTACCCACCAGGGGCAGAATAAAGATATGGAGCACATCATCGTACTGACGCCGGCAACAGGTTACCTGTCGGACACTAAGACTCCCAAAGTGTTGGAAGGGAACATTAACCCATTCGAGCGCGACTTGCTCTTCCACCCGCGTCTCACCCTCTATATCAATCAGCCCGAATGGGAGGCCGCTTTCCGCAGTCCGCGCTATCCTGTGGTATTGGGACGATCACAAGACCTGTTTACCTACACGTCGGTCAGCGTTATTGATGTGGAACAGGCTGAACGGGCCTATTTCGAACATACTCTTGTACCCTACGAGATGGCGCTGCAAATCCAACGCGGCGTGACCGTTCTGATGCCACGTTATCTGGACTACACCCGGCGTCGCACACCGGTTTTCGACCGCTATGTGACGCTTCATGAGCGGGTGCTGTTGCCGCCAGAAGTAGATGAGAATGTCTACCGTTTCAGTCATTTGCGATACGGCCCTTACTGGGTAGACCCAACTACTCCTCAAGTTAAAGGTGCGCATTTAGGATTGGTATTTCTTAGTTTTACGGAAGAAAAAGATGTCGGATTGGCCTGATTGGCTAGACCATGTATGGGCCAAAAGCGCAGATAAGGGCGCAGGTGGCAAACCTGAGACGCTGGCCCAGCATACCTGGAATGTACTGGAGCAAGTGGCCGGACTTATCCGTCTGCGCCCTCATCTACCGCAAATCCTGGGAGTGCCACGCCTGTGGCATATCCTCTCGTGGGCGGCCTTTCTGCATGATTTCGGTAAGGCAGCGAGCGGTTTCCAGACCCGGCTGCGCGGCGGTGAGAAATGGCCGCATCGCCATGAAGTGCTCTCACTGGCCTTTGTGGATTGGGTCACCGCCGACCTGTCTCTTGATGAACAAATCTGGCTTGTGGCCGCTATTGTCTCACACCACAAAGACGCCGCGGAAATCGGGCAATTGTACTCACCCCCCGAAGATGATGACGATGATCAACTCGCCACGCGCGTGGCCGAACTGGACGCGGCAACGCTGCGCGGGTTGTGGCGTTGGTTGGATGAGTGCGCCGCTGGATGGCTTGCCAACCTGGGACTGGAGCAAAACGGCGTCGTATTGCCCACACTCCCCGATCAGACGCAGGCCGTTCAAATGGTGCAAAAGCGAGGTGCGAACCGCGTTTACTATTGGCTCAAAGTCTACCGGCGCTTTGTGCGGCAAATTGGAACGAGTATGGATCGCTCACTCATCATTGGAACACTGACGTTGCGGGGACATTTGCTCAACGCTGACCACAGTGCCTCGGCTCATGCGGGAACGCTTCCGCGCCTCATGCTGAACGCCAATGTCATCCTTGCCAGCCGAAATCTGACACGCGATAGAATGTTCGAGCACCAACGACGGGCAGAGAAAACCTATGGGTCGGCACTGTTGACTGCTCCCACCGGTAGCGGCAAGACAGAAGCATCGCTGTTGTGGGCGGCCTGTCAAGCCCAAACGCTTTCAAACGGACTGCCGCGCTTGTTCTACACGCTGCCTTACCAGGCCAGCATGAACGCGATGAAATTGCGGCTGGAGGAGACGTTCGGCAAGCAGAATGTGGGTTTGCAACACGGACGTAGCTTGCTCGCGCTCTATCGGATGTTGCTCGAACGCGACGACTACAGCCCACAAGATGCAGCGCGCCAGGCCAAATGGGCGCGTAATCTGGCCGATTTGAACTACCCCCCAGTGCGCGTTTTTAGTCCTTATCAGATGCTCAAGGGAATGTACCGTCTCCAGGGATACGAGGCACTGTTGAGTGATTATCACGGTGCAGCCTTTATCTTTGACGAGATTCACGCTTACGAGGTCAAGCGATTGGCGTTGATTCTCAAAACAATCGAATACCTCCGGCAGAATTTTGGCGCACGTTTCTTTGTGATGTCGGCTACGTTTCCCACGCTCATCAAGGATTGGTTGTGTCAGGCGCTGGACAATCCGGCAGAAATTTCAGCAGATCAAGAAGTGTTCGAGAAATTTTGCCGACATCAGCTGCTCTTGCTCGACGGCGAGTTGCTCTCAGAGGCAGGGTTATCTCGTATCGTTGCCGATGCCAGGGCCGGCAAGTCGGTGTTGGTGACATGCAACCTGGTCGCCCGTGCACAAATGGCATTTATGGCATTGACCAGGCGACTTGCTGAAAGTGGCATCCATGTCGAATTGTTGCATGGCCGCTTTAATGGGCGTGACCGGTTATGCAAAGAACGATTGATCCGCGAATCCGTAGGGGCAGGGGGCAGGTCCAATCCGATTGTGCTAGTCGCCACGCAGGTGGTTGAAGTTAGCCTGGACATTGACCTGGATACAATTTATACCGACCCGGCTCCGCTGGAGGCATTGGTGCAACGATTCGGGCGTGTCAATCGGCGGCGGAAACAGGTTGGTCTGGCGCCGGTCCACGTCTTCCGCCAGCCTAGCGATGGGCAGAAAATCTATGACTCTGAATTGGTCGCCCGCACGCTGGCAATCCTTGAGCGGGAGCACGAAAAGCCGCTGGATGAGAGTGCTGTGGGCGGTTGGCTGGACGAAATCTACGGCGGCGAGGTAGCCGAACGGTGGCAACGTGAATATGACGAGGCGGCTAACGAGTTTGAAACCATTTGTATCCGGGCACTGCGTCCCTTTGCTGCTGACGATGGACTGGAAGACTTGTTTTACAAGGCATTCGAGAGCCTCGAAGTCCTGCCTGAGTCGCTATACGACGAGTATGTAGCGCTCAGAGAAGATGATCCCATTCACGCCAGTGAGTTACTGGTACCTATTAGCTTGAGACGCTTTCATGCGCTAACCAGCGATGGGCGCGTGAGGCCGCGCGAGCGAAAGGGACCTTACATCGTGCAGGCAACTTATGATTCTGACCTTGGGTTGATATTTGAAAAATCACCCTCAACGGAGGAATAGCTTATGCATCACTTCACCGCCCACTGTCTGCGCTTCACGCTGGAAGCGCGCGACATTGTTGAGCTGAACGAGCATCAAGGTTCGGCGTTGCGTGGCGCGCTGTTCCACGCACTGCGCCACCGGTTCTGCGCCTTCGCCCGTCAACCTGACGCAGAGTGCAGCACGTGCGCCCTGGCAACGACGTGCCCGGTGGCGACGCTGGTGAGCACGCTCGATCCTGACCACGCCCGTGGACAGGACCGCCCCCGTCCGTTCACCATCCAGCCGCCAATAGCGAATGGCGAACCGCAAACCGCAAATCACAAATCGCCAATCGCAATGGGGCACTTCTGGGAGCGGGACGACGGTTCCGGGGTGTTCCGGTATGAACCGGGGGAAACGTTGAGCTTTGGTTTGACGCTCTACGCCAACGCGATGCAGTTGTTCCCCTACGTTGTGCTGGCGTTGCAGGAGTTTGAAGCGGGCGGGTTGGGCCGCAAATACGAGCAGTACGACGGGCGTTGGCGACGGGGACGTTTGGCCGTGCGCGAGGTGTGGGCCGAAAACTCCCTCACCGGCGAACGCAAGCCCGTCCTCCGCTCCGGCGACAGAATGGTTCACGTCCCCGACATCCCCATCACCCATCAACAGGTCACGGAATACGCCTCACGTCTCACGCCTCACGTCTCACGTCTCACGCTTCACTTTCTCACTCCAACTCGCCTTGTCGAGCGCGGCCATCTGCTCAAGCCGGAGAGCTTTTGTTTCCGCCCCTTCCTTCAGCGTCTGCTGGAGCGGCTGGAAGCCTTGAGCGGGGCGTTTTGTGACACGCCGTTGGATGTGGATTTCCCGGCGCTGATCGCAGCAGCGGAGACGGTACAGGTGGTGGATAATCGTTTGTTGTGGGAAGAAGTGCGCAGCTATTCGACGCGCCGTCACGCCGAATCGCCGTTGGGCGGCCTGGTGGGACGGGTCACTTTAGAGGCAGAGGATTGGCGTCCCTTCCTGCCGTGGCTGTTGTGGGGGCAGTTCACGCACGTGGGCAAGGATGCGGTCAAGGGGAACGGGTGGTATGGGGTAGAATGAGGTTGCCGTTTGAGAGCGGGAGACGCTGCACTCATATTTTTGCAAAAAAGTCGATCAGGGTATTTTAAGAGTAATCTTAGGAGTTACGCACTTGGCCATTTTCTGACAGGGATTAACAGGATTTTCATGATTAAAGAAGGCTTTGCAGGGGCTTTTTCATCCTGTCAATCCTGTCCAAAGAAATGAACCGCGTAACTACTGTAATCTCACCTATCAGGGAGGACTTTGATGACGGATGAATTAAGCATTACACTGAAAACCTTGACTCCTTTATGGACCGGCGGCGTGGACCAGAGCGCCGACCGTCTGCACGAAACCGGCCTGCTCGGCTCCCTGCGCTGGTGGTACGAGGCCCTGGTGCGCGGGTTGGGCGGCTATGCCTGCGACCCGACAGAACACGCCTGTCAGTTCGATGAAGAAAAATACCGCAAGTCCAAAGCGACAAACGAACGTGACCGTTTGCGTGAAGCAGGTGTCTGCGATGGGTGTCAACTTTTTGGCTGCACGGGCTGGACGCGGAAGTTTCGGTTGAGCGTATCCCCTGATGGGCAAAAATTGCTTGGTGACCAGCAAAATGTCCTGATACCCAGCGGGAGAAAGCACCAGACAAGAAGAGGTGAGCGCGCTGGGGGGTGGTTCGTTTTTAGCGAAAGCCGCATCGGCGAAATTGCATTCGAGCTGACTTCTCTGCGAGATGCCGACTTGCGTCCCATTCACACCATTCTGGCCCTCATCAGCCGATACGCCAGTCTGGGAGCGAAAGGAGCAAGTGGTTATGGGGTAATCCAAGCTGATATAAAGCCTGACCTTGCCTGGATTCAAGGCTTTGGTAACCAGCCACCTGCCAGAAACAGCACTTTACCCGATTTCCGTGATTTCTTTTTCGCCCGCTTTAAATTTCAAGAGCCGACTGGCAACACAAATTGGTGGCAAAACATCAATGGCATTCGGCAGGCTGTAAACGGGCAACTGGATGACCACTCATCTCCGAATCCGCTGCGGCAAGCCAAAAAAGAACTTGAGCAGATGAAGCAGCAAGGCATTCTTCCGATTGCGCCGGCCATCCGGAATTGGCTGCGGTATCACTGGCAACACAACCTAAACCCTAATCTGGCACTTGATGATATTTTTGGAGATGCACGCTCTGCGATTGGTTCCAAGATTTTGGTATCCTATGCCTACTGTGTTAATAGCGCCTGGGAATTCCGCATTTGGGGCTGGCTGCCTTGCAGCATATTCAACCAAAATAACCGGGATACTTTCCTGCAATCTCTATGTGCTGCTTTTGGCCAAAATGCTCTTTGGAAATTTGTGTTTGGGGAAAGCCAGATTACTCCCACGTTGACTGAATGGCACGCGTTGACGTGCGACCAAACCGATGGAAAGGCTTATCTGAACGCACTATTCGGAGGTGCTAAATGATTTATGATTTCTACGTCGAACTCGTCGGCGATTCGCAAAAGAAAGAAGATGTTGGCGCTAAAGATGTTGATGCTCTGGTAAACGGCAACCATCGTGGTACAAACATCACCAGCATTTTCGCGCGCATTCAACTCCTGGCAGGCGTAGCCGCGCGCAACGAAGGCATCAAGGATTACGTCGTGAGCGGCGACCGCAAGCAGGGCGGCGGATACAAAAGCCTGGTGCATGACCGGAACAATCCCCAAAACACGAAATATGCCCGCGAATTGATTGCCCCGGCACTGGCGCAGATAAAATCCCTTGGTGTAGTGAACAGCGCGCCCGACCTGACCCTCCTCCCTCCCGGCTCCTGGTTCTTGCAATTCACCTTCATGCTCGCCAAACCCTGGATGAGCAAGGACGATGACCCCTTCTACGTCACCGAGAGCGTCAATCCGGTGCGCAAGGACAAGGTCTTCAAAGCGCCGACGATGTCCGCCGCTGCGTGGAAAGGATTGTTGCGCTGGACGGCAATGCATATCCGTCTGGTGAAGAAAAAAGACACGCTGACAGCGCAGCAATTCGCTCGAGAGCGCTTTGTCCAAACCCTGCTCTTCGGCGACGAAAAAGGCGAAGAATCCGGCGAGACGAAAGACTTTGCGGCTTACCTGGACTCGCTTAAACCCGAAGCCCGCGCTGAGTATGAACGCCTGCTGCGCAAACACTATGGTCTTGGGGATGAAACCCCGCTCCCCCACCACAGCGGACGCCTGATATTCTACCCGACTTTCTTCAACTTGATTGACGTGGAGGTCATCAACCCGCACTCGCGCGAGACCAGAGCCGGCACGCATCCGATTTATCTGGAGTGCGTCCCCGCCGGCGCGCAGGGGACCTTTTCCTTGCTCTACGTCCCCTTTGACCTCATCGGGCAGGAGGAAGCCAAAATCCGCAATCAGGCTGCTAAGGATTTGCTGTTGGTTGCCGAAGGATTGCAGGCCATGTTCCTCACCTACGGCTTCTCCGCCAAGCGCACGAGCGGGTATGGGGTGGCGGAGGAAGGGGTAAGCAACGGTTTCTTGCAAATCCGCGCAGAAGAACCCGCTGTACCCGCTTCGTCTGCACCGTCTGCGGGTGAGCCATCGCTGCCCAAATATCTCCAGGCACCTGGCAAACTCAAAGACGAATACCTGAACCCCGATGGCACGTTCCGCGAACGCAGCCAGGCAGAACTGGCAGGGATGAAAAAATCACAACGCCAGGAATACGAAAAAGCCAAAAAATGGTGGGAACGCGAGGGTAAAGCGCTGGCAGAGCAGCCTCCGGCTGAAGCACCAACCGAAGCTGTTCCGCCATCCCCGCAATGGTTCCGGCGCGAATTTGCCACGTTCGCTGCGCTCCTGGAAAAGACCGCTGAAGCAAGCAAGGCGCTGCTGACCGCAGGAGGTGAAGCATGAGCCAACTGGTTGACCTGGAAAAACTAAAACAACACCGCGACGCCCTGCTCCTGGCAGAGGTGGCGGCGCTGCTGCATGATATGAGCAAGCTCACCGATATTCATGTAGAGCATCACTCTGCTTCTCCCCCTATCACGTGGTCGAATGATGATGCTTACAAAGCAGTGGTTGATAATCCAGCATCGGTAATCCGTTTGAGCCCGACTGCGAGTAACATACGAAAGCCGGATATTCTCAACAACGTGCTCAATGCGCAATCTCCTAAGGCGGCTGACTATTTGCCTGACGCCTTGAAGAATTCTCTTCAGACTTTGCACATCAATTTGTTCGGTCAGGACTATTCATTGGCCGAACTCATTATGCTGGGTATGCCAGGTTTTGCCACCCATCAACAGCGAGAGCAATTGCTGACTGGCAAAGACGGGTGGTTGCCCGCTGTATTAGGACTTTGTCACAACATTGCTCATGTGGACAAGGAAGACCCTATTGGCGGCCTGCAATCTTTACCAGATGTCTTGACAAGCAGTGCCTTCGGATATGAGCAAAAGACATTTGTCGTCGGCGACCCGCAGGCAGGTCTTACTGCGCAGCTACAACGACTGGTAATTGATGTGGCTAATCTAGCCGACACGCGAAAGAAAATTTTGGCAACATTACGCTCTGGTTTAGGAGATACACGCCGTCCTACTAACGAAGTAACTCTTGCCGATTGGTCGGCAATGGTAGCGGCGTTATTCAAGACAGCCTTAAGTGGAGCAATTCTCACTAATACTCAACCGAAGATTCGGCAATGGGCGAGTTGGAGAGATAAGCTCATAGACCACGATTTTCACTGGCGTCTCCTGCGCGTCAACTTTGACGTCCTCGGCCTCTACGCCAAAGCGGTCAAAATCGCTGACCTGCTCGGCTATCAGCGCGCCGTGGAGAAAGCCTGCGAGCGGGTCAAGCAACTGGTGGAAGAAGAATACCCCCTCGGCAACGAAGTCTACCGCGATACCACCGGCATCTACTTCACCTTCCCCGACCTCGATCTGCCCGCCGAGCTGGCGCAGAAAATTCGCCGCCGCCTGGAGGAAGTGGAGCCGGCGCTTGCCCCCCGCATTGCGGTAACATTGGGCGATGGTGCAACGGCTACCGAACAACTCAAAGGCATTCTGACCAAAGCACGTCGCGAAGCACAGCAGGCCCTGGCGCAGCCCTTTGATCACCAGAACCTGAGCACCTGCTGGCAGCAGCAATGGGAAACGGTAGGGGAGGGCAAATGGGAAGTCTGCCCCGTCTGCCGCCTGCGCCCGATGCGCGAGGGTCGCGAGGCCTGCGCGCACTGTGAAGGTCGCCGTGGCTCGCGCATTGCCGAGTGGCAGGCTACCCCCCGCCGCACCATCTGGATGGACGAACTCGCCGACGCCAACGGCCGCGTGGCGCTCCTGGTGGGCAAGTTTGGGCTGGACGATTGGCTCTCCGGCGACCTGGTGCAGACGATGCTGGTTAAGGCCGAGCCGGCAACCAACACCTTTACGCCTAAAAATCCCTCCTCGGCCCGTCTGCGCCGCGTCTGGGAAACCTGTCAGCGCTTCTGGGCCGAGACGGCGCAGGGCATCTTGGATTCTCTCCAGGAGCGGCAGCGGTGGCTGCTGGAAGTGGATTCGAAAAGTTCATTACCCCCTGAGGGTGTGGTGTGCGACGGCACGCTTAACGGCAGCCCTATCAGCGTCTGGCGCGTGCAGGATGCGTTGCTCACCGTTTCGTTTATGCCGGAAAAGCCCAAGCCCGGCACTTTGAGTCTCTCCTGGGCAGAGGACGACCGCAAAAAGCAAGCCACGTATCAGGTGCAGGAGGTAAGCATACCTTCTGCCGACTATCGGCGTTACCATCCCACCCTCACCCTGCTGGCTTCGCCCGACCAATTCCTGACCCTTCTCCCGGCCGCCGACGCATTGGCGATTGCGGATAAGATTCGCGACGAATACGAGAAGCAGTTCGGCAAAGTGCGCAATCGCCTGCCGCTCTTCCTGGGCCTTGTCTTCTTCCCGCGCAAGATGCCGCTCCTGGCGGTGATGGATACTGCGCGGCGGATGTTGGAGTCGCCGCTCGGGGAGGAGACGTGGACCCTTGCACAAGGTGTGGTTAACGGGCAGGTTACTTTCACCAACGGTGAGCAATGGACCGTGCCCGTAGTGATGGGCGATGACCGCACGTCGGATGAATGGTATCCTTACTGGTTTATAGACCAGGTAGATACTGGTAAACATCAGCGTCGTTTCCAACTGCGCAAACAGGGCGATAACGACCCGCAAAAAGTCGGCGCCGTGAGCGACGCCTATGCCAACCGGTGGCTTGTTCACGTGAACGATCTGAAAGAGGGCGATAAGGTTTTCGTTACCCCCTCTCGCTTCGCCTACATTTGGCTGGAGCATACCGCCCAACGCTTTGCCTTCGACCCGCAGCGTGATCTTTTGCTGCTGGACGAACTGCAGCGCCTGATAAAGATGTGGAAAAAGATTGGTGAGACTCCAGAGATGACCGATACGAAACTGCGCGGCGTCCAGGCCCTGCTCGAAGCCAAAGGAAAGGCGTGGGGCAAAACAAGTGACGAATTCCAAAACCTTGTGCAAACAACGCTCAAACGTGCAGGGATGCTCACTGCTATCGCGCCTGATGATGTAATCGGCGGACGTTTTACCCGCTGTCTGGAATTGTACACGCAAATTCTTAAACAAAAAGTGAAGGAGGATTGAAATGGCTTATCAACCTGATGTACTCAAGTATTTTGCGCTTGCCCTTGATCCCATCCACGTGGGCACGGGCGGGATGCGCTTAGGCCGTGTGGACATGACCATTGTGCGCGAGCCGGGCACAAATCTGCCCAAAATCCCCGGCACCAGCCTCGCTGGCGCCTGTCGCACTTATGCGGCGACGCAAGAAGACGGCAAGTTCCCCCAGTGTGCCGGGCAGGGGGGCCACTGCGGCCAGCCCAATTGTCCCATCTGCGTCACCTTTGGCTTTGCCAGCGGCACCGGTGGCGGTTTCCAGGGCCTGGCGCAATTCTCCGACGCGCGCCTGCTCTTTTTCCCCGTCCACTCCCTGGCAGGTCCCGTGTGGGTGACCTGTCCGGCGGTGTTGAGCGATGTGAACATCACGGAGACAGAGCCGTCGGATGACGAGGTGCGCGTGACCGGCGGCGTCAAGGTCAGTGGCCGCCTTAACCTGGGCTGGCTGATGCTGAAGGTGGCAAGCAACGGTTTTGCTCCCCAACTTTCCAATGTACCGCAAGAGATTCTCAACCGCGCCGTGCTGGTTTCCAACAAGCTGTTCGGCCACATTGTCAACGACAACCTGGAAGTGCGCACCTCGGTGAGCATTGATCCGCAAACGGGCGCTGCCGCCGAAGGCGCGCTGTACACCTACGAGGCCATCCCCCGTGCCGGCGTACTCTACTTTGAGGTGGTGGTGAGCGATCCTAAATTTTATCGGATTGCAGTGACAGAGGAAAAAGACGGAGAGAAAGAAACCAGGCACGTTATCCCGCTAAGTGATAAGCAACATCCCAACGGCGATCGAGAGAAGGTCAAAACCACAGTAGCAAATGGCCTGCGACTGTTTGAATATCTCGGCATCGGCGGGATGAACACACGCGGCATGGGACGCCTGCGGGTGCTCAATTTGAAGAGTACGTCTACGGGCGCGGCAACTTTGCAAGGAGGCGAACAATGAGTACGGTCAACCTGGATCAACTGTGTGCCCAGTACGGCTGGCAGATGGCTAAGGAAGTCTACGATGCCATCAAAAAGCAGGCCGAAACCCACATCACCAAGTCCCTGGGTGTATTGCAAGAAGATGGTGTGTACGCCTTCTTTCTGTATCAGGTCTCACGGGGTTCGCGGGAAAAGCCGGGCGCAGACAAACTCAAAGAACAGGCTGCGGAATTCCTCAAAAAGGCTGACATCCAGGCCTTTCGGAACGCCGGCGACCCACTGCAAGCCGTGCGTGACCAGTTGGCAAATGACCTGGATCAACTTCTCCTCGCCAAACGTTTGCTGGAACAGGCCCTCATCTATGCGCGCTACCACGCCAAGGCGCTGGGATAGGAGGTGCGTATGGCCTGGGAGATGTTCAAAGCGACCTATGAACTGCGTAGCCCGCTGCACATTGGCTACCACAAGGTGGACAACGTGCAACGCACGCGCTACTACATCCCGGCGCGCAATCTCTGGGGCGCAGTGACCGAAGCCCTCACCCGCCGTGGCTTTGCAGCCGATGTGCTTAAAAAAGAGCGTCCAGATGATTACAAGGCCGTGGGTGAGTGGGTTAAGGCCCACTGCGCCTTCGGCTACTGGTTCATTGAGGAGAACGGCACGGCGCTTGCGCCACACTACGAGAACGGTACACTGAAATACGGCGCGCTCACCACCGCCGAGTTTGAGCGCCGCTACCTGAGCGCCCACGTCACCACGGCTTTAGATGCCGCTACTACCTCAGCCCAGGACGGGGGGTTGCACGAGGTTGAGTTCATCGCCCCGCATACCTCAGACGGTACGCCCACCCATATCGGCGGTCACGTCTTCCTGGATGAAGAGGCTAAGCAGCATTTAGGCGCCGAAGATAGCTGGTGCGCCTGGCTAAGGGCCTTGTCGGTTGGCGGCGAGCGGCGCTACGGCTTTGGACAGTTGCGCCTGCATCGGTTTGTTTCCACAAACGTCAGCGACTGGCAACTGGATGCTCCGCGTCCGCAGATTGCCTTTCAGAGCGGTACGCCCTTGCCGGCCCATGCGCTTGTGGACGATGTGGAGGCTTGTGGAACTATTGAACCGCTGGTCGGACGTGAAACCCCTCCCGAGAATAGCCGAAAGTTTGGGATGACTCTGACGAGTGTACAGATTTGCTGGTCGCCTGGTGCCCTTGTGCAGGAGGAAGTGACTTATGAAGTAACCGAGGGGGGAATCTGGAGAAAGTGGACCAGAAATGGTTGATTGGTCAAAGGCACTGCCTTCACCCAGAGGAAAGCGACTATGCAGGATAGAACGCATCTGCCCAAGTACAATGTCGGGGTCCATTTTCTGACCGCCAGTACATTCCAACGCATTCCTTTCTTCCGGGATTCCAGGTGCGCGCTTATCTTCTGCGAGGAATTGGAGGCCGCCCATGCGCGCTATGGCTTCCATGTCCTGGCCTTTGTGGTCATGCCGGACCATATCCACTTGCTCCTGTGGTGGGATACCGATGCCTTGCCTGACTTGACCATCTCCAAAGTGGCCTGGGCGGTGAAGGGGCTTGCGGCGCGCCGGATGGTGCAGTACCTTGAAGGCAGTGTTCTGTTGCAGCCGGTCCGTGAGCCCAGGGACCAGCCCCACTATCGCAATTGGCGCTACAAAATCTGGCAGCAGGGAGCCGGATATGATTTCAATGTCCACACCCGTCATAAGTTGATGGAAAAAGTGGCCTATATCCATGCCAATCCTGTCCGGGCGGGGCTGGCCTCTCAGCCAGAGGAGTATGCCTGGTCCAGTGCGATCAATTACCGGGTAGCCGAAGGCCTTGTCTTCGGCTACCCCATCACTCACCCCATCACCCACCCGGTGCAAATCACACCTTACACGGAGGTATTGCAATGATCCTGCTCAACTTCTCCCACCCTTTCACCCAGGAACACATCGCCCAGGTCGAGTCCCTGGCCGGCCACAAAATGGAGCGGGTGATCGAGGTACACAGCCAGATTGACCCGCAACAGCCGCTCGCGCCACAGGTTGTGGCCCTGGCCGACGCAGCCGGCCTTACGCCCGCCGAGTGGCAATCCGCGCCGCTGCTGGTCGTCCCACCGTCGCTCAATTTCATCGCCGTTGTGTTGCTGGCCGAGCTGCACGGCCGCTGTGGCTACTTCCCCGCTCATCTGCGCATACGTCTCATCCCAGGAAGCCTGCCGCCGCAATACGAGGTCGCCGAAGTGTTGAATTTGCAGGCCGTGCGCGAGGAGGCGCGCCGCAGGCGTTGAAGGCGGAGGAAAATCCCTATGCAGACGACAACTCTCTTGATAGATCAGTTTGGTTCTTTTCTGGGCAAGCACAGCGAGCGCCTGCAAGTCAAGGTGAAAAACGAGCTGGTGGCCGAAGCGCCGCTCCTCACGCTGGAAAACGTGCTCATCTTGAGCAACGGCGTCTCGCTCTCGACCGACGCGCTGCGGCTGTGTGCCGAGAACGGCATCCCCGTCCACTGCCTCTCCTCGCGCGGCGAGCCTTATGCGGCTTTGTATGCGGCGGGACTGAGCGGCACGGTGCAGACGCGCCGGGCGCAGTACGCGGCCTATACCGATGCGCGTGGGGCGATGCTGGCCGCCGGTTTTGCCGTCGGAAAAATCCAGAATCAGGCGCAGTTGCTCAAATACATCGCCAAGAATCGCAAGGCGAAGGATGACGACTGTTATGCTGCTTTACGGGCGGCGGCTACGAAGGTAGAAGCGCACATCAAAGAGGTCCAGACCTGGAGCAGCGCGAATCAGGACTTGAACAGCGAGACGCGCCGCGCGGAGTTGCTTTCCGTTGAAGGGCGCGCGGCGCAAGCGTATTGGGAGGGAATCCGGCAGGTGGTCCCTCCTGCGCTCAACTGGCCGGGACGTGAGGGGCGCGGGGCCACCGATCCGTTCAATGCAGCGCTCAATTATGGCTACGGTGTCCTTTACGGGCAGGTCGAACGCGCCATCATTCTGGCCGGACTGGATCCTTATGCCGGGTTCATCCATGTGGACCGGCCCGGCAAACCCAGTCTGGTGTTGGATCTGATCGAGGAATTCCGCGCGCCGGTGGTGGACCGGGCGTTGTTGGGGCTGTTGGGGCAGGGCGTGGCGCTGAAGCAGGACGCGGAAGGGCGGCTGGAGATGGAGACGCGCCGCTTACTCGCCGAGCGGGTGCTGGAGCGGATCGAGGAGAGCAGTGAGCGCTATGAGGGGAAACGTCAAAAGCTGCGTTGGATTCTGCAATCGCAGGCGCGCCATGTCGCCAGCTTTCTGCGTGGCGAACGTGCGACCTATCAACCTTTCAAGGCCGGATGGTGAAACTATGCAGGTTGTGCTGGTGTACGATATCTCCGACAATCGCATCCGCACCAAGATCGCCGACATCTGCGCCGATTATGGGCTGGAGCGCATCCAATACAGCGCGTTCAGCGGGGACCTGCGGCGTGTTCATCAAGAAGAGATGATGATCAAGATGCGCAAGCGTTTGGGCAAACGCGAGGGCAAAATCCAGTTGTTCCCGTGTTGCGAGAAGGATTGGCAGGCGCGCCTGGAAGTGATTCAGCAGCCTAAAAATCGAGAGGCGCAACAAGCGGAGGCCGCCGATGCTGTTGGTCAGTGATCTCAAGCAATACAGCTACTGTCCGCGTATCGTCTATTACCGTTACTGCCTGCCGGCGATCCGTCCGGTCACCTATAAAATGGAGCAGGGGCGATTGGCGCAGGAGGATGAGGAAGACCGTGAGCGGCGGCGCAGTTTGCGCACCTATGGGTTGACGGAAGGGGAACGCTATTTCAACCTGGATGTGACGAGTGAAACGCTGGACTTACGGGGGCGCATTGATCTGGCGATCCGCTGTCGGGATGAAGCTATCGTCGTGGAGTACAAGGATTCGCCGGGGCGCGCGGGACAGCATATCTTCCGGCAACTGACGGCCTACGCGATGCTCCTGGAGGAACACTGGGGGGTGCCGGCGTGGCGTGGATTTATCTACTTCATTCCGACGCGACGGGTGCGGGATGTGTCCATCACTCCTGAATTGCGCGCCGAGGTACGTGGGGCCCTGGTTGCAATGCGGGAGATTGTGACCGGTGAACGGATGCCTGAACCGCCGAATCAGCGAGCCAAATGTGAGGTTTGCGAATTCCGTCGCTTCTGTAACGATGTCATATAGCGATAGGGCTTGCCTGTGGCGGCAAGTTTTTTGTTGTCGGCGCGTTTTCGCAAACCAGGCCGGTTTTGGCGCAAAAACCGGGTTGCGAAACCATCTCCAGCCAGATGGGACGCCATCCGGCCTTGTACCTTAAAAAAAACCTCGCTATGGGGAAAATGGGCTTGACAAAGCTCTGAAATCCGGTATAGTGGGGGAAAGAGGGGGGGTTCACCCGCTTCGATCCGTGTGAGGATACTGAAAGCACGCAGGAGGTAGAACCTGAAGGCGTGGAGATTGAGGTTCACCCGCTTCGATCCGTGTGAGGATACTGAAAGATGAGGCCAGCGATGTTGCACGCTCAACGTCCCCCCAGGTTCACCCGCTTCGATCCGTGTGAGGATACTGAAAGATGCCGTGGCGATGATCGCAACCTTCCAGCCCGTTTTCAGGTTCACCCGCTTCGATCCGTGTGAGGATACTGAAAGTAGATTTAGATTCACAAATCCATAGATTCGGAGAGGGTTCACCCGCTTCGATCCGTGTGAGGATACTGAAAGTGGCCGACGTATCTTCGCTGGATTCGATCCCTACCAGGTTCACCCGCTTCGATCCGTGTGAGGATACTGAAAGGCATCGCGCGCCCCTGTGCCATCCAATCCTCGATGGTTCACCCGCTTCGATCCGTGTGAGGATACTGAAAGTTACCTGGGTCAGTGGGCTGCGCCAGAAGGCATTAGGTTCACCCGCTTCGATCCGTGTGAGGATACTGAAAGTTCACCCTGGACGAAATCCGCGCCATGCTCTCCGCCTGGTTCACCCGCTTCGATCCGTGTGAGGATACTGAAAGATGGATGTACCCTTCTCCGACTGTGCCCTGCCGGTGGTTCACCCGCTTCGATCCGTGTGAGGATACTGAAAGCAACATCTTGAGTGAAGAACTGACTCGCGCCAGTACCGAGGTTCACCCGCTTCGATCCGTGTGAGGATACTGAAAGCGGTTACAGTCTGAGTGGCGTCGCCTTTACACACAAACAGGATCAC
>JAIOAX010000019.1 GCA_019873645.1 Chloroflexota bacterium | reverse complement strand
TTCATTGTCGCTGGCCTGACGCTGCCCGGTGTCTGGGCGTGGGTGGGACTGTACGTGGCGATGGCGATGGTCATGCCGATGCTGTTTCTCATCTGGCAGGTGCGCCACGGGCGGGTGACCGATCTCGATGTGCAGCTTCGGGAACAGCGCAAAGGGTCGCTGCTGGTGACAATCGCCGGTTTCGGGCTGAGCTGGCTGGTCATGCGCGTGGGAGGTGCCCCGCCGTTGCTGACAGCGATGGCGGGCGCGGGCTTCGTGCAATGGCTCATCCTGTTCATCATCACCTTGCGTTGGAAGATCAGCGCCCATACGACCTCCGCCGCTGGCGTGACGATGCTCATCCTGCGGGTGTTTGGGCCGGCCGCGGCCCCCCTGATTGTCAGCGTCCCGTTGATTGCCTGGTCGCGCGTCAAACTGCGGCGGCACACGCCCGCTCAAACCCTCGCCGGCATCCTGCTCGGCAGCGGCGTCATCGCAGGAGCAATCTTGCTCAACCCGGCATTGTAACGGCGATAAAATAATTCAAAAGCGTAAGACGTGAAACGTAAAACGTGAAACGTGAGGATTGGCTTACGCTTTACGTTTTACGCTTTACGCTTTACGTTTCACGTTTTATTTCATGGAGAACCCTATGCCAGACATGGATGAGATCAACGCATTAAAGGAAACCCTGGCGCGCGAGCAACAAGCGCGTCAGGAAGCGGAGGCCGCACTCGCCGAAGCCCAACGCGCCCGCCGCCAGTTCGTGTCCCTGGTCACACACGAGTTGCGCGTCCCCATGACCTCCATCAAGGGCTATACCGACCTGCTCCTTAAGGGCATCGTCGGCCCCATCAGTGACGCCCAGCGGAATTTCCTGCAAACCATCCGCGCCAATGTGGAACGCATGTCGCGGATGGTCGCCGATCTCTCCGACATCAACAAGCTGGAAGCCGGTGCCGTGCAGTTCACTCCGACTGCCGTCGCGCTCAACGATGCGCTCGACGAAGCCCTGCGCAACCTGACAGGCGCCATCGAAACCAAGCACCAAACCCTCGTCCGCGAGATTCCCGAAACGCTGCCGGCGCTCTGGTGCGACCGTACCCGCCTTGTCCAGGTGTTGGGGAACCTGCTCAGCAATGCCCATCTCTACACGCCAGAAGGCGGCGTCATCACCGTCAGCGCCGAGTGCGCGCCGGGCGTTACGGGAAGTGTACGCATCGCAGTACAGGATACCGGCATCGGCATTCTGCCGGAAGAACAAAGCCACGTCTTCGAGATGTTCTTCCGCGCTTCTGATGAAGAAACCCGCCAGATCGTCGGCAACGGCCTGGCGCTGCATCTCTCCAAACGGCTCATCGAACAACAGGGTGGGCAAATCTGGTTCACAAGCGAGCGCGGCAAAGGCTCGACATTTATCATTCAACTGCCATCCGTACAATAAAAAATCCCCAACCGGTGCCGGTTGGGGATACATCTTGAAACCACAGATCAATACGTCAGCATGCGCGGCAACTGCTTGGCCTGCTCGATCCAGTCGGCCACCTGCGCCGGTGAGGGTAACCGCCGTACCAGCTTGCGTTCCTCATTCACCTCCACCAGTTTGTTGTAGAGGTTTTCAGGATTACGCTGCGCCAGTTCGGGGACCGTGTCCACACCGGCGATCTCCAACAGGTCGCCGTATTCCTCGCCGATCCCTTTAACGCGGAAGAGGTCGGCACGGTTCACCCATTTGAGAATCAATTTGCCGCTGATGCCGGTCTTCTCTTCAAGCTCGGCGCGCCCTTTCGGGGTTTTCCCCTGTTCAAGCAGCGCTTCCAGCGAAGTTACGCCGGCTTGTTGCAGCTTCTCAGCATAAGTATCGCCAATCCCTTCGATCGTCTGTAGTTTAGTCATATCCATCTCCTTAATGTGGAGTTGTTTCATTACGTTGGATACCTTACAATCTAAGCATACATACAACCAGATAAAAGTCAAGGCGTGCATTTCGGGATGGAGACAGGTTTTTTTGAGTTTTCCCCTCTCACCCTCTGCCCCCGCTCTCCCCGCACACGAGAAGAGCGGGGGGGATTTCTCAAAGGGGGGATTTTGGGTGGCTCCGCCGCCCAAAATCCCCTATCTACCGCCCCGCCCCAAAGAGAGCGGGGCGGGGGGCAAACGTGCAAGGTTAGCCCTTAGCCTCATTGTGAGTTCCGGAGGAGATTTATAACCAATCGAATGTATTATTTCAGAAGTTTATCTGACTTTTCCCCAAAGTTGAAATGCACCCGTGATTTTGCGATTTCAAGGCTTGACATTTTGCAGGTTCGTGGTTAAATAAAGGCGTCAAAGGCTTTGATTGGGAAGAGTACGTATCAAAGCGGGGTTGCAGAGAGCCGGAGCCAGGTGTGAGTCCGGTACCAGCGCCGATACCGAATGGGCCCAGGAGCCGCCCGCCGAACGCTCAGCCGAGTCAGTAGTCCGGGCCGGAGACGCTACCGTTATCAGAGCGCAGGGCATCGTTGCAAGACTGTGCTCGCAAGAGTGAGGCTGGCTTGATTCCACGAACGCGCTGTCACGGCGCGTTTTTGTTTGGGAGCATGCACCTAAGCCGGGTGGCACCACGGGCAATCAAACGCTCGTCCCGCAGTGGGATGGGCGTTTTTTTATTTAGAGTAACGTTGGAACGCTTGAACGTTCAAACGTTCCAACGTTCCCACACACTCAGGAGGACTTAGATGGAACAGAAGAAACGCATTTTAACCGGAGACCGTCCCACCGGGAAGCTGCACCTGGGGCATTACGTCGGCAGCCTGAAGAATCGAGTGGCGTTACAGGATGAATATGAGTGCTACTTTATCATCGCCGATTTGCACACGCTCACCACGCGGCCCGAAAAGGAGCATGTATTGGAACTGGGACAAAATATCTACGATGTGGTGCTGGATTATCTGGCCGTAGGTATTGATCCTGAAAAGAGCGTCATCTTCTTGCAATCGGCGTTGACCGAGACGTTTGAGCTGAATCTCATCTTCGAGAATCTGGTGACGTTGCCCCGGCTCTCCCGTCTGCCGAGCATCAAGGATATGGCACGCGCTGCCAATATGGACGATGAGACGGTGCCGTTCGGCCTGATCGGCTATCCCGTGCTGCAAGCGGCGGACATCTTGCTGCCGCGCGCGCACCTCGTGCCGGTGGGCAAGGATAACGAGGCGCATGTCGAAATCACCCGCGAGATCGCACGCCGTTTCAATCGCCTCTACGAAACCGAGGTGTTCCCCATCCCCGAAGTGCTCATCGGCGAAGTGCCGACGCTCGTGGGAACCGACGGACAGGCCAAGATGAGCAAGTCGCTCGGCAATGCGATTATGCTCTCCGACGACGCCAAAACGGTGGAAGAGAAAGTGCGCAGTATGTACACCGACCCCAACCGCATCCGCGCCGACATCCCCGGGCAGGTGGAGGGCAACCCGGTTTTCATCTACCACGACGCCTTCAATCCGAATGTAGATGAGGTCAACGACCTCAAGGAACGCTATCGCCAGGGCAAGGTAGGCGACGTGGAAGTGAAACGTAAACTGGCGCGCGCGCTCAACGCCTTCCTTGATCCCATCCGCGAACGCCGCGCCGCCTATGCCCAAAAGCCCGGGATGGTCGAAGAAGTGTTGATGGAAGGGACCCGGGCGATGCAGGCGCAAGCGCACCAGACGATGGAGCTGGTCTACGATGCGATGGGATTGACCGGGGCACGCCTGCGCAAGGCGTTGCAGAGCGGCGCGGCGTTCAGATTACGGGCGTGACGCCGACAAATTGCGTCAGCGGTCAGCAGATTGAGCAAATTCAAGAGACGCCGGCCTTCGGAAAAGCATGCAGTAACTATCCGACTACCAGACTGGCGACTAAGTGACAATTAGGGAGGCGAGCGATGTACATCACCCAGGTGCGGTTGCACAACGAGTATTACCCGACCGACCGGTATTATCCGTTCAACATCCCTACCCTGCGTCGGACAACGTTGTTGACGTTCAAAAAGCCGGTGGCCTTCTTCGTGGGTGAAAACGGCTCCGGGAAGTCCACGCTGTTGGAAGCGTTGACCCGCAAGTGTGGTATCCATATCTGGGACACGCCGAAACGCCGTTCGGGCTATGATAACCCTTACGCGGATCGTCTGGTGGACTTCATTGACGTAACGTGGGCCAACGGCCATGTGCCGGGATCGCTTTTCCGCGCCGAAACGTTCCGGGAAATGGCCGAGTTCTTCGATGACGCCGCGTTGAGCGACCCAGGCCGGCTGAGCTACCAGGGTGGACAACTGCTCAACACGCTCTCGCACGGAGAGGGGATGCTGGCTTATTTCCAGGGGCGCTATCACGTCAAAGGACTGTATTTCCTGGATGAACCGGAAGCGGCGCTCTCGCCCACAAGCCAGATCAAGTTCCTCAACTTACTGCAACTCCTGGTCGCGGGTGGGCAGACGCAATTCATCATCGCCACCCACTCGCCGATCCTGCTAGCATACCCGGACGCGCAAATTTTCAGCTTCGACGAAGGCCACATCGAGGAGGTGAAATACGAAGAAACCGCACATTATCGCATCTACAAACAGTTCTTTAGTAATCGGTAATCAGTAACCAGTTACCAATCACCAATCACCCATATCACCAGGCAAAGGAGGAGGTCAAGATGAAACAGTATAAGTACGTGCTACCAGACAACGAGATGCCCACCCATTGGTACAACATCATCGCGGACATGAAGACGCCGCCGCCACCTTATCGTCACCCGGTCACCCTGGAACTGCTCGGCCCCGATGATCTGGCGCCGGTCTTCCCGGCAGCGCTCATTGCCCAGGAAGTCAGCACCGAGCGCTGGATCGAGATTCCCGATGAAGTGCAGGACGTGTTAAAGATGTGGCGTCCGGCGCCCCTTTACCGCGCCCATCGCTGGGAGAAAGCATTGGACACCCCGGCGAAGATTTACTACAAATGGGAAGGCGTCAGCCCGGCGGGGAGTCACAAACCCAACACCGCCGTGGCGCAGTGCTATTACGGCAAGCAGGAAGGCCTGGAAGGTTTCGCTACCGAGACCGGCGCCGGGCAGTGGGGCAGCGCGTTGAGCTTTGCGACAAATCTCTTCGGGCTGAAGTGCAAGGTGTTCATGGTGGCGGTCAGCTTCCAGCAGAAGCCTTATCGGCGCATCATGATGGAGACGTGGGGCGGCAACGTTGTCCCCAGCCCCAGCAGCGAGACCAACGCCGGCCGCGCCATCCTGGCGGAGAATCCCGAATCGCCGGGCAGTCTGGGGATCGCCATCAGCGAAGCCATCGAATACGCTGTCACCCATCCAGGGTACAAGTACTCGCTGGGCAGCGTGGTCAACTTCGTGTTGCTACACCAGACGGTCATCGGCCTGGAGGCGCTGAAGCAAATGGAAATGGCGGGCGATTATCCCGACATTCTCATCGGCTGCGCCGGTGGAGGCAGCAACGCCGCCGGCCTGATCTTCCCCTTCATGCGCGACAAGTTGACCGGCGCCAGGCCTGACTTGCGGGCCATCTTTGTGGAGTCTACGGCCTGTCCCAGCATGACGCGCGGCATTTACGCCTACGACTGGGGCGACACGGCCAAGACCGGCCCGGTGGCGAAGATGCACACCGTCGGCCACGACTTCATCCCCGCGCCGGTGCATGCCGGCGGGTTGCGCTATCACGGCATGGCGCCGAGCATCTGCGCCTTGCTGCAACAGGGGTACGCCGAGGCGCGCGCTTATCACCAGGTCGAGGTGCTCGAAGCCGCGCAGAGTTTCGCGCAGGCCGAGGGCTTCATCGTCGCGCCGGAGACTGCGCACGCCGTCAAAGCGGCTATGGATGAGGCGTTAGTCTGCAAAGCTGCCGGAGAATCAAAGGTGATCCTGTTCAATGCCAGCGGACACGGGCATTTTGACCTGGGGGCCTACGATGCCTATCATCGGCAGGCATTGACGGATTACAAACTCGAAGAGGAGCAAATCCAGCGGGCATTGGCGAAGCTGCCCAAGGTGGCCGAGTAAAGCTCTTTGTTATCCTTGTCAGCAGATTGAGCAGATGAAGCAGATTTTGTGTGATCCATCAATCTGCTCAATCTATTCCTAAAATACCACAGAGAACACAGGGGACACAGAGAAGATCTAAAAATTCTCCGTGCTCTCTGTGTGCTCTGTGGTGAATAAGCTGCTGCCCGCGTTGCCTCAGACGTCCTGCGCCGCCAGACGCCGGGTTTGTTCATCCAGGGTGAGCGCCTCGATGAAGTCGTCAAGGTCGCCATCCATCACCGCCGGCAGGTTGTAGGAGTTCATGCCGATGCGGTGATCGGTGACGCGGTTCTGCGGGTAATTATAGGTGCGGATTTTCTCACTGCGCTCGCCTGTGCCTACCTGAGAACGCCGCGCGGCGTCAATTTCAGCGTCCTGTTTGGCCTGCTCCATTTCGTAGAGCCGGGCGCGCAAGACGCTCATGGCGCGCATTTTGTTCTGCGTCTGCGAGCGTTCGCTCTCACACGTCACCACGATCCCCGTAGGCTTGTGCGTAATGCGGATGGCGGTCTCGTTTTTCTGCATGTGCTGTCCACCGGGACCGGATGAACCGTAGGTGTCAATCTCCAGGTCTTTGGGGTCAATGACCACTTCCACATCATCCACTTCCGGAAGCACTGCCACGGTGACGGTGGATGTATGGATACGCCCACTGGCTTCGGTCACCGGGACACGCTGGACGCGATGCACGCCGCTTTCATACTTGAGCCGCGAATAGGCGCCCTTGCCTTGTACCGCGAATACCACTTCTTTGTAACCGCCGATGCCGGTGCGGTTTTCGCTGATCAGCTCGGTCTTCCAGCCGGCCTGGCGTTCGGCGTAACGGGTATACATGCGCAGGAGATCCGCGGCAAAAAGGCCCGCTTCGTCGCCTCCGGCCCCGGCGCGAATTTCGACAATGACGTTGCGTTCATCGCGCGGGTCCTTGGGCACCAGCATCTGGCGCAGTTGTGTTTCCAGCGCTTCCATCTCCGCCTCAAGGCGGGTCAATTCTTCTGCCGCCATCAAGCGGATATCCTCGTCCGTGTCTTCCAGCATCTCTTCGGCGGCGGCGCGTTCCGCTTCCGCCTGCTTATAGCGACGATAAATGTTGACCGTTTCTTCCAGGTCGGCGCGTTCTTTGGCGTATTCGACGACTTTTTCGTAATCCTGCGCGATGGCCGGATCGGCCAACAGGCGCGTCAACTCTTCAAAACGCGCCTCGACGGCATCCAACCGCGCTAACATGGACTCACTATCCATACCAACCTCTTTTCACAAATGGCGACACATAACAAACGGCCTGCATCTTGCCAGGCCGTCCATTGACTATTTCGAATGGGCCCACCAGGATTCGAACCTGGAACCAACCGGTTATGCTTCCCCCCACGACTTTCGCCGCCTCTTTCGAGTTTGTGGGCCGGACTGTCCCTTCGCCCTGGTCGAAAAACCGAAGGCGCCTGCCGTCCAGTCTCTACACCTTCCCACCGAAGTGGGCTTGGCTCGGGATTACCATACCTTACGGCTTAGGCTTCCCCGAATTTGACAGGTGAACACTTATCAGTTTCCTGATAAGCTGCCCCTTGACGAAGATAGCTTATCGAATAAGATATGGCTATGAAGACTACCTCTAACTGCATAGTTTGTGGTGCTCCTTTGCTTGCCACGCCGAGCTTCATAATCCAAATCTTGACTTAGCTATCCTGTCCACCGAAGCCGGTCGCTCTAACCGTTGAGCTATGAGCCCAAGAGCGGGCGACGGGGATCGAACCCGTATCATTGGCTTGGAAGGCCAAGGCTTTACCGTTAAGCCACGCCCGCGTGTACGAACGCTATTATACCATAAATCGAAGACTGGAAAAGCCCCCAATCTCTCCTATCTGTACAATACACACCGTACCCCGTGATCCGTCGTCACCTGCACCCACGGCGGTTCTTGCCGATCACAGATGCCAGGACGCATGGCGTCACAGCGAGGATGGAACGGACAGCCGGGCAGTGTAGCATAAGGTTCCGGAACATTTCCCCGAATGGCGTAGAGCCGTGCGTTGCGGTCCCGTGGCCCCAGGCGCGGAATAGCGCGCAGCAGGGCCTGCGTATAGGGGTGCAGGGGATGGTAGAACAATGCCTGCACGTCGGCCGCCTCAACGATGCGTCCCAGATACATCACCACAACCCGTTCCGCCATCTCAGCAATGAGACCCAGGTTATGGGTAATGAAGAGAATCGCCATACCGAGTTCGTGTTGCAGATTGAGCATCAGCTCAAGGATTTGTGCTTCGGTGGTCACGTCGAGCGCCGTGGTTGGCTCATCGGCGATGAGGAGGCTCGGGTAGCAGGAGAGCGCGATGGCGATCATCGCCCGCTGACACATGCCGCCGCTCAGTTGATGCGGGTAGCGGTCCACAGTGCGTGCCGGTTCGGGCATCCCCACTTGCTTCAGCATGGCAATCGCCTGCTCCCGCGCCTGCTGTTTGGACACCGGCTGATGCAGGCAAATCGCTTCGACGATGTGCTGCCCAATCGTGTAGACCGGGTTGAGGGAAGAAAGGGGTTCCTGGAAAATCAGCGCTATTTCCAGACCGCGAATGAAACGCAACATGGGCGCGTCGGGATCCAGCGTAGTCAGATCAACCGTCTCGGATAGCCCGCCGACCGGGCGATGGTAGAGGATCTGCCCTTCCACGATCCGCCCAGGTCGCGGCACAATGCGCAGGATTGCGCGCGCCAGTACGGATTTGCCGCAGCCGCTTTCCCCCACCAGTCCTACCGTCTCGCCGCGATACAGGGTGAGGCTCGCCCCATCCACAGCGCGCACCGTCCCTCTGGAGAGCGGGAAATGCACGTGCAGGTTTTTAACTTCGAGCAAGGCAGGTTGGGGCATAGGGTTAGGGATTGGGGATTAGGGATTGGGAATTGGGGATTGGGGATTGAACGTTAAAGAGTTGGCGGACTCGCCGATTCTTTCTTCGCTGATTCTTTCTTCGCTGATTCTTTCTTCGCTGATTCTTTCTTCGCTGATTCTCTCATTCGCTATTCGCAAAATGCGCAAAGTGTACGGGTCTAAGGTCAAATCGAGTGGCTCAACAGCGGCAATTTCTGTCATCGCTAATGGATCAATCCACGTGGCGCGCCCTTTGACGGAGACGGTCAGCGTCGTCTGGAGCGGCGTCAAGCCTTCGTTGACCAGAATGTAGTAATGGACTCCTTCCTTGATGACATGGCGGTAGCGCAAATCCGGCGTGGGTGGCGCGGCGGTAAGATCAGGCGGGATGAGGCGATCCAGGGTTGCCAGCAGCGTCTCAATGGATTGAACGGGGTCGAGGGAAGGAAACAGCGCCGGTTGCAAACCCACGCGATTCCCGTTCCAGAAGATCAACCGGCCGGCTGCGGCAAGGCGTTCAAGGGCCGGTTGCGCTTCTTCGGGAATAGACAGCGGGCCATCAAGAATCGCCGCCTTGTAAATCATCCCGCCGATAAAGATGCCCTCCGATGTCACCTCCACATCCTCCCACACATGCCGCAATTCCAGGTAATTGAAATCGCGCTGATGTTGAAAACAAACTTTCGCCACTTCCCAGGGCAAATCGGTGGCCCCGCTGAGGATAGCGATGTGGCAGACGTGTTCGCTATCGGCGTTGAGCCAGCTCATGCGACACACATAGTCGGCGAACGGCTTGTAGGTGTCCCACCACGGGCTGTGCGGTCCCACATCGGGTGGGCGTTCGTCCTTGCGCGGGCCGCGGATCGAGTAGAAGAAAGCGTGCGGATAGAGCAGGTTCACGCCGCGCACAAAACACCAGTCCACCAGCCATTTCATCTCCTCCCAGGTGAAGCCATGCCCATACGCGCCGAAACACTCATTGCTGTTGCGGCGGCGACCCAGATGGCGCGCCGCAGACGAGGAACATTTGCCCTGCGTGGATTCCGGCCCTTCGAGCGCCGTGGGGCCGGGAAGCACCCAGCGCCACACCAGGTCCTGTCCGGGAATGTGAAAGTAGCGCAGGCAGCCGATGTCATCCCCGCGCGCCGGATGTCCGGTGAGCGCGATGCCATGCGCCTCACACCAAGCGTAAAGGGGACGATAGTAAGTCTCCTCCAGGCGGTGCATCAACGCCCGCTTGTAATCATCACGGTAACGCGCCGCATCGGGTTCGTCGTCGTACCACAGGGCCGGCAGATGCGAGGTGAAGTCATAGCCGAGGTAAGCGTTGACATGTTCCAGGATGCCCGTCGTGCCGGGCCAGACGTCGCGCTCGCGAGGGCGTCCGAGCAGCGACGGTTCATCGGTGAAAATAGCGCGGATCGTCTTGCCGAAGTGGTCGCCCAGCGCCGCGGCGTAACGGTCATAGACCAGGTGAATGAACGTCGCCGTCGCGTCGGGATTGAGGAGGTCGGCGGCCGGCGGCGTGTCTTCTTCCGGCCCCTCGCCGATGTAGTGCAGGCCGCGGATGACGGCATCCAGGGGGCGATCTACAATGGCGATGCGCTGGCCGTTGGGACGTTGAAATGTGGCAACTAAATTTGTCAGCAGATTAAGCGGATTGAGCAGATTTTGGGGATTGGCATCCAGGTCAATTTTAGCCAGGCAGCGGCATTGGTAGGCGGGGTTGGCGGCGACGACCTGGCCGGAGGAGGAGCCGGAGGGGTACATCCCTTCGTCGTAAAGGATGACGAACATTTCACGGCGTCGGGCTTCTTCGACGGCCACGCGCATGAAGTACAGCATCCGCTCGGACAGCCAACCGATGTCGCGGGGCAGGCCGACACGCGGATGGATGACGAAGCCGTAGACACCGTGCGCTTCAAAGTCCGCGATCTGCCGCAGAATCTCGGCTTCATCCAGCGCGTCGTTCCAAAACCAGAACGGCGCCATGCTGAATTCACGCGGCGGATTGACCCAATCATTCAACATCGGTGTGTCTCTTGTCCCAATGGCTACAGCATTGCAACGGCTCAAGTCAGGATTATAATGTAATTATCCCATAATGCTATGGAGCATATTAGGAAGACAAATATGGCGATACAGCAGCTTTCTATACCTGAATTACTCGATAGTCTCCTGGCCCTGACACAGGAGCTATATAGCTATGAACGCGCCTATAATCTTGCCTCCGAAGATTTCTACACGCTCTTTTCACAAGGCAAATTGGATGACGGCGAACCGGAGCAGACTGAAGATTTTTGTCTGTGGGCCGGTTTGTATGAAACCAAATTGGCGCGCGAACAAGCCTTGCGACAAGCCAGCCAGAAGACGATGCAACGCTTGCTCAAAACTTCCGAAGGTGGCAAACTGCGTCTATCCCCGCAAATGGCATTATAACAAGCCATGCTCGACTCGATTGAAAGCTACGCTCAATTCATCTATGCCTTACCCGCGCGCTATCCAATCATCCAGAAAAATACCCTGCGGCTATACACAGTTGGGCCTTATGAGGGTGTGTTAAAAGGCGAAGTGTACTTCGAGTACGGCATCGTTTTGCGCGTAGTTGAAATGATAGATTTCGCGAAAGGGACGATTCGTCGCTATAGCTATACGGTAACACGGACAGGAGAGAAACTCTATTGGTATGACCCGCAGCCGCACCCCGAAAATGAGTCTCTAGCGACGAGTTTTCCACATCATCAGCATGTCCCGCCAGACATCAAGCCTCATCGTGTTCCGGCCCCACACCTCAGTTTCACCGCTCCGAATCTTCCAGCTTTGAT
Organism: Chloroflexota bacterium; assembly: GCA_019873645.1. GTDB lineage: Bacteria > Chloroflexota > Anaerolineae > B4-G1 > SLSP01 > DSWT01. Next base: position 79,574 of record JAIOAX010000019.1, on the reverse strand, counting down.
TGAAGAAATCAAGCAGCGATTCTTCTCATAAATTTCTTTAGCTACGCGCCTAACTCTTTCAACATCGGCACAGTGCGACTGACCCACGCCAACGCCGGATCGTCCGCCGTCGCCTGGACGCGCTGCTCGCCGGCGAGAAACCACAGATAATAGGTCATGTAGCCCGGCGCACTGACAACGGTGTGATAGCCGTGCGGGGCCATGAGGATGGTGTTGTCGCGCACGGTGAAGTTCTCCTCAACGCCTTCGCGATTGTAATAACGGCAAATACCAAAGCCGTCGGGTGGATTAATCTTGAAGAAGTAATCCTCCTCGTGGGCAGCCTCGCGGGGCAGATCGTCCACTTCATGCTTGTGCGGCGGGAAGGTGCTCCAGTTGCCGCTCGGCGTGAACGTCTCGCCGACGATGAGCCGCCGCGCGGGCAGGTCGGGCTGCGCGGCCAGCGTGAGGATCTGATGAAAGTAACGCTTGAAATTCGCCGCGCCCCACACGCCGTTGGCGACGCGCTCCGGGCCGATGACGTAGGGCGCAACGTCCAGGTCGCTCGGCGCGCTGGGGAGAGCAAGGCTCACTGCCGTCTCGGCAATGATGGTATAGCGTGCGCCAGCCGGCATATAGACCGCGTGTGGTTTGCCGCCGAAGACATTGGGCCGCCCGCCGACTTTCTCAAAGCGCCGGTCGTTGACCTCAAAAGTGGCTTTGCCGCCCAGAATCACGGCCAACACTTCGCGGTCGCCCGTCTCACCGCTGTACCCATCGCCCGGCGCAAGGTTCAACAATGCAAAGTCCAACAGTTTGCACGGATTGCAGGGCAACCGGTTCAATCCGCTATGATTCTCCACTGAAGCAAAGTATTTCATCGGCATCTCCTATTTGAGTAATCAGTAAAGAGTAAAGAGTAATGAGTTGAAGATTGGGCGCTTCGCTGATTCTTGAGTCTACTGAAAAAACTAAAGATCTCACCGCAAAGTCGCAGAGGGCGCAAAGATTTTTATGTCCGATTCAATAAAATTAAGTCCTTCGCGTTTCGTTACTAATTTTATTGATATAAACTTGAATTTCTCTCGGCGTTCTTTGCGTCTCCGCGGTGAATTGGACTTTTTTCAGGAGAGTCATTCTTTCATTCGCTGATTCTTTCACTCGCCGATTCACTGATTCTTTCATTCGCCGATTCTTTCATGCACCCCTCGCTACGGCTCTACCAGATAAATATTCACCTTGCCGCCGTAATCTGAAGCGTAGAGGATACGCGAGCCATCCCAACTCCATGTAGGATGACAGTGGCTGCTCTGGGTGTGCCAGGAGGTATGATGCTGACACAGCACCGAGAGCTTCGCCTCATCCCCGGAAATGTCAATCAACACCAGGTCGTCCACATCATCCCCTACAAGGACGGTGTTGTCCGGGTTGGCGTGATAGTGGTTGCAGTAGAAAGGCATCTCCACGCGGCGAACCAGGTTGCCGTAACGGTCGGCCAATCCCACGAAGGGGATCATCACATTCTGGTTGACCGCCACCTCGGTCGCCACGGCTTGCGTGCGGCTGGACGTGATTGTACCGTCGTGGCCTGGCCCGCGGTCGTCGAAGAAGATATAGCCGTCCTGCGTCCAAAACTCGTGGCCGATGGAGTCGTACTCCTCCTGACGGTAACACGGTCTGGCCTCCCGCGAGACAAAGTCGAGAATCCAAATGCGCTGTGTCACCAGATTCCACGGCCCCTCGTGGCAGAAGGTCGCCAGCGTGCTGTCATCAGGGCAAAATTGAAAATGGCCGAGCCAGTGTGTGTCCTTGAACACGTCGAACGCGCCACTGCCGTTGAGATAGGCCAATGTGATGCGCCCATCCTTGATGCGATAGAAGCTCTCTTTGAAGCCGGTATAGTTCGGGCCGCGCGGCGCTTGCACCTTTTCATTGCGGGTAAAGGCAACGTAGCGCCGGTTGGCGGCAATCGAAGGCGCGCCCACACTAAAGTTGCCGGTCTCTTCGTAGACTACAGTGCTCTCGCCGGTGCGCGCGTCCAATGCTTTGATCTGATTGCCCGTCACATAGACGATGAGCCGGCTATCCGGCGTCTTGGTCACGCTGTTGACACGGCGCGGCTCGTCGGTCAACTGTGTGATCAGCCCGCTGTGCAGATCCATGCGGAAGATGTTGTAATGCGGCGAATCCTCCGGACGCTTATCCTCACCCGCAGCACGGTCCGAGGTGAAAATAATCTCGTTCTTGACGCTGTCGAACGAATTCTCCGTAAAGTACAGGTGGACGTTGTTGCCGGTGGTCGTCAGTTGCCGGATCGTCCGCCCGGTTTTCGCGTCCGTGAACTCACGGATTTCCGAAGGCCAGGTATCACCGATCATATTTTTGTCTCCTGAAAAAGAATCAGCGAATCAAAGAATGAAAGAATCAGCGAATCAAAGAATGAAAGAATCAAAGAATGAAAGAATCAGAGAATCAGCGAATGGAAGAATCGGCGAGTTGGCGAGTTAGCAATCGCTAAAGGTGCTCGGCTATTCCAGGGCCGTGTATCTGTACTGTTGCAGGGCCGGTGCGAAGAAGTCAAAGTCGTGGACGCCCGCATCGGTTTTCCAGCGGCCGATGGTTTCCGGGTTGACCGGAATCTTCGCCAGCGGGATGCCCAGGAAGTCTTCCAGTCGCGCCAGCGTCTCTTCCTGACGCAGCACGAAATCCTCAAACCGCACTTCGATCCAGTATTTCGGTTTGGGCGTGGCCTGCACCAGATCGTACTGGTATTTCCACGAGATCGCGCGCCGCAACCGTTCGTCATCGGTCGGCGGATACTCGATGCCGAAGTCGCGCAGATCATCGGTGAGGTGCCGACCGAGGATGCAGTCACGTGGATCGCGGATCCAGAAAATGTACCTGATTTCCGGGAACATGCGCACGATCCACGGGAAAACCAGCGTGGTTTCGGGGATTTTCCAACCCTTGTATTCCCCCTTGTACAAGCGCACCGTAGTCAGATAGGTGTGAATGAGGAATTTGAATTCGTCGGGGATCCTTGCCGTCAGCGCCCGCTCCCAACTCCACGAGAGGTCGCCCTGCCAATCTACGTAGTGTGCAAAGACGCGGCAGGCGTCATACATGGCTTGCGGCGGCAACAGGTCGCCGGAAACATTGAGCGGCTTCCCCATAAAAACACCGCTTGCGGAAAGGGTGTGGGACATGGCTCGTGTGCCGGAGTGCCCCCGGCCAATGATGGTGATGGTGGTGGCAGTGGTGGTGGTCATATTCGCCTCGCAACGCTTGAAGAATCATGAATCACAAATCCTGAATCTCGATTCTCAACTCTGGATTCATGATTCTTGATTCATGATTCTCACAACCTGCCCGGTTTCCCAGGATTGGATGATCGCTTCGATGATGCGCTGGACGTGGAGGGCGTCGGCGCCGGAAGCGTCAATTTCCTCCGGGCGGACCCGGGCCAGGTTCTGTTCCACCCACACGCCGATACGGCTGGCAAAGGTCTCGCTGAAGTTCATCATCCCACCCACATAATCGTAGGTCTCGGTCTCGCGGCTGAAGCGCGGATAGAAGGTGAGGTGTTCGCAGGCGTCAAGCAGCACGAAGCGCGCCTCCGAGCCGACGACTTCGAGCCGCTCCAGCCCGTAGCTGCCGCCTGCATCGTAGCTGCCGGTGAGATGGCCGATGATGCCGTTCTTGAAGAGCAGGTTTACCTGGACGTTTGACCAGCAGATGCGCCGTCCACCCGGACCGTCGGCGCGTGGCCCGCGCTTGAAGAACGCCTGTACCTTTTCCACATCCCCGCCGAAGTAGCGCATCACGTCCAGCGAGTGCGGATGCAGCGCGCGGATGTGGAACCACGGCGACGTTTCGTTGGGGTTGTTGATCCACATCGTCATGTTGATGATGTTGATCTCGCCCAAACGTCCGGCCTTGACCCATTCCTTCGCCCGCAAGGCAGCCGGCGTGAAACGGTGGTTGAGGTTAATGCCGTAACGCAGGTTTTTCTTCTTTGCCAGCGCGACCATTTCCTCGGCTTTGGCAATCTCGTTGGAGATGGGTTTCTCGCCTAAAGTGTGGATGCCGGCCTCCAACAGTTCCATCGTGGGCTGATAGTGATCGCCCCCGTTTTCGACGCCGGCGGTGCACATGCTGGCCGCGTCAATCTGGATGCCACTCTTGAGCATGGCCTGCACCGAGTAAAAGGCCGGACAACCGTAGGCTGCCGCCGCTTTATCCGCGCGCTCCTTGATGATGTCACACACCGCGACGATTTTGACATCCTTGCGTTGCTGATACACCCGCGCGTGTGTGTTCCCAATGTTGCCCATACCGACGATAGCGACGTTGAGTGTCATAAGTGAAATCCTCCTGAGTTGTTGATGCCCTTCAGCAATACTTTATCCCTTCAGAATGTCTTTGATATCCAACCATTTCCTTATCTCCAACAACACCACATTCAAGTCTTGCAAAACATTCCCAACGAGTTGGGATTCACTGACCTTGTTATTTTCATCGTGGAAATGATGGGGTGCGGTGGCAAGGTTTGGATAATGAGGAGCATTGTCCCAGCGCAACAGCGGCTGATCAGTAAATAACTGATAGGCATAATCCAGGGCATTTGGTTCATAGTGCAGCCATATTTGAAGCTGGTAATGACCACTTAAACAACACCGGATTTTTACCTCCAGCCTACCGAAGGGAGTTTCATCATAGTTTATAAGGCGGACATTTTCAACCAAGGTATGTCCGCGCAAAGTTTTTAACAGATTATTAACCAAGGCGTGCATTGCGCAAATCCTGATAGGCTTTTTGCCAATCGGATAACATCTTGCGCGCCGAGCGCCAGGCTAACCAATCATCTTCTTGTGCCGGTGTAGCCTGGTTTTGCAAATATTTTGTGAAAGTATCGAAATCCATGCCATACTTCCGCTCTAGCTCCCGAATTCGCCTTCGGTAATAAGCAGTTTTTCCGCGAACTGCTGACAAAGCCAGATGCCACAGGGCTTCTTCTTGGGTTGCATAACGCTGCGTGGCAACCATTGAGCTTGCCACTTGATTTAGAATAGCCACTGGTAAAGCACTGTATGTCATTGCCCCTCCTGCTTTGGTGTCTTTGAGAATCGGCAACCGGTAATTCAGTAATCAGTAATCGGTTTCCCAATCACCACTCACCGTGACTTGGCCTGCAATTTCGCGGCCTGGTTTACGTCGCCGATGTGCAGCGTGTTGTAGGCCTGCTCCGAACTCGTGAACGCGCCGACGCCCTCGTGCCCGTGCCAATCGCCCTGGTGATAGATGGGATTGGGCAGGCCGGTCTCGGCCTCGCGTTTGGCGATCCAGGCCTCCATGCGCGCGCGGAGCAGGGCGACAACCTCCGGCTCGGCTTCGGCGAGGTTGTGGTTCTCACCGGGGTCCTCGATCAGATTATACAGCTCCACCTCCGGCTTGAAGTGGAAATCCGGCTCCAGCGCTACGATGAGCTTCCATTCCGGCGTGCGCCAGCCGTGCTTGCGCATCCACGTACATTCGGTAATGTAGAACTCGCTGTCATAAGAAGCCACCGTGCCGTCCACCAGCCGCATCAAACTTTTCCCGTCGAAGGCGATGTCCGTTTCGATGCCGGCCAGCTCCAGTAAAGTGGGCACCAAATCCTGATGACGGTTATAACCCGCGATGCGCTTCCCGGCGGGCACTTTGCCCGGATAATGGAGAATCAGCGGCACGTGAAGTGTCTGGTCGTACAGACCGTGATGATCGAAGTAACACTCGTGGTCGTAGAGCGTCTCGCCGTGATCGGAGTTGATGACGACAATCGTATTTTCCAGCAAGCCCAGCGTCTCGACTGCCGTCAGAATCGTCTGAATGGCGGCGTCCATGTAGGCGACTGCGCCGTCGTACTGGGCGATGACGTAATCCTTATCACGGATACCCGGCGGCATCCACGTAGCGAAGAAGTCGCGGAACGGCTTGAAAGCCATCACCGGATCCATCGAATGATTGCGGGGATCGCACTCGTTGCCGTGATAGAACATGCGCTCGAAGGGCGCGGGCGGCAAGTAAGGCGCGTGCGGATCCATGTGGCGCAGAAAGAGAAAGAATGGCTCCTTTTGTTTCGCCAGCCGCTCCAGTTCGGGAATGGTAACCGCGTTGAGGTTTTCGGCTTTGGGGCTGCGGCCCTCGTTCCAACTGCCCCACCCCGCATAATCGAGATAGGTATCGAAGCCGCGCGCTGCCGGATTGCCGCGGAACCCAACGCAGGTAGTGTTGTAGCCCTGCTCCTTGACGATTTCCGCCAGCGTCTTGACCTCCGGGCGCAGCGGCCCTTTGTGGCGCAAGGCCACCATCTGCGTATTGAACACGTCCATCCCCGTAAGCATTGAACCGTAGCCGCTGGTCGTGGGGATGAAAGCGCTGTACGTGCGCTCGAACAGCGTCCCACCCTGCGCGAAACGGTCAATGTGCGGCGTGGTGAGCCGGTGATAGCCATAACAGCTCATGTGATCCGCGCGCAGTGAATCAATACCGATCAATAAAATGTTGGGTTTGCGTCGTCGTGGCATCGTATTCTCCTGATGTGATTTTAACTCAAAGCTCACGCTTGTTCACAGTATAGAATAGCGTCAATTTCCTGGAGCACTTCGCTGATATCCGGCGAATAGTCAATGTGCAATGTGTTTTTACCTGATGGCTCCACCTTAACCTTACAGCGGCATCTGCAAAGGTCTGACTTCAACCTGTAATTGATCTATCAATTCGTCTTCCGCCACATCCAAGTCATAGTCCATTTGTAAGCCGAGCCAAAACTGGGGAGACATATTGAAATATCGCCCAAGTCTTAGGGCGGTGTCGGCAGTGATCCGCCGCTTACCAAGCACAATCTCGTTGATGCGGCGCGCCGGAACGCCAATCGCCAGAGCAACTTTGTTCTGGCTAAGGCCCATTGGCTTCAAAAACTCTTCCAGGAGGATTTCGCCTGGATGGATCGGAGCAAGCTTTTCCTCGGTCATTGCTAAGCCTCCTTATGCGTGATAGTCCACAATTTCCACGTTGTAGGCATCCCCTTCCAGCCATTCAAAGCAGATGCGCCACCGGTCGTTTATGCGAATGCTGTATTGATACTCGCGATCTCCACTGAGCTTTTCCAGATGATTGGCAGGAGGGACACGCAAATCATTGAGCGTCAGAGCGCGATTCAACATCCGCAGTTTTCGCAAAGCGACCTGTTGAATTTCAGGCGGAAGTTTGCGTGAGCGTTGACGCAAGAAGATTAATTCGGTTTCTTTGCACTTAAATGAGCGTATCATAATTATATAGCGTTTTACGTTAAACGTCAAACGTTATAAATTTCGGCAAACCTACACTGCCGCAATCGCCGGATCATCCAGCCGCACCCGTCGCCCCTCGCGGACGGAGACGTAGCACGCCAGCGTCATCCGCAGCGCTGTGCGCCCCTCCTCCGCCGTAGCGATGGGCGGACGCTCCCCGCGCAAGAACTCCGCCAGCGGCCCGGCCAGGCCCGCGATGCGCTCCCCGTGATTTGGGGGGCTGGGGATGTCGCTGCACGTCCATTCACCGCTCTCCACCGTGTACCACTTCAGGCCGCAAGCCCCCGCCGGGCGCGGGACATTGCAACTGGGCACGTCGCCGTAGTTCTGCACGAGGCTGCCCTTCTCCGCGATGACCTCGACCGTGTTCTCCATGGCCGGGCAGACGAACGAGCAACTCACCTCCGCCAGCGGCCCGCCGGGATAGCGAAAGATGGCGATGCCGTTGTCCATCGGCACGCGCGGATCGTGCAGCGAGACGATCTCCGCCGTCACCGACTCCGGCGCGCCGAGCAACCACAGGATGAAATCAATCGCGTGCGCGGCGTCGTCGGCCCAGATGTCGCGGTTCAGTTCCGGTTTGACGTGCCACAGCTCGGTGAAGTTGGGCCACAGGTGGACGCCCAGCCCGTGACGACGGCGCACCATGAACACCCGTCCCAGGACGCCGGATTGCAGCAACGCCTTGATCTGGACGTTCTGCGGGTCCACGCGCATCTGCCAGGCCATGGTGAACGGGACGTCGTGGCGCGCCACAGCTTCGACGATGCGGTCCGCTTCCGACAGGGTGAGCGCCAGCGGCTTTTGCAACACGATGGCCTTGCCGGCGGCCGCCGCGCGCTCGACCAGGTCCGCGTGCAGTGACGTTTCCGCAGCGACGACCACTGCCTGCACATCGGGGGCGGCCAGCAGCGCGGCGGCGTCGGTGTAGGGGCGGAGGCCGTAAGCGTCGCAGTTCTGCTTCAAACGCGCCGCGTCGTGATCCCACCCAGCGACGAGGCGCACGCCCATCTCCGGGCATGCGCGCCAGCGGTTGCAGTAAGCATTCACGTGGCCGTGGGCAAAGCCGAGAATACCGACGGAGAGCCTATCGTTCATACTTGTTTGACAAATCCCTCACTGCAAACAATACAGGCTAACGTCTCATTTGTTGCGCCGTGATCGGCCGTTTGAGGCAAGAACGGCTCCATTCCGTAGAGGTGATACAGTTGCGTCAACGCCTCCAGGGGCGCCCGACCGGTCAGGCTTTCACGGCGGATGCGATTCAGAGCCGTGCGGATGGCCGGGCGGGTGAGGGGCTGCTGGAAGGCCGCATCCAGCACCGCGATTTGCCGACGCAGGGCGTCATCGCTTTCAGCATACAGAGCGCGCAGTTCATCCAGAACATAGCGCTGCGCTTTGGTCAAGGCCAGGGTGTGCTGTTGTTCCGCCTGCCGGGATGCCTGTTCCCGCTCGAAGGCATGTTTGACCTGCATGACGACGGCGTTATGGTCGGCGGGCAACGGCGCGGCCGGCGTGTCCGGCGTACATTTCATCAGGTTCAGGATATACGGCGCATCCCGTGTGAGCACGTTTCCGTGTTCATCCACCCAATAAAGTTGTCGGTAGCGCCCGGCGCGACACAAAACGACGCTCCCGCTGCGCCCGTTGGCGTAGCCACAGCGGATGCCGTCCCGCAGTTCGGCAATGCGCCGGTAAAGATCAGGGTGGTCTTCCTGTAACTGGCGGATGATCTCCAGCGCTTCGTTCATATCCACGAACTCGTCCACTTCATCCTCTTCGTAGCGCCGGATGTCGCCGCGTGTATAGATGGCGTAAAGCGCCTCTTCGTTAAGGCGTTCATCAGGAGCGAGAATGGCGGCATCTTCACCAATCGTGTCGTGGATTTCCTGGATGCGCTGCGCCAGCCGTTCCTGTAATCCAGGTTTTTCTCAAGTTCCCTTTCCGGCAGGAAGTTGCAGGCGTAGATCGTCTCGTGTTCGGAGCCGATGCGGTCAATGCGGCCCAACCGCTGGATGAGGCGCACGGGGTTCCAGTGCAGGTCGTAGTTGATGATGGCATTGCAATCTTGCAGGTTGAGACCCTCGGAGAGCACGTCGGTGGCAATCAGCGTATTGATCTCAGGACCTGACAGATTTTTCAGGGCGCGATTGGCCTTGGGCGCAAAACGGGCGACGATGGGGGCTTTGCTTTTCTCGCGGCTGTAGATGACCGCGACCTCGTCCTTGAGCCGCGGCGCAAGGACGTCGTAAAGGTATCGGGCGGTGTCGGCGTATTGGGTGAAGATGAGGACTTTGCCGCTGTTGAACGGCGTCTGAGTGAGCAGCGTTTGCAAGGCCTGAAGTTTGGCGTCCCGTTCCGGCGTGAGCGGCTCCACCAGCGTCAGCATGCGGCGCAGGATGACGCTGTCGTTGACGACGGCGGCGCGCAGGGCGTCCAGGTCAAAATCGGCGGGCAGGTACCGCCCACCGAGCGCAGACAGGGCGTCGAAAAGGGCCTGCTCTTCATCCTGATCCGATTCGTAGAGCAACTGCTGGGCGTCGTCGCCGGCTGCGATGAGGCCCTGATCCAACGCGGCGACAAATCGCTCGTGGATCCGCAGGATGCGGCGCACGGTCTCGCGGAAGGCATAGACGCTGGATTCCAGACGTTTGAAGAGCATCACGCGCAACAGGCCGCGCAGGTTGGCGCCGGCGCGTTTGAGATCGGCGTAGGGCGGCTGCGCTTGTTTGGCCGGGATGACGTAAGACCACAGTCCGTAACGGGCGAAGGTCAAAGTTTCACCCCCATCCTTTCCCGAAATGGCGGGCGTCAGGCAACGACGCAGCTCGTCGTAGAAGCCGTTGTACGCCGCCTCGATGCTGTAGCTGACCGTTTGCAGTTGGCGTCTGGGGAAGAATTGCTCCCGTCCGGCGACTTTGATGTAAGCCCGGCGCGCGCCGCCGGTGTAGGGCGCGAAGTTATCGGGGCCCACGCGCCGGTGCGTTTCGGCGTCGTAGCCGTACCAGCGGAGGATTTGGGCGCGCGTTCGGCGGATGAGCAGGTGGGCCAGCAGCTCGGGCAGGCGTTTCCGGCCGTCCTCCACCGCCTTGAAGTAGGCGCGCAGGTTCGGCGGATCAATGGGGAGCTGCGTCAGGTCGGTCGGATGAAACAGCTTGAGCTGGTTGTAAATATCCCACACGGATTCGTTGCGCGGGGTGGCCGTGAGGAAGACGACGCGCCGTTCTCCGGTCGCCAGGTAATTCTGCAAGACCCGGTAGCGTTGGGTATCGGTGTTGCGGAAGTGATGGCTTTCATCCACCAGGACGAAATCCCGGTGGCGATAACGTTCATCGTACAGCAGCCACTCGGCGCCGTACTGCGCGTCTTCGCGCAGCATCCCCGCCGAAAGCACGCGCGCGTTGAGCTGGTAGGCTTCGTTGTAGTGTTCCCACATTTCGACCAGCGGCGCAGGGCAGATGATGAGGGGGCGCGCGCGGTCGCGACGCTCGAAATGTTTGACAATCGCCGCGCCGATGTAGGATTTGCCCAGCCCGACGACGTCGGCGACAAAACAGCCGCCGTAACGGCGAATCATTTGGACGGCCTGCCGCACGGCGCGTTCCTGAAACTCGGTGAGGACCGCGGTGATGTCATCCTGCCACAGGAAATCGCCGGCGTCGCCGCTTTCCAGTTGGTCGCGCACCAGTTCGTAGAGCGTCTTCAGGTAGATTTCGTAAGGCGTCGCCTGGGCCAACGGCCAGGATTGGCGCAATTCCTGCATCAAATGCGCCTCGAAGTCCTGCGCTTCGGCCCACAGGTCTTCAAACCAGCGGGTGAGCGCGGCGTGGTTGGCGTCGCCGAAGACTTTGACGTTGAGTTCGGTGTTGGCGGCGATGCCGGAGAGGGTGAAGTTGCTCGATCCGACAATCGCCATGCCGTTGCCGTAAGGGCTATCTGGCGGATAGTCGAAGATGTAGGCTTTGGCGTGCAACCGTCCGCGGGTATAGACGCGCACCTTGAGCCGGCCTGCTGTGATGAGCGTGACCAGCGTGCTCACCAACTGCGCGGCCGCATCGGTTTGATCCAGGTATGCGGCGGTCTGACCGATGGCCTGGGCAGTAGCGGCGGCTGCGGCCTCCATAGCGATGTGCCTGGGGTACTGGATGGCCTCGACCGCATCGCGCACCTGTTCCAGGCGGCGGTAGCCCTCGGCGATCTGCTCGATGGTCTCGCGGTTGGAGGTGTTGCCGATGAGCAGGCGCAGTTCCCGGACGTTAGCCAGTTGATCGGCGACGGCTTCCAGGCCAGAGAGGAAGAAGTAGCCCACGGCGAACTTTGCCGCTTGCGCGCCGGGCAGCACGCGGCGGATGGCATCTACCAGCTTTTCGGTACGGTTGTCAATGATGTCGTGAGGCATAAGTTCCCTTCATAAGTAGATACGCAATAAATATCGAATGTGGTTATTGTGTCACAATATGCTATAATTTCAATAGACCGTCCAGCAAGTAAAAGAGGTTCAATGCTATGTATCAAGACCGAATCGCTCTCTATCGAGAAATCGAAGCGGCACGCAACAGCCGGCTGATCGTGTACGTCACCGGGGATCGTCGCAATCTGGAAACGCAGATTCATCCCGAAGTCCTCGATCTTTTCGCTGCACACCTGGATACCTTTGGCACCGTTCCTAAGATCTCATTATTTCTTTACACACGCGGCGGCGACACGCTCGGTGCCTGGAGCATTGCTAACCTCATTCAACAATACTGTGATGATTTCGAGGTCTTGATCCCGGCAAAGGCGCACAGCGCGGGTACCTTGATCGCCCTGGGGGCGCAATCCATTGTCATGACACGCCAGGCGACGCTGGGCCCTTTCGATCCCAGCATCACGACGCCGTTGAACCCTGCTATTCCGGGCGGGCCGCCTCAAGTTAGAATGCCGGTCAGTGTCGAAGCGATCAACGGTTTCATTGAGCTGGCCCGGCAGATGGGTATTCAAGATGGCGCCGATTTGACGCGGGTTATGGAGATGTTAACAACGCATGTGCATCCATTGGTGTTGGGGCAAGTTTACCGCACACGCACACAAATCCGCATGTTAGGGAAGCGCTTACTTGCACGTCATCTGAGCGATGCGAACAAAATCGAACGCATTCTTGACTTTCTCTGTAGCGAATCGGGCAGCCACGATTATACGATTTACCACGGTGAAGCGCGGGAGTATTTAGGGCTGAATGTGAGTTTACCCGATGAAAACCTGTATCAAAGCATGAAAAACGTGTATAATAGTATTGTAAAGGAGTTACGACTTACCGAACCTTATGATCCGCCGGTATTTCTCGGCCAGCAGGAGCAAGCCCGGTACAGTTTTACACGCGCGCTGGTGGAAAGCGCAACTGGCGGCAGTCATCAATTCCTCAGTGAAGGCATATTAGCCAGGCGCCAGGTTGTGAACGAACAAAACGGCATCGTTCAGGATGTAGTGCAAGATAGTCGCACTTTCGAAGGGTGGAGATATGAATCAGTTCAAGCCTGAATCCGGTTCGGGATGCTATATTGTCTATCTCAACCATACGCACTCTGGCATGATGGGGGGGACGCCGGGGTCTTCCGCTGCGCCGCTCAGCCAACCGGGGAATACGTCCTGGGTACAGAGGCTATACCCCGCCGGGAAGCCACTCAAGGTTGTACCCATGCTACCACGGCTGCGCGTGGCCGAAAATGAATCATTCCAGGCCAGTCTCGAGCGCAGTCTCCACGAACACGCCGACGTATGGACCGAGTTGGCCAGACGCTAAGCCTGGCGCAAATTATTGAGATCAACCGCCGAATGTTAAACACATTTGGCGGTTTGTTTGTCGAAACCAATGGCAATTTGCTCAACTCCGCCCCACTGCACTATACCCTCGAGGCGATCCAGACTCCTATTTTTGGACAAGAACTATATCCTACCCTCATCGAGAAAGCGGCTGCTCTGGCCTGATGTATTATTACCCACCACGTTTTCTATGACGGCAACAAACGCACAGGGATGGAGGCCTGCCGTCTGTTCCTCGACCTCAACGGCTACACCATGACCATAGATCAACAGGTAGTGCAGGTTGCCGTAGATATAGCCACACGCCAGATGACCTTTGAGGCTTTCGTCTCCTGGCTACGGGAGCATACAAACCCCGGTTAGGCAAGACCTCTCAACTTCGGGGTCAATCTTGCCGTGGCCGGTCTCTGACCGCGCCGCTGAAAGACGCGCCGTCATGGGACATAATGATTCTTTTTGAACGCAAAGGCGCAAAGACGCAGAGACGCAAAGAACTTTGCTAACTTCGTTTTCGTGCATAATGGCTCCTTTGTAATAGAGGCATAATACAAGATTTTAACGCCAAGACGCTAAGTCGCAAAGTTTACCCCCGTCAACCCGTACACCTGATACACCCAATTGACTATGGTTATTGTTTCACAATATGCTATAATTTCAATCATCATGATAAAGTTACCGGTGGAGGTGCAGGATGACAACTTCATCTACAACATTAAATTTATCGTTGCTTCCTCAGCGTGCGCAACAGGAACTGCTCGATTTTTATGAATTTCTGACGCAGAAGTACCGGGTAACAACCGAACCTGCTGTTACCCCATCATTCGCGGCTTTTTTGCAGTCGCCTATCAAAGTGCCGGCCTGGATTCCATACACACGCGAGGCATTGCATGAGCGTTAAGCGCGTTTTTGTGGATACGAATATCTTTGTATACGCCAAACTCCAAACCCCGGAAACGTTATTCAAGCATCAATGCGCTGTGTGACTTTTGGGTGCGTTGTCCGATTGGGTTATCGTAAGTATCCAGGTGTTGGAACAGGAGCAAATCGGCATTGACAAGAAATGACTTTCCGTATAAAATGAAATCAGCAACATCACTCCTTTGTATGCGAAAGTCGGCTCCAGGCCGTGTACCCGGTAACCGGGACTAGCTACAAAGGGGTGATTTTGTTTATATCAAAAGGATTGCGACGACTGTACCAATTGTAGGGGTATTTTGTCGTATCATACAAGTCTACCAACAAACTGATCTTGTCTTCGATAACCCTATAATAACGCATCTCCCCTGTTGTAAAGGCGCGATAGACGGCCCAGTTGACATAATCCACAACACTTAAACAAGGCTCCCCACCAGGAACTTGCGCCTGAATAGTGAACGTTGTGCTCACCGGATGGTTCCACTCTGTCTCAAATTGCTCGATGCCCCGCTGAATAGCCTGTAGTAAAAGTTTTTTTCTCCTTATGTCTTTGCGCCCCTGCGTTACCCGCCCTCCACGATGTGGATTTCCGCCTCCGTCAACCTGTACACTCGATACACCCACCGGTTCAGCTCCGCCTCCCACGCCGCGACCTGCGGCCCCTGCCCGCGCGCGTCCAGCAGCCGGCGTACCAGCCCCTCGATGGCCGCCCGCTCCTCGGCGGTGGGGTCGGGGATGGGAATTTGACTAACATAAATCGCACGAAGTTCAAGCCTTCCCCCTTTATTGGGATCACCTAAGACTGAACAAATAGCCCCTAAATAATGCCAGACCAAAGTTGAATTAAGAACACCTAGCAAATAAAGATCCGAAACAGGAAGCAGGAATGTCTTATCATTAGTGAAGGTACCAGTGATATCCAAAGTAAAGCGTGGTTCTTTAGCTATGATAGGGTAGATGATCTTGGGCTTGTCAAACATTTCATAATAGTCACAAGCCCTTAGCTCCCACCAATAGTTACCCTTATCCCAACGTTTCTCCAACTGTGGTTGCCATTGCTGCCAATGGGCGAAAATCGCCGGGTAACGTGCCATATCCACGCCAATACGGGTAACAATCAACCATTTGTCCTTGTATTCAATCCTCCAGCGGCGTATATCGTCGCCTACCGCTAATGGCTTGATAATTTCTGCACTATTGACGTCTTGAGCAATTAGTTCGGCGCGTCGCGCTCCATCAATGACAAAGGCTTCATTGAAACCGGTCTTTATACCATAATAAATCTGTCCTTTAATGTACTCGCTTAATGGCACCCCTCTAACTCGCATTTTTCTCAATAGACTCGCGGTCTGAGCACTGGTTAAACTCCAGTCTGCGCCGTTAAGCGCATCCGGGGGCAAGTATTGTCCCTCTTGTTGAATGAGCGTCAACACATCCGGGTAAGGCGGCTCCAACGATTTAACCTGTATAAACAGCACTCTGGACTTATCCGGCATTTGCTTTTGTGCGATAAAGATCATTGGAAACGTGGCCGCGGTCTCAAAAACAGGCAATTCCCCAAAATCGGTAATACTTTGTACTCGACCGCGTTGAACACGCCGGCCATCCCGCCGCACAAAGTCGCGGGGGCGGCCTGTGGCGTGAAGACCTCGGCGAAGTCCACGGCCCAGTCGAAGGCGTCTGCGCCGCTCTCCTCGCCGGCCCACGCGGCAATCGCGGTTCTGAGCGCGTCAATTTTGGCTTTGAGGTCGCGTTTTTCCGGGCCGTGGGCGGTCATAAACTGCCCCTTGAGGGCGAAGAAGTCCGCCACGTCCTGCTGACGGAACAGATCGGGCTGCAAGGGAGCCGGGGCGGGTGCGGTGAGGCTGTCCCCAACCTCGATCTTGAATTCCAGGTTGGGCAGGGGCGGCGGGTCGTCGCCGTCGTAATCCACGATCAGCGAAAGCCACAGGCGCAGCCGGGCGATGTTGACGGCGAAGGGGTCGAGGTCCACACCGTAGAGGTTGTTCTGGATGATTTCCAACTTGCGCTTATAGAGCGTTTGCGCATCCAGGCCCCGCGCGGCAAACAGGCACACGCGCAGGTCAAGCAACTCGTGCAGCATCCCCAGCAGATAGGCGCCGCTGCCGCATGCCGGGTCGCAGACTTTGACGCGCTTCAACGCCTCCAACACAGCTTCGGGATTGTGCAGGGCCGCCGGGTCGCGCTCCTCCACAAAGGCGGCGATGGCCGTCGGAGATTCGCGGGGGCAGACATCGCCCAGATAGCCCTTGAGTGCCTCGCGGCACATAAAGGCCACCACCAGCTTGGGCGTGTAGTAGCTGCCGGATTCGTGACGCCCCGTCACCAGCTCCTCGAAGATTTTGCCGAGCATTTCGGGGTCTACGGCCACTTCCACATCGAGGGGCGTACTTTCGGTGACGGTGAAATTGTAGTGGTAAAACAGGTCAGCAAACAGCGGGGTGAAGACGGCATCGGGCACAACGATGTCTTCGCGCTCGTCCAGAGCTTCTTTCTCGAAGAGACCGCCGTTGAGATAGGGGACGCGCCCGATCATTGCCGCCAGGGGACCATCCGCTTTGATGCCGGTGATGTCCACGCTGCCGGGATTGTTCAGCCCGGCGAAAAACAGCAGCTTGAGACGGTCGCGGTAGAAATTAGATTCCTCACTTCGTTCGGAATGACGGTGCGCGTCCCACAGCGCGGCCAGGTACTCTCCAGACCCGACAGGTCTTCCGAGACCTGTCAGGTCTGGCGGCACGAGCCACCCCTTCCGTTCGAGGAAGACGATAAACAACAGCCGGTTGAACAGGCGTTGGGTGAAGAGACGCACCGCGTCGGCCTCGTCCAGGCCTGTAATCTGAGCTTCGACCCGCTCAAAATGCTCACGGTAGGTGGTGAAAAAGGCTTTGGTGACGGCTTCGACATCGAAGGCCTCGTCATGCCGTTACTGGATCGCCAACGGCGCGAGAGCAGTAAGGTCCGGGCCGAGCGTCGCCAGGTCCAGCATAGCGACACGCTCGGCGGCCGTGCGCAGGCGTTCATGCGGGCCGATCGCGATACGGCGCAGGACACGCCGCGCGGCGCGGACGTCCTCGCCGGCCTGTTCGCGGCGGTATTTCACATTGACCAAATGCCAGTGCTTTTCGACGGCATCGCTGAAGACGAACAGCGCGTAAGGATGGTCGGGCAGCAACTGGGTGATGACGGCGCGTTCGGCGGCGAGCGATAGCGGAAAGCTGCGCCCGCTCTGGTGCGTCGCCAGGCGGGTATAGAGAATGTCAAAGCGGCCCAACGCGGAGCTATAGCGCGCCAGGAGTAATGGCTCTGCCGCCAGCAACGCGCGCGTCGTTTCCGGCCAATCGCGGGTAGAAAGAGCCACGTTGGCGCGGTCGTAGTTCAAGGCCGTCCAGAAAAGTTGCTTCGCGGCGGCCAAACCCTCCACAGGCATGCGGTTAAGCAGATCGTGAATTCGCTGGACATCGGCAGTCGGCATAAGCTATCCCTCATTGACACGGTGAAACGTTTGAACGTTAAAATGTATCAATGCCCCACCTGTGCACTCCCCATATTATCGTATCATAGCGCCTTCCGACAAATCGCCTCCAGGTCCGCCTGCGTGCAGGGCCGCGGATTCACGGCGATATTGCCGCTTTTCATCGCCTCCGCGCATACCTGCGGGATCAACGCCTCTGTCAACCCCAGCGCGCCCAACCCTTGCGGGATGCCGATTTCGCGGTTGATGGCGCGCACACGCGCGATGGCCGCCCGGCTGGCAGCGACCGGGTCCGCCTCCTCCACCCCGAGCGCCCGCGCCACATCGGCGTAAAGCGTAGGGGTGCCCTCCTGGTTGAACGCCATCACGTGTGGCAGGAGCACTGCGTTCCCCGTCCCGTGCGCAATTTTGAGCTGCCAACTGCCCAGCGGCATCGCCAGCGCGTGGACGATGCCGAGCCGCGTGGGATTCATCCCCATGCCGGCGAGCAAGCTGCCCAGGAGCATCCCGTAGCGCGCCTCACGGTCCGCCCCATTGTGTACCGCACGCACCAGAAATTCGCCGATGAGTTCCATGGCCCGGTAAGTCAGTGCCGCCGAAATCGGCTGGTACGACGTGTTGGTGTAGGATTCGATGGCGTGGGTGAGCGCGTCCATGCCGGTTGTCGCCGTGAGAAACGGCGGCAAGCTGAGCGTGAGTGCGGGATCGGCAAGCGCCACGCGCGGAAACACGCGCACCCCGCCGATGCCGATTTTGACCTGCGTCTCGTCGTCCGTCAGCACCGCCCAGTAACTCACCTCACTGCCCGTCCCCGCCGTTGTGGGGATGGCGATGACCGGCAAACCCGGATTGCGGAGCTTGTTCAAGCCGGCGTATTGCGTGATCGGCGGCGGATTCGTCGCGCCGCAGGCAACCGCCTTCGCCGTATCCAGCGAACTGCCGCCGCCCACCCCCACAACGAGATCGCAGGCCGCTTCCTTCAACAATTGAAGGGCGCGTTCGACCGTTTTGGAGCCGGAATCCTGGGGCGTCTCGTCGAAGACCACACAGGGGATGCGCGCACTGCGCAACGTCTCGGCTACCTGATCCGTCACGCCGGCCGCGCGCACCCCCTTATCGGTGACGAGCAACACGCGCTTACCGCCCCATTCGGCCACCTTCTCCGGCAGCCGCGCCAAAACCCCAAAGCCAAAGAGCACTTCGACGCCGATGGCGGGGAAGGTAAAGCTTTGCTGATGCTCTATGCTCTTCACAGACAGCTCCCTGGTATGACTTTAATCCACAGCCCGCAGCACAAGCGGCAGGAACACAGTATAGCGGCGCACACTGACAATCTGTGTGCTCGTGGCGACACCGCAGGCGTTGGTCGCCGTCAGCGTCACCTGATAAGGCATCATGGCGGTAGCCGGCGTAAAGGTATGTGTGACCACTGCGCCCATCGCCGTTGCGCCGTCGCCAAAATCCCAGGTGTAGACGATAGGCAGCGTGCCCGTCATCACCGTTCCGCTGAACGTCACCGTCTCGCCGATGATTGGTTGTACGGGTGTGTAGGTGAACGCCGCGCCCGCAACGGGGATACAGTCGCGCGCCGTCGTCGTGAGCACCAGAGCGGCCGCTATACCGGCGTCCGCCCGCGATGTCGCCGTCAGCGTCAACGTGTCGGCGTCGCCGCCAGAGGCACTCGCCGGTATGCTTACACGCACCTGCACGCTCGTCCCGGCCTGCGCGCCGAGTGTGACGCCGTTCTGCGATAGCGCCGCCGGCCAGGCGTTATCCGCATAGGTGATGTCAAACGTGTCGGTGTAATCGCCGGTGTTCGTCACCCAGACGGTATACGTCACCGGTTGTCCGGGCAGGGCGCTTGCAGTTGTCGTTGCCGCGTCGAGCTTCACCCCGTAGCTCACCACAGCCGTCGTCGTGAGCTGCGCAGAGGCCAGCACACCGTTACCGGTCGCGGTGAGGTGTGCCACATCCAATGCGCCAGGCGCCACGCCCGTCGGTATCGTCACGGTAACGGGCACCGACACCGTCGCCAGGGCGTCCAGCGTCACGGTTTGCGGCGCGAGCCGCGTATCCCATGTCGCGTCTGCCACGGCCAGGGTATACGTGTCGCTGATGTTCCCCGTGTTGGTCAGATAGAACGTGTAAGTCGCGGTATGGCCGGGCCGCCCATCCGCCGTTGCCGCTTGCGGCGCGAGCGCCACAGCGTACACGGCGTTCGCCGTGGTGGTGATGGCCGCCGTCGTCTGTACCGCAGGTCTGGCCTGCGAGGTCGCCCGCAGGCTTGTCACCGCCGCAACGCCGGCCGGCACGTTCAGCGGTACGGTCACGGTCACCGGCATAGCCACCCCCGCCCCGGCCGCCAACGCGCCCGTCGTCGCCGGGACGTCCGCCGGCCATGCGCCGCTGGCTGTCAAGGCAAACGTGTCCACACAGTTGCCGGTGTTCGTCACCCACAACGCCGCCGTGACCGCAGCCCCCGGATTCGCCGTCAACTGTGTCGCTCCGGCGCGTGCCTGCACCCCGTAGACCGCCGCGGCGGAGGTTGTCGCCGTCGCCACAGCGGCGCGGTTGGGGTTCCCCTGCGATCTGACCGTCAGCGTCAGCGTGTCCGTCGCACTACAGAGAGCGTCGGCAGGCACGGTGACAGTCACAGGCAACGCCGCCTTTGCGCCGGCCGCCAGCGGGCCGATGGTCTGCGGAGCGGTTGCCGTCCAGCCGTTGCCCACAAGCGTCACCGTGAAGCTGTCGGTCTCCTGCCCGGCGTTCGTCACCGTGAAGGGATACGTCGCCGTCGCGCCGGGGAGCGCGCTCCGCGCTGCCGTAGACGGCATCAGCGCCACAGCATACAACTGCACCGTCGTCAGGGTGATGGGGACATTCAACGGGCCATAAGGGGTGTCGTTGGTGATCCGCAGGTACACCGGATACGTTCCGGCCGCCAGTCCCGTCGTGTCAAAGTGCAGGGTGAGCGGCTGTGCGGCGGTCACGCCGACCGTTCCACTCAACGGCGTCACCGTCAGCCAGGAGACTTCTTGCCAGGCGCAGACGCCCGTTTCGCCGGAAATGGCCCGGATCACCTGCCCGGTGGCCTGATTGACCGTCCACAGCGCGCCGGCGCAGTCAAGGGATAAGCCGGCCTGTTCAAAGTCGCCCAGGCCTTCGATGTCGAAGCCGCCGATGAGCGTGTAGCCGCCGGCGACATCGAGCACGTACACATCATAACCGACCGCAGCGCTGGACAGGATAAACAGATGCTGCGTCGCCGGGTTGTAGGCCAGACCGGCGATGTTCAGCTTGAGATCGTGCGAATCCAGCAGCCGTCCCGCAGCGTCGAAATGGTAGAGAATCTGGTCGCTCCACGCGCCGCTGTAGAACGTGTCGGTTGTGGGATCGTAGGCCAGCCCGCGCTGCGAGACGCCGAAGGGTGGACAGATCGCGCGTCCGGTCGCCGTCTGTGTGGCCGGATCGAGTTCGTAAATGCAGTTATCATCGCCGACGTTGACCTGCCAGAGCTTGCCGGTGAGGGGATTGTAGGCCATATCCGCCGCGAAAACCGTCACCCAGGGCGCGGTGGATAACGCAGCGCCGCCCGGCGTCCCATCGGGCGCGTAGCTGACGTCGCGGTCTTCACCACCACCGAAGCGTGTATCGCTCAGCCACAGGACATCGGCGTCGGTATCGTAGACCACACCCCACGGCGCAGCCAGCCCGCTGGCCCACGTCTGGATGACGGCGCCGGCGGCCAGCAGCGGCACATCCGGCGGCGTATACTCCCGGACGCTCGCGCCGGTGAGGGCATGCAACTGCTTGGGCGAGACGCGCCGCGCCGTCCCTGCAAACGGGCCGGTGACGGTGATGGGAGTGAACGGCGCATTGATGGCCTGCACCGCGAAGCCGGCGGTGTAGCCGCCGCTGTTGCTGAGCGTGATGGAGCGTGTCGCCGTCGTATCGGTGGGAAGCGTCAATGCCAGCGATTGCGGTGCCACCGCAAGCACCCCCGCGTCGAGGAGGATGTCGCGGGAGACAACGGCGCCGCTCGTCACAGTCGCCGTGATGACACCGGGCGCGTAGCCGTTCAACGTCGCCGTGACGGTGCGCGCCCCGGCGGGCGCAAATAACGTGTAGAACGCGCCGCCGTGGGGTGCATTGAGCGCGCGCGCCTGAGCCGTGTATCCCGCATCATTGCGGAGCGCGGCGGCCGCCGCCGCACCCGTGTTGGCGTCGAAAACCTCGCCGACGATGAGGCCCCCCGTAGCCGGCGCGCATGCCAGCGCGCCGACGAAGACATCATCCACCTGCCACCACCACTCGTATTTGGCGTTGTAGTAGTGGAAGCGCACGCGCACATCCGCCTGCCCGGCCGCCAGCGCGGAAATATCCACGCGCGCCATCTTGGGGCCGCGGTCGTTCGCGCCGCTGCGCCGCCAGACATTGGCCCAGGTCGCGCCGCCGTTCACACTCACATCCACATCGGCGACCTCGTTTTCGCCATACGTGTACCAGCGGAAATCGTATTTGAATTCCAGCACCGCATTGGCTTTGCCGGATAAGTCAAACGCCGGCGAACGCAAAACGGTATCCACGGCCTTCGCCCCCGCGTAGTCGCTGTCTACGATGGCAAACGCCCCCGTCCCGCCGGTGAGATTACCGCGCGGCTTCGGATCATCAAAACGCCACACCACGCCGGTCGCGGCGTTATCCACCACCGTCCATCCGGCCGGCAGCGCGCCGCTATTGAAATTTTCAGTTGCGCCGTCGCGGGTCAACGCATAACCCGGCGCCGTACATGCGATGAGGTCGGCAGACAGCGCCACATTGACGGTGCGCGGGGCGTTCAGCGTGCCGGGAAAGACCCACGCCGTCTGATAGCCTGCTGCCCAGGCCGCCACTTCCAGGGTATAGACCGAACCGGCGGCCAGGCTCAGACTGTAATGGCCGGTTGTCGGATCGGTCCACACGCTGTCGTTGGGCGCCGGGGGATCAAAAGGTGCGCCGCGCACCAGGATGCGCGCATACAACGGCCAGCCGGTTTGCGCATCGGTGACGGTGCCCGAAATCACATAGACGGGCGTAGGGGTCAACGGCAGATCAAGGGTCGTCGTTGCGCCGCCGGTCACTTCCACCCCCGTTCTGGTGTAGGGGAAGTAGCCATACGCGGCCGCCGTCACAGTGTAAACAGCGGGATCAAGGGTCAAAGCGTATATCCCGTTTGTGCTGCTGGTCGTCGCCTCCGGCTCTCCGCCCGCCGCGACGGCCTGCACGGTCGCGCCGGCAACGGGTGTCTGTGTGGCGGCGTTCTTCACCATGCCGCGCAACGTGCCGGGTGC
Organism: Chloroflexota bacterium; assembly: GCA_019873645.1. Taxonomy (GTDB): domain Bacteria; phylum Chloroflexota; class Anaerolineae; order B4-G1; family SLSP01; genus DSWT01. Next base: position 56,724 of record JAIOAX010000019.1, on the reverse strand, counting down.
AGTTGAGGTACAACTAGGGAAGCGGAACGAGCCGATGCGCGTGGACCACGGCGCATAGCCGGAGGTCGCCATATACTCCTGCGTGTACCAGAAGGTACAATCGTCCACCGGATCAATGCCCATCATACTGTAATCGCCCCAGCGGTTGTAACTGCTGGTCTGATAACCACTGCCGACGACCAGCGTGGCTTCGCCCTGCGGCATGGTGCCCAGGGGATCGCTTGCCAATCGCCCGGTGTAGCGCACCGAAGGATAGACGCTGCTGCTGGAGACGCTGTAACCGAGGGCGATGTTGCCCTGCCCGTCCATCGCAATGCTGCCCATCCAGCGATGAGTGGAATCCGGCGCGTAGGTCCCTTGCTGATAGATCACCGGCGTTCCGCCGGGGTTGCGGACCTCGTACCAGCGCACACCGGCGAGATTGCTCCCCGCGTTGACGGTATGGTTGACCACCAGCGATTCGTGATCGCCGAAGTTGCGATAGGCCAGCCGGTACATCAGCCGGTCGCCGATAGCGTCGAGTTTCACTGACGTACCCGGCTGCGGGATGCAGGCGCGGGTACTGATGCACAACGGCGTCCATTCCGCCACCTGAAGAACGGCATTGGGCTGCCCGTTGAGGCCGAAGGTGGTATTCGCCGGGTTGGCCCAGTCCACGTGAAATTTCCAGATGCGCATCGCATCGTAAGGCCCGATCCACGTGCTGTCATCCACCTCTGCGAAATAGTTGGGTGAACCGGCCGGCGGCAACGTGCTGCCGTCCAGATCGGAAGGGAGCATGCCGCCGAAATCCTGACTGACATTGTAGAGGTCGAAATATTGGAACGACGCCGTCGGGTCGCCGACGAGCATTTTGCTGCGCTCGAAGACGAACACCCCCGCCCCGCCCCAATACTGGCCGTTGGTGAACTGGTTGACCGTCATATAGTAGCCATCGGGCCACACGCCGAACTTGGGGTAGTCGTTCATCTTGGTCGCACTGACCAGGAAGGCATAGCGATACCACGCGCCGGTCGGGTTGGCCGTCTGGGAGACGGCGATGCACTGATAATACGGCCCATCCACCGAGAACTGGCTCATCAACCAGCGGTTGGCGATGGGGTCGAATAGCGTGATGGGGTCGCCGTGGTTATCGGTCTCACACGGGCCGCCGAAGCCCTGCCAGAGTGTGTTGCCGTTGACCGGGCCGTAGATCAGCGTGGGCGTATTGGTGACATTCCACACGGCAAAAGAGAGGTTAACCCACTGGACGTAGTATTTGGTACCGGTCGCCGGGTCGTAGCCGATGTCGCCCTGGGTATCGGGCGGATGGACGCCGTTGATGTTGCCCAGGCCGTCGAAACTCGTGAGCGGCGCGGGCATCGCCGTCGGGCCGCTCACACTTTGCACGACGGGGTCTGCCGTGTCAAGCGCGCCCGAGCGGGTCGCCTTGGGAAGGCGGAACAAATACGCCCTTGCGCCCCCGTCTACCGGCTGCTGTCTACCGTCTACCGTTATATCGCGCAGCGCCGGTGAGACGTCCATTCGCTCGGCATAGCCGACCACAGGCGTCAACGGCGCAGGCGGCGCGGCGATGGCAAGCCGTGAGGACAAGGGCGCCATGCTGCACAAAAGTACGAGAAGTAACACAACACAAAAGTTCCTTTTCACTTTCATTTTATTCCTTTCTATGCGTTGCGTCATTACAGGTTAAAGTTGCCATTTTTTATCAGCAGATTAAGCAGATTAAGCAGATTCTTTTAGATAAAACAAAAAAACTCTGTGTTCTCTGTGGCGCATGAGAAGGAGGGCCACCGGTGGTAGCCCGATGGCCCTCCAGAGAAAGCGTCCTACCCTACCCTACTGCGCGTTGCGGAGCACCAACGGCAGGTAGATGTAATGGTATAGCGGCGTCACTCGCCCAACCGTTACCGTCGCCCGGGCGGTGTACGGCGTTCCCGCGACGGTCGCCGTGACCGTGTTGGTGATCACCGTCCCTTCGGCCACGCCGGCATTCACCGTCACCTTGAAGGTAATGGTGCGCTGCGCGCCCTTGGCGAGTTCACCCTCCCAGACGATGGCCCCCGGCGGATCCTGAAGCGTCGCACCGCTCACACTGCCGGCCAGGTAGGTCGTGTTGGCCGGGATGGGATCGCTGAGCGCAATGGTGACAGGATCGTTGCCGTTGTTGGCGAGCGTGATCGTGTAGGCGATGGTATTCCCAGGCAGCACGAGCGCAGGCGCGGCGGTCTTGGTCAGCGCCAGCACCACCGGCTGCTCGGCCACCGTCGTCTGCAGGATGGCCGAACCTACCTGTTTATCATCGCCCTGCGAGCGGATGGTGACGGTCACGGCATCGGTATCGCCGGAATGGGCAGCATCCGGGATCGTCACCATGACGCTGAAGGTCGCCGACCCGCCCGCCGCCACGTTCAACGTAGCCGGCGCGTTGGTCGTCCAGGCGTTGCCTGCCGTCAGCACATTGAAACCGGCCGCCGTGCTGGCGAAGTTGGTCACGGTCAGGACATACGTGACCGTCTCGCCCGGGTTGCCCTGCTGCGCCATCTGCGTCGGCGACAGGATTGCGCCCTCGGCCACCACCGTCATCTGCACCGGGCGGATGAACAACCGTCCGACCGTCAGGTCCTTGTGGATCACCTCGAGGAGCGTCCTGTAAACACCGACATCCAGATCGGCGGCGTTGAACACCAGCGTCACATCCAGCGTTCCGCCGGCCGGCACCACACCCGACATGGGATTCCCCGACAACCACAGGCTCCAACCGGAGATGCGGTCGAAGGCGAAGTCCCCTGCGCCGGTATTGCGGATGGTCAGCGTGTGCGTGACGCTACGATGCTGCGCCAACGCCACCTCGAAGCCGCCCGGTGACAGGCTGACACACGGTGCGTTCACGCGCAGATTCACGGCCTGCGACGGCATGCCCGCTGTGGCCGTACCCGTCAGCGTCACCGGCACGTAGCCGGGCTTGGAGATGGTGACGGTGTAAGCGTCGCCCACCTTAAGCCACGCGCCGTAAGCGCCTTGGGCGTCCGTGGCGAGCACAAAGCTGTCGCCCGAGCGGGTGGCGATTTCCACCCGCGCCCCTTCCAGCGGCGCGCTCTCCGCGTCACATTGCGACCAGCCGGTTACTACACCGTTAAGCCGTGCCAACGACGCCGGTTGCGCCACGGTCATCGTCACCGGGATCACCTGGAAGCTCCGGTAGGGATCATTGCTGACCAACCGCAGCTCGGCCAGGTAGTCGCCCGGCGCGTAGACCTCAGGCACGCGCGCATCGAAGGTCACGTTGACCACTGCAGCGTCGCCCGCCGCGATGTCGCCCTTATCCACATCCGTATCCAGCCACGTTACCTGCTTAGACTGGCAATCGAGCGACTTGCCCGGATAGGCGAAGCAGATCGCCAGTTCATCGGCCAGATTCGGCATGTAGGTGAGGCCAACCAAACCGAGCTGATTCTCGATGCCGGTGGTAGCATCCGGCGCGTCCACCTCCGCGTACTGCATCAGGATGCTGCCGGAGCGGAAGAGGATCACTTCCCAGGTGCCCGCCGGGCTGCCATCCTTGTGCGTGAAGGCGGAGTACTGCACGATGAAGCAGGCATCCACCGCAGTGCCGGACGGGTTGTACGGACACTGGGCGAAGCTCTGGTAATGGACGACGCCCGGCACCAGATCAGCCCAGGCCGCGGCGATGAGGTTGTTGGGCAGCGTCGGGTTGGGCAGCACCGGATCGGGACTGAGGTCAGTCGAACCGGCACCGAAGGAGAGGAAGCCGTTGCTGCCGACGAAGACGGTGGCGTAGGTGTTGGGAGCGACCGCGCTCGCGCCGTAGAACTTGAAGTCGAAGCCGATCGGCACTTCAGCGTAGGCATTGTCCCCCAGCGTCAGCGCCGTCCCGACCCCAGAGATATCCACGAAGTCGTAGACCGGGCGGATATCCAAGTCGTTAGAATCCGCATACTGGTAACCGAAGGCATCCGGGCCGCCGGTCGCCAGCGGGCCGAGCGGGTTGAAGCCCTTGCTCCACTCGTTGAGCAAGAACGTGCCGGTCACAGCACCCAGGTTCGCCAGATTGAGCGCCACGGTGGACGTCGTCCCCATCGGCACATTCAACACCAGCGCCTGCGGCGCAACGGTGAGACACGGTTGCAGCCACAACAGGTTGGCATTCAATGTGGTCACAGTACCGCTGACGATCTCGACGCCGGTGAACACCTGCTCCGCGTAACCGCCCTCGTGAGAGACGGTAACGGTGAGCGGATTGTACGCCGTGTCAAACCACCAGCCGTATTCACCAGCGGTGTTGGTGGTCAGCGCCCAGTTAACGGGACGTTCCTCACTCACCTCAACCGGCATGGTAATACGCACGGCGTCAATGTAGTAGCCAGGATACTGCACCGAGCCGTCGCTGGTCAGCCGCCAGCGGAACCGCACCGTGCCGCCGGCCGCCGCCGAGATGTCGAAGGTCTTCTCGGCCCAGGACGACTGCGTTGTGCCGCCGGTATGCGCCCACATCTGCGTCCACGCACCGCCGTTGATGCTGACTTCCGCATAAGCGTGATCCCAGGTCGCCGATTCGATGTACAGGGCTTGCTGCCAGCGCGCCGTTAACGGCGTCCCAGCGGTCACGCCGCTCAGGTCAATGACCGGGGAGAGCAACGTCTGATCTGCATAGGCGTTGTAGTCGCCAGCCAGGTCGGTGCCCCAACAGTACGCGCCGGAAGCGCAACCGTAGGGCCAGGCCGTGGGTGTACCCCACTGCCATTCATCCTGCGCGCCGGAGTGCGTGTATCCGCCGTCGCTGCTCTCGAAGTCCTGTTCATACACGACCGAGTCCATCGTGTACGTGACCCACTCCGTGACTGCGCTCTCGACGAACACCACCGCGCCTTGCAGCGGCGTCGTCACGGCGTTGCAGTAGCCCAGGCCTTGCACCAGGCCCTCGAGCTTGCCCCACGTCGCGGGCGGCTCGACGGTCATCGTCACGGGCACTTCGACGGTTGCATTGTCGCCCTTGGCCTTCAGCGTGGCAAAGTAGTCGCCCGGTTGGACGACCTCCGGCACGCCGGCATCCAGGGTGACCGTGACCGTAGAAGTATCGCCGGCCGGGGTCGTCCCCGACGTCGGATCCTCGAAGAGCCAGGGGGCATCGCCGCCGCCGCTGGGCAAAGCCAGCCAGCCAAGCTGGTTGGTGCCGCCGGGGGTAGTTTGCCCCAGGACGCCCACCAGCGCCGTAGCGCCGGTGGTGCGATCCACCACGCGCAGTTCGCCCTGGAAGGTGCCGCTGTTAAAGGCCGCCATGTACAGTTGCCCGGAGGCGTAATCGAAGTCCATACCTTGACCGTAGTTAGCATTAAAGCCGATGGAGCCGATCACGGTACCCGCACCGGTGGCTTTGTTGACACTCAACAGCACATCGTTGACGATGTCGTAAGTGAACAACGTCCCGGCGTCATCCACCGCCAGCGCAATGGCGCACGGCGCGTTGGTGATCTGACCGATCACGGTCGCCGCACCGGTCGCCGTGTTCACGCTGTACAGCGTGGAAGAGCTGCCACAGGACGTGCTGCTGGCGTACATCGTGTCGTTGGTCGGGTCATAGGCCATGCCGGTCCAGGATTCGCCGCCGGAGGACGCGATTGCGCCGACAGGCGTCGCCGCGCCGGTCGCCGGGTTAATGGTGACCAGTTGCTGCGTTGCACTGTCAATGGCGTAGAGCACGCCGTCGTCGTCAAAGTCGCCCGCCCAAACGACATCGGCGAAGGGCGCGATGAGGTTGAAGGTCTGCGGCGTATCCACATCCATGCTCAGGAACTGCCCGATGTTGGGTTCGGTGGCGTAACCGACGGTGCCCGGCGACAGGATCGTCACCGGCGCTTCCGGCGTCACTTGCAGCTTCGGCGGAGACTGCACGGGTGCAGCGCCGACCGAGGCCGGTTCCGTACCGCGTGGGAAGTCGCCACTGGCCGCTGCAATATGCACCGGCGCCCGCACCACGAAGCCCTCATCGGATTCGGAGAGCGCCCAGTTCAGGTCAGCCGCACCGATGTTGTTGATCGTCAACGGCACGGTCACACTATCGCCGAGCGTGAGGGTCTCGTGGATGCTGGTTGGCGCGACGTTCATGCACGGGGCTTCGGGGCTAAGACCGAAGTTCTGCACCGTGGTCGTACCGGAGATTACTGTCACGCCGGTCACGGTCGCGGCGACATAGTCATCCGCCGCTACCGTGATGGTCACGGGGCTATGCGCCGCATCGAGCCAGAGACTATAACCGCCATTGGCGTCGGTGAACGTCGTCCAGGTGCGCGTCGCGCTGGCGACGGTGACTTCCGCACCTTCCAGCGGTACAGGATTCGTCGCATCATCGCACGGGCCGAGACCGGTGACGGTGCCGGTGATCTGGCCGAAGGTGTCGGGCAGGGTGACGGTCAACGTGGCCGGGTAAGTGGCCGAGGCCAACCCCGTGTCCGTTGTCGCCAGCATGATCATGCCATAGTACTCGCCCGGCGCCTGGACATAGTTGGCATCCATCAGGATGTCCACCACAGTCTGACCAGTGGCCGGAACGGTGCCGGCATCCGGGATCTCGAAGAGCCACGGCGCATCCTGACCGGCGATGATGAAGGGGAAGTCCTGCTGTGTGCCGGTGCCGATGTCCAGCGCCGCCCCCCACGCGCCTGTATCGCTTGTATACTGCAACGCATTGCCGGTCGTAGCCTGCCCGTTGATGGTCACGGGCGGCGCCCACGGGCCAGAACTCAAGGTGCCATCGGATTGCCAGTCGAGCCAGTAGGTGCCCGGCGGCAACATCACCCCAACCTTGACGGTGTTCGCCATGATCGGGCGATCTGTGTTGCCAGAAGTGGTCTCCAGCACCCGGTAGATGCCCGACCAGGTGGTGTTGACCAGGCGGTTGGTCGTCGTATCGCCGAAGACAACCACGCTGCCCGGTGCGCCGGGAACGCCATTCCAGATCTGCAGATTGACTGCCGTGATGGTCGAAACCAACCCGGAGCCGGTCTGATAAGCAAAGAAGGTGATGGTATCCACGTACCAGCCGCTGCCGGTCACGGTGAAGTCATCGGCGATGCGGTTGCCGTAATACGCCTGATGGCCGAAGCCATACGTGCCCATCCCCAGGCTGACGCTCTGCAACATGCTCTCGTCCGCGCCGCCCGCGCCGGTCCCGGGGCTGTTCACCAGCGGGCCGTTATCGTAGAGGGCCGCGATCGGAGCAAAAGGTACAGAGATGCGCGCCAGCGGGGAAGGCGTCGGGACTTCGCCCTTCGGCGCTTCCGTCCCTTCCAGTTCGGCCGCAGCTTCAGGCCCGCCGCTCACCGGCGGATAGGCCGGTACAGAGCGTTGAAGCATCAGCAGACCAGAAGGCACAAAGCCGACCTGGATATCGGAAAACGCGAAGTCGGCATTGGCCAACCCAGCGTTCGTCAGCGTCATGGGCAGGGTATCGCTCATGCCCATCGGCAGGGTCAGATGGTAGTCCACCGTCGCCACACTGAGGCACGGGCCAAGCCAGGTCAGGCTGAAGTCCTGTGTGACCGCGCCGGCCGCCGGCACGGTGACCACTGCCGGCGCCGCGGGCACGTGATCCGCCGCCGTCACGGTGACGGTATAGTCGCCGGTGGGCAGCCAGTAGCTATACGTTCCGCTGATGTCCGTAGTCAGCGTGACCACGGCTGTACCGCCGCTATCCCAGATGACAACCTGCGCGCCTGCCAGCGTCGCCGTCGTCACGTCGCAGCGGCCCAGGCTGTAGACGACGCCCAGCAGATGCCCCCAGGTAGCGGGCGGGGTGACGGTCATCGTCACCGGCAGAACCAGCGGCGCGAAGGGATCGTCGCTGTTGATCCACAGATCGGCGACGTAGTCGCCGGGTTGCGGCACGACAGAGGCGTCGAAGTCTACGTCCACGGCCTGTACGCCGGTATCGGCGGCCAGGTTGCCGGAGGCGGGATTCTCGGCCAGCCAGATGACCTGGTCTACATCGGAGACCTGGACATCATCCACCTGCCAGTACCAGTCATAACCTCCCGCAACGTAATGGAAGCGAATGAGCACGTTGGATTGTCCGGCATAGGCGGAGAGATCAATCTCCTCCAGCCACGGACCGCGCACATCCACACCGTCGTAGTGCAGCAGGTTCGTCCAGGTGGCGCCGCCATTCGTGCTGATATCCACATATCCGTCGTCTGCACCGCCATAGTCATTGAAGTCACTGTGGAAGCTCAGAACCGGGGCGCTCGCCGCAGAGAGATCAAGCGACGGGGTCCACAGTTCGGTGTTCATCCCGGTGCCACACCAATCCGAGTTAGCGTCGGCGAACAGACCGCTGCCGCCGGTTTGGTTGGTATAGCCGGTGGTTGCCGAGCTTTCCCACTGGCAGGAGCCGATGTTCTCCACAACGTTCCAGCCGGCCGGCGGGAACGCGCCCTCAAAGTCCTCGGAGAAGAGTACCACCACTCCTGGCGGCGTAACAGTCGGCGCGCCGAGGTTCTGCTCGGTCAGCGTCCAATCCGTATCCAGCAGGCCGGTATTGGTGAGGGTAAAGACCTGCGTGGCCGTATCGCCCAGTTCCAGCGTAGCGTGTAGCGCCGGCGGCTGCGCCTGGACACACGGTGCAAGCATCCGCAGGTCGAAGTCCTGGGTCACGGTTGTGCCGCCCGTCACCGTCACGATGGCTTCGCCCTTCTGGTAGTCGGGGTAAGACACGGTGATCGTGACCGGGCTGTACATCTCGTCAATCCAGACCTGGTAGTTGCCGTTGGCGTCGGTATGCAGCAGCCAGTTGACCGGTTCCACGGCCTCCACCGGGCCAAGGATACGCACGTTATCCACATAGTAGCCGGGATACGTTACGGAGCCGTCGCTGGTCAACCGCCAGCGGAATTGCACAGTGCCGCCGGCCGCTGCGGAGATGTCGTAGGTCATTTCGGTCCAGTTGTTGTTCGTGCCGGTGCCCGACCACATCTGCGTCCAGCCACCACCGTTGATGCTCACTTCGGCGTAACCGTAATCCCAGCCGCTCTCCAGCGACCATGCCTGTTGCCAGACCACCGTCAGCGAATCGCCAGGCGTGGTGCCGCTCAGGTCAATCACCGGCGACTGCAAGTATTGATCGGCGGAGTTGTTGTAGTTGCCAGTCAGGTCGGTGCCCCAACAGAACGCGCCGGAAGCGCAGGCGTTGGGCCAGGCCGTCGGCGTACCCCAGGCCCACTCGTCTTGGGTGCCGCCATGGGTATAGCCACCATTGTTGGCCTCAAAGTCTTCGGTCAGCAGGGTGCCCATCACGGTGGTCGTGCGGGTCATCCAACTCTCGATCAACACCTCGGCGCCTTCCAAGGGATGCGGATCGGCGTCGCAGTAACCGGCGCCGGTAACCGTACCTTGCAGCCTGCCCCACGAAGCAGGCGGGAGGACGGTCATCGTCACCGGGATGGCGATCTTGGCGTTGACCGGATCATCACTGTTGACAAAGAGGTTACCGAAGTACACACCGGGTTGCGCGACTTCAGGAACGCCCGCGTCGAAGGTCAGTTCCACCGTCGCGGTGCTGTCGGCAGGCACGCTCCCGGATTCAGGATCCTCGAAGAGCCAGGGGATGTCCACCGGGCCTTCAAGCACATCCAGCACCACGTCATCTACGAAAATGTTGGAACCACCGGTAGACTCGGAGTAGAACATGATGTTGTGAACGCCGCCATCGGCGTAGTCGGTCACGTCTACAACGACCTCACTGTACCCCAGGACGCCGCATATCGGGCTGTTCCCATCGGTGAAGAACACCTCTTCACCATCAATGAGCACCTGCATGTAGTCGGTGGGGCTGCCACAAACGATCTGTTCCAGCCAGAAACTCAATGTGGCAAAGCCGGTGGGGATGGTCACATCCTGAGCCACCCAACCCTCTTCGTAGGCATTGATGCCGCCGAACCACACCCAGAAGCTACCGGTGCGTGGGCCGGTGCCGGTGCCCGTGCCGCAGGAAGGTACATCACAGATCGGCGTACCGAAGTTCGTGGAATATTCATCCCAGAAGCCATTCGGTGTGCCATCCTCAAAGCTACCGTCCTGGATCACATCCGCCGTAGGCGTAACTCCAGAGGCACCAGAACGTGGCGTCGTTGGCCCAAGTCGCAAGGCATTGCCACCGACATTCACAGTTGGCCCCTCGAATAGCGCGCGGCTGATGATCCAACCACCATTGCGTTCGGTGAAGCGGAACGGTGTTTCTGCCGCACCCTGGTTGACCAAGGAAAGCGACCGCGTCATGCTATCTCCCAGGGTCAGCGTCACGTCAAACAGCGTCGGATTCACCGTCAAGCACGGCTTATCCCAGCGCAGAGCCGCATCCCGGACTGTTGTTTGCCCCGCCGTCACCACGACATTCGTGAAGACCTTAGTGACATGGTCGGGATAGGCAACGGTCAGTGTGAGCGGGCTGTGCGCCGCGTCCAGCCAGAAGCTGTACGCGCCGTTGGCGTCGCTCTCCAGGAGCCAGGCCACCATGCCGGTGCTGGATTCGACGAGCACTTCCGCGCCTTCCAGCAGCGTCGGGGTTGCGACATCGCAGTAACCCAGACCCGTGACCGTACCCGCGAGCTTGCCCCAGGTATCTGGAGGTGTAACGGTCAGCGTGACCGGGATACTGGGGACATTATTCGCGGCGTTGCTCTTCACCTTCAACTGCCCGGTGTACGTACCGGGTTGCATCGTTTCGGGCACGCCCGCGTCGAAGGTAAGGTCCACCACGGCGTTGCCATCGGCAAGGATGAAGCCGGTTTCCGGCGACTCGGAGAGCCAGGGGATGCCGCCAGCCATGTTTCCAAAGGCAATGTTATCGGCGCCTTGCGCGCCGCCCCCCAGCGACGTAATCACGATCTCGGCGACGGGATCCATCGGCGAGGCCACACCCCAGAAGATCCCCGCTTCATTACAGGATGTCACATCCGATCCGAGCAATACGCCGTCCGCATTATAGACATCCACCTGGCACGAGTAACTGCCCATGAACTCCTGAAGGTCCATACCAGCGGCCTGCACCGGTGGATTGAAGACAATGTGGTAGCTGTCGCTGAAGTAGTTCGCCACCGCCGTCTTGCTCGGATTGCCCATGAAGTTTGTGCCGAGCACGGCGATTTCTTCGCCGCTATGATCGTTGGTGGCCCAGAACTGAATTCCAGGCAAAATATCGCCGGGATCAAAGTAAGCGTTGTCGCTGTATTCATCCAGGGGATGTGGAACGACGTCCACGGTCCCATCCGGCATTGAACCGTTCTCATAGCCCTCAACCGGCAATCCCGGATAGTCAGCGTCGAAGACGCCCCGGTCATAGTAGAAGCTGACACCCTGCAAAGCTCCGCCCGGAACGCGCGGCGTCACCGGTTGCACAGCGGGAGCAGGCAGCCCCGAAACGCTGAACGCTTTCAGAGATTGCGGCGTACCGTCAGGCATCGCCTGAGAGCTATAGCCTTCCAGACGTTGACGCGCCGCATCCAGACGGGAGGCCAGCAGTGTCTGCGCCGTGGCGCGCATCGGTGTGAACCCGATGGGCAGCTCCATGAACTCATACACCGCATCCCCCGCGCCGCTGTTGAGCAGCGTCAGCGGTTCGACGGTGTTGTCACCCATCGGCAGCGTCACGTCGAAGGCCGCCGGGTTGGAGCTCAGGCATGGCTTGAGCAGACGCAAGTCGAAGTTCACCACGGTCGTCTGCCCTTGCTGCACGACCACACCGGTCGCTTGCCCGTAGTAATCGGGCGCGCTTACCGTGACGGTCAGCGGGCTGTGGGCCTGATCGAGCCACAGATGGTACTTGCCGTCCTCGCCGGTCTCAAGCACCCACTCGGCGCCGGTTGCACTCTGCACCCACACCTGGGCTTCTTCGAGCGGCGCCGGGTCGGCGTCGCAGACGCCCAGGCCGGTGACGGTACCCGTGAGTTTACCCCAGGAGCGCGGCGCGGTGACGGTCATCGTGACCGGGACGTTGAACTTGCCGTAGGGCGTATTGTTCTTGACGATCAGTTCGGCGTGATACTCGCCGGGCTGATCCACGTAGGCCGCGTCGAAGCCCACGAGCACAGGTATGGTTCCGGCAGCAGATACCGTGCCGGTCACCGGGGTTTCGGTCAGCCATGGCACATCCGCCTTGCCGCCGGTCGCAAAGGCCAGGCAGTCCACCTCTGCGCCGCCGGGGAACGTACCGACCGGAACCGTGGCGCCCGTATTGGTATCGGCAATCCGCAGCTCGCCCATGAAGGTGCCCACATTGAAAGCCGCCAGGTACAGCACATTGGATTCTTCTTCAAAGTCCATACCTTGCGCGTAGCTGGCGTTGAAGCCCAGCCCACCGATCACCGTGCCGGCGCCGGTCGCCGGGTCAATTCCCACCAGCACATCATTCATGATTTCCACGCCGTACATCTGGCCCGCGGCATTGATGGCGATGTCAATGATGACCGGAGCGTTGGTGATCTCGCCGATCAGCGTCGCTGCGCCGGTCGCCGGGTCAAGCGTATACAGGTACGACTGGCTGCCGTCCGTCGAGGCCGCGTACAGCGTGCCGTCCACAGAACCGGTCATGCCGGTCCAGACGCCATTGGGGATACTCGGCCCGATGAGGGTCGCCTGCGCATTGGTCGTATTCACACTGTAGAGCGCATTGGCATAGTAATCGAGCACATACATCTGGCTGAAGTCGCCGTTGAGGAAGTCGCCGGCGAACGGACCGTTCAAGCCGGTGTTGCCGATGATCGTCCAGGTTCCCGGTGAAGTATTCAAGAACGTGACCAGGTTGCCGGTGAACAGATCAATCGCATAAGCCAAAGCCTCTCCTCCCAGCGGGAAGGCCTGTGGCGCTTTCGGCATCTCCACAGCGTCGGCGGCTTTTGGCGCGCGCGCGGTGGAGACCGGCACATCGGGAGCTGCGGATACATTCCCAACAAAGGCCGGAATGTCAATGGGCGCGAACTGACCTTCGCGCTCCATGAACTCAAACGTCGCGGGAACGCCGCCGGTATTGGACAGGGTCAGATTATCCGAGGTCGTGTACCCCAGTTCTACCGTGACATCAATGCCCTGCGGCGTGGCGTTCAGCAAACCGGCCGGGAGATAAAAGTCCTGCCTGACGGTATCACCATCCACCACGTTCACCGTCGCTGTGTCGGGGGCATAGCCGCCCTTCATGGTGGCGGTGAACACCTGCGCACCGGAGGGCGCGAAGAGGGTGTAGAAGCCGTCAGCCACCGCCGGATCGCCAGGAGTCGCCACGGCGGTCGTTTCGCCGCCGAGGGCATTAACGACGGTCGCGCCGTTCAACGCCGTGGTGGGGTAGTTCGCGTCGTAGACGTTACCGACGACGAGACCACCATCCGCAGGCGCCACGCAGACCGGATTGCCCAGCACGACATTGTCCACTTCCCACCACCAGTCCCAACCGGGGGCGTAATAGTGGAAACGCACCCGCGCCTGTGTAGAACCGGCCAGCAACGCCGTCACATCCTGGGTGAAAGTCGCCGGACCGCGCTGATCGGTCGTCCAGCGCACCACATTGGTCCAGGTTGCACCGCCGTCGGCGCTCACATCCACCGCCGCCACTTCGCCAGACTGGTAGTTGTTGTAGTCATAGGCGAAGGAGAAATTCACTGTAGAAAGACCCGAAACATCAAACGGCGGAGAAATCAAATCGGTGTTCATCGTCGAGCTGGAACCACAATTGTCGCTGTCGGCGATAGCGAATTTGCCGGTGCCGCCGGTCAAGTTGCCCCGTCCACCGGGGTCATCGCCCACCCATTCGCAGTTACCGCCGTTGTTGACTACAGTCCAGCCGGCCGGCGGGAACGTCTTATCCTCAAAGTTCGCCATCAAGCCGTTGATGAAGTAGTAGCCCGGCGCGGTACAGGTGGTCATGTTCGGTTGCAACGCGAAATCGGCAGTCGTATCTTGCGTCAAAGGACCCACCGGCCCTTCTGCAGGAATGTAACCGGCTGCCCAGGCATTGACTTCAAATGTGTAAGTCACACCCTCGGCCAGCATCAGGCTGTACTCGCCGGTCGCCGGGTTCGTCCACACGCTGTTATCCGGCGCGAGGGGGTCTACCGGGTCGCCGGTGATGCTGATGTGGGCATAGAGCGGCCAGCCGGTCACGGCATCGGTCACTTTGCCGGAGACCTCATAATAGGCCGCCGGGGTCAAGGGGATGTTTTGTGTCGTGGTCGCGCCGCTCGTTGCCACCACACCGGGCACAACCGCCGTCCGATAGCCATAGCGCGAGGCCGTCAGCGTATAGGTGCCTGAGAAAACGGTCATCGCGTAGAGGCCGTTCGCGTCGGAGGTTGTCTTGCGCCGGACGTTAGCGTTGGCAGCAACCACCTTGGCCCCGGCCACCGCCGCGTTGGTGGACGCATCGGTGACCTTACCGGCGATCACACTGTCGCCGCACTCGTTCGCCGCCGCCATCACGGCTGCCAGGGCGTTGATTTCACCCCAGCCGGCTGCGTAGTTGGGGACGTGTGCGCCGCCGCCGGTGCCGTCATCGTAGGGGATCGGGGTCGCCGTATTCTCGATAATGTTTTCCGTCGTGGCGTAATCACCCATCAGGCACGGCGCTGCGCTCCACATCAAGGCCACCAGACCGGTCACATGTGGCGCAGACATCGAAGTGCCGCTCCAGCCGCCCTGATAGGCCGTATCGCCGCTGTTGACCGAGGAGCGGATGTTGACGCCCGGCGCCAAGACTTGCGGCTTCAAGTCTTCCCACCCTGGATGCGGGTTCACCGTATCAGGATTATCCGTGGGCCCCCAGTTGGAATGTGTAGCATATTGCCCGTTATCCCGCCCGGAAGATCCGACGCCGGTGACGTTGCCATAGCGGGCCGGGTTGCCTACGGTATTCAAACCGGGAGGCGCGGGGTACCCGCAGTTCGAGGCGTTGCCGTTGGAGAAGACCGGGTAAATGCCCATCGCGTGCCAGGCATCCACGACACCCTGATACCAGGGATCGTAACTCCGGCCACAATCACCCCAGGAGTTGTTCACCGCATTGGGGCGCTTGTCGGGGTTGGCGTTGGCCTGATTCAAATCCCAGGGCGCGGCCATGAATTGCGCACATTCGAGCAGCGCCGTGTCAGAACACTGATTCGTATTACAGCCACGGCAGGCAATCCACTGAGCGCCGGGCGCCATCCCGATCTGGTTGGCGCCGCCATCGTCACCCACCATCGTGCCCATCGTGTGGGAGCCGTGGCCGTTGTCGTCGGCCGGTGAAGTCGGATGGTCGCCGTAGGGGTCCCACCAGTTGTAGTTGTGGTCGAAGGTGCCACCCAGGTTGCCGCGATACTGGTTGACCAACGCCTGATGCGTATAGCGCACGCCAGTATCAATGTTGGCAACCACCATCCCCTGGCCGGTGTAGCCCTGCGCCCATACCTGGTCGGCCATGACATGGGCGATGTTCGGCTCGACTGCCTGCGGGGCGGAAGGCGCTTCCACCCGCTGCGGTTCAATCAAGCCCAACACACGATGCTGGCGCAAGGCCCCAATTTCCGGGAACGCCAGCAGGCCGTTGAAGGTGGCGCGGTTCGAAGATTCAACCGAAATCACGTTCTCAATCCAGAATGACCGGTACTTGACGCCTCGTGCATCCAAATACGCCCGGACATTGGCCTGAGAACGCAGCGCCGTTTGTTGAAGGGCATTAGCCACAAAACGACCGCGGGAGATCCAATCCATCTTATACGCCGGAGAAAGGTCCGGTTTTTCCTTAAAGTAGATCAGATACCCGACGGTCTCGTCCGCCGCCAGTTGAGCGCGCAAGGCCTCTTCAACTTCGATTTCCACAGGTTCTTGACTTTCAGGGGCCGTCAACGGTGCTGTGGTCGGCGCAGCCTGTGCTGCCATAGGGAAAATCATTCCCAGCAGCAAGGTCAATAACACAATTGCATTAAACCATCTGGTTCGCATGGAATTTCCTCCTCAACAGGTAGACACACAGAAGATCATTGGGGGTAGCAAAACACACAACACCCCGGGCACAGGGTTTCTTTCAAACAGTGGATATCGGTCTCACCCCCCTTCCTGAGAAACACAACACCGAGCTGGGAGCATACACAAAAACGTGAGGTCTCGTTCTCCCAACCAATGTTGATTGCCAATGGCACAAACTGGCCCCTTTTATTTCCCGCCAAAGAGGCCGGCCGGACCGGGCGGTCACGGCCAAAATCAGTTCTCAAAACTCTAACATAATAATTATAAATCAGCTCTTTGCAGACCGCAAGCGTAATAAGCCCTAAGAAGCTGGTACTTTAGTCCTATCCACTACACTGATTCGCCGATTCGCTGATTCATTGATTCGCCGATTCACCGCTTCGCGCTTTCAACAGCCGATACCCGACGCCACGTTCGGTCGCCAGCACAAAAGGGGCTTGCAATTGCGCCAAAGATTTCCGCAGCCAGTGGATATGCACATCCAGCGTGCGCGTATCGCCCAGGAAATCCGTGCCCCAGACATCCTGCATCAGTTGCGCCCGCGAAAGTACCTGTTCCGGCGCACACAAAAAAGCCCGCATCAATACAGCTTGTTTCGGCGTCATGGGCACCTGTTGCGTCTTCCACAGCAGGAAGCCGCCTGCGACATCCAAACGCAGGCCACACCAGGCAACAACTTCCCCTGGCTGTGCAGGTAAAAGGCGCGCCAAACGCCGCAGCAATTGCGCGGGGGAAAACGGCTGGCACAGATAGTCATGGGCATACGGCGCTTGATCCGGGGAGGTACCCTTATCCAGCAGCAAGAAGAAACGCATATCGGGGTTGTACTTTTGCGCCTCTTCCCAAAAACGCGCCAGATTGAAACGGGTCGAAGGCACATCAGCCAGCACCAGAGCCACACTCTGGTTTTCAAGAAAAGCTATGGCCTCGCGGCGGGTTGGCGCAATCAGCACTTCGTAATGCACGCTCAAAGCCGCGAGTACTTCTCGATCCAGAGAGCGATGCTGGACCAAAAACAAGATAGTATGGCTTTTCAAGCCTGCACCTCGTCCATTCAGTGAAGACTGTAGAAACAAAGCATCACACTGCCGTAGGTGCGCTGATCAAAAAGCATCAGATTGTTGAGTACCAGCGATTCATATTCTACGGGGTTGATCTGCGCGATAACCCATCCGTCTTCCGCCAGCCATGCCGGGAATGTATCGAGCATCCGCAAGGTTTGGATCCACAGGCCACGATATTGCGGCGGCGCGACATAGACATAATCAAAAGGCTTTGGCGATGCGCCAAGGTAGCGGAAAACGTCATCACGTACAACATCTGCCTGCGCCGCCAGGCCGGTCAACATCAGGTTGTTGTGGATGACGCGCAATGCCGCCGGGTTCATTTCGACGAAAACAGCACAGGCAGCCCCACGGCTGAGCGCCTCGATGCCCACCTGCCCCGTCCCGGCAAAAAGATCAAGGAAACGCGCCCCGACAACATCTTCGCCCAGAATGCTGAAGAGTGCCGATTTGGCCCGATCCGTCATCGGGCGGGTACCCGGCCCCGGTACGGCATGAAGTTTATGCCCTTTGGCTTTTCCGGCAATCACGCGCATGGCAGGCTCCTGGGAAACGTTAGAACGTTGGAAAGTTAGAAGGTCCTCAAAACCGCGGATCTGACGATCCGCTTCAAGCCTCGCTAACCAGTGCAGGATTTCCGCCACAGGGTACTGGAAGGCTAAGGCGTTGGCATGGTGGGACTTTACGACACGGTGTTATTGAGGCCGGGGGGCGGGACAACAGGTGGCAACATATCCGGCATCTCCGCATCGGTGATGACATCACCATCCACAAGCGGAGACGGTGATTCCACGTCGGCAGACGACGCCAGCTCTACAGGCGTCATCGCCTCGACCGCAGCCGGCCCTGCCTCCTCATCCCTGGTCAGGGCGGGCCGACGACGCGGCAAGCGCAGACGGGCGATGAAACCCAAGATTCCCCCCCACAACAATCCCCACAGTCCGACCGTCACGAGGCCGACGAGCTGCGCCTGCAACTGCGCGACGCCACCTCCAAAAAACAACCCGCTGATCCCCCCAGCGTCAGAAGCCAGAGGCACACCGTTCCAGCCCTGCCCCCACCGTCCGTCGGCAAGCAGTCCCACGCTGAGCCCCCCCCACAACCCGCCGACCAACCCCAAGGCCACGGTCGCAGAAGCATCCCGCAGGCGCAGGACAACCTCCACAACATACATCAAGAGCGCAAAAGTCAATCCGGCTAATAACCCCACGGCCAATGCCGCCCACGGAGGCGTGAATGGCGCAACGGCCAACACGGCCCCCCACCCGGCGGCCAGGCCCCGCGCTGCCAGCAGGGACTCCAACTCGCCGGTGACAAGCCAGGCATAGAGCTGCGAGGTCAATACCGCGCCGGCCATGCCCAACAGGATGTTGACTGCCGCACGGTTCCAGTCCCAGGTTGCGTCGAAGGTATGGAACGGCCCTGAAAGCGCCCAGCCGGTCCACCCGATGCCCATCAGCAAGACGCCCAAATTGGCGAACAAAGGGAAATATGCCGGCGGTGGAGCCGGTGGATCGGCAACCGTTTGACGTGGCTGAAGGAGCAAAATCCCCAAAACCATCATCCCCGGCAACCACAGCACCAGTGTGCTGCCGCCGAAGTCCACGAAACCATGTCCCAGCGCCAGGGTATCTCCCAGATGCGCCAACCAACCGCCGCCCCACATCCAGCACGCGGCTACCGGAAAAACCACAATGCCGGCCATGACTCCTGCGGCGACCATCAGCCAGCGGCGCGTATCGGCCAGCGCCAGCACCACCAGCAGCACCGCCGCGACCATCAACGGTGCGTAGGCCAGAAAAAGCGCGAACACCGTTGAGGTCATCTCCACACCGCTCAAGAAAAAGCCGGACAGGCCAACGAATCCCCAATCCGGGGAATGGGGGACGAGGGGGAAAAGCAAACTCAGCCCTGCCAGCGACGGCTCATCAGGGCTGATAGCCTGCGCGCCGCCCAGATGCAAGGCAAAACCGACGCTCCAATAGCCCAGCAATGCCAACGCGGCCGCCAAAGCCACCAGCGGCGTTACACGCCGGGCCTTGTGGGGGGGCAATCCCCCCCACGCCAGCAACAACAGGCCGAGGGGAATGAAATAGCCCCACAGCCAGCTCAGGGTAGTTTCCGCAGATGCCATCGTTCAACTCCACTTTGATCAGCAGATTTAGCAGATTTTTGACCGGTTTACAGCACACCAATCTGCTCAATCTGCTTAATCCGCTGACAGGAGAAATTTTACCATGCACCCAATATACAACAATATCCTTATCTTACCAGAGTCTGAAAAATCCGCCAACTGCCCAAAAACGGAGTTGCCGATGTGCCTTTTTATGGTAGAATGACGCCTTGAGCTATGCTCAGAGATCACACGTGGTTGGACCCAACAAGGGCGTGCCGACCGCTGTCGGTCCTTGAAGGGGAAGAAAATCGCGGAGGTCCACAACAAATTCACAGGAGGTCGTTTCGAGAATATGGCAGTTGTCACGATGAAGCAGTTGTTGGAGACGGGGGTGCACTTTGGGCACCGCACGCGACGCTGGGACCCGCGCATGGCGCGTTACATTTACACCGAGCGCAACGGCGTCCACATCATTGATTTGCAACAAACGGTCAAATTGCTGGAGAAAGCCTACGCCGCGGTACGCGACGTGGTGGCCAATGGGCGGCAAGTGCTCTTCGTCGGCACCAAGCGTCAGGCGCAGGAAACAATCCAGCAGGAAGCTACCCGTTGCAGCATGCCTTACGTCAACGAACGCTGGCTCGGCGGTACGTTGACCAACTGGCGTACCATCCGCCAGCGCATCGAGTACCTGAAGACACTTGAGGCGCGCCGCGACGCGGGAGAGTTCGAAATGCTGACCAAAAAAGAGGCGTTGATGCTTAACCGCGAAATCGAAAAGCTCAACGCGCGGCTGGGAGGCCTGAAAGTCGCCGAGCAACTTCCGGGGATTCTATTCGTCATTGATGTTAAGAACGAGACCACAGCCATCAAAGAAGCCGATCGCATGGGGATTCCCATTGTCGCCGTCGTGGATACCAATTGCAACCCTGAGAAGATTGATTACGTCATTCCCGCCAACGATGATGCCATCCGCGCCATCCGGCTCCTGACCTCAAAGATCGCAGATGCCGCTCTGGAGGGACTGGCGCTGCGCAAAGAGAGGGCGCCGGAAGAGGAAATCTATGCCGAGGACGCAAAGTACCTCAGCGCCGAGACGTTAGCGCGCCTGCGGCAGATTCGATTTGACGACGAAGACCTTGAAGAATACGCAGATGAGTTAGAATACGAAGACGAAGACGACGAGGAGCTACGGTAACTATGGAAATCACAACAGCGATGGTGAAAGAACTGCGCCAGGCAACTGGCGTCGGTATCCTGGATTGTCGTAAGGCCCTGGAAGCGACCGACGGCGATTTTGATAAGGCCGTGGATTATCTGCGCGAAAAGGGACTGGCTAAAGCGGCCAAGCGGATGGACCGCGAGGCTAAAGACGGATTGGTGCACGCCTACATCCACGGCGGCGGTCGCATTGGGGTGCTGGTCGAGGTCAACTGTGAAACTGACTTCGTGGCGCGCACCGATGAATTCAAAACCCTGGTCAACGACATTGCACTGCAGATCGCGGCCATGT
Organism: Chloroflexota bacterium; assembly: GCA_019873645.1. Lineage (GTDB taxonomy): Bacteria > Chloroflexota > Anaerolineae > B4-G1 > SLSP01 > DSWT01. Next base: position 36,029 of record JAIOAX010000019.1, on the reverse strand, counting down.
CGCCCCGCTACGTCAAGCGCGAAGACATCCCCGCTGAAGTCCTTGAGCACGAAATGGAACTTTACCGCGCTCAGGCCCGCGAAGAAGGCAAACCGGAAGCCGTCGTCGAGCGCATCGCCGCCGGCCGTCTGGAAAAGTTTTACCAGGAAGTCTGTCTGCTGGAACAGAGTTTCATCCGTGATGAAGAGCGCACTGTTGATGACCTGATCAAGGAGCAAATCAACAAGACAGGCGAGAACATCGTGCTGCGGCGCTTTGCACGATTTGAACTAGGGGAGAGCCTGGGGCAGTAGCCCCAGGCTTTTTACCGATCGGAGGCATCAGGTGGTACATCCACTGTATAAGCGGGTCATCATCAAAATCGGCGGCGAGTCGCTTTCCAACCCAGGGGGCTTGGGAATCAATCCCCAGCGCGCCGAGGAAGTCGCACGCCGTATCGCCGCGATTCATGCGCAAGAGGTCGAAATCGGTCTGGTCATCGGCGCCGGCAACCTGTGGCGCGGCATAGATGGCCTGGCGCATGGGATGGATCGCGCGCGGGCCGACCAGATCGGGATGCTGGCTACAGTAATGAATTCACTGGCCCTGGCCGACGCGCTGGAACGCGAGGGAGTGGTAACGCGCGTGCAAACGGCCATCGAAATGCGCGCCATTGCCGAGCCGTACATCCGCCTGCGCGCCATACGCCATCTGGAGAAAGGGCGAGTGGTGATCTTCGGCGCCGGAACCGGGAACCCGTACTTCACTACCGACACGGCGGCCGCCCTGCGGGCCGCCGAAACCGGGGCCGATCTGCTCATCAAAGCCACCAAAGTTGACGGCGTCTACAGCGATGACCCTATGAAAAATCCTGAGGCGCGCCGCTTTGAGCGTCTGACTTACCTGGAAGCTCTAAATATGCAAACCCGGGTAATGGACTCAACAGCGATTACCCTATGTATGGAGAACCAACTGCCGATCGTGGTGCTCAATTTGTGGAATCCCGGCGGGTTGGAACGGGTCATCAACGGTGAAGCAGCCGGCACCTTCATCGGTGGGTGAGTTCGTCAACGGAATTGGTCAACAAATTAAACGAATCTTTAACTTAGATCACCATCAACGTTCCAACGTGTCAACGTTCAAACAATTGCAAGGGAGTGCGTCATGATCAAAGAGCTGCTGAACGAAACCGAAGAGCGTATGCAAAAGACGTTGGAGTCTATTGAGGAGGACTTCAAGAGCGTCCGTACCGGGCGTGCCTCTCCGGCACTGGTGGAGCGGGTGTTAGTTGATTACTATGGCATACCGACGCCACTCAACCAGCTTGCGGCCATCTCGGCGCCCGAACCGCAGTTGCTGCTCATCCGCCCTTATGATACCGGCGCAGTCACTGCCATTGAGAAAGGCATTTTGCAGGCCGACCTGGGTCTCAACCCTGGCAACGACGGCCGCGTTATCCGTATCCCCATCCCCCGCCTGACGGAGGAACGACGCCGCGAGCTGGTCAAAGTTGTGAAACGGCGCGTCGAAGAGGGGAAAGTGGCGCTGCGCAACATCCGCCGTGACGCGCTGGAAGAGTTACGTGAGTACGAAAACGAAAAGCTCATCTCGGAAGATGATCGTAAACGCGGACAGGATGAACTGCAAAAGCTCATTGACCGTTTTTCCACGCGCGTGGATGAAATCGGCGCACGCAAAGAACAAGAGATTATGGAAATTTAATTTCCGCTTCCAGCAAGGGGAAGCCTGCCCTTTCCCCTTGCTGTTCTGACCGTTTGTGTCACACGCACTTCCCAGCCTTCTCCCTGCCCGCGCTGATATGCGGAGATTTCATGAGCAATTCAGATGATCGTTATCCACCGGTAAGCCCTATGCCCGTTCATGTCGGCATGATTATGGACGGCAACGGGAGATGGGCGCGTCGCCGGGGACTGCCACGCCTGGCGGGGCATCGCGCCGGCGTCGAGAACTTGCGGCGTGTGCTGCGCGCGGCCGTAGAGCTTGGCATCCCTATCGTGACGCTGTACGCTTTCTCTTCCGAAAACTGGCAGCGGCCGGCGGAAGAAGTTCAGGGGTTGCTCAATATCCTCCGCGAAGCTCTGGAGAAAGAAGTTGGCGAATTACACAAAAATGGTGTACAATTAAGACATATCGGGGATTTGACCCCTTTATCTGACGACCTCAAAAAGCAGATTCAAGCCGCGGTGGAATTGACACGCCACAACGACCGTTTGATCGCCAACATTGCCTTCAACTACGGCGGGCGACAGGAGATCGTTGAAGCCGTCCGCAAAATCGTCCGTGCTGGCGTCCCGCCAGAAGCCGTAACCGAGGCATTAATTAACGAGCACCTGTATACAGCGGGAATTCCCGATGTGGATTTGATTATCCGCACCAGTGGGGAAATGCGGATCAGCAATTTCCTGATCTGGCAAGGAGCGTATGCAGAGTACTATATTACATCGGTCTATTGGCCCGACTTTGACAAAGATGAACTTTATGCAGCGCTCAAGGCTTTCAGCCAGCGCGACCGGCGTTATGGGGGATTGAATACCTGAATCAGCCTTTTCTGAAAATAGTCTGGTAGTCGTTAGTCAAATAGTCCTGCGTTCATGAGACATTATCGAGCCTATACCGTGGTGCATTTCAACTTCGGGGCAAATCTTGCTGTGGCCGGTCTCTGACCGTGCCACTGCGGGATTAGTCACTGCGCAGGCGCGGTCTGGAGACCGGCCTGAGCAGTGCCCGGTCGCCGTATCTGATAAATCGCCCCCATCCTGAAATGCACCCCTATACCGCGGGTTCGATGACACTCCTTTCCAGGTAATCTGTTTTATACCTATCCAACCAGCGGCTATGATCGGCTTGCTGTTTTGTGTATTAACCGCACGCTCAAATTTCCACCTTTATCAGTAAATGTTTGACCGGTTTACAGCGTACAAATTTGCTTAATCTATTCCGAAAATGGTCAGCGGATTAAGCAGATTGAGCAGATTTATGCAACAATTGAAAGCTAATCCGTTTAATCCGTTGACATGCATTTTCATGCTGGGTTGAGCGCGTCGCTCATGATGTCTGCTGACCAGAATAGAGGAATTTTACTGCGCGCCTGGTCTACCCATTGAATTTCCGGGTCCTGGCCACCCACCGGAGAAATCATGAAAACTCGATTCATTAGCGCCGTCGTGCTCCTGCCGACGGTCATCGCAATCATCGTCATCGGGAACTGGCCGTATACACTTCTAATCGGCGTCGCCACGCTACTGGCATGTGTTGAATACATCCAGATGCTCAAACGCAAAGGTTATACCCTGGCATGGCCAGCGGTTTGGGGGTTTAACCTGCTGTGGCTGGCCGATGCCGTAGGGGGCGACGGACAATGGCTCGCGCCGGGCATGGCCGGGTTGACCTTACTGACGGCCGGATGGCTGCTGTATCGTCGCCAGCGTCATCCTGAGATAGCGGCGCCGACCGCCGAATGGGCGCTGACCCTGGCCGGGGGAATGTACCTGGGCATCGGCGGGGCCTATCTGCTGCGGATGCGCACGCTTCCCGATGGACTGTGGTGGACGCTCACCGCGCTTCCCGTCGTCTGGGTAAGCGAATCGGTGGCTTACTTTGTCGGGCGGCGGTGGGGACGACACAAAATGTCCCCCACCATCAGTCCAGGAAAAAGTTGGGAGGGCTATGCGGGCGAGGTCATCAGCGGCGCTCTTACCGGCTGGTTGTGCGGTTGGTTATGGCCCGCGGTTACACAGCGATCCCTCAGTCCGACACCGGGCAAAGGATTCCTGCTCGGCCTGGTGATTGCGACACTCACCACCGCCGGCGACTTTTTTGTATCGGTGATCAAACGTGAAGTCGGCGTCAAGGATACCGGTACACTGATCCCCGGTCACGGTGGGATGTTTGATCGCATTGACAGCCTGCTCTGGACAGGCTTTGTCACCTGGGCTTTCGTCACCCTGCTGACGTAGGACTTCAAGAGTTTCAAACGAGCCGGAAATAGCAAAGGAGGTTTTTCTAATGGACCCCGAGGATGAATTACAACCAGAGAATCACATGGATGGGTATGCGACTTCCGAGAACAACTTCTATGGTGAGAATGAAATTGACACTTTCCGCCCCGAAGAAGATACCCACCGCGTTGCAACCGTCGCTATGGAGCACGAATTAGTGCCCCATGCCGTCCCGAGCGAGGAGCTTCCGGAGATGACCGAGTATTTCCCGGATGAGGAAGGCGAAGAGCTCAAAGCCATCGAAGAAGGTTTTGAGGAGATACCACCAGAAGAACGTATCATCCCGCCAGTCATCGAAATTGAGGAGCAGGCCGATATCCTGCGCCACATGGACATGAACGCGCTGGAGAAAATGCGCCTCCATGAGCTACGCGACCTGGCGCGCACGTACAAAGTTTACGGCTACAGCGGGCGCAAGAAAGATGATCTGATTTTGTTGTTGCTCAAGGCCAAAGCCGAACGTGAGGGGTTCAGTTTCGGCGGCGGCATCCTGGAAATCACCAATGAAGGCATCGGGTTTCTGCGTTCGGCCAACTATGTCCCCGGCTCCCAGGATGTTTATGTCTCCCAAAGCCAGATCCGGCGCTTTGGCTTGCGCACCGGTGATATGGTCATCGGGCAGGTCCGGCCGCCCAAAGAAACCGAGAAGTATCACAGCCTGCTGCGCGTCGAGGCCGTCAACGGTATGGATCCCGAAACAGCTAAACGCCGTCCACGTTTCGAGCGTCTGACGCCGATCTTCCCCAACCGCAAACTCAACCTGACGACCGACCCGCAAAATCTGACAGAACGGCTGTTAGACCTGGTCGCCCCTATCGGCCTGGGGCAACGCGGCCTCATCGTCTCACCGCCCAAAGCCGGCAAAACCACCGTGCTCCAAAAGATTGCCAACGGCATCACCGCCAACCACCCCGACATCCACCTGATGGTCGTGCTGATCGGGGAACGCCCGGAAGAGGTTACCGATATGGACCGCTCAGTCGAAGCTGAAGTGAGCAGTTCTACCTTCGACGAGGCTGTTGATCATCAAACACAGGTGGCCGAGATGGCGTTGAGCCGCGCCAAACGCCTCGTGGAAATCGGGCGCGATGTGGTGATCCTGATGGATAGCCTCACACGCCTGACGCGCGCCTACAACCTGGTGGTTCAGCCAAGCGGGCGCACCCTGTCCGGCGGCCTCGACCCGGCGGCCCTTTATCCGCCCAAGAAATTCTTCGGCGCGGCGCGCAATCTTGAGGAAGGCGGTAGCCTGACGATCATCGCCACGTGTCTCATTGACACCGGCAGCCGTATGGACGACATGATCTACGAGGAGTTCAAAGGCACCGGCAACATGGAGCTACACCTGAATCGCAAACTCCAGGAACGCCGCATTTTCCCGGCTTTCGACATTTTGCGTTCTGGCACCCGCCGCGAAGAGTTGTTGCTCGACAAAGAGACGCTGCGCAAGGTGTGGCTGATGCGCCGCATGCTGTCCCAAATGATGGCCGGGACACCCACCACCCCCGGCTACGACATCACCACGGCCACCGAGGCGCTCTTGCAACAGATGCGGCGGACGCGCACCAATCACGAATTCCTGGATATTCTGACGCGTGACTTGAAGTAAAATATGGGATTTATCCGGGTACCTTGCAACTGCGGGGTCGGTCTCGCTTTGGCCGGTCCCTGACCGCGCCACTGCGGGAGGTCTGGAGACCGGCCTGAGCATGACCCGGTTGCCGTACCTGACAAATCGCCCCCGTCCTGAAATGCACCCGATTTATCCTCCACGGTTGACAAATGTTAGCCCCGCGTTAGAATAACTCCCTATGTTGATGTCAACAGGAGTCACGCAACATACGGAGCGCGACCGGCTCAGTGTGATACTGGCTATCACCCTGGCAAGCGCGGCGCTGTTCCGGTTTGTCGAACTTCCCAACCTGGTCTGGGGAGCACGGCGCATTTTAGGTTCCCCCCTGCAAATTTCCTTTGGTGGGGACTGGCTGTTGGCACCGCTGATGGGTGGGTTGGTAGCGACCGGCACCTTCTCCCTGCTCCGGGAGCATCCCCTCTATGCCCAGCGGGAACGCCTGTTAATCTTCTCCCTCATCACCCCATCTTTGGGAACATTGCTGGTGGCCTTGCTGCTGCTTCAAGCCGCCTCGTGGCCGGTCTGGCTGGCAACGTTGATCGTTGGCGGCATAGCCATCGGCGCATTGATGCACCTGAATTACCGCGCTTTTGCATCGAACGCTCCCGGTTACACCGCAGCGCGTACAATGCTCAACATTGCCGATTACTTGATCGGGTTTGCCTTGACCAGCATCATCCTGCGTGAACAAGAGCGCGCTTTGCTGACCGGTCCGGCAATCTTAATGGTCATCGGATTGCTGGCCTGCGACCTGTTGAGTGCCAGTGGCGCTGCCTGGCCGGCCGTCCTGCTTTTTGGGGGGATTATTGCCATGCTGATCAGCGAAATGGGATGGGTCTTGGGATACTGGCCCATTTCTATGTGGACGGCGGCCACAATGTTGACGCTGGCCTTGTATTTACTGAGCGGTCTGAGTTACCAGTATCTGCTAGGGCGGTTGACCCGCAGAGTGCTTTGGGAATTCGGGATCGTAGCGTTACTAATGTTTGTGCTGGTCTTATGGATTCGACCATGAGAAGGAGGAAGCATGGATAAACCGGCGTTATCGCCTCTACAAAAGAAACTTCCGCCACGCCTGGCGCGTTTGGAAGAACTGGCTTACAACCTGTGGTGGTCCTGGCACCGCGCCTCACGCGATCTCTTCAAACAACTGGATCGCACACTCTGGACAACCACCCGTCACAATCCGGTGCGCATCCTGCAAGAAATCCCCCAGGAAAGCCTCCACGAGCTGGCAAAAGACCCCATCTTTCTGCGCGACTTTGACGCTGTGCTGATGGAGATGGACAAAGACACGCGCGGCAGCCCGCAATGGTATAGTAAAAACCCGATTGCTTATCTGTCGGCGGAATTTGGGCTCCATGCCTCACTGCCGATCTACTCCGGCGGCCTCGGTGTACTCTCCGGCGACCATGCCAAAGAGGCCAGCGATATGGGGCTGCCCTTTGTCGCCGTGGGCTTTCTCTACGAACAGGGATACTTCCGCCAAAAGTTGGATCCGAGCGGCTGGCAGGAGGCCATCTATCCGCCCCTTAACACGGCAGAGGTGGCCCTACGTCCAGCGGGAAATGGTAACGGCGACCGCCATTTTGTCTCGGTGAGAGTAGGAGAACGCGACATTTACCTGCAAATCTGGGAAGTGCTCGTCGGGCGCACACGCCTGTATCTGATGGACGCGGATGTGGAACAAAACGCGGCCTGGGATCGCCAATTGACAGCGCGCCTGTACGGTGGCGACCGTGAAATGCGCATCCAGCAAGAGATCCTGCTCGGCATCGGCAGCGTCCAGATTCTACGGTGCCTTGGCATCCAGCCGGTCGTCTGGCATATCAACGAAGGCCATTCAGCGTTTATGGTTCTGGAACGCGCCCGTGAGTTTGTAGGCCAGGGGATGAGCTTTGAGGAAGCGAAAGCCCACGTGCGTGCCGGCACGGTCTTCACCACCCACACACCGGTGCCGGCCGGTCACGACACCTTCCATTTTGCGTTGATTGACAAATACTTCAACCACTTCTGGCCGCAACTCAACCTCAGCCGTGAAGAATTCTTGAAATTAGGCAGCTACAAAACCGGCCACGAGGAAACCTTCAACATGACCAAACTGGCCCTGGAGATGGCCGGACGCGCCAACGCGGTGAGTGCGTTGCATGGCGAAGTGTCGCGCAAAATGTGGCACAATTTGTGGCCGGATAAACCGGTCAACGAAGTCCCCATCGGGCATGTCACCAACGGCGTCCATCTCGCCTCGTGGACCGGCGAAGCCATGCACCGTTTGTATCGCCGCTATATCAGCCCAGATTGGCTGACCCATCAGGACGACCCATTGCTATGGGCGCGCGTGGAAGAGATTCCCGATGAACGACTTTGGGAAGCGCACATCTATCTGAAGCGCAAAATGTTCTCCACTATGCGCGAGCGTGCGCGGGAAGCGCGTATGCAACAGGCTACCCCGCCGGATCAACTGCTCTGTTCCGGCATCTTCCTTGACCCCGACGCGCTGGTCATCGGTTTTGCCCGCCGCTTTGCGACGTACAAACGGGCCAACCTCATCTTCCGCGATATCGAGCGGCTCAAAGCCCTGGTCCACGACCGCTATCGCCCCGTGCAAATCATCTTTGCCGGCAAGGCGCACCCGGCCGACGATCCTGGCAAACTGCTGTTACAACAGATTTACAACATCGCCCGCAGCCCGGAGTTCGGGGGGCGCATTGCCTTTGTGGAAGATTACGATATGCACGTTTCGCGTTATCTGATCCAGGGGGTGGATGTGTGGCTGAACACGCCGCGCAAGCCTATGGAAGCCAGCGGCACAAGCGGGATGAAGGCGGCCCTCAACGGCATCCTCAACCTGAGCATCCTGGATGGCTGGTGGGCCGAGGCCTACAACGGCCGCAACGGCTGGGCCATTGATGCCGGGCAAACCTACGAAGACCCCAATCTGCAAGATGATGCGGATGCCGCGGCGCTGTATAGAGTCCTGGAAGAGCAAGTGGTACCGCTGTTCTACAAGCGCGACCGCGATGACATTCCCCGGGGTTGGGTTTCGATGATGAAAGAGGCCATACGCACCGTTGGGCCGCGTTTCTCGACGCGCCGCATGGTACAGGAGTACCTGGACGAGTACTACATCCCGGCGCTCAAAGACGTCACTGCGTTAAACGGTAACGTCATTCCGTAACCTCCCATAGAAAAAGGCAAAACGTCCGGTGACAAGCGCACCGGACGTTTTTGTTGCTAACCAAAAGCCGCCGGCGAAACGCCGGCTTCAATACACGCCCATAGTCTTCAACCGCTCGTCATCAATGCCGAAATGGTGGGCGATTTCGTGCCGCACGACATGATGGATGGTTTCACGGATCTCTTCCGAGGTGCGACAGTGCAATTCAATAGGGCGGCGGTAGATGGAAATTTTGTCAGGTAGCACCAGGCCGTAATAGCGCGTGCGTTGCGTTTGAGGAACGCCGTGATAAAACCCCAGCAACTCTGTTGGCCGGTGCAGCCCGGCCCGGCGCAACGTCTCCCGGTCGGGCCAATCTTCGATGACCACTTCGACGTTCTCCAAACGCGACCGAAAGGCTTCAGGAAGCGCGTCCAGCGCCTCCGCCACCCAGGCTTCAAAAACCTCATGTTCCACCAACGCCCTGCATCCTTTTTCCAAAGGCTTTCACATAAAGACCTGCATCTTGCGCATATCCGCCATGGAAGCCTTGACCTTAACTTTACCGGTGGTCATGGCGACCAACCCGCTGAGCGTTTTATCCATCAGTCCCACAAATGTTTCCGCCGTCATCGTCAGGCGAATATCGGCGTCATCCAATTCCGTCTGTGTCACCGGTAGGGGCCGCCCGTCCTCGACTACCATCGCCCAATATTCGTCGAGATCGGTGAAATGGTATTGAATCTTACGGTCCCAACCGGGCAACAATGGGACGCCATCGGCGCCGATCATCCGGGCGCGGGCTTTTTCCAATGCCTCAAGGAGAGCTTCTCGCGTGACCATCATCGCCTCCTGCGCTACAGCGCGCCCATCCTGATCACTTCATTGATCCCTACCCCACCCTTGAGAGGCACCACACGCCCATCCTTATAGGTGAACTTGCCCTCAAGCGTGACCGGGCCATCGAAGAAGAGCGATTGCCAGCCGGGGACGTTATCAACCGTCAGTCCTTCCAGGCGTGTCGGCGGGCGCAGGATCAATGGATAGTGCGCCAGACGCACCTTAAGCCTGAGCGTCCCTTGCGCCGCGCGCACCACCACCGAATTTTCGAGGGGAATGAAGCGGCGCGCTTCCTGAAGGAAAACCCATTGCTCAGGCGTCACTTCGAGGCTCTCGGCGGGCATAAAGTCATCGTTGATCACCATATACATCTCACCCGTCTCGAAGTGGAAGGGACGGCTTTCACTGGTGACCGATTCACAATGGCAGATATACATATAAAATTCGTCAAAGTGCGCATAAATCCAGTTCATGTGACGGATTTCAAAGAAATTGAGCGCGCTGAACCAGACATGTTCAAACAGGCCCCGTCCTACCACCGGCATAGTCTGGCCATGGAGGGTGATTTCACCGCGCACATCGGAGAGCGACTCCGAGCCGGAAACGCGGGTCACATCCGTGACCTGGCACACGGCGCCGGCCTTGTGTTCCCAGTGAAGGATTGGGCCACGCGGCGTGAAGGTTAAATCGGCGTTAACGCCATCCTTGCTGTAGACGATGCGTTGTTGTTCCGGTCGGCAATATGCCGTCAGGCTGCCCATTGTCACCTGTACGGTGTCCCCGGCGCAACTGTGCTCAAGGGGAAGGTTTTCTTCAGCCACAATCACGTCGTTGAGCGAGCGCTGCAAAACCACCGCGTCCGGCTCTTCCACAAGCCGCAGCGGGTCCTGCGAGAAGGTAAAATGCGTGGCCTGTCCCAGCAAGTTGCCTTCGGTGATGGAAAACTTCGCCAGCATAGGACGCCCGCCATGTTCAAAATGTACCGTAAAGTACCAGTCATTGAAATGCTCAGGCCGATCCAGAAACTGCGGCATCAATTCATCTATCTCAAAGTGATTTTCGGGTTTCATATCTTATCTCCTCAAAAATTGTCAGTTAAAAATCCGCCTGAATCCGTTCAATCCGTTGACAAAACTTCTGCCACAAGCTCAATATCCCTTGATCTCGGCCACCTTTTCGGCCACCACAACCGGTTCCAGACCCAAGCGTGCGCGGCACTCGTCGAGGATTTTCGCCGTCGCCGAGGCGCCCACGCGGGTCACGCCGACCGCGCGCACTTCGAGCAATTGGTCAAAGGTGCGCACCCCACCGGCCGCTTTCACCTGCACATGCGCAGGACAATGCGCGCGCATCAGCTTGAGGTCTTCGATAGTTGCGCCGCCGGTACCGTAGCCGGTGGAAGTCTTCACCCAATCCGCCCCCACCTCACCGCAGATTTCGCACAGCCTGATCTTGTGCTCATCTTTGAGGTAGCAGTTCTCGAAGATGACCTTGACCTTTTGGCCGGCGGCATGCGCCACATCCACTACAGCTTTGATCTCATCGCGCACGTAATTCCAATCGCCGCTGAGCACTTTGCTGATGTTCACCACCATGTCCAGCTCCTGTCCCCCATCCGCCAGGGCCTGCCGCGCCTCGGCGACTTTGATCGCCGTGGTATGCCCGCCATGGGGGAAACCGATGGTGGTGCTGGCCTTAACGGTAGAACCTTCCAGCAATCGGGCGCAGCGTTTGAGGTAATAGGGCATAATGCAGATACTTGCCACATCGTAAGCCAATCCCAGCAGAATACCCTGTTCCAGCGTCGCCACATCCATTGTCGGGTTCAACAACGAGTGATCAATCATTTTGGCGATATCCAGGTATGTATAATCCATTGCTATCCTCCTTGAAGAGATAGTTGCAGATTGCAGCGTGTACGCTACAAACCATATTGTAGGATAACCTTACTATACTTGCAATTGACAAAGATACAAATAGAGAGGGATTTTGGACAATTTCGCCGCCCGAAATCCCCTTTTGAGAAATGCCCCTGCTCTCCCCAGGCAACAGTTGCCAGGAGACCGGAGGCTCTTATAATACAGTTATGCTGTATATTTACTGTGGATAGGATTAAAGTATGAAAACCCTCCCTAAACTTCTGCTCATCCTCATCGTCGTATGCCTGTGTGTAGCCGGCGATCAGGCAACCAAAGCCGTCGCCAGACAATATCTTGGCCGTCCCACACCGCTCCGCTGGTTGGGCGATACGGTGCGCCTGCAATACACGGAAAATCAAGGTTCATTCCTGGGTCTGGGGGCACACCTGCCGGATAGTGCGCGCTTCTGGATATTCATCGTGTGTGCAGCGTTGATGACGGTAGTCATGTTCGGCTTTGCGCTGACGACGCGCGAATTGAACCGCTGCGGCATGACCGGCGCGGCGCTGATTGTTGGCGGTGGGTTCAGCAATCTGCTGGATCGAATCAGCTACCAGGGCGCCGTGGTGGATTTTATGAACATCGGCATCGGCAAAGTGCGCACGGGCATTTTCAACCTTGCCGACGTTGCCATTATGGCCGGCATTGGGCTGCTATTGTTATCACTGCCCAAACGGCAAAGGAGCTTGTGATGCAATGTCGTCCGGGCTGCGGGGCCTGTTGCATCGCCCCATCCATTTCCTCGCCGATTCCCGGCATGCCCGACGGCAAACCTGCCGGCGTGCGCTGCATACAACTCACAGAAGATAACCGCTGCAAGCTATTTAATATGCCGGAACGCCCCCGCGTGTGTGTGGCCCTGCGTCCCAGCGCAGAGATGTGTGGCGCCAATGCAGCCGAGGCGTTAGCCTATCTATACGCGCTGGAGCAGGCAACCAGGCCGTAACCTTTGAAAGACAACGGTGGGCCTCTACGGCCTAACCACGGGCACCAGACAACAAAACTCGTCAAGGTTATGCTATAATGGAGTCAATAAATCCTTTGCAAATAGAAGGACATAGGCCAACCATACCTCCACTGACTGTACCGTACCATAGACAAATTCAACATACTGATTGCCTGGCAGCCTGTGCCGCCATAGGTGATTTCGAATTAGCCTGGGGCAATGCCGATTATGCCTGTGCGATAATTATGCCCTGATAACAGGAGTTGTCTTATGAAAATCACAATGACGTTAAACCATACGTTCCGCACTTTCGACATCGAACCGCGCGAGACGCTCTTCCATCTCCTCCGCCGCAGCGGCATCAAGAGCGTCAAATTCGGCAGCGAGGATGGCGCAGATGGCTACAGCACCGTGCTGCTTAATGGCCGGCTGTGCAACAGCGTCGTCACACTGGCGGCGCAGGCCGACGGCGCGACGGTGCTTACCGTCGAAGGCTTAAGCGGCCACCAGCATCCCGGCTGGAATCAGAAGGCCGAGTTGCATCCGCTGCAACGCGCCTTCATCGAGACCGGCGCGATCCAGAGCGGCTACGACACGCCCGCACTGATTCTCGCCGGCAAGGCACTGCTCGACCGCAATCCGCGCCCCACCGAAGCCGAAGTACGCGATGCCATCAGCGGCATCGTCTCCCGCGAAACCGGCTACGTCAAACCGGTGCAGGCGATCCTCCGCGCAGCGGCCTACCTGCGCGGCGAGGACCCCGGCCCGGTGCTCGGCAGCTCCGATCTGGGTGAACTCGGTGAGGCATTGTTCGGCCCGCCGGAAGGCTTGTTCGGCCCGCTCGATACCTTTGAGCCGCCGGAATTCGGCAGCGGCGGCGGTATGGCGACACAAACCCGCGTCAAGGCGCAACCTAAGATCGTCGTCACAACCGAGCCGGAGAAATTTGCCGTCGTCGGCAAACCGCTGCCCAAGGTGGACGCGCCCAAGCTGGCACAGGGACTGCCCGCGTTCGTCGCCGATTTCGAGCGGCCGGGGATGCTCTACGCCAAAATCCTCCACAGCCCGCACGCTCATGCGCGCATCAAGGACATTGATACCCGTCAGGCCGAGGCGCTGCCCGGCGTCCGCGCCGTGCTGACCTACAAGAACGTCCCCCGCGTGGTCTACTCGACGGCGGGACAGAGCTACCCGATTCCCGGTCCGCTGGATTACGTCAGCTTCGACAACAAGGTGCGCTACGTGGGCGACCGCGTTGCCGCCGTCGCCGCCGAGACGCCGGAGATCGCCGAGCAGGCGCTCGAACTCATCAAAGTCACCTACGAGGTGCTGCCCCCCGTCCTCAGCCTCGACGCCGCGATGGCCGAAGGCGCGCCGATCATCCACGACGAACCCGACTATGTCAACTTCGGGGACAGCGACCCGGCCAAAAATCTCGTCGCCAAAGTGCGGATTGATCTCGGTGATGTAGACGCGGCGTGCGCACAGGCCGATTATGTCTTCGAGACCGAAGTGGAAACGCAGAAGATGAAGCACGTACCGCTGGAACCCTGGGTCGCGCTTACCTATTGGGATGAAGACGACCGTCTGGTCATCATCAGCTCGACGCAGGTGCCGTTCCACGTACGCCGCATCCTCGCGCCCGTGCTGGGCCTCACCGAAGGGCAGATTCGCGTCATCAAACCGCGCATCGGCGCGGCATTCGGCAACAAGCAAGAGATCTATGAGGACATCCCCGCGCATCTCACCATCGCCACGGGCCGCCCGGTGCTGCTGGAGCTGACCCGTGAGGAGCAGTTCATCTACACCACCACCCGCCATCCGATGCGCGTGCGCTATCGCGTGGGGGTCAACAAGGACGGGACAATGGTCGCGCAGGACATGCGCGCGTGGAGCGATACCGGCGCGTATGGCGGCCACGGCCTGACGGTGCTCGGCAACACCGGCCATAAGACACTGCCGATCTACAACACGCCCAACGTGCGCTTTTGGGGCGAGACGTACTACACGACGCTGCCGCGTTCCGGCGCGTATCGCGGGTACGGCGTCACCCAGGGCGTCGTCGCCACCGAAACGCTCATCACCCGCATCGCCGTGGAGCTGGGGATGGACCCGCTGGCCTTCCGCCTGAACAACATCGTCAAACCGCACACCGAGAACATCATGAGCAAGGTGTGGAGCGAGGGCCGCGAGGCGCGCGGCGAGATGATCGAAACGAACGCGCTGCGCGAAGCGGCCATCCAGGGCGCAGCGGCGGTCGGGTGGGCGCAGAAATACGGCAATCCGCAATGGCACACTGTCCCCGGCGCGCCCCACCTGCGGCGCGGGATCGGCGTGGCGTTTCTGATGCAAGGTTCCGGCATCCCCAACCTGGATATGGCCGCTGCCAGCATCAAGATGAACGACGACGGTTCCTTTAACCTGCTGATCGGCGCGACCGACCTGGGTACCGGCTCCGATACGGTGCTCGGCCAGATCGCCGCCGAGGTGCTCGGCTGCACGCTGGACAAACTCATCATTCGCTCGTCCGACACCGATCTGACGCCCTTCGACAAAGGTGCGTATGCCTCGTCTACGACGTACATCAGCGGAGGGGCCGTCGCGCG
Source organism: Chloroflexota bacterium (assembly GCA_019873645.1). Lineage (GTDB taxonomy): Bacteria > Chloroflexota > Anaerolineae > B4-G1 > SLSP01 > DSWT01. Next base: position 20,930 of record JAIOAX010000019.1, on the reverse strand, counting down.
CGCGGCGGAGGAGGTCGCGCGGCAAATCAAGGCCGTCGCCGAGGAGATGACCGGCGTACCCGCCGACGATATCACCCTGCGCCATAATTTTGCCTGGCTCGGCGTTAGCCCTCAGCGGTCAGCCGTCAGCAGTCAGCAATCTATCTCTTTCCGCGAGATTGCGATGTACGCGACGCATAAGCAGAACCAGCACCAGATTATGGGGACGGCGTCGTTTGTCAGCCCGGTCAGCCCGCCGCCGTTTGCGGCGCAGTTCGCCGAAGTCACCGTGGACACCGAGACCGGACAGACGACGGTAGACAAGCTGCTCATCGCCGTAGACGCCGGCACGATCATCAATCCGCTCACGGCCGGCGGGCAGGCGGATGGCGGCATGCTTCAGGCGCTCGGCTATGCGCTCACCGAAGAGATGGTCTTTGACGAAAGCGGACGCTTGCTCAACCCGCGCTTCGATGACTACCGCGTGTTCCGCGCCGACGAAAGTCCATCGCTGGAGACGCTGTTCGTAGAGACGTTCGAGCCGTCGCATCCGGTCGGCGTGAAGTCGGTGGCAGAGATTGTCGTCAATGGCGCCGCGCCGGCGGTCATCAACGCCATCTACGACGCCACGGGCGTGATGATGACGCGCACGCCGATCACGCCGGAACGGCTATGGCGCGCGTTGCGGGAGGCCGGGCAGCATTGATTAACCGCAGTGTAGATTCAATGATGAAAGCAGTCGAGCAATTATCCTTTCAGCAATTGGGGACGCACGGTGAATTTGATGCGTTCGAGGTTAATGAGAAAGCGTATACGGCGGCTTTTCGTAAACTCTACTATCATTTCTATGCTAACAGCAACGCTAGCCGCGCCGAACGCATTATCTCTGATTTGTCCAACCTGCTGCTCTGCAAAATTGCTGTGGAAAGGAACCATAGCGCCGAAGTCTTGCATGCCTTTCTAAACGGGGAGGGATCGGCTAACGAGTTGTTGCTGCCGGTGCTTTTGCGGACATTCCCGCATCTGATCGGTGAAGACGAGAAATTTTACCTTGACGACAAAGTGCTGCGGTATGGCCTGGAAGAATTGACATCCTTATCCCTACATGCTGCACCTGCGCATGTGATGGGCGAGGCTTTTCAGGCTTTGATGGGGCCGCGGCTGCGCGGCGATAAAGGACAATTCTTTACGCCGCGCAGTCTTGTGCGGGCAATGATTTGTGTGTTACATCCACCGCTTGAAGCTAAAGTGGTAGATCCGGCATGCGGTACGGGGGGTTTTCTGGTTGAAACTCATGCCTTCCAAACAGGCGAGCGACAGGCTAGCTTGCCAGAGGATGTCGGCAGACTCATCGGCATAGACAAAGATAACGATCTCTGTCGTCTTGCTAAGGCGATGTTAGAGATGGCGGCTCCGGGGAGAGGTGTGATCCTGAATCTCAACTCATTAGACTACGAGGCGCTTTCTCGTCTGCCCCAAGATGTTTCCCCTTTGGATGCCGACTTTATATTGACCAATCCACCTTTCGGCGCACGCATCAAGGTAAATGAAAAACCCATCTTGGAACAATTTGCTTTAGGCCACAAATGGCAATGGGAAGCCTCGCAGTGGCATATTGAACGCCAAATCCGAGAAACCCAGGATCCACAAATCCTTTTTCTTGAGTTAAGTATTCGCCTCCTGAAGCCCGGCGGCCAAATGGGCATCGTACTGCCGGAAGGTGTCTTTGGAAACGCGAATATGGGATACGTTTGGGATTACGTCCGCAGTCAAGGGGAAATAACAGCACTCTTAGATTGCCCCCGTACCACGTTTCAACCAAGCACCGATACCAAGACGAATGTTTTATTTTTCAAAAAAACTGCCGAGAAGACAAAACACCCGGTCTTTGCTCAGAAAGTATGGATGGCTGTGGCGTTGCAATGCGGCCATGACCGAAGAGGCAAGACCACGACATCAAACGGCGCATCTTACCCCGATGATTTCCTTGAAATCGGCAACGAGTTTAGCACAAAAGAACACACAGCCAGGTTTTGGCAACATGCGGAAATTACAAATCCATATTATTTATGTCCGCGTTATTACGACCGGTCTCCCACTGAGGAACTGAAACAGGAAGCGGCGCGGCTTGGCGCAGAAGTGGTTACGCTTAAGGAGTTAGTCAAAAAAGGCTATCTTCACATCCGCAAAGGGCATGAAGTAGGGGCAGAGGCGTATGGCACAGGGGATGTGCCCTTCATACGTACATCGGATATTGCCAATTACGAGGTTTCAATTGATCCCACACGCTCGGTCAGTGAAGAGATTTATGAACGGTTCAAAAAACAACAAAACCTTAAGCCTAACGATATTTTAATGGTTTGCGATGGACGCTACAGAATCGGCAAAACAGCAATTTTGCACGAGCACAATTATCGTTCGGTGGTACAAAGTCACATCAAGATTATCTCTGTCGCGCCTGATGCGCCGATTAACGCGATAGAATTGTTGTATCTGCTTAACCTGCCGATGGTCCAGCATCAGATTCGTAATCTGGTTTTCATTCAATCTACGTTGGGTTCGTTGGGTAAACGTCTAGGGGAAATCCTCATTCCCTTACCCCAACATAATGAGGAGTGGATAAGGACTATCGAAGAATTTTCTTCTCTAATACGCGGGCGGGCAGAGTCTCTAAGAAAGTTGCGCGAGTTTGAGCACCCAGGGTACGAGCTTTAGAGCGCATCTACCCGTCGCAAGATCTCTCGAATCCAGAGGTAAAATTCCGGCAACGTTTTATTGCCCTGCGCAATGTTACATTCCCTGTGCACAAACCCCACATTGTCTACGTCGTGGAGACGTGGGTTTTTATGACCGGTTTCGATTTCGGCCTTGCCGCGTGCAGCTTTGAAGAACAACTCAAAAGGCAACGGCAAATGACAAACCATACAAGCTGTACTATCCGGTTGCATGGGTCCAAAGTGTAATTCCAGATAGTCAGCGATTTCGGCCGGCGGGATCGGCGCACCTGGCATCTGATAAACCAACCAGGTTAACTTTTTGGCGACCGCCATACAATCTTCGTAACTGGCCGCCTTTTCGCGCAATTTGGCAACAAGCTGGGGCTTAAGGTCACGCATCACGATGCCGTACTGCTCCAGTTCCTCATCCGGCAAAAGCATCACCCATCGCAGAATCCGATTGGGCCCAGCCTGTTTGCTTTTCCAGGCTGCGCCGGTTGTCATTGTTGCATCGCGTTTGATTTTGTCGGCGACGGACTTGTAGTCTCCTCGACTGAGCTGCGCCAGGTAAGGAAACTCGTGATGCTCTCCCTCATGCCCTCGCAGACACTGGCAGAGTCGCGGCTGGATTTGTTCGTAAACCGAGCGACCAGGGATGTGTTCAAGGCAAAGCTGTGGCTTCATTGTGGGGTATCCAGTTGCTCCATAAGTTGGGGATCGAAATCGGCGAACAGCGTGCCCGGATGAACGCCTAGTGCCCTGGCGATACGCAGCACGTTCAGTAGCCCGATATTACGTTCGCCGCGTTCAATACCTCCGATGTATGTGCGGTGCAGACCACATACATCAGCAAAGGCTTCTTGAGATAAACCACGCGCTTCACGCAGCTTTCTCACCGTTTTACCGAAAACTATGAGCAGAGCAGATAAGCGTGTCATCAATGATGAATTATATGAGTAGTCACTCTATGAGTCTACAGACTATCAGTATCATGAATGTAGATCAAGGCCATACTCACTGAACGCATTTCAACTTGGGGGCCGGTCTCGCGGTAACCGGTCTCTGGCTGCACCACTGCGGGATCAGTCGCTGCGCAGACGCGGTCTGGAGACCGGCCTGAGCATCGCCCAGTAGCCGTGTCTGATAAATCGCCCCCGTCCTGAAATGCACTCTACCCGATTGGGCGATTTCAGTTTAGGGGAAAATGTGGTATGATAGCAGGAATGATTTAGAAAGGATTAAGTGAGACTGTGTTACGTGGATTGTTGTATACCTTTGGCCGTGTGTTGATCGCGCTGTATGCGCGGCTGTTTTTAGACCTTGAAATTCTCTGGCAGGCGCCGCTGCCGCCGGGACCTAAACTGATCGTCGCCAATCATCCGAGTTTTACCGACCCCTTTGCGTTGGCTTTACTTTCATCACGTCCGATTTCCATCTTGATTACCTCCATCGCTTTCCTGGTGCCCGTGTTGGGCTTTTATCTGAAGCGCGCGCGTCACATCCCAGTTGATCCGGCGGCGGGACGTCCGGCGTTCGATGAAGCCTTGCGGCGGTTGAAGAACGGGGATACGGTGGCCCTGTTCATTGAAGGGAAGAACAGCCCTCCCGAAGGCGGTTTCTGTCCGCCGCGCACCGGCGCGGTGCGCCTGGCCTTGAGTGCAGGCGTGCCGATTGTTCCCGTAGGGATTCAATTGTCACCCGAGAAGTTGCACATCACCCAAGGAAAAGTCAAGGGTCAAACCTACCCGGAATTCTGGTATCTGCGCGGCCCGTTCCGCATGGTCGTCGGCGAACCGATCCATCTGCAAGGCGACGTTGAGGATCGCTCCCACGTGAAAGCGGAATCGCAGCGCATCATGCAGCGCATTATTGATCTGGTCAAAGAGGGTGAACAGCGGCTTATCGGTAAGCGACATTCACAATCAAAGTGAGGCCGCGATGATTGACGCTTGGGGAGTGTTCTCAAATGCTTTGTGGATTCTCGGCCTGGCAGTGATCCTGGCGGTATGGAGTTATGCTTCCTATGAAGCCGGGCGCAGCAAGCAAAGAGTCCGCCACAAACTGGACGAACTGGGCTACGCGCTGGCGTTGAACGCCGGGATGTTGTTGTTCCTCGCCGGTATGGTCGCCACGGAGGATCGTGGATGGGCGCGGGTGTTGTGGAGCATCCTCGGTCTCGGCCTTATCGCTGAAAGCGTGTGGCGCATCATCCAACACCGCAAGGCTGCTCCATCATCTGAGGCGCAGAAGCGGAGCGATGGCTGAGTCTTCGCCTTCAACTCTGCCGACCTGGAAATCACGAACCGCCTGGCCGGCGTTGGGGCTGCCCATCGTGGGGATGCTCATTGTTGGGCTTGTGAGCCGGGTAGATGGCGGCATCATCGGGCGTGCCTGCCTGGGGATGTTGGGCAGTGCGGTTGGCGGGATAACGGCAGGCATCACCGCGAAACGCTTTCTAGCTGACGGTAGAACCAATGGCGAGATGCTGTTTGGGTTGGCGGCGACAACGGCCATCGGCATTGTCGCCATTGGTTATCTCTACCTGTTCTACATCGAGAATGATATGCATACCATTCTCACGCCGGCCCGCAACTTAGAGCAGACGGCCATCTTCGTTGAATTCCTCGCCGCACAATACGTTGGCACCCGTTGGCCCAGGTTAAGAAAAACGTAAAGAGTAAAACGTAAATGCTGCCTTACGTTTCACGTTTTACGCTTCACGCTTCACGTCCTCACGCCTCGCGCCGATTGAGGGGGCGCAGCATACCGGAGAAAAGCAGGAGTACGCCGATGCCTACCAGCAATAGCGGGCCGGCCATGTTGAGCAGCCACCAGCCGGGGCGGATGGCGACGACGGCCAGCATCCCCATCAGTCCAAAGGCGGCGATGGTGCACAGGATTGTGCCCGCGAGCAGCAGTCCCGGCCGCCGTTTGTAGAAGTAGACCACCAGCAACGCCAACCCCACGGCGAGCGGCTCCATCGTCCACAAAATGGCCCACACTTCCCACCAGCCGGTGAGCGCGCAGAACTGCATCAACAGGCCGTTCATGCCGATGATGATGGCCGGGATCATCAGCCAGACGTTGCGCATGAGAACCGCCGCCAGCAGCAAGCCGAACGCCACAGACCACACTTCCACTGGCCAGAGCCAACGCCATGCCCTCCAGGCATTGAAGACGCTGGTAAAGAGCAAGATGCCGCCCGTCGCCAAAATGGGCGCGCCGGGGATCAGGAACGCCGCCAGGCCACGCTTGCGGGGCCACAGTATAGGGATCAGCATGAAGAAGGCTCCTATGCCGATGATGACCGTCGGCCATAAGCGCCAGAAGCCCCAATGCCATGCGCGAACGCCGAGCAACGGCAACGCCACGTCAAACAGCAATGCCAATCCCCCTACCGCAATCAAAAAGAGACCGAGTACCATAGATGAGCGTTTGTTCATGATTTTCCTCCTTGATGCAAAGATGGCTATAGAATAGCCCAGGAGGAGAGGAGTTGCCTAGTTATTAACTAACAGTCAGCTATCGAATGGCAATAGATCTCAAGATACGGGGAACTGGCGTTCCTCTGCGAGCTTGTGGAAATAGTAGGTCTTGGAGCGGAGCGCCCGTCAGGATACGGGGAACTGGCGTTCCCCTTTGAGCTTGGTAATAAGGAACTGGCGTTCCTCTGCGAGCTTGTGGAAGCCAGAATAGGGGGAACTGGCGTTCCCCTTTGAGCTGGGTAAAAGGAACTGGCGTTCCTCTGCGAGCTTGTGGAAGCCAGAATACGGGGAACTGGCGTTCCCCTTTGAGCTGGGTAAAAGGAACTGGCGTTCCTCTGCGAGCTTGTGGAAGCCAGAATAGGGGGAACTGGCGTTCCCCTTTGAGCTGGGTAATAAGGAACTGGCGTTCCTCTGCGAGGTTGTGGAAGCCAGAATACGGGGAACTGGCGTTCCTCTTTGAGCTTGGTAATAAGGAACTGGCGTTCCCCTTTGAGCTTAGTAATAAGGAACTGGCGTTCCCCTGCGAGCTTGTGAAAACAACATCCGTTTTGAGCAAGTGGCAGCGACTTGCGGGTACTTATGCCAGTGCTACCCGAATATCATCTAGCGGGATAATAGCGCGCGCATCGCTCAAATAAAAGCGTGCGCTGGACCAAAGGTAATCTATCGGATTTTCCACCAGATTCCAGTGTGGCTGGCAGGGATTGTTGTGAATGTAGGTCATCTTTTGCTCGATAAATTTAGCCGAGTAGGCGGCCTTTGCCAGATACCCCTCCTCCCACACCACGTATTGCTGTCGTTCGGGGCGGGGAACCAGAGCAGCCAGGCGCGCCAGAGCCGGTTGATTGTCCTCGGCTTGTAATTGCCGAATCAGCCGGTCAGCGACATGTTTCTTGAAGTCGCGCATGACATCGGCAAAGGGATCATCGGCATTGCATTGGATGATCAAATGAATGTGGTTAGGCATAATGACAAAGACATACAGTTTGAATCGTCCTCGTAGACGCATACAATCCAACGTGTCCACAAGTAAACGTTTGGTCATATCGCGTTGGAAAAGAGGCAAGCGCTGTATCGCTGTGGTCGTGATGAAATAAAGGTATGCCGGATCAAATTCGGGTCGCCATTCAGTCGTCATCTTCGCCTCAAAATCGAAATATGGGAACCTTCAAGTACGGAGGTCTGTGCTTCTCTCTAATTGATGAAAACAAGGCTTTGAGCGGATCGTCAGATCCGCCCCTCTAAAACGGGGATCTGGCGATCCCCTTTGAGCTAGTCATGGAGGGCGATCCTCTAAAACCGGGATCTGGCGATCTCCTTACAAGGAAAACAAGGCTTTGAAAACACGGCTTTGAGCGGATCGTCAGATCCGCACCCTCTAAAACGGGGATCTGGCGATCCCCTTTGAGCTAGTTATGGAGGGCGATCCCCTTTGAGCTAATTATGGAGGGCGATTCCCTTTGAGCTAGTTATGGAGGGCGATTCCCTTCGAGTTATATGGAGACGGTCCAGATTGGGCTACATCGTTAAAAAATCGCATGGATGAGCGTCAGGAAATAGCCAGGGGCAATCCATGCTAACACCCCCAGGATCAGCATAATCGAAATGAGCCCCAGCACGACGGCCAAGATACGCCCTAACCCACGTGCCAGCGTCTTCCTCCGCGCCGTCCAGATCGGAAGTACGACCGAACCGATAACCGTCCACACGAGGATAATCCACGAGAAGCGCCAGTGGCTCCAGTTGCCGACAAACATGCTGTATGTCAGTAGAACGCCGGTCGTCAGTATCGGCCCGATAGAAGGCAACATCCACAGACAGCCGGTAGCGTACATAATGAAACACAACCCCAACGTCCCCAGGAAAATTTGAATCGGCCAACCTTTTAAATAGAACGCCCAATTGTTGGTCGGCATAGCCACAGTCAGCATCACCAGATTGACAAACACAACCAGCAAAATGGCGTTGAGGATAGCTCCCCAGGTGCTGTAACGACGCGGGACGCGGGGCGGTTTTGAGAGAGACATGACCGCCGGGGCCGGCGTCGGGATCGGCGCGGCGGCCGGCATCGGGATGGGGGGCACGGCTGGAGTCTGGGGCGCGGCGGTTGCAGCGTGTTGCAGGCGTTGCTGTCCAAGCGTGATGTCGGTTTCGTCGTTGGCGAAAGTCAGTTCGCCCGCGGAGCGCTGTTCCATCATCACCTTGCGCGTCTCCCCGGAGATAACCGCCACCGGCTCCGCAGGCGACTCTGTCGTCGTGAACGAGAGCGGCAGTGAGATACGCGATGGCAGTTCGATGCCGGCTTCCTCTGCAGCGGCGCGCAACGCCTCGGCCATTTCCACGGCGCTTTGGTAACGGTCCTCCGGTCTTTTTGCCAGCGCCTTCAGGACGACGCGCTCGAACGGTTCGGGAATCTCCGGGTTGAGACGCCGCGGCAACGGCAAAGGATCGTTGACGTGCTTCATCAGGATCGCCAACGGCGTGTCGGCGTCGAAAGGTGTGCGCTGGGTGAGCATTTCGTAGAAGACGATGCCGAGCGAGTACAGGTCACTGCGGGCGTCGCTCTGCCCTTGCATGCCTTGCTCCGGGGCCATATATTGCAGCGTGCCCATCAGCGCGCCGGACATCGTGTAGCGCGTCCCGCCGACGATGTGCGCAATCCCGAAGTCCCCCAGCACGGCCTGCCCGCGCCTGGTCAACAAAATGTTAGCCGGCTTGATGTCGCGGTGGATCATCCGTTCGCTGTGGGCGTAGGCCAATCCATCCAGCACGTCAAGCATAATGCGGACGCTCTCACCCCAGGGCATATATTCGCCGCGCGCCCGGTAGTCGTTCAGGCGGGTTTTGAGCGTGTCGCCTTCCAGCAGTTCCATCACCATATAGTAAATATCGCCCTGTACGTCAAAGTCGAAGACCTGAACGATGTTGGGGTGGCGCAAGGCGGCAACCGATTGCGCTTCGCGCTGGAAACGCGCGCGCCACGTTTCATCGGCGGACTCTTCGTCCTCAATCAATTCGGAACGCAGGACTTTGATCGCCACGTAACGGTTGAGCTGTGGATGATAGGCGCGGTAGACGCGCGCCATCCCCCCGCGTCCTAATGGCTCAAGGATGCGGTATTTGCCGAGTGTTTGACCTTCCAGAGAAACCGGCGACATGGTGCTTTTCCCCTCATAATATGCCGCCGCGAGCGCCTTTGCCGGTGAAGGATTCTGGGCTGCCCTTGCTATCATCATTCATCACCCCCATAAACAGGATCAATGGGTGAAAATTCGGGGTTCGTAGCCGGCGTCTAGGCATCTCCCAGATTGCCCAAACGATGGCGGCGAACGTTTCTCACCTGTTTGAGGATAGCAAACTCGCGGCGGCGTTGCCTATTTTTTAGCTAACAATTCACCATCTTGGGATCTTCATCCGCGCCGCACCAATTTGTATCCCAGTCCCCGGACGGTCAGCAACATCTGCGGATTGGCCGGATCGGGTTCGAGCTTGGTGCGCAGGCGGCGCATGAGATTTTCTATTTGATAGTCGTAGACTTCTGCCTGATACTCAGGCCAGACGGCGGCGGCAATGTCATCTTTTGAGCAAACCTGTCCGCTGTGCTCGTAGAGATAGGCCAGCAGGGTGAATTCTTTGGAGGAAAGCGCGACCGCATGCCGATCCAGGCGCACAGTGCCTGCTGCTACGTCCACCTCTAGCGACGGAAAGTGTGTGTCACGGTAGGTAATGTCGGGATCATGGAAGGTCAGAACCACATCACCGATTTTGATACGATCCCCGTCATGCAAGGCAACCGGTTCCAGCACCCGTTCATCATTGAGGAAGGTGCCGTTGGTACTTTCCAGGTCCTCCAACATCACGCGCCAGCCATCGCGCCGCAGCCGGGCGTGCTCGCGGGAGACGCGCTTGCTGGTGATGACGATGTCGTTCTCCAGTGCGCGCCCGATGGTCGTCGTCGCGCCGTTTAACAGGTGTTCGCGGCCTGTCGGATCGGTCAGAAAAGGGACGGGTTTATCTATGGCGTCGCTCATAGCCTATCTCCAAACCCAAGTCTACTCCGGGCCGTCGGTCTGTCAAATGATGCAAAAAGTCTCGGGGGGATGGTATAGCATTGTCCTGTGGTATAATGCCAGCGTGTTGACGAAAATCCGCGATTTCCTGGAACTGATCAAATTCGAGCATACAATCTTCGCCCTGCCTTTTGCCTACGTGGGGATGCTGTTGGCAGCGCATGGCTGGCCGACCTGGCACCAGTTTGTCTGGATTACTGTCGCTATGGTGGGGGCGCGGACGCTGGCGATGGGCGTGAATCGCATCGCCGACCGGGCCTTGGATGCGCGCAATCCTCGCACGGCCAATCGGCCTCTCGTGACCGGACGCATTGCGCTCTCGACGGCGTGGGGCGGGACGGCGGCAGCAGGACTGGTGCTTGGTGTTGCGGCGTGGCAACTGGGGCCGCTGCCGTTGAAGCTGCTGCCGGGCGCGCTGCTATTTCTGGTGGGTTATGCCTTCACCAAACGCTTTACCTGGTTTTCGCATTTCATCCTGGGCTTTACCGACGGGTTGGCGCCGCTGGGCGCGTGGGTGGCGGTGTGCGGTTCGCTCTTCACGGCGGACGATCTACCGGCCTGGTTGTTGCTGGGGATCGTAACGCTGTGGATCGGCGGCTTCGATATCATCTACGCCTGCCAGGATGCGGCGGCCGACCGTGAGCTGGGCCTGCACGCGATTCCGGCGCGCTTTGGCGTGCCTGTGGCATTGGCAATCTCGTCGCTGTGTCATGTCGGCACGCTCACGTTGCTCATCATCTTGGGGCAAACACTCACTTTGAGCTGGCCGTACTGGCTGGGATTGGTCGTCATCGCCGGACTGCTGATTTACGAGCACAGTCTGGTGCATCCAGACGACCTCTCGCAGCTCAATGTTGCGTTCTTCAACATCAACAGCTACATCAGCATCACACTGCTGATGGGTGTGCTGGCGACGTTGTTTTTTGTGTCAACGGATTGAACGGATTTCAACGGATTTCAATCCCCAGACTACCTGACTACCAGACTACTTGACTAAAGACTATAATACCAGGAACATAATACGTATGTCTACATCTACGCACATCACTTTCATTCGCCACGGGCAGGTGTACAATCCAGAAAAAGTCGTGTATGGGCGATTGCCGGGATTCCCGTTAAGCAAATTGGGCGAACGGCAGGTGCAAGCAGCGGCGGAAGCATTGCGCGAGGTCCCGGTGGCAGCGGTCTTCAGCAGTCCGTTGCTTCGCGCACAGCAGACGGCACGCCTCTTGCTGGCGGAACGTCCCGAAGTGCCGCTGTATACGTCCGAGTTGCTCAACGAGGTGCGCTTCTTTTTCGAGGGACAGCCGATGGCTTTACTGGCATCCCGTAATTGGGACTTGTACACGGACGTTGATTCGGCTTACGAGCAACCGCCAGATGTCGTCGCGCGCGCGCGGGAGTTCCTGGCACAGGTGCGGCGTGACTACGCCGGAAAACACGTCCTCGCCGTGAGCCACGGTGACGTAATTGCCTTCACCGCATTGTGGGCTTTCGGCGCGGCGCTGATTCCCGCAAACAAGCACACTCTGGACGCTTACGGCCTATCCGAGGATTACCCTTCGCCGGCGTCACTGCTCACGTTCACCTACGCGCCGGATACTGATGATGAACGTCCAACCGAAATCACGTACCGGCGGCCCTACGGTGACGATTTGGCAGATTGCGGCCTTTCGCCCAAGTGAACGCTCAAACGTTTGAACGTTCTAACTTTCCAACGCTTAGAAGGAGGTGTTGTGCGCGGACTAAAAGTGATCCTGTTGCTGCTCTATATCGGCGCGGTTACGTTGGGTGGATGCCGTAAAGCGGAGGCGGGCGCGTTGCGGATCGCAGTGTTGCCAATCCTGGATGCGCTGCCGCTGTATGTCGCCAAAGCCGAGGGGTATTTTGCCGCGCACGGGATCAAGGTCGAGTTGATCCCCGCCGCATCTGCCGCCGAGCGTGATCAGTTGTTGCAGGCCGGGCAGATTGACGGTTTCATCACCGATCTGGTGGCGCTGGCGCTGTACAACCGCGAGTCGCCACAGGTCGTTGCCGTGCGCTATGCGATGGTGCCCACGGCGGATTTCCCACAATTCCGCATCCTTGCCGCCGCGCAATCGGGAATCACGACGGTGGAAGGGTTGCGTGGTGTCCCCATTGGCGTTTCTGAGGGGACGGTTGTTGAATATGTGACACATCGGTTGTTGGAGGCCGAAGGGCTGCCTGGCGAGGCAGTGGTCACATTGGCTGTCCCTAAAATCGCGGATCGCATGGCCTTGCTTGGTGCGGGTGAACTGAACGCAGCGACGCTGCCGGAGCCACTGGCATCCCTGGCCATGCAGCAAGGCGCAGTCGTGATTACTGACGACACCCGCCACCCAGAGATCAGTTGTAGTGTGTATGCTTTCCGCAAAATCGTGTACGCGCAGCAGCCACGGACCGTGCGCGCTTTTCTGGCGGCCATTGATCAGGCCAGCGCGGCCATCAACGCCGACAAAAATCGCTGGAACGCCCTGCTCACCGAAAAAGGATTGGTCCCGGCGCCCTTGCTCGGCGCGTATACCCTACCTGATTACCCTGACGCTGCCATCCCCACCGAGGCGCAATTCGCCGACGCCGTCACCTGGCTGCAAGCGACCGGGCGACTGACGCAAGCGCCGGCATATCGAGATTCGGTAGTTGAGGTAGACAGTAGACGGTAGACGGGAAGGGAGAGGGGAAACGGGGAACTGTCGATTCGCTGATTCTTTCATTCGTGATTCATGATTCGTGATTCGTAAGGAGGCCCTATGTTCGGAAAAACAAAAGTCCCCGCGCCATTTGTTGAACCTAAAGTGCTGGTCATCAATTTTGCGCCGGTGTTTCCTGATCAAGGGGGGAAACGGCTCTACGAGGTCCTGGGATGGAACGATCCCTACGTCTTACTGCCGCAGTACATCGCCGATATTGCCGAGTGCAGTTACGGCTACGTGCGCTATCGCGTTGTGGAGACGATTGAGGTGGACGGTTATCCGGTCAAACTGGACGGCTTCCGCTACACCAATGCCACCTATCTGGCATGCCATGAGGGAAAAGAAGCCTGGCATCAACCCGATGCAGTAGATTATGCAGCGATTTTCAAGGCGTATAAAATTCCCTGGCGCGTGATGATGGGAGAGATTGACGAAGTGTGGTTATGGGGCTTCCCTTACGGCGGCTTTTGGGAGTCCACTATGGCCGGCGGGCAACCTTACTTCTGCAACTCCGAGCCGGTGCCGGGGTTTTGGGGATGGCGTACTTTTGTCACGATGGGCTTCAATTATGAGCGCGGCGTCGGCGAAATGCTGGAAGCATTCGGCCACCGCGTCGAATCCATCATGCGCCACGTCTACGGCTCCTGGGAACCCACACCTACCCATGCCTGGAACCGCTTCACGCTATACGACAAAGTCGCACCTGGTGAGGCGGCCTGCGGCACCGTCCACTTCGCGCCGAACAGCGAGCGTGACTACGACTGGGGCAATCGGCGCACTGTGTTGAGCACCGCCGACGACTGGCTGAACTATCCCGACCTGACCGGCGCGAAGAAGCCGATGAACTGCGCCCAATGGGGCAACGGCAACATTCGTGAACACCATCGCTGGTGGCTCAAACGCCTCCCCCACGCCGAAGGCCGCGGCCCCGATGGCAAGCTGAACAACTGGTGGGCGTATATTGTGGACTTCAACCGGTTTCCGGAGAGCAAGAAGTAGGGAGTACGGAGTAAGACTTCCCTCCCTGTCTACCATCTACTGTCTACCGTCTACTGTCTACCGTCTACCGTCTACCGATGCTTGAACTACACAGCGTAACGTTTGCTTATCCGGGCCAGCCGCCCGTGTTTGAGCGCTTCTCGTGGCGCGGGGAACGCGGAGACGTGTGGGCGGTGTTGGGGCCGTCAGGCTGCGGGAAGAGCACGCTGTTGATGCTGCTGGCGGGATTGCTATGTCCACAGTCCGGGGAGGTGAGGATTGACGATGAGCGCATTGTCCGTCCGCGTCCCCGCACGGGGCTGATCTTGCAGGAGTACGGTTTGTTGCCATGGGCGACGGTGCAGGATAACGTGATGTTGGGATTGCGCATCCGCCGCTTCTACGGCCCTGACGGGCGGCACGTTCCCCGCGACGAGCGCCTGGACCCCGCCGCGGCGCAGGCCCGCGTCGCACACTGGCTGGCGCGGCTCGGTATCGCGGACGTGGCAACGAAGTACCCCGGCCAGATTTCCGGCGGGCAGCGTCAGCGCACGGCAATTGCGCGCACGCTCGTCCTCGATCCCGACCTGGTGCTGATGGACGAGCCGTTTTCCGCCCTTGACGCCCCCACCCGCGAGAACTTGCAGACGCTGACATTATCGCTTTGTGCGGAAATGGGAACAACCGTTGTGCTGGTCACGCACAACATCGAAGAGGCGGCGTTTGTGGGGCAAAAGGTGTTGCTATTGGGAAAACCGCCGAATCATCAGGCGCATATCATCGCCAATCCACACCTCACCGATGCAGTATACCGGCGTTCTGCGGAATACCAGGCAACATGTATGGATTTACGAAAAGCGCTATAGCCAATAGTAGGGGTGTTTGCTATAATGTAATTGTAGCAAACTGGGATTATTAAGGAGGGGTCATGACACTTATTTTTGAACAAATCGTTGATACGGTGATGCAGCTTCCCCCAGAACAGCAGGATATACTTGCCGATCTTCTAAGAGGATGGCGTATCGAAGCGCGCCGCCGGGAAATCGCTCAGGATGCGAGCGACTCCTTGAATGCCTATCGAGCCGGAAGATACAAACCCCAGTCTGCGTCAACGATTATTAACCGACTCCGCGAATCCATTGAGGAAAAATGAGACGAGCGCTGGTTTTAACGGCCAAATTTGAGCGCGCCTACCGAAAGTTTGCGCGACGCGATCATCGGTTACAAGAACAGATTGAAGAAGCTTTACGCCAAATGGAAGAAGATGTCTTTGCGGCCTCCCTGGGAACACACAAGTTGAGTGGCACATTAGCAGGTCTTCGCGCGTGTGCTTGCGGTTACGATTGTCGCATTGTATTCGCATTTGAACGTGATCCAGATACCGGGGATGAAGTGATTGTGTTGCTTGATATTGGCTCGCATGACGAAGTTTATTAGTACGCTCCATATCATCTACGCAGCTCTCGTTTTACTGGTCCTCTGGGAAAGTATCGCTCTCATCATTCAACGCCCCATTCTTCCGACGCCGACGCGCGTGCTGGCAACGTTCATCCGCGACCTGCCCCGCGACTTGGGACAACACACCCTCATCAGCCTGTATCGCGTGGCGGCGAGTATCGCTCTGGCGATTGCGCTGGCGACGCCGGCCGGGCTGGCGTTGGGCCAGAGCGCAACGCTCAATCGCATCTTCGCGCCGTTCATCTACCTGCTGTTCCCGATCCCCAAAGTGGTGCTGGTGCCGATCGTGTTACTGTTTTTGGGCGTGGGCGACTTCCCCAAGATCGTCATCATCACGATGATTCTGTTCTTCCAAATCCTGGTGCTCGTGCGCGACGCTGCCGCTGCGATCCGCCCGGAATTGCTGCTGAGTGTGCGCAGCCTGGGCGCGGGGCGGCGCGCGCTGTTCCGTTTCGTCTACCTCCCGGCGAGCGTCCCGGCGATCCTCACCGCTGTGCGACAATCCATCGGCACCGCTATCGCCGTGCTCTATATCGCCGAACTGTTTGCCACCCGCTACGGATTGGGATACTATATCTACTACCAGGGCAGCACGCTTTTCGATTATCCCCGGATGTACGCCGGGGTCATCGCCATGAGTCTGCTCGGCCTGGGGCTGTACTTTGGGGTGGATATTCTTGAACGGCGAATGTGTAAGTAGGTAGACAGTAGATAGGTAGACGGTAGACAGTAGACAGTAGACGGGGGGACGATGAAGGTCAATACACTGCGGGATTTCGTACACTTGCTGGAGACGCGCGGGCAATTGGTGCGCGTGACGACGCCGGTTTCGGCAGAACTGGAGATCACCGAGATTGTGGAGCGGGTGAGCAAGGGGCTGGCGGAGCGCAATAAAGCGTTGCTTTTCGAGAACGTGATCGGCTGCGATATGCCGGTGCTGATCAACATGTTCGGCAACGCGCCGCGGATGGCCTGGGCGCTGCATGTGGACACACTGGATGACCTCACCCGCAATCTGGCAAAATTGATTGATCTGCGCCTCCCGCAGAACGCGGGCGCGGCGATCGGGCGGGGCGTGAGCCTTCTCAACGCCTTGCGCGCCGCCGGCATCAAGCCGCGCAAAGTCAAACACGCGCCGGTACAGGAGATCGTCGAAACGGCGAACCCGTCACTGGACGACCTGCCCATTCTCAAATGCTGGCCCAACGACGGCGGGCCATTCGTCACCCTGCCGCAGGTAATCACCCGCGACCCGCTCAAGGGCGTGCGCAACGTGGGGATGTACCGTCTGCAAAAGGTAGATCGCCGCACCTTGCTCGTCCACTGGCAGCGACATAAAGGCGGCGCGGAACACGCCCGCGTCGCCAAAACGTTGGGGAAGACCCTCCCCGTCGCGGTGGCGCTCGGCGGCGACCCGGCGTGCATTTGGGCCGCGTCCGCGCCGCTGCCGCCCGATATTGACGAATACCTGCTGGCGGGCTGGCTGCGCGGGCGGCCTGTCGAGCTGGTGGACTGCGTCACGCAACCGCTCTCCGTCCCCGCCGAGGCCGACGTTATCATCGAGGGTTATGTAGACCCCGACGACCTTCGCCCCGAAGGCCCCTTCGGCGACCATACCGGTTACTACACGCCCGTCGAGCCGTTCCCCGCACTGCACGTCACCGCGATCACCCGGCGGCGCGACCCGATTTATCCGGCCACCGTCGTCGGTATTCCACCGATGGAAGACTACTGGATGGGCAAGGCTACCGAGCGGCTGTTCCTGCCGCTGCTGCGCCTGTTCTTGCCGGAAATCGTAGACTTTGCGATGCCTGCGCCAGGCGTCTTCCACAACCTGGTGCTGGTGAGCATCCGTAAACGCTATCCGGGGCACGCGCGCAAGGTCATCCACGGCCTGTGGGGATTGGCGCTCCTCAGCCTGGCGAAGGCCGTCGTCATCGTGGATGAGTGGGTGGACGTGCATGACCCGAACATCGTTGCGTGGCAGGCGTTGGGCAACGTGGATTGGTCGCGGGACGTGGTCATCGGCGACGGGCCGACCGATCACCTGGATCATGCCTCGTACCACCATTCCTTCGGCGGTAAAATCGGCATTGACGCTACCGCCAAATGGCCCGAAGAAGGCTACACCCGCGAATGGCCGGAGGTGGTGCGCATGGCGCCGGAGGTCAAAGCGCGCGTGGATGCGCTGTGGAGCGAGTTGGGGTTATAGGATAATCCGCAGTTGTCAATCTGGCGGCAATTTTTATAATGTAGTGAAATCACCTGCGCAGGAGAGTATATGGCCGGCATTGATCCTGGACTCCATCGGCAACTAGGGGCTACACTACGGCGTTGCGATGTTTTTGCCAGCAATGAAAAGTTGCGCGAGATTTTTGCAGATAAACGCCTGACGCCTTGGGCAAGTAAGGTCCCCGAAAGGGATAACCTTGCTGACCGTGTACAGGCAACGATTGCTTTTTTGCATAACAAAGCGAATGTGCAAGGCCAAAACGCGCTGGCTCTGCTGCTCTATGTACTTCGGGATCGTTACGATCCTAACGATGCATATTTTGCCGAGTTAAGTTCATTGATTGCCAGACTTGACGCTCCTTCGAGTTTACCTTCACCCGTTGCTCCACCGCCGGCCGCCGATCCCTACACCCCCTACGAAACCGCGATGCGCACCCTGCTTGTGCGCCTGGGTAAAGAGCACCCGCGCTATAACGAGGCGCTCATCTATCGGCAGCGTCTCACCGAGAACCTTGAAGGCACACGGCTCTACGGCGACACGGAAACCCGCCGCGCGGAACGCGCCGAAATTCTTGCGCGGCTCAACAGCTTTGCCATGGCGACGCTTAACACGCCGTTCACCGAGTTGGGGTCCACGGTGACGGCGATCCATACCGACGGGGGCGCTTACGTGGGTGGAAATGTGACGGCCGGAGGCGACTTTGTCGGGCGCGATAAGATCACGATTATCGGCGACGGTAATGTAATCGGCAACAACAACCAGGTCGTCGTCAACAGACCGGCCACAATGCCCGCCCTGTCCGACCGGATATGCTTGCTCACGCTGTTGACCCGGCATTTCAGCCTGGACGAACTGAACACGCTCTGCTTCGCCGTCGGCGTGAATTTCGACGAACTGGGCGGCTCAGGGCTGACCGGCAAAGCGCGCGAGTTGATTGCCTACTGCGAACGTCATGGCTGTATGCCCAAATTGCTCGCCGCCGGCCAAACCCTCCGCCCCGAACTCAACTGGTCATAGCAACAAATGATGACTAATTCCCAATCATCCGCCTCTCCCCCCCCCGTCTACCGTCTACCGTCTACCATCTACCTCCACCTCACCGCCTTCATCGGCGGCCTTGTCTCACTGGCGCTGGAATTGGCGGCGTCGCGGCTGCTGGCCCCGGCGTTCGGTACAACGGAACTGGTCTGGTCGGCCATCATCGGGCTGATTTTGCTGTACCTCTCGGTGGGGTACGCGCTCGGCGGGCGTTGGGCTGACCGCTCGCCGCACCCCGCGACGCTCTACACGATCCTGACGGCGGCGGGGCTGACCATCGTTGTGATCCCGCTGCTGGCGCGCCCGCTGCTACGCATAGCGGCGCGGGGGATGATGGCGTGGAGCCTGCCGCAGATCGCCGGACCGTTCATCTTCGTCCTCGTGCTCTTCGTCGCGCCGGTGACGCTGCTGGCATGCGTGTCGCCGTTCGTCATCCGGCTTGCGGTGACGGACGTGACGGCCAGCGGCGGCACAGCCGGGAAGATCTATGCTGTGTCCACCATGGGCAGCTTTATCGGCACGTTCTTGCCCAACCTGGTGTTGATCCCCAACCTGGGCACGTACCGCACGTTTATGCTGCTGGCGATCATCGGCGTGGTGACGGGGCTGTGGGGGCTGTGGCGCTTCAACCGCCGTCGCTTCTGGGCGTTGGCGTGGACAATGTTACTGCTTGTCGCGCTCTTCATCTTCAAACCTGGCACGCTCAAACCACAGGCGGGCCTCATCCACGAAGAAGAATCCGTCTACAACTTCATTCAGGTGGTGAAAAACCCGGATGGCTCGCGCTATCTGCTGCTCAACGAAGGCCAGGGCATCCATTCCGTTTATCTGCCCGGCGACGACATCCTTACCGGCGGGCCGTGGGACTACTACCTCATCGCGCCGTATTTCAACGCCGCGCCGCATCCGCCGAGCGCCGTCGGCAGCCTGCTCGTCATCGGCCTGGCCGCCGGGACGACGCCGAGGCAGTATACGGCGGTTTATGGCGCGCTACCGATTGACGGCGTGGAGATTGACCCCGCGATCATCCAGGTGGGACGGGACTACTTTGCAATGACGCAGCCCAATCTTACGGCGTATGCAGCTGATGGACGCGCTTTTCTCGCCCAAACAGAGAAACGCTATGATGTGGTCGCCGTGGATGCCTACCGGCTGCCCTACATCCCCTGGCATCTGACGACGGTGGAATTTTTCACGGAAGTGCGCGCGCACCTTACGGAAAAAGGCGTCGTGGCTATCAACGTGGGGCATACACCGGATGCCGGGGACGGCGATTGGCGGCTGGTTGAGGCATTGGTCGCCACAATGCGTCAGGTCTACCCGGCAGTTCACGTCATCGAAGTACCAAACAGCTTCAACGCGATTGTCGTTGCCACGCTACAGCCGACCACTGCCGACAATCTGGCCGATAACCTGCCGCTGTTGACGGATGTACGCCTGCGTACGGTGGCCGAATGGGCGCTCGCCAATCTGCGCGCCGTCGCCCCCGGCGCTCTCGTTTTCACCGACGACCACGCGCCTGTCGAACAACTGACGCACAGCCTGGCCTTGCGTTACATCCTCGGTGTGCAGTGAAGTTTGTCAACGGATTTAACGGATGAAACGGATAGGAGTATTGTATGGATGGTCTTGTCATTCGCCTTGCCACGCTTGAGGATGCGGCCGCTGTTGCCGGACTGGCGGTGCAGTTAGGTTACGTCGTCTCGCAGAATGAAGCTGCCGCGCGGCTTGCGGAACTTTCCCGGCGTGCGGATCACGCAGTTTACGTCGCCGTGTTGGAAAACGAGGTTGTCGGGTGGATTCACCTGTACGTGGATTACAGCCTGATGGACGATCCGTTGGCCATGGTCGGCGGATTGGTGGTTGATGCCGGGCATCGTGGGCGGGGAATCGGGCGGCAGTTGATGGCGCAGGCCGAAACCTGGGGGCGCGTCCAGGGGTGCGCAGCCGTTTATTTGAAGACCAACGTGATCCGCCAGGCCGCGCATGCTTTCTATGAAAGTCTGGGGTACTGCAAAGTCAAGACTCAATATGCGTATCGCAAAGCCCTGTAAATAATGGTTGCATTGACTAACCCGACACTCTTCTTATAATCCTATCTTCAGACTGACAGATAAAAATCTGCTCAATCTGCTCAATCTGCTTAATCTATTCCGAAAATAACCCGCTTATGCGGCGGCGGGTAACAATTCAATGTGGACCGTGCCACCGGTAAGTTTCTCTAGCTGGCGGGTCAGATAGGAAACTTTGACTTCCTT
>JAIOAX010000018.1 GCA_019873645.1 Chloroflexota bacterium | reverse complement strand
GGTGCAGTCTTGCCCGGTACAGCCGTAACTCAGACTACCTGAGTCGTGCTTATTCTCGCTCAATAGTTGGGTTTGCCAACTACGTTTAAGGATATTTTATACAAGGAGGTGTGATGATGAGCAAGCTGATGTCGGGCAGTGAGATTGAACCTGAACTGATGGCGCGCAAGGACGCCAAACCGGCGAAGCGGGAAGAACCCCAGCCCCGGAAGTACGTTGTCGTTGCCGGAGATACCTTGAGCACGATTGCAAAGAAGTTCTACGGCGACGCCGACCACTGGAAGGAAATTTTTGAAGCCAACAAAGCGGTCATCAAAGACCCGAACAAAATCCAGGTGGGGCTGGAGTTGATCATTCCCTAGCCGCAAATGGCTTCATCCCATGGGCCCAGGCGTTGTGAGGATGATGGCCCTCAACGTCTGGGCTTTTTATTGCGCCTTTGCCTGTGGAGATATTTTGGTACAATTGAGGCCGTTGGGCTGCGCCTGGACAACTGAAAACTGGAAACTAAAATGAGAACATCCCGTTTGTTACTCGGCCTGCTCTTGATCGTGGCCTTAACCGCTTGCCGCCGTGAAGTCGGTTTTAATGAAGATGGCAGCATTGCGATGCGCCCTACGCGCACCCCTAAACCTGCCATGCTCACCGCTACAGCGCGAGCCGCCGGAACCGCTACCCCGACCGTCGTTGTGGACACGCCGACACCTACCCCCACCCGCGCTGCCCCGACAACGACGGCCGTCTACTATACGGTGCGGCCGGGTGATACACTCTCCGGCATTGCCACTGCCTACGGGACGACGGTAGAGGCATTGGTCCGCCTCAACGGGATGGCGAATGCCGATCACCTGGCCGTGGGACAACGTCTACAGATTTCCTTGAACGCGCAATATACCGGACCGGGCACGCTCTTAATCCCCGACAGTGAGCTGATCTACGGCCCCGCCTACAAAGATTTTGATATGATGCGGGCGACCGCGGCGTTTGCAGGATTATTCAAGACCTACAGTGAGGAAGTTGAGGGTGTGCGGATGACCGCGCCGGAGATCGTCGCCCTGGTCGCCGAGCGTTACAGCGTCGGGCCGCGGGTGCTGTTGACACTCCTGGAATTGCGCAGTGGCTGGCTGACCGCTGCCAATCAATCTGCCGAACAACTGGCTTACCCGCTGGGCTATACGGACATTACCTATCGAACCGGCCTCTTTCACCAATTGAGCCTGGCCGCCGACGCGCTGAATGTGGGCTTTTACGGCTGGTGGATGGACACCCTCTGGCTGGTGCGCACGCGCGACGGCACATACATCCAGTTCTCCACGCAACTCAATGCCGGAACGGCCGGGGTGCAGCGTGCGTTGGCCCCTGCTTCCGCCGATTATCAAACGTGGATGGCAGACCTGACCCGTTTTGCCGAAGTGTATCGGCGGCTCTTTGGCGATCCATTTGCGCTGGCGGTAGAACCATTGATGCCGCCCGGTCTGAAAGCTCCAGAACTGCTTCTTCCCTGGCCCAAGGGGGTGACGTGGTACTACACAGGTGGGCCGCATCCGGGTTATGGATCGCAGGGAGCGCTCGCGGCGATAGATTTCACCACCGATGAGCGCAACATTGGGTGCGCCGTGAGCCGTCAGTGGGCCACGGCGATGGCGCCCGGCCTCGTTGTCCATAGCCGGGAAGGTTTGGTGCTGCAAGACCTGGACAACGATGGTTTTGTGGGTACAGGATGGGTGCTCACTTATATGCACGTAGCCGCCGAAGGACGGGTACAGACGGGGACAATGCTTAAAGCTGGCGACAATGTCGGCCATCCTTCTTGTGAGGGCGGCATCTCCAACGCCACCCATCTGCACGTTGCCCGGCGCTACAACGGCATCTGGATTGCGGCGGACGATCCACGCTGGCCGATGACCCTTTCGGGCTGGACGCCGGCTTCAACCGGCGAGGCCTACGATGGCACACTCTTCAGAGCCGGGGAGACACGCACCGCCTGCGAATGTTGGGAAGCGACCAACGCCATCCAGCATTAAGAGGTCAGCCGATTTTCAGGACCTTTGCCCCGCGAATCTTGCGCATTTTAAGCTCAAGCAGAGCCGTATTGGCTTCTTCCAGGGGGAATAGCTGCACTTCCGGCCGGATGAACATCTCTGCCGCCAGGCTCAAAAATTCCGCCACGTCCCTGCGGCTGACATTGGCGACGCTCTTGATTTCCTTCTCCATCCACAGATGCAGGGGATAGTCCAGCCGCAGAAGCGCCTCTTTGTCGAATTCTTCTTTGCGGATCGCGTTGATGACCAGTCTCCCGCCGGGCGCCAAGTGCCGCAACGCCTCCACGATGGGCGTCCACACCGGTGTGGTATCAATCATACAATCCAGCTTCACCGGTGGCGCGTCTGTTGTGTCGCCGGCCCAGACGGCGCCCAATTCTCCGGCGAACGCGCGTTCCTGCGCGCTTCTGGCGAAGACGAAAACCGCGGCGTGCGGATAGCGGTGGCGCACCATCTTCAACACCAGGTGCGCCGATGCGCCAAAGCCGACCAGACCGAGATTTTGGCCGTCCTGGAGGCCGGTCAGGCGCAGCGAGCGATAACCAATCGCGCCAGCGCATAACAGCGGCGCGGCCTCCACATCGCTGAAGGCGGCGGGGATGGGATAAGCGAATCCCTCAGGGACGGTCATATACTCTGCATAACCGCCGTTAACATCGCGGCCGGTCGCTTTGAAATCCGGGCACAGATTTTCATTGCCGGAGAGACAGAATTTACATTTCCCGCACGCCGAGTAAATCCAGGCGACGCCGACCCGGGTCCCGCTCGCGAATGTGTCTGCGCCGGGGCCATGCGCCGCAACCTGTCCCACCACTTGATGCCCGAGCACAATGGGCAAACGTGGCGGCGGCGTGCGCCCTTCGATTTCATCCAGCTCGGTATGGCACACGCCGCAGGCTGAAACCCGCACCAGGATCTCACCGGCTGCCGGAACGGGGTCTGGCAACTCCGTCAGGACCAGCGGCGACTGCTCCTCGGCAAGATTACAGAGTTTGGACAAGAGCATGGCTTTCATAACGAAACCAGAGAGTGATATGAATTGAGCCTGATCGTTAAGCCACTACTCTACACACATTGTTGGTAGACATACTCGGGGTCGAGATCAACGCCACAATCCCATTCAATTGTATCAAAAGCCACTCGTACCTTTGCAAAAGTCTTATGATCTTTTATTCTTTGAAAGACGCCGAAATCAAGCAATGGCTTGAGGTCAAGCTGCCCTTGTCGTCCATTCTCGAAGATCACGGTGAGCTTGTAATCTTTATGTGGAATCACTTGTGTTATAGCCGGGTACATAGGTCAATTCCTTACTGGAGCGGCGCAATTCTAAAAGGTTCCTCGCCATTGGTAACTAACCGCCAGTTAGCCATCAGTTCTTCTTGATGCATCTCCGCCCACGCCAAAACCAACTTTGTCTGTCTGCGTGGAAGCTCTCCTTCCATAATCTCACATGTGCGAATGTCTACAGTTGCCCGATAATCGTTATATGAAAATGTGGCGGTGGATGTTCACCGGGAGTAAAGTACATCCTTATGATAATGCCATAAAACATTGAAATGGTTGGCATCTCTTTTCTGCTCTCATTCGTACCGGGGTCTCTCGAATCACCTCAAAGTAAAACAATTATATCCTACTTCGTCATGCGGGTCAACTTCTGGTTGTGATAGTTAAATACGTAAGGCTTGTCAGGGGGATTTTGTGTGTTAGAATCACCTTTTGGAGTTCTAATCTATGGCGACCATGTTCTCATTGTTACTCTATACCGGCCTGGCAGGTGGACTGCTGTTGCTGGGACTATCGGCAGTGCCGCGCCTGCACCCCTTGCATAAGCCTGTAACCGCCGGTTGGTTGACTTTGCTGGTTTTCCTATGGCTTATGCTGCCTCAAGAAGGCCGCTGGTTGCTTTCCTTATGGTCGCCCGGCTCGGTATTGGACGGCCAAATCTTGCTGGATATGACGCCAGCGACGTGGTGGCTGAGCCTGAGCCTGGCGGTTATCTTCTGTGGCGTGGCCTGGGTGGAGGTCGCGCAGCGCCGGGAGACACCGCCGCTATCGGGCGCGTTGACACTGGTGTTGCTGTTGACGACGTGGATGATGTTAGCCGGTGGTTCGGTGCTCACCCTGTTGGCGATGTGGGCAGTCTTTGATCTGGGATGGGGTATTGCGGGTTTGATGTCCGGCGTCCATACCGAGCGAGTGATTTTTGGGCTGGCGCTGCACGGGATCTCATCTCTGTTGTTGTGGGTGGTGTCGTTGTTTTTGTTACAGAGCGGGGTCAGCGAGTTGTGGTGGCTTATGTGGCCGAGCACGCCGATGCTGACCTTGCTCTTGATCGCGGCGTTGATACGGATGGGTTTCTATCCTTTTCAGATCGTTTTTCCTGAAACCGGCGGAAGCCCGCGTTCACTAAGTTTGCTCTACTTTATGGGGCCGCTGACGGGCATGGCGTTGCTCTATCGCCTGTTGTTGTTGCCGGGATTGTCTCATCCGCCTGCCTGGGTAACGGGATGGGGGATTCTATCATTGCTATGGGTGGCCTGGATAGCCTGGGGCGGTCATCAACGACCAAGTGGCGTGGAAGCTTGCCACGCTTTGTTCATCGGGTTGGTAACTGCTGCCTGGACGATGCGCTCCGCGTCGCTCTTGCTGTTGCTGGCCGTGATGTGGGCTGCGGCCGGTGCGTTGCTGACCCTGGCGCGCGGCTATGATCGGCGTGCGCCGGGATGGAGCTGGCCGGTGTGGCTGGCCGTGTTATTTCTTATGGGGACCCCACCTTCTCCTATGGGGGCGGTCCTGTGGACATTGTTTGACATTTTACCGTGGACGTTGCGGCTGGCGCTGTGGTCGAGTATGATCCTGATTGGGGCGATCCTGCTGCGGCGCATGGCCCGGCGAGCACTTGGCGCCGGGACGCCGCCAACCCTGGAACAGCGTCTGGCATTAGGCATCGGCCTCGGCATACTCGGCGTGACCTTGGGCGTCGCGGTAGCTTTGGTCAAAATGCAATCCTTTTCCTGGTCGGGATTTGGCCTGTGGTTTCTGGCGATACTTGGCGCTGCGGCACTGGCGCGCTGGGGAAAACCGTTGCGCGAACGATTGAGTTACAGCCAACCATTGCTGGAATTCCTGGATTTGCAGTGGATTTACCGCTCTATGTGGCGCGGCGGAGAGCACCTGTTGAATATTCCACGTCTCTCCGCCGAGGTGATCGAAGGGAGCGGCGCACTGTTGTGGTCTTTTCTGATTCTGCTTCTAATTCTACTGGTGGTTGTGAACCGATGAACCCTTTTAATATCTGGCTGAGCCGCATGTCATCGTTCGCGGCCGCGCCGGCAGCGTGGGGTATATTTTTGACCGGCGCACTTATTTATCTGATCAATGAATGGCGGATTCGCTTTTTGGTCTTAGTGGTGCAGTATTTCTTCATCGGGATTTTGTTTGCGCGGGTCTTTGACACCCGTCCAGAGATGGCTTTGCTGAAAATCCTGGTCGGCTGGCTGATCTGCGGTGCCTTTCTACTCAGCGCGCATATTCGCAAACGGGGGATCGAGCGCACCGGTTTGCATTTGCGTTGGTCATCGCATTTACCGTTTCGTTTTCTTTCGCTCGTAGTGATGATGGTCGTGGCCTATCTGGCTTCGCAACGCTATCCATTGCCCTTTGTTTCTGCCGACCTGGCATTGGCCTGCTTCATCTTGATAACGCTGGCGCTGCTCTTCATCGGTACCGAGGAAAACGATGTGATGATCACGGGGGTGGGGGTACTGAACTTGCTGGCGGCGCTGGATATTTTCTATTCATCACAGGACCCGGGATTGCTGGTAACCGGGCTTCTGGTGATGGTCAACCTGCTCATCGGTTTGGCAAGCTCGTATCTTGCCGTAGCTGAGGTGGCAGAATGACGATCCCCGGCCCGCTGGTGCTGATCGGCTTACCGTTGGCGATGGCGGCGGTGTTACAGTTGCTGCGCCGCTGGACGGCGTTGATGGCGTTGCTGGCGATGCTGACGGCTTTATTTTGCGGGTTGTTGGTATCGTTCGCCCCTCTGCATGAGACCATCCCTTCCAACACGTTGCGGATTGCTATGGAGCAGCCATTGAACCTTCTGGGGCGCGTGCTGGTGGTCGAGCCGGTAGACCGGGTGCCGCTGACCTTCATTTTTCTCACGGCAGCCATGTTATTTGTCATTGCCTGGCGCTTGCTGCCTCACTCAAACTTTTTCCCGATAGGCCTGGCGATGGTGGCGCTGCTCGCTGGCGCATTGTTGGTCAAGCAGGTCGTCTACACGGCTCTGCTGGTGGAGCTGGCCGCTATCCTCGCTGTGACTCCCTTATACGAACCGGTTGCCGGACACATTGCCCGACGTGCAAAAGGGGGCGCGCAGTACATCGCCTACGTGACCCTATCGCTGCCCGGTTTGATGGTGACGCAATTGCTCTTGGAACTTTTCGCTATTTTCCCAAACGATAGGGGGTTGTTGCAGGCAGCCACGGTGTTGTTGGGGCTATCTTTTGCGATCTTATTGGGCGCGGTCCCCTTCCAGGCCTGGCTTTCGACGGTCGCCACC
Organism: Chloroflexota bacterium; assembly: GCA_019873645.1. Classification (GTDB taxonomy): domain Bacteria; phylum Chloroflexota; class Anaerolineae; order B4-G1; family SLSP01; genus DSWT01. The sequence goes on along the minus strand of JAIOAX010000018.1, from coordinate 89,477 downwards.
GACGGTTCGCCGCCAGTGGTTACGTTCCTCTTCACCGTGAATCTGGGGACGGTATGGTTTATGCTGCTGGCTTTTCTGGAGTCCTATAGCTGGCTGGGCGCGCAGGCGTCGTTTGGGCCCCTTTTTACCGCCGTGGGGTTATTGATGATGATCGTCGGCGGCTTGCTGGCGGCCTCACAGCGACGTTTAGGGCGTTTGGTGGGTTATGCGACGCTGGTAGACAACGGCGCGATGTTTGTCGCCCTGGGGACGCGGCAGGTTTCCGGTGTGGCGCTGGCGGTGATGCTTTTGCTGGCGCGCCCTTTGGCGTTGGGGTTGATGACCCTGGGACTGGACGGGCTGCGGCGTTTGGGTGGTGGTGATGACCATGTCGAGGCTCTGGCAGGCGCTGCCCGACGTGCACCCTGGCGTGCGTTGGCGCTGGTCGTGGGCGGCATGGCTATGGCCGGTTTCCCATTTTCGTTGAACTTTGCCGCACACTGGGGACTGTATCGTGTGATCGCTACAACGAATGTATTTCAAGCGGCGATGGCCCTGGCCGGTTGCGCTGGGGTAATGATGGGGGTGATCGGGATCGTGCGTATGTTATTGGCCCCTCCTCCCAAAACCCTGGCTCAGGTACCTTCGCGCGAAGATCCCGTAGTTTTGGTCTTGATTATTGTATTGCTGGGAGTCACCCTGCTGTTGGGAATTTTCCCCCAGTCGGTCAGTCACCTGGTACTGCAAATGGCCGAGCAATTCACTTTTTTCACCTCCTAGGGGACGTGGGCTATGGCGTTGAGCTTTTTGGACTATCGAATCCGACAGCGCGACTATTTATTGAGCATCGCTCAAGCGTTGGTTTCGCGGCTGAATGTGCGCGCGGTATTACGCTTGATTCTGCAGGCCGCAGTGGATATGTTGCAGGGTCAGTCGGGTTTAATTGCATTGCACAATGAAGGCGCCCCCTTTGCATTTTGGGCCAGCTACGGTTTGCCGCCGGCATTAGTGGATGCCTTTCAACCGCTGGTTGAGGATGTCCCCGTTGTAGAAAAAGTGGAGGACTTCACCATTCCCGACCTTTCGGATAAACTCGCGCGGATTGCCGAAGAAACCGGGCTGTTGTTGCGCCAGGTGGTGGCTCTGCCGATGTTTGTCGAACAGGATTTCCTGGGGGTGCTGTTTATCTTTCGTTCCCATAGTCTCAGCTTCTCCCAGGACGACTATCAGATTCTCAAGAGTTTTGCCGACTACGCCGCGATTGCGGTCAACAATGCGCAACTGTATGAAGCGGCGATCACCGAGCGTGGCCGTCTGGATGCGCTGTTGGAATCCAGCGCCGACGGCATTATGGTCTTGCGCCCCGACCTGAGCATCGAGCGTCTCAACCGCGCGCTGGCTTCGCTCACCGGCTGGTCTGCTCAGGAAGCCGCAGGGCGACAGCATGATGAAGTCATCGTGTGGGCGCGGCAAAGCTCTGATATCACCCTGAGTCAGGCGATTGCACAAGGTTGGCCGACGCGCGAGAGCCGCACCCTCTACGTGGAAGGCGAAATGCGCCGCCGCAACGGTAGCGTTGTTTCAGTGGGGATCACCTACGCGCCATTGCTGGGGCGTAATGGCCGCATGATCAATATCATCAGCACCGTGCGCGATATTACCCGTTTCCGCGAAGCCGACGTGCTCAAAGATACCTTCATCTCGGTTGTCTCGCACGAATTGAAGACGCCGGTCGCCATCATCAAAGGCTACGCCGAGACGCTGCGCCGCCCCGAGGCGCGCCGCAATCCCGCCCTGGTTGAAGAGATGCTGACCTCCATCACCGAAGAGGCCGACCGTCTGGCGCGCCTGGTGGATGATCTGCTGGATGCTTCGCGCTTGCAAGCCGGCGGTTTGCCCTTCCGCGATATAGAGGATGTGGATCTGCGTTTTATCGCCCGACGGGTGATCGAACGTTATACTCCCCAATCTGCCAGGCATACCCTGATCCTGGACTTTGCCGAAGACCCGTCCGGGGAATTCCCTACCATTCGCGGCGACCCGCAGCGCCTGGAACAGGTGCTCGATAACCTGGTCTCCAACGCGATTAAGTATTCGCCGCGCGGGGGCGAGGTGCGGATCAAAGGTAAAGCCACACCGGTTGAGGTGATTATCTCTGTCAGCGATCAGGGGGTGGGCATCCCGCTGGAGGATCAAGAACGCATTTTCGACCGCTTCTACCGTGTCGAGAACCCGGAAACGCGTGCCGTTTCCGGGACGGGGTTGGGGCTGTATCTCACCCGCGCCATCGTGCGCGCTCACGGCGGACGGTGTTGGGTGGATAGCATCCCCGGGCAGGGTGCGACTTTCTATGTGGCCCTGCCTCGCGAAACCGGCCTGGTGTTATGGCAGGGGGAGGCCACATCCCCCATTGTTCCTGAGATGATCCAACAAAGCTCATCAGACCAGCGACTACCAGACTAAAGACTATCAGACTAAAGACTACCAGACTAATGAAGGAGTGAATATAATGCCACAGAGGTACTATGCTACGGTTGCCTGTCCGACCTGCGGAACCCGGTTCCAGACGCCCATCGAACAAATTATGGATGTACGGGTGAATCCTGAGGTCAAAAACCGCCTGTTAAGCGGGAGTGTCAATGTTGCTTTATGTCCCGCTTGCGGGACCGGCGGCATGCTTAATCTGCCGTTTATTTACCACGACCCACAACGAGAAGTCGCGTTGCTCTATCTGCCGGCGGAAGTCGGGAACACCGAAGTCCAGCGACAGCAAGCGGCCGGCCGTCTGACCCGTCAGTTGATGGATTCGCTGCCGCAGGAAGAGCGCAAAGGCTATCTCTTCCAGCCGGAGGTCTTTCTGACCCTGGAGAATCTCATCAAACGAGTTTTAGAACTGGAAGGTGTGACCGAAGAAGATTTAGCGCGCAGCCAGCAACAGCGGGCGTTCCTGGACAAGTTCCTTTCGGCATTGGAAGAAGACTGGCCGCAATTGGTGGCCGAGAACGAAGCTCTGTTCGATGAGAACTTCTTCGGCATGTTGCAGTACACGATGCAGGTCATTGCGATGGCCGGCGCAAACGGCGGCGATTTCGGTAAAGTGCAAAAGGCGTTCGATTACCTCGTCGAAAATACGGCGATTGGGCGGCAACTTTCCCGGCGCAATGAGGCGCTGCGCACCTTCAGCGATAACCCCGATCAGAACTCACTGCTTGAGGCGATGCTTGCTGCACCCGATGACGAAACACTTATGGTCTTGGTACAATCGGGCATTTCGCTAATGGATTATACTTTCTTCCAGCGACTGGTTAATCGTATAGAGTCCACAGCAGATCCGCTGGAGAAAGCGCGCATGGTCGAACTGCGGCGCAAAATTCTCGAAATCCGTGATGCCCTGGCCGAAGCCAGTGAGGACGTCGCCCGCGCACGTGCCGAACTCCTTGAAAAACTTCTCAATACCGAGGACCCGCTGAAGATGGCGCGCAGTTATCTTTCGGAGCTGGATGAGACCTTTGCATTGGTCTTGCGTTCCGAAATGATGGCTGCCCGCAATCGTGGGGACAAGCAACACCTGGAAGCCTTGCAGCGCATTGCCAATGTCATCAATCAAGTGGCCGAAGAGAATATGCCCGGCGAAGTGATCCTGGCGCGGCGGCTGTTGATGGCGACCGACGAACAGGCGCAAACTTTGCTACAAAACAATCAGCATTTGTTGCGCCCGCAGTTCTTCCAAGTTCCTTGAGGGGCTTGAGGCCTCTACACGGGAGCAGGGCGATACGCAGACGGCGGACCAGTTGGCGCACATCCGTGCCCTGGCGCAGCGCTACGCGCCGCAGCCTGAAGCGTCCAAAGCCGAAACCGCCCCGCAGCCCGCAAAGCCGTCGCCTGCTCCACAGACGCCGCCTCCCCCTCCGCCGGCAGAAAATCGCACGCCTTCGGGTCTGATCATCGCGAAACGTTAAGGAGTAGGGAATAGGGAGTAGGAAAAAGCCCAATCCCCAATCCCTAATCCCACCCCAGGAGGTACCTATGGCGCAAAAACTGGTCCTGGTAGACGGTCATTCGCTGGCCTACCGCGCTTTTCACGCGCTGCCAGAAGATATGCGGACTTCAACAGGTGAACCGACCAACGCCTCTTACGGCTTCACCTCGATGCTGCTCGGCGTGCTGGCCGACGAGAAGCCCGATTACGTCATCGTCACCTTCGACAAAGGGCCGTCATTCCGCGTGCGGGAGTATGCCGAATACAAAGCTCACCGCGCCAAGATGCCTCCCGAAATGCAGGTGCAGATGGGCCGCATCCGCGACATTGTCGCCGCGCTTGGCCTTCCTGTGGTGGAGCTTGACGACTATGAGGCCGACGACCTGCTGGGCACCCTGGCCCGGCAGGCCGTTGATGCGGGCCTGGATGTACTCATCGTCACTGGCGACCGCGACGCCTTGCAGTTGGTGGATGAACACACGACCGTTTTGACCTCCGGGCGGCGTTTTTCGGATACGCTACGCTACACACCGGAGACTGTGCGTGAAAAGTACGGTCTGGAGCCCCCGCAGCTTGTGGACCTCAAGGCGCTGATGGGCGATACCTCCGACAATATCCCCGGTGTGCGTGGGGTAGGTGAGAAAGGCGGTATTGCCCTGCTGCAAAAGTACGGCTCGCTGGACGGCATTTACGCGCATCTCGACGAACTGACGACACGCCAGCAGACTGCGCTGGCCGAGAACCGCGAGTCAGCTTATCTCAGCCAACGTCTGGGGCGCATTGTGCGCGACGCGCCGGTCACACTGGATTTGCAGGCAGCGCGTGCCACATGGAACTATGACCGTGAACGGCTGCTGGCGTTGCTACGTCAACTCGAATTTCGCTCCCTGTTGGGGCGTTTGCCCGGCGGCGAAGCGCCGCCGACCGTCTCTGCGCCTGCGCCGGTAGAAAGTCAGCAGCTCTCGCTTTTCGGCGAGCCGGAAGCCCAGCCGCCGACGTCGCCCGCCCCGGTCCCAGGATTGGGCGATTACCGGTTGGTCGCCGATGAAGACGCGCTTGTACGGCTGGCAGCGCAACTTGGCGCGGCCCCCGTTATCGCGGTGGACACCGAGGCCACCGGCACCGACGCGATGCTTGCCGGTTTGGTGGGCATCTCCATCACCAACCGTGAAGGGGCGGCATGGTACATTCCTGTGCGTGCGCCTGCCGGTGAACCTGTCATTGCCCTGGAAATCGTGAATCGCCATCTCGGCCCGCTGCTGGCGAACCCGGCGATTGCCAAAGTGGGTCACAATCTCAAGTATGACATCGAATTGCTCAAGCGCCACGGCTTTGAGGTCGTCGGCTCGCTCTTCGACACGATGGTGGCCGAATGGGTGCTCAATCCCGATTCGGGCAACCTGGGTCTCAAAAACCAGGCCTGGGCGCGTCTGGGCCTGCAAATGACCGAAATCGGCGCCCTGATCGGTACGGGCCGCGAACAAAAAACAATGGATCAGGTACCCTTGGCGCAAGTGGTCTCCTACGCCGGCGCCGATGCCGATGTGGCGTTGCGTCTCGCGGGCGTATTGCGTCCCGAACTGGCCGCCCGTCAACAGGCGCAACTCTTCGCGGACCTGGAAATGCCTCTGTTGCCGGTGCTGGTGGATATGGAAATGGCCGGGGTAAAGCTGGATGTAAACTGGCTGAAAACCCTCTCCGCCGAACTGACGGGGCGCCTTGCGGAGCTGGAGCAGCAAATCTACCAGCACGCGGGCGTCGAATTCAACATCAACTCGACGCAACAGCTCTCCGATGTGCTTTTCAAGCGTCTGGGGCTGCCGACGCGCGGGATCAGCAAGACCAAATCGGGGCACTATTCCACGCGCGCCGGCGTGTTGGAGGATTTGCAGGGCGCACATCCCGTTGTGGATGCGATTTTGACGCACCGCGAACTGTCCAAGCTCAAGTCAACTTATGTGGATGCCCTGCCGTTGCTGGTCAACCCGCGCACCGGGCGTGTGCATACCTCCTATAACCAGACCGGTACGGTCACCGGACGGCTTTCATCGTCGAACCCCAATTTGCAGAACATCCCGATTCGCTCGCCGGAGGGACGGCGGGTGCGACGCGCCTTTGTTGCCGAAAAAGGCTGTCTTTTGGTGAGCGCGGACTACTCGCAGGTCGAATTGCGGGTGATGGCGCATGTTTCCAGGGACGAAGGGTTGATCGCAGCTTTCGCGCGCGGCGAAGACATTCATGCCACGACGGCGGCGGCGGTGTACGGCGTTCCGCTGGATGCCGTCACCTATGAACAGCGGCGCATTGCCAAAGCCGTCAACTTCGGTTTGATCTACGGACAGAGCGCGTATGGCCTTTCGAAGCAGATTGGCATCGCCGTAGAAGAGGCCGAAGCGTTCATCAAGCGTTACTTCGAGCGTTTCCCGCGCGTACGTGATTATATGGAGCGTGTGCAGCGGGAGGTCGTGGAGCAAGGATACGTGGAAACGCTGCTCCATCGGCGGCGCTACTTCCCGGAGCTGGCCCCCGGCAGTCAACTGGGAACGCAAGCCCGCCAGGCGGCGCAGCGCATGGCGATCAACACGCCGATTCAGGGGAGCGCGGCGGATATCATCAAGCTGGCGATGCTGCGCACCCATCGGATGTTACAGGAGCGCCGCCTTCACGCGCGGATGATCCTTCAGGTACACGATGAATTAGTGCTCGAAGCGCCCGAAGATGAGCGCGAGGCCGTCATTGCGCTGTTGCGCGAGGCCATGGGCGGGGCTTTTGAGATGGTTGTACCCCTCAAAGTGGATGTGGAAGTTGGGGTCAATTGGGAAGAGATGGCGTAGTTGTCGGTTATCAGACATTACCGGCGGCGTTCTCAAATCTTCAAATTAAGGTAAGCGGACGAATCCCATCTGCTCAAAATGGTGATCGAAAGCGAACACTTCGTAGACGCCAAACTGCTGCATTACGGTGTAAGAAACACAATCTGTAAATGACCACTGTTTGTCAACGTTGAACTGTTCAAATACAGTCCAAGCTTCGTATTCAAGTTCTCTTGAGACCCAGACGACACTTAGAATATCATTTTAGACGAGAGCATCAAGTTGATGTTTGAAGTCTACAGTTTGGCGGTATCCAAGATTCAGCAACAGTAATGTGTACAACTCATCCAAAATGTAATTGGAATAGTCGGTAGCGTCCAACGATTTCGTTTCGAAAAGATAAAGCAGCCTCGTGATGAGGATCTCCTTTGTCAGCCAAAGCATCCCATGCGCTGGTATCAACAAAAATACGAGGCATAGCCACTTAAGCATCCTTCTTGTAAAGATAACGATCATGCTCGGCCGCAGCGTCGGCCAGACGACCGATAGGCGCATTGTCCCCTAGATGGCGAAAAACTTACCATCCTGTGGCGGCTTCCCCCGGGAGTTCAGCTTCTTCTGTTGCCGGCAAAATGCGGATTTCTCCTGGCCGGATGAGAACGCGTAACTGCGGTCCCAGGCCCGCTTTGCGTATCCATTGCTCATCAATCCATATTCCTTGTTGAACTGCCAGCTTTTGTTGTTCCTGCATCACTTGCTCCTTTCATGTTACAATCTCAGTATAGCATAGATTTGTATTTGTCGTTACTGGATCACGATTTCAGATAGCAGCAGTCTGTCCTCTCCCAAAACCGGGAAGCGCGCGCCGTTCGGTGGACGGTAGAGGCCGATTTGTAATGGATAATGGCCCGGCGGTATGTCGGCGGGCAGTGTGATCGGATGCTCCAACACCACTCCATCCCCTGATTCTAACCCTGACGTGGCAACCGGCCAGCCATCCCATTGCGCCAGCGGGCGGCCCTGCGCGTCTATGAGGTGCACGAACACCGATAGCGGCGGCGTGAGCGGTTCCTCGATGCGCCAGCAGGTGATCAGCCGCAGCGTCTCTCCCGGTGCGACCTGCGCGGTATCCAGCGTCCATCCGACGAGCGCCGGCCCGCCCTCAAAACGCGCCGGCAACGTAACCACCTGCCCTCCGGGTGTTGTGGCCTCACCGACAGGAATGTTCGCCAATGCGGAGCGTGCGTCGCCATCGGCAATAGCGGCGCGCACGGCTTCGGTATCCGGGACGGCGGCTTGCACCACAAAACGCGCCAGCCCGTTGGCGGGCAGCACAATGGCGCCCGCGCCGGCCCATTTGGCAATCAACCGCTGCCCCGCGCTCAGCCCTAGCGTTTCCGGCGTCTGTTGCCAGACCGGCGCGCCGATGACGACGGCGCGGACAATGGGCGTCTCTGGTGGGTAGGTCACCCGGTAAATGAGAATCGAGCGTCCGGCGCGGGCGTCCGGCTCACGGGTGCGGAAAAAGGCGTATAGATCCCGGCCTTCGTAGAGCAAGCCCAGGTGCAGGCTGGTGGCGCTGATGGCATACGTTCCCGGCTCCGGCGTATAAGGATTGAAACCCGCGTATTCCGGCCCGCTGAGCAGCCGTGAGAAACCCGGCAGCAGCCGCGCCGTCACCCCGTAGGCCGAAGGGTACGCGCTGCCGAAGTAGGCCAGATAGACATTTTCCTCCGGGTGCGCGGCGATATACTCGCGCAGCGCGAGCAGATCCATCCCCCAGTCTACGTTCATATCGGCGAAATGCCGCCAGGTGTTATCAGGCCCGCCGGCGAGCGCGTTGCTGTACGCCAGATGATCGGGGAAGACATACGCGGCGTCTACGGCGAGCCACAGGCCGAGCACCGCCAGCGCGATCCGTTGCCAACGTCCACGCGGCCACGTGGGGAAACCACTTGCGGCCAGCGCAATCCCGAAGATCAGCGTGGGGAGGATGTAGCGATAGCCGATTTGCAGCGTGCTTCCTGAAGCGATGAGCAGGTACAGACCGGCGGGCAGCCACCACAGCGCCGTCTCGCGCCAGTTGCGGAGCGCACGCGCCAGCCCGATGCCCATCAACAGCAGCGTCGGCAGTGGCGTCTTGAGCAGGAAGGTGAGGATGAAGTAGTACCACCAACCGGTATCACTGGCGCGGCCCAGCAAAAAGGTAGGCGTGCCCCGCGCGACGCGTTGAAACATGCGCGGCAATCCCCGCAGATAGGTCGGCGCCGGCACGGAGAAGCCGCCCTCATGTAACGGCCCAACCTCGAAGCCGAAAACTGCCCAGACCGTGACCGCCGCCACCAGTGCCATCCCCATCAACGCCAGAATGCGTAATCCGTAATTCGTAATTCGGGATTCGGGATTCGGGATTCGCCCATTCGCCGATTCGCTGATTCGCTGATTCGCCGTTGGATAAATGAACGCCAGCAGCAGGAAAACCGGGCCGAGAAAAGCCGCCGTGAGCTTACTGGAAATGGCTAAGCCGACGGCGAGGCCCGTGAGCAGCAGGTTCGGCAGTGTGGGTCGCCGGAAATACATCCCCAAACGCCACACCGCGACGAACATAAAGCCGGCCACGGCCAGATCGTTGCCGATGATGCGTCCATTGGCGATGATGTTGGGATCGAAGGTGAACAACGTCAACCCTATCCACGCTGCCGGTTCGCCGACCAGTGTGAAGAGCGCGGCAAAGAGCGCGAGGCCAAAAACCGCCGTCAACATCATGAGCGAGACCCGCCCGGCCTCAATCAGAGTGGGGGCGATGGCGGCGTTGTCTACCCACAGATAATCGTCCACAAAAGCCTCGGCGTTGCCCGCCTGCCAGCCCGGATGTTCGGTAGGGAAGGGTGCCAGCGCTTTGCGCAGCAAGGGCAGCGCGGCTAACACCTGGGGCACAGGCGGGTGTTCCCAACTGAGGCGCGGACTGCCGGTGTGCAGATACGCATAACCGGAGACGAGATGATACGTCTCATCGAAGGCGGCGGATTGGCGTACACTACTCAGCGTCATCTGCGCCATTAGCAGCGTCAGCAGAAACGCCACGCCGGCCACGCGCCGTCCCCCGGTCATCAGGGTACCATACCGTTTGTGCATACCCACTATCATACCGTTGATGGATGAATTCGCAACGTGTATCCTGGCAACTTTCGGCTATAATAAGGGTTACAGGTTATGAGATTTGCCATTCGTAATTCGCAATTCGCAATTCGTAATTCGCTGATTCGCTCATTCGCCGATTCTCTGATTCTCTATGCTGGTCGTCTTTCTGGTTCTGCTCACTCTGGCCTTACCGGTGTTGCTTTACGGCACGTATTACGTGGCGCGGGGGATTGTGTATGGACTGCGCACCGTCAACTGGCGTGAAACATCCGGCGTGATCCTGTTCTCGAATGTGGCACAGCTCTATCGCGGCAAAGAAGTCGCCAAAGAGATACTTCAGCTCTCCTACGTGTACACTGTGGATGGCGTTGACTACGAAGGGAAGCGCGTGACTTTCAAGAGCTTCACCTGGTTCTTCGGCGACCTGAATAAGCTGGCGGCGCAGTATCCCAAAGGGCAAGAGGTTGCCGTTTACTACGACCCATTGCATCCCGAGGAAGCCGTCCTGGAAAAGGGGACTGCACGTGCGGACGCTTTCCTGCTCGCCGGCCTGGCTTTGTTGTGCGGCGGCATCTTGTGGATTTGGATCCCGCTGCCGTGGGTCCTGGCACTCCTGGCGATTGCCCTGATGGTCTTCCTCGTTTGCGTGTTTCGTGAGCTGCGACATAATCGAGGCGTCAATGTTGTTGTATCCTGAATAAGGCAATCATGGCACTCAATATCTTCGTCATGCTGTTCATCGGTCTTTTGTGGGGCTTGCTCTATGCCTTCCCTTTGCGGCATGCCCAGACATCGGCGGATTTCAAACCATTGCGCGTCTTTCTGATCGCTTTTGGGGTGATTTTCCTGGGAAACGCTTTGTTCGCCTTCCTCGGTACGCGCAGCCTGTGGATGGCGGCGACGTTATCCCCGTTGACGTCGGTGGGCGCATTGGAGGACGCGGCGGATGGAGCAGCCCTGATCCTCAACGGCATAGTGAGTATGGATAATCCCATCCTCACGGCAAATTATGTCGCCTATACGGCCTGCGAAGATGAAGAATCCTGCACTATGCGCCACGTACCGGAGAACTTGCGCCTCACATTGGGTGACGGCGACGCGGTGATCATCAACAATGACTTCTCGCGCGTGGCCTGGCCTGCGGCAAACAACCCGCCTGCGCCGTTTTACTCGGCGAACTACCTTGCGCCCGGCGAGCCGATCATCGTCGTCGGCAGGAAAACAACCGGCGCCGCCCTACAAGCCGACATTGTGTATGTGGGGACGCATCGTGCGTTTCTTGCCCGCGCCAAAGGGAGATTGCTCGTCTCTGCGGTGATCACCCTCCTGAATCTTGGCGGCGCGGCGAGCATTGTCATCCTATCCCTGCACCGTTGGCGCACGCTTCAGCAGCAAGGTGAGAATCTGACCACAAATCCACACGAATCCTCATCAATTTAGATTCCCATTCGTGAAGATTCGTGGTTTATTTTTTCAAGGAAGACACTCAATGTCATCAGAACCCTATCGTATTGAACGCGACGCCCTGGGCGAAGTCCGCGTCCCGGCATGGGCTTTATGGGGAGCGCAGACACAGCGCGCTGTCGAAAACTTTACCATCTCCGGGCAACGCTTTGATCGGCGGTTCATTGCCGCGTTGGGACGGGTAAAATCTGCCTGCGCGCGCGCGAATCTGGACCTGGGACACCTCGATCCGCGCCTGGGTGCAGCGATCCTGCAAGCCTGTGATGAAGTCGTCACCGGCGACCTCGACGCGCATTTCCCCCTGGACGTGTTCCAGACCGGTTCCGGCACCTCGACGAACATGAACGCCAACGAGGTCATTGCCAACCGCGCCATCCAACTCCTCGGTGGTCAGGTAGGTAGCAAATCGCCGGTGCACCCCAACGATCACGTGAACATGAGCCAGTCCAGCAACGACGTCATCCCCACCGTGATCCACGTGGCGGCGACGCTGGCGCTGCGCGATGAATTGCTACCGGCATTGATAGACCTCCACAAGCTACTGCTGGACAAAGCCGCGACCTTCGATGCTATTGTCAAGACCGGACGCACACATTTGCAGGACGCAACCCCCATCCGCCTGGGGCAGGTCTTCGGTGGCTATGCGGCGCAGATAGAGCAGTCCACGTTGCGGGTGCAGCGGGCCATGGTAGCATTGCGTGAGCTGCCTCTGGGGGGGACAGCGGTGGGCACGGGCATCAACTGTCCCACAGGCTTTGCGGAACGCGCCATCGCCCATCTCAACGCCGCTCTAGGGACGGATTTTGTCGAAGCACGCAACCACGTGGAAGCCAACGCCGCCCGCGACGCCCTGGTCGAAGCCTCCGGCGCCCTTAAGACGATTGCCGTGAGCCTGCACAAAATTGCCAACGATATCCGTTGGCTGGCGTCGGGGCCGCGCAACGGCCTGGGCGAATTGCGTTTGCCGGCTGTACAGCCTGGCTCATCCATTATGCCGGGCAAGGTCAACCCGGTGATTCCGGAGGCCGTGATTATGGCCTGTGCGCAGGTCATCGGCTATGACACAGCGGTCACCTTGGGCGGTCTGGGCAGCTATTTCGAGCTCAACCTGATGATGCCGCTCATCGCCCACAACATCCTGAGCGCGATTGTCCTGTTGACCAACGCCACACAGACCTTTGCCGATCGTTGTATCGCCGGCCTGGAAGCCGATGCTGAGCGCTGCCGTGAAACCGTCGAACGCAATCTGGCGCTGGCGACGGCCCTGGCGCCCGCGCTCGGCTACGACAAAGCCGCCGAAATCGCCAAAGAAGCACAGTGCACCGGCAAAACCGTCCGCGAAATTGCCCTGGCGTGGGGCGTTTTGCCCGAAGAGACCTTGACAGCTCTACTTGATCCCTACCGAATGACGGTGAGTGGGGATCAGTAACTGAGGATAGGTAACTGGGGATAGGTAACTGGTAACTGGGGATGGGTAACTGGGGATTGATCTTCGGCGATTCCTCATCACTCACCGATTACCAATTACCGATTACCGATTACTGAAAACTGACAACTTCAGGGAGGTTACGATGCGTAGAATTGCTGTTTTGACAAGTGGTGGGGATGGACCGGCGTTGAATGCGTGCATCCGCGCAGTTACCCGCGAGGCGTTGCGGCATGACGTGCGGGTCTACGGCGTGCGCTGGGGCTACAAGGGCCTCATCAACGGTGAAATTGATGAACTGACCAGCCGTGATGTCGGAGGCATTATGAACCGCGGCGGTACTTTCCTGGGGACGGCACGCTGCCCGGAGTTCAAGGAATTGCAAGTGCGGCGTACCGCGCTGCGCCAGCTCAACCAGTTCGGCATTGAAGGGCTGGTGGTCATCGGCGGCAACGGCTCACTGACAGGCGCGCTGGCTCTGCATGAGATGGGTTTCCCCACGTTTGGCGTCCCCGCGTCCATTGATAACGACATCAACGGCACCGACATGGCCGTCGGCGTGGATACGACGTTGAACACGATCCTGGATGCCATTGACCGCATCAAGGACACGGCGGCTTCGCACCAACGCGCGTTCCTCGTCGAAGTGATGGGGCGCGACTGTGGCTATCTGGCTCTGGCCAGCGGCCTCGCCGGCGGCGCCGAGATGATTCTGGTGCCTGAAAGGGAAGGCCCCTCCTTTGAGAAAATTGCCGAGACCGTCGTGGATGCGTACACGCGGGGCAAGGCACACTGTATTTTGGTGATTGCCGAGGGCTGGAAACCCGGCACTCAGGCCGTGGCCGAATACCTGCGCGCCCGCAAAGACGAATTAGGTTTCGACGTGCGCGTGACGGTGCTGGGGCACGTGCAACGCGGCGGCAGTCCGTCGGCGTATGATCGGTTGCTGGCGACGCGGATGGGCGCGTATGCCGCCGAGCGTTTGATCAACGGTGAAAGCGGCCAGATGGCGGCCATGCGCGGCAACGTGCTGGAATCCTATCCCCTGGCCGAAGCCGTAAAAACGCTCAAACCGCTGAACCTGGCATTGCTGAACCTGGCCGATGCCATGGACTAGCTACTACCTGACTACCCGACTTCCGGCTACCCGACTAAACTCAAGCACTACGCCCTAGCAATTGCCCGGCCAATCCATATAGCGCGGCTTGCGCTTCACCGCTGCCACCGGAGCGCGCCAATGCATCCAACGCGGCCCGGTGGTAGCGGTGTGCCTGCTCCTGCACATATTCCCGACTCCCGACGCTTTCCAGCAAGGCCAGTCCCCTGGCAATCTCGGCGTTATCAGGCGCAGCCGAGGCTCTCACCAACGCCGCAAAGTCTGCGCTATGTGCCATACCGTGGAGAATAGGCAGCGTCTTTTTGCGATTGCGCAGATCGGACCCCACCGGTTTGCCAGTCTTTTCAGGATCGCCCCACAGACCGAGCAGATCATCCTGCATTTGGAAAGCCATCCCCAGATACTCGCCGAATTCGCGCAGCGCGGCGACCCGTTCCTCCGTCGCTCCGGCGATCATCCCTCCGAGTTCGCAGGCCAACCCGATCAGCACGGCCGTCTTGTTGTGGATCATCGCCAGATAATCCGCCTCGGCGATTTCCGATTGCGTCTCAAAAGCAAGATCGAAACACTGCCCTTCGGTGATGCGCAAGATGGTTTCTGAATAACAGGCGATAATGCGCACAGTCAACTCCGCCGGTAGGGGCCCCGCGCCCAGATTGCTCAAACTGCGATAAGAAAGCGCAAAAAGCGCGTCTCCGGCATTGATGGCCTGCGGTTCACCCCATACCGCCCACAACGTCGGACGACCGCGGCGGGTGCAGTCACGGTCTTCGATGTCGTCGTGGATCAACGTGAAGTTGTGCAGCAGCTCAATGGCCGCGGCGGCTGGGAGCGCCGTCTGCCAGTCGCCGCCGTGAGCCTCGCAGGCCAGCAACAGAAAGATGGGGCGCAACCGTTTCCCGGCCTTCTGGGTCACGGGCCGGAAAGCTGTATCGGCCCATCCCAAATGGTAGCGGAGCATGCCGTATAGCAATTCTGGCGGCCGACTGCCGACAACCGCCTGCATCGTTGCTTCCAATGCCGGTAAATAACGGGTAAAAGGATCCATTTCTACCTCCGAAGGCTACAGATTTCCCAGATGACACGGATTCTTCTGTGCGATCCGTGAATTCCGTGGTTATTTTCGATAACGTCTCATCTTCAGATGAGCAACAACGGCGTATGTTTGAGGCGTGGGATGTCGGGTGCACCGGCCACAAACATAGCGATGGTCAGTTGGCGGCGGATGATCTCCAGCCGCTCAAAGAGCGCCTGCGGCGACTGCGCTGCGGCCTGAAGCAACACGCCGGCCATTGTCGTCACGTCGGCGCCGAGGGCCAGGCTTTTGGCGATGTCCAGGCCGGTTTGCAGCCCCCCGCTGGCGATCAACGGTATGTCCGGCGCGACCCGGCGCACCATCTGTAGCGATTGCGCCGTGGGGATGCCCCAGTTGCGGAAGACTGCGGCGACTGCACGTTGAATCCCATTCTGCCCACGGTGCATTTCGACCTGGCTCCATGAAGTCCCGCCGGCCCCCGCAACATCCAACCCGGCCACCCCGGCATTGACGAGCTGCCGCGCCGCGTGTTCCGATAACCCGCCGCCGACCTCTTTGACAATCACCGGTACCTCAAGCGCGTGGCACACCGCCTCGATCCGTCGTAACAGCCCGCTGAAACGGGTATCGCCTTCAGGCTGCAGGGCCTCCTGCAGCGGGTTGAGGTGCAGGAACAGGCCATCGGCTTCCACAAGTTCCACAATGCGGCGGCACTCATCCGGGCCGTAACCGTAATTCAGTTGTACGGCGCCCAGGTTTGCCAGGAGCAAAATGTCAGGGGCGTAACGCCGCACCTGGAATGTCGTAGCCGTTTCCGGCTTTTCTAGCATGACCCGCATTGAGCCAAGTCCCATACCGATGCCCATTGCCTGTGCGGCTTCTGCCAACAGCCGATTGAGGGCACCGGTCCACTGCGTCCCGCCGGTCATCGAAGCGATCAACAGGGGGAACGCCAGGCGATGCCCCAGGAAAGTAAGGCTCGTGTTCACGTCGGCGAGATCACATTCCGGCACGGCCTGGTGAATAAACTGATACCGTTCCAGACCTGTGGTTATTTGATCACAAGCAACATCCTCTTCCAGATTGATGCGTACGTGCTCGTCTTTGCGCATGCCGGTTTGATGGTTGGACATTCGATTCGCCTCTGCTTCGGTTATTTATTCCGTGACACTATAGCGTAAAGTCGCAAAGCGTCAATCACCGGGGGCCTTTCAACTTGGGGAAAAAAGATAGAGAGGGACTCTGAGCGGCTTCGCTGCCCAAAGTCCCCCTTTGAGAAATCCCCCTGCTCTCCTCGCGTACGGGGAGAGCGGGGGCAGAGGGTGAGAAGAGAAAACTTAAGAAAAACCGCCCCTGTTCTGAAATGTACCCTCATCAGGCTTGTTCTTGACTTTTAAGGTGCACGGGATAAAATAAGCCATACTGCTTCAAAATTGCATTTATGAATTAAGCCAAACATCCATCTTGAGTTTGAGGAGGAAGTGACAATGAGTGATGTATTTGACCGCGTGAAGAAAATTATCGTCGAGATTTTGGCGACCGATCCGGATAAAGTAACACCTGAAGCAAGCTTTCGTGACGATCTAAAGGCCGACTCTCTGGACCTGGTTGAATTGATTATGGCTTTCGAGGACGAATTCGGTGGGCGTATTTCCGATGAGGATGCCCGCAGTATCACCACCGTTCAAGCAGCCGTGGACTACGTTGAGAGACGTATGGCCGCCGGTAAGTAATTTTTTCCCCTGTGTTTTTGAAGGCCACCGGCGCAACGGTGGCCTTTTCGTATGCGTCTCGGTTTAATCGCCGACACTCACATTCCCTATCGGGCCTCAGAAATCCCACCACCGGTCTTGCAGGCCCTTGTGGGGGTTGATCTCATCCTTCACGCCGGCGATGTGGATGAACCCTGGGCATTAGATGTGCTACAGGAACTGGCGCCCGTCTATGCGGTTCGTGGCAACTATCACGTGTTTGACCGTTCTTCGGGTGGCGCAGCGCTGCCCGAATCTGTTGAAATCGAGGTCGCCGGCTTCCATATCGGGCTGATCCACGGCCATAAAATCGGGCTGACCACCTGGTTCTGGAAAGCCTACATGCTGCTACAAAACCTCCGTGGCCGTTGGACATTGCCGGCCTATGACCGGGCTGTGGCGCGGGCGCTGCTGCGGCGTTTCCCGCAAGCCGACATCATCGTTTTTGGTCACACCCACCGCTTTTACCAGGCGCACTGGGGAAAGACGCTCCTGATCAACCCCGGCGCTGCGTTGCGTACCGCGTATTTCAATACCCCCCACCCTCCCTCACTGGCGCATCTGATTTTGGAGCCGGGGATGCCGCCGGAAGTGATTCAAATCCAGGTTGACCCGGCTTGATGATTTTAACAAAATCTTGACGTATAGATTCAGTTATGTTATAATGTTGCTATTGACGGGTCATCGGAGGAACCCGTGCGATGATAAAGGTCAATCTTTCCGAATTCATTCATGCCAAACCGGGCAGTCGTGAAACTATCGCTTTCGATATCGGCAACACCATCATTGATGACCTCGATCTGGGTTTTCTGAAGGGTAAACTCCATTTCACACGGGTTGCTTACGGGATTCTGGTCGAGGGACAACTCGATGCTTCAGTCAAAACCGAGTGCACCCGTTGTCTGACACCGTTTTACGCGCCTGTGGTCATCGAGTTGGAGGATACCATCAGTCTCCCCGGCGCAGATCTGACCCCCGAACGTCCCGTGCGTGTCGCTGAGGATGGATGGACTGACTTGGCGCCGCTGATCGGTGAATATGCCTGGCTGGGCTTGCCGGTTAAACCGATTTGTTCGCCGGATTGCAAGGGAATTTGCCCTAACTGTGGTGGCAACATCAATCTGGGCGAATGTACCTGTGGTGACACGACGCCTGTAGACCCCCGTTGGGAAGTATTGCGCACTTTAGTTGAGAAGACTGACAGATCCTGACTGACCGTTCTGATAACGATCAACAGACAGGAGATGTTTGATGCTCTGGCCGTTGAATGACAAAAACCATTCGACGCCGGACTAAAGACTATCGGACCGTTTCTATTGAGGAGACCTATGGACATTGTTCAGGACCTTCTGGAAAAGGCTGCGACTCAAGGATTTCTGGTCGTAGAGGATGTTTTGGAAGCTCTAGGGACGGCGGAAGAAGAAGTGCCACCGGATGTTATCGTAGGAAAACTGCGGGAAGCGGGTGTCGAGGTTGAAACCGCTGTGGATGAAGAGGCCGAAGACGCAGACTCAGAAGCCGATGTTGATGTAGAAGATATCGAAGTTGAAGAGGAACCTTCTTTTGACGATATCGCCGATGAAGAAATCGAAGCCTGGGATGGCGATATGTACGGCCTCGACGGGATCGGGGTGGACGATACGGTGGCGCTCTACTTGCGGGAAATGGCGCGCGTGCCGTTACTCTCTAATGACGAGGAAGTGACCTTAGCGAAGAAAATCGAACATGGCCGTGAAGCGCAGCGATTACTGCAAAATGACGGACATTATACGGCGGATGAGCGCGCCTGCCTTGAAGAAATCCTGCGTGAAGGCGTTGATGCGCGCGATCACTTGATCCGCGCCAACACCCGCCTTGTCGTCAGCATCGCCAAGAAGTACATCGGGCGCGGCGTGCCATTCCTGGACTTGATTCAGGAGGGCAACCTGGGGCTGATGAAGGCCGTCGAAAAGTTCGAGTACCAGCGCGGCTATCGCTTCAGCACTTACGCGACGTGGTGGATTCGCCAGACGATCACCCGCGCCATCGCCGATCAGGGGCGCACCATCCGCGTGCCGGTGCACATGAGCGACCGGATCCGCCGGCTGTACCGTCGGGCCCAAGAAATCGAACAGGAACGGGGCACCCGTCCCACACCGGAGGAACTGGCGGAAGAAATGGGCCTTGAACCGCGCAAGGTGCAGTGGATGATGCGCGTCTCCTGGCAGCCGCTGAGCCTGGAGCGGCCTGTGGGTGAAGACGATGACAGCGAGCTGAGCAACTTCATCGAGGACGACCGCACACCCACGCCGCCTGATACTGCCTATCAGGGCATGTTGCGGGATCGCATTGAGGAAGTTTTGACCACCCTCAGCCCCCGTGAAGTGCGCATTTTGCGGATGCGCTTTGGGTTGTATAATGGGAGAAGCTACACCCTCGAAGAGGTCGGGCAGAAATTCGGTCTGACCCGCGAGCGGATTCGGCAAATTGAAGGGCAAGCGTTGCGGCGGCTGCGCCATCCGAGCCGCAGCCGCGATTTGAAGGACTATTTGCGATGAAGCGATATATTGTCGGCATGATGATGATGCGTTGCCTGCCGTGGCGCTGGGGGAGCGAGGCCCCCTGAAGCGTCAACGGTCCGTGACGCACGGAACACGGCATAAACCCGCCAGCCTCGCTGGCGGGTTTTCTTATTTCTATCTTCAGTTATACTTTCAAGGGATCTGATCAAGGAGGAGCACAATGAACGATAAAAAGAAAGTCCTGGTTGCCGTCGCCTGGCCCTATGCCAACGGCGACTTGCATATCGGCCACATTGCCGGCGCTTACCTGCCTGCCGACATTTACGCGCGCTATCATCGGCTGGCCGGCAACGATGTGCTGATGGTTTCCGGCTCGGACTCGCACGGCACGCCCATCACCGTGCGCGCTGATAAGGAGGGCGTTGCCCCGCGCGTGATCTTTGAGCGTTACCATCGCTGTTTCCTCGATACGCAACGCGACATTGGTATTACGTATGATTTGTTCACCCATACCGATACACCTAACCATCACCGGGTTGCGCAAGACATCTTCCTGGCTCTACTGCGCAACGGCTACCTGTACGTCCAGAAACAGCAACAGTACTATTCCGAAGTCTCACAGCAGTTCTTGCCGGATCGCTATGTCGAGGGGACGTGTCCACATTGCGGTTATCCTGACGCGCGCGGCGACCAATGTGATAACTGCGGCCGGTTGCTGGATGCTCTGGAATTGAAAAATCCGCGCAGCAAGATTGACGGCGCAACGCCGGTTATCCGTGAAACGGAGCACTTCTTCCTTGACCTGGAAAAATTGGAACCGTGCGTCCTGGAATACTTGCAAACCGGCAAAGAAGAATGGCGTCCCAATGTGCTCAATTTCTCGCTGAACTACGTCAAAGGCGGTCTCAAGGGACGGCCCATCACCCGTGACATCGAGTGGGGCATCCCCCTGCCGCTTGAAGGCTACGCCGGAAAGCGTCTGTACGTCTGGTTTGAAGCGGTGATCGGCTATCTTTCTGCCAGCATCGAGTGGGCGCGGCTGATCGGCGAGCCTGGAGCCTGGAAGGCATGGTGGTACGACCCCCAGGCATTGACGGTGTATTTCATCGGCAAGGATAACATCCCCTTCCATGCCATCATCTGGCCGGCCGAGCTGATGGGAGTGGAGCGTCTGTATGAGGATGACCCCACGAAGCGTCTCAACCTGCCTTATGATGTGCCGGCCAACGAGTTCATGAACCTGTCGGGCGCGAAATTTTCTAAGAGCCGCGGACGGATGATTACGATCCCCGATTTACTGGAACGCTATGATGCGGACGCCATCCGTTACTATATCACCGTCGTGATGCCGGAAACCAGCGACAGCGACTTCTACTGGGACGATTTTGTCCAACGCAACAACGGCGAGCTGGTGGGGGTGTGGGGCAACCTGGCGCATCGGGTGCTCTCGTTCACCCACAAACACTTCGGCGCCGTGCCTGAGCCGGGCGAGCTGAGCGATGTGGACCGCGAGTTGCTGGCGCAGGCCGAAGCCGCATTTGACGCCGTCGGCGCGCACCTGGCGGGACGACGTTTCCGCGCCGCGCTGGCCGAGGCGATGAACCTGGCGCGCGAAGCGAACCGTTACCTAGAGGTAAAGTCGCCGTGGGCGCAGATTAAGACGAATCGCGCTGCAAGTGGGACAACGCTTTACGTAGCTTTACAAGTGATCAATGCCCTCAAAGTGTTGCTGGCGCCGTTCCTGCCCTTCTCGGCGGAGAAGCTACATAAGTTGCTCGGTTACACGGATCAGCTTTTCGGCAGTCAGTACATCGAGGAAGTTGAGTCCGCGGGGCAGTGCTACCCCGTGCTGCGTTATGACGCGACATCCGCCTGTGGACGCTGGGCGTTCGAGACCCTGCCCGCCGGTCGTCCTTTAAGCCAACCCAGTCCACTGTTCAAAAAACTCGATGATAGGGTTATCACAGAAGAACTTGCACGTTTGGAATCTGGGGACTGATGCTCTTGTTCAGCAGGTGTGGCATTTCTGAAAGTCAGAGCGCAATGACATCGCCCAAGCCGTCTGAGGCTCTACGCCTTGCAGATCACACATCACGCATCACGTTTTACGTTTCACGTTTTACGTTTTACGTTTTACGTCCCGTATTGCCATGCTTGCTTACTTTCGGCTTGCTCGTTCTCACCCTGGATGCGCAATCGCTGTGGTGGGATGAGGGCATCAGCTTGCATCTGGCGACGTCTACGTGGGCGGAGATTATCGCGGATCGCGCGGCAAACATTCACCCGCCGCTGTACTTCTTTGTCCTTAAAGTATGGGTGAGTCTGGCAGGACGCACGCCGTTTGCCGCGCGGTATCTCTCGGCATTGGCTGCCACTTTACTTCCGGCCGCTGTTTATACTTTCATCTGCCGACGGGTGAATCGGTGCGCCGGACGTGCGGCCGCGCTGTTGACGGCGTTGGCGCCGCCCTTCATCATCTATGGTCAGGAAGTGCGCGCTTACGCCTTTCTGCCGCTGCTGATGCTGGCATTGCTGGCGCAGGTATGGCCGGCACAATCACATAAAAGACGTGCTGCAGATTACAATCCGACGCTCCTGGCTTTAATTCAGGCTGCCTTTGTCCTCACCCACTACGCCGGGATGATTGCGGTGATGTGGGCGAACTTTGTGCTATTCCTGCGGCTCATCCGCAACCAGGATCGGCGCGCGTGGCGACAATGGCTGTACAGCGTTGGGCTTACGGCGCTTCTGGCTGCACCGTGGGCGATAGCTGTGCTCCTGGCCGGCGCCACGGGCTTGAAAACCGAGGCCGGTCTCGGCAACGTTCTTGATGAGCCGATCCCGTTGGGGTATCTGGCGCGGTTGTTAGGCATCTTTCATACTGTTGGCCTTCCTGAAGCGCTGACCGATCCGCTTTTGACGCGCCCTTCGGTGTTGCTGGGAAGTTTATTGCTTATCGCCCTGGTGGCTCAAAACCTGAGAATCGGCGAATCGGCGAATCAGCAAATCGGCGAATCGGCGAATCAGCGAATCGGCGAATCGGCGAATCAGCGAATCGGCGAATCAGCGAATCGGCAAATCGGCAAATCAGCGAATCAGCAAATCGGCGAATCAGCAAATCGTCCAACTATCCGACTACTTGACTACCCGACTACCAAGCTCTCTGTTGCCTGGCTACCGCCTCTGTTGACCGCCGCGCTGATGTGGGTGTTCAGTCCGCAGGCGCATCCGCGTTACGTGTTGCCCTTTGTAGTGGGGGGCTGGTTGCTGGCGGCGACACTGACAACTGCGCGCGCTGTCCCGCGTTGGCTGCGCGGCACGCTCCTCGCCGCCGTGTTGGCGACGAGTCTCCTGGGTTTGCGGGCTTATCTCACCGAGCCGGTGTATGCGCGCAGCGATGTGCGCAGGGCGGCGGCTTACATTCGCGCTGTGGCCCTTCCCGGTGATATCGTACTCGCGCCACACACGGATTGGTCATTGGAACAGTACGATGTCGGCACGGCGTATCTGGTCAATTTGCCCTCTCCGGCGGATGATCGCGCCGTGGCTGCGGCGTTGCGCGCCATGGCGCACTCGAATTCCCATGTCTATCTGCTGGATTATCAGCGCGACGCCCTTGATCCGCGCGGACAGGTGCGGGCGAACCTGGCGTGGGGGGGATGGCTTGCAGGCCGCAAGGCATTCCACGGCGTCTTTGTGGAACGTTATACGCTTTTGTCTGCACCGGCGATGCCGGATTGCGTTCCGCTTCCAGCGGCCTGTGTGCAGGGAGAGTCGCCATGTCTGGTCGGCGCGGCTTTTCTGGCGACGCCGGTGAGCGGCGCAGTGTTGCCGGTGAGCCTGTGCTGGGACGGCGCGCGCGCCTCTGTGCGTTACGCGGCGGCGCTGCGTCTGTATACGCAGAACGGTGCGTTGGTGGCGGGCGCAGATACGCGGCTGCTGGACGGCGCACTGCGCCCTACCGATCTGTGGTCTGGTGAGCCGGTGACGACATACCATCTCATCCCTTTGCCCGTTGGACTATTACCACGCGCCTACCGCCTGGAGGTGGGCGTCTATCCACTGGCCGATAGTGCTGTCCCGGCGTCGCTGGTGCGCGCGGGCGCGCCGCCAGTTCCGGCGCTTGCCCTGGGCGAAGTCACCCCCGTCCTCGCGCCCTGGGTGGGTGCAGACGTTGTGGAGACGGTGACGGCAATACTTTCCGGCTTGCGCTTGTACACCACGACGCTATCTGCTAACACACTTTATCCAGGGCAAACCCTGTATGTCACCTCACGCTGGCAGGTGACGGCAGATGGCATCAACCCGGCAGGCGTGCGGCTGGCGCTGTGGCAAAGCGGACGCGAGCTGGCCTCTGTGGCGTTGTTTGAGGGATTGCCGCCTTTGCCGGAAGGCCGTCCGTTGCTGGTGCACAGCGCCATCATTGTTCCGCCGGATGCTGAAGCTGGAGCGGCGGAGGTGCTCGTGATCGGCGATGGCCGGCAGATCGAGGTCGGCGCGGTGACGTTATCCGTGGGCGAGCGCAGCTTTATCGTCCCACCGGTGACTTATCCCGTTGATGCGCAAGCGGGCGATGTGGCGACGCTGCTGGGGGTGGACATTGAACCGGGTCTCACCTTGCGCTCCGGCGAACCGTTCACCGTCACCCTGATTTGGCGCGCTAACGAGGGGGCAGCAGGGAAAGACCTCACTGTTTTCACCCATCTAGTCGGTGAAGATGGCAACATCGTCGCACAGCATGACGGTAAGCCGGTGAACGGTTTGCATCCAACGCCCGGCTGGCTGGCCGGAGAAATTCTTGTGGACGCGCACGTGCTGACCTGGCAGCATCCTTACATCGGCCCGGCGACATTGCGCCTGGGGTTATACGATGCGACAACCGGTGTGCGGACGCTCTGGGTAGAGGGTGCCGATATGTGGACATTCTGTGAAACGCTGACTGTACAATGAAAGGAGGGGGCTTGGGCTAACTGACAAGCAACAGCGCCTCTACCGGCAACCTGGCTTCCAGGTACTCTTCCCGTCTTTCGGCTGTGGGGACAGAAGCCACCAGAGCATCCCCAAATTTGCGCACTTTAAACGACATGGGATTCAGCCGCGCCCCCCCCCGTGAGCGCGGCGGCCCTGTCAACGTCCCAGGCGCCGGGACGTGTCTGTTCGTGCTCTCCGCGCGAGACACTCAACTTTTCAGGCACGCAAGCCGTACTTCAACAATCTCAGGCTGGCCACGGATAATTCCGCAGAACCAGTGGCAGGTAAATTTCTCGCGAAATCTTTCTCCAGCTCAACTGTACCACTGCCGCGCCTCCAGAATCAAACATCTCCATTTGTAAGAAATGAGGGCTACCAGTCAAGAAGACATTTACGGTATCGGTCCGACAACAAGTGTCCCACTGATCCAGCACCAGCGTGTTGTCTACCCACAACCGTGCCCCGTCATCATGGGTGACAGCAAACTCATAGAATCCCGGTGCAAAGGCCTGGCTGCGCGTCCAGCGCACAGAGAAGTTATCCGCGTTCACCCCCGGGCCTGGCGAGTCATAGGCCCAGGAAAAGTTGATGGTTGGGTCGTCCCGCACCAACACCGGAGCGTCGGAGAGGGTTAGGTTGTTATAGTACTCCCCCCACCAGCCAGCAACGAGATTCCAATAGAACGCCCGCTCCCAGGCATTATTACTCTCGTCCGATTCAGCTACCAGGTTCTCCGGGTCTGCAACAAAGCGTAGGGTGTGCCAACCCGGTGAGACCGTGGTCTCCCAGTCAAAGAAGGCCCAGGTCCGGCCAGCCTGGACGTTGCCGAAGTTATACCGTCCCAGGCGGGTAGAGTCCAGATACAGTTCACCGTAGACATCTGCACCCGCGTCGGCGTTCCCGCTGTTGCTCACTCCCCAGTCCACATAGGTGAGGTGGTCAGCATAGAGGGTGTTGACCACAGTGGTCTTCTTGACCGAAGATGGCACAATTGGATACTCCCAGCCACTCCAAAGCGAGGGTACCAGGTCTGGCCAAGGCTGTGGACGGTTCTGTACCTTGACTGACGAGACAACGTTGGCACCGATAGTGTTATCGCTTAGGTTAGCATCGTCGCTGGTGAAGGTCTCACAGCGACCTTGGTAGTTGTCATGTTCGCACAGCACCGCCTGGACATTACTTCCCACACGGACGGACTCGGTGTTGTCATTACCGACGGAGCCTAGAGACCCCGGATTAGGGTACTCTCCAATGCCGAGTGTGATGCAGGCGCCACCATAGCTGGTATTTGCATAGAGAGCTACCTGGTCAGCGGTAGGATTGCAAGAGGCTGGTATATAACAAGCCTTGGATACTCCAGGGAGTGGATCGCCAAAGTTGCCGTTGTTACAACCGACTCCATCAGTAAATGACCTGACCCTGAAGCAGCTATCCGCGCCATAGTACACTTGCTGTGTTCCACTGAAACTACAATAGCCGTTCTCATCCGCGCACTTTACGTACCCTGAAGGCAGACTGGTAGCATCACAACTCGGAGGCGGTGTTACAGTCGGCGGAGGTGCACTATAAGGCACAATCACCCAGGCATTCGCCACAGCCCGACTACCGTTCCAGGCAAATGAGTAGCCGTTGTCGTTGAAGTACATCCCCGACGAGCCGCCGCCATCCATCTTGAGGGAGTAGCGCGCCCCCAGTACCCACAGCACATCATGCATCTCGTGGGGTGTTTTATTGTAGCCAGGCTCACTGACTGCCAGATATAGCGTGTTGCGGTCGTCGCTGAAGCCGATAAAGGTCTGAGGGCGGTTCCACCAGTTGTTAGCCGAGCAGCCGAAGAGTTCGTCGTTGATGACGACAGTATTGTTCTGGCAAGCACAGTTACCCTCGGTGTTGTAGCTCTGGTACCAGCAGCGCCAGCGATATTCGCCGCCGAAGGTGACCTGCGGGCCACCGCCCAGAAGATGGCGGTGATAGCTGCCTTGTTCGCCAGGCCAGCCGATGTTGGGGTCGTAGTTGTCGTTGAAACCCAACGAACGGCGGTTCTGCCACTCGTTGCCAGTGTAGTCAGTATAGTCTACACCATCCACGAAGGTCAGCCCTTCGCCACAATTGAGAGGTGGGGTGGTATCAGGGCAACCGCTAAAATAGTCGCCGTTGATGGCGGCCAGAGCCCCAGCGCCGGAAGCCATATCGCTGAGCCAAGCAGTGCCACCCCCAGGGGCGATGACGACCCGGGGACGGAGCGTATTTGCGTTGAGCTCTACCTTGACCACACAGACATTGTTTGCCCGACACAGGGAAAGGCCAGAACGTGTTTCGACGCACTGCCAGTTCGCCAGGCTGGTACAACTGGCCACACTCGCTCCCCTTGGGTAGATGTTGATAGCGGTAGGAGTTGGTGTAGCACTGGCAGTGTTAACCCCAGGACCTTGTGTCCCCGAGATGATGCTTGGAACAGTAGGAGGTGGCGTTGCCTCTGAAATACTAACGATAATGAGGGTTATGACAGCACTGACTATAGCATTCGCCACAAGCAAGTTCAGTCTGCGGTACATCGCTCTCATTCCCTTCAACGTCCAACAGCGAACGTTACTTGCGCTGGGGTGGACGGCGGAACACCGTCCGATGAGAAAAAAGCCCAGGCAGACAAAACGTCTGTAAAACGCGCAGATTCCCCCGTGTCAAGTGCACGCTATGTTGGGTGCTTTGTTATTTCACTCCACCGGTTACTCTGCCAGGCAACACCCAATACACCAAAGCCAGAATAACCAGCAACACCACCATATCTTGTACAGTGCAACGCACCAACGACCTGCGCATCAGCCACGCCGCGAAGCGCGGCGGCGTCGGGTGCAACTCTCCCTGGCTGGCGCGGCCGGTCTTCCTACCCTATGAAACGGGCTTTTCGCGCCCCGTCCACTTATGATACACTCAATTTTTCAGGCACGCAAACCGTACTTTTCGATGGGTACATTTCAACTTCAGGGCAAATCTTGCTGTGGCCGGTCTCTGACCGCGCCACTGCAGGATCAGTCGCTGCGCAGGCGCGGTCTGGAGACCGGCCTGAGCAGCGTCCGGTCGCCGCATCTGATAAATCGCCCCTATCCTGAAATGCACCCAAGCCCTCTGCGCGGGTTGCGAAATGCGCAAGTCCGTGTACACTCCACATCATGTCCAAGAGCACTGACGCAATAAAGGCCCGCCTGCAACGCCAAAAAACTGCGCCCGCTCACCGTGCAGGTGCCCGCTGGTGGCGGCAATTCTGCCAGGACCTGCGGGTGCTCGCGCGACTGTTCCCCTGGAAGGTGAGCACGGCGCTGACCGCAGGCGTCGCGCTCGCCGCCCTGCTGTTCGAGGAGACGTACAATCACACCCTGCTGCCCGGTGACATCCCCGTTACCTACGTCAAGGCGATCTACGCCGTTCTGAACATGGTCGCGTTCCAGATCACGTATGCCGACATGCCGGATAGCCCCGCGCTCGACATTTACTTTGTCATCGTGCCGCTCATCGGCATCCCGCTGTTGCTGGCCTTCGGGCTGAACATCCTCAACATCTTGCGCGTCTTCTTCGTGCGCGCCGAACGCGGACAGGCGTGGCAAGAGGCCCTGGCGGCAACAGTCGAGCGTCCCATCGTCGTGTGCGGCCTGGGACGTGTAGGCTATCGTGTCGCCAACCAACTGCTTGATATGGGTCAGCCGGTCATCGGCATTGATACCGCGATGTCGCCGCTGGTGACAATTCTCATTGAGCGCGGCATGCCCTGCATCCTCGGCGACGTGCATGACAAGGAGGTGTTGCGCCGCGCCGGCGTTCCGCGTGCACAGGCCGTGCTCGCTTGCACCAATCAGGATTTGGTGAACATCGAAGCCGTCTTCCACGTGCGCGAGCTAAATCCACAAGCGCGCATTGTAGTGCGGCTCTTCGAGGACAGCATCGCCGATGAGATTCAAGAGACATTCAATGTGAAGGCCGTCATCAGCCGCTCAGCAGTGGCGGCGGCCGCCTTTGCCCATGCCGCAATCGGCATGGAAGTGCTGGAAACCTTCGATCTTAAAGCCAGAACCTACTTCCTCGCTAAACTCGCTCTGGGAGCAACTTCGCCGCTGGCAGGCATGGCTCTGGGCGCAATGGCGGACATGTATGATGTGACCGTCGTATGCCTGGAACGCGAGGGAGAAATCTTCATCGAGCCGGAAAACAATCTGGTGTTGCGTGCGGGCGACACACTCTTTGTCTTTGCCGCAATGGAGCGTGTGGGTGAACTGGCGCGCCAACGTCAAAGCTCCTCCACGAGCGGGCCGATCTTCGTGTGCGGTCTCCAGCACACCGGCTATCGCGTGGTCAATACGCTGCTAGGCTTGCACCAACCGGTTGTTGCGCTGGACTTCGCGCCCGACGTGCTGGCCGAACAACTGCGTGAGCGCGGCGTCCCCGTCGTCTACGGAGATTTCCGGCAGCACGCGATTCTGGAACAAGCCGGTTTACGCACGGCCGGCGCTCTCATTGCCTGCAGCGAAGATGATATGGTGAACTTCGAGACTATGCTGCGCGCCCGTGAACTTGTGCCCACCCTGCGCGTCGTTATGCGCATTTTCGAGGAATCGCTCGGCGAACAACTGCAACGTGCCTTCCACATTGACGCCGTCTACAGCACCTCGGCCATCGCCGCGCCGCTCTTCGTAGCAGAGGCGCTGAACGTCTACGTCGTCCAACCTGTGACTATCAGCAGCGCACAGTTTGGCGTCTCGCAAAGCCTCGCCCACCTCACCGTCACGGCCAATTCCCGCCTGCACCACGCCGCCATCGCCGACCTCACCCGCGAGGCCAATATGACCGTACTGTTGCACATCCGTGAAGATACGGTCTACATTCCACCCGACTTGGCCCAAATTCTTGCCCCCGGCGACGAAATCGTCGTGCTCGCGTCGGAAGAAAAACTGCGGGGATTGGAGATTGGGTAATTGGGGATTGGTAACTGGTAATTGGGCAACTTTCAACTCGGAACTAACGACTATTCGACTGATAACTAAGGACTAACTAAGGACTAACCATGAAACAAGGTATACATACGACTGCAATTCACACCGGAATGGAACTGGAACCGCGCGATGTGACGCCGGCCATTCACATGGCGAACACGTACCTTTTCGAGAGCGCCGAGGAAGCCGCGCACGCTTTTGAGACGGAAGGGCAACCCATCTACACGCGCTGGGGCAACCCGACGATTGAGGTATTGGAACGCAAAATCGCAGCGCTGGAAGGCGCGGAGAAAGCTGTGGCGACGGCATCGGGCATGGCGGCGGTGAGCAGCGCCCTGCTTGCGGCCTTGCAGGACGACGGCCCCAAGCACATCGTCGCCACGACGGGGCTGTACAGCGGCACGTTCCACTTCATCACCAAAGACTTGCCGCATTTTGGCGTCGAGACGACGCTCGCCGAGGCCACCGACCCGACCGCCTTCGCGGCCGCCATCCGTCCCGAAACGCGCGTCATCTACCTGGAGACGCCGGGAAACCCCACCCTCGCGCTGAACGACATCGCCGCCATTGCGGCGCTCGCCCGCGCGCGCGGCATCCTCACTATCCTGGACAACACCTTCGCCACGCCGGTCAACCAGCGGCCCATAGCTTTGGGCGTGGACGTTGTCGTCCATTCGGCGACCAAATTTCTCTGCGGGCATGGCGACGCGATGGGCGGCGTGGTGGCGGGACCGGCGGACTTCATCACGCGCGTGCTGAAGGGGCCGATCCGCCACTTTGGCGGCTGCATCAGTCCGTTCAATGCATGGCTCATCGCGCGGGGGATGACGACGTTGCCGCTGCGCATGGAGCGTCACAACGCCAACAGCCTGCGCGTCGCCGAGTGGTTGCATGCCCATCCGGCGGTCGCCTGGGTGCGCTACCCCTGGCATCCGGCGCACCCGCAATACGATCTGGCGCAGCGTCAGATGCCGGGTGGCGGCGGGGGCGTTGTCGTCTTCGAGCTGAAGGGCGGGCTTGAGGCCGGCGCGCGTCTGCTTAACCGTGTGCGACTGTGCGCGCTCACCGTGAGCCTGGGGGACGTGCGCACGCTCATCACCCACCCGGCCAGCACCACCCACCGCAGCGTCCCGCGCGAGACCCGGCTGGCTGCGGGCATCAGCGACGGATTGGTGCGCCTCGCCGTCGGACTGGAAGACGTGGAAGACATCATTGCGGATTTGGAAGAGGGGATTAGTAATCGGTAACCGGTAATCAGGGATAAGTAGACTTTCGGTATGCGCAAAAACATTTCCACAAGTACTGCTGCTGAAATCGAGGCGGTGCTGTATGCATGGCGTGTGAGGGCACTAAATGTCATCCTGACCGTGCTCGCCGTGGTCGCGCTGCCGGCCGTCATCGCCCCGCTTGTCAATGCCCGGCATTACAACGCCTGGGATTGGTGGATGTTCATCTACATCATCGGCTATGCGCTGATTGTGACGATGGCCTTCTGGCGCACATTGGATGCGCGTATTCGCGGATGGGGGATGCTGGCAATCGGCTACTTTGTCGGCGTGGTGTCCCTGGCGCGTGGCGGTATGGTCGCCAGTGGGCGACTTTACCTGCTGTGGCTGCCAGTGATTGCCGCGATTCTTATCAACATCCGCGCTGGAATGATGGCCACAGCCTTGAGTTTGTTCATCTACACCCTGTTCACCTACTTCGTTCATATTGGATTATTGAGCCGATGGATCATCCTGCAAAGCAACTTCGAATATACTGCTTACTGGATCGAAGCCGGGACAGCGTTGGCCATGTTTCTTCTCGTCACGATTGTCCTGCTGGTGCGCTTCTATTACCTGCAAATCAACACTTTAGCGGCCGAACGCGAGGCAACGCGCCAACTGGCAGTAGCCAATGCCCAACTGGAAGAATACAGCCACACATTGGAACAAAAGGTGGCGCAGCGCACACGTGAACTTGTAGAAGTGAACACCCGCTTACAGGCTTACACCCAGGAGCTGGAACTGCGCAACGCCGAGCTGGACGCCTTCGCCCACACCGTTGCCCATGATCTGAAAAACCCACTGTCGGCGCTGGTAGGCTTCAGCAGTCTGCTCGAAGCGCGGTTACCCCGTATGCCGCAAGAACAAGTGCTCGCCAATCTGCAACGTATCAAGCAAAATAGCTACAAAATCGCTCTTCCGATCTATGAGCTACTGCTGCTTGCCAGTGTGCGCAAACTTGAGGATGTGAAAACACAGCCTCTGGATATGGCGCAGATCGTCGCCGAAGCCTGCCGGCGGCTTGAGGATATGAAAACGCGCGCTCAAGCTGAGATAACCCTCTCGGCGACATGGCCTATGGTGCTCGGCTATGCGCCGTGGGTGGAAGAAGTCTGGGTCAACTACCTCAGCAACGCCATCAAATACGGCGGCAACCCCGAAAAAGGCATCCCGCCGCGCCTCGAACTCGGCTACACGATTTTAGATTGCCGATTACCGATTGCCGATTTGGATTCTTGCCGTCCGGCAAAGATGCAGTTGCCGGAAATCGAAAATCTAAAATCCACAATCGCAAATCCCCAATCAAAAATCGCCTTCTGGGTGCGCGACAACGGGCCGGGACTCACGCCGGAGGAGCGAGCCAGGCTGTTTGCTCAATTTGAACGGCTCAATCAAACCCGCGCGGAGGGCCACGGCCTGGGGCTTTCCATCGTGCGCCGCATCGTCGAAAAGCTCCAGGGGGAAGTCGGCGTTATCAGTGCGGTTGGTGCAGGCAGCACCTTTTGGTTTACGTTGATGAGGGAGTAGGAAGGAAGTATGGAGTATGGAGTAAGAAGTATGAAGTAAAGAGACACACTCATTACTCGATTACCGATTACCATCACAAGGAGAACACTATGACCCCAAATGACATCATCGGCTTAATCGCTTCGTATCTGTACGCTTTTGGGCTGTTGTTCATTGTCGAGGCCATCGGCAAGCGGCTCAAGTGGCCGCAGGCGTTCACGCGCAAGATCATCCACATCGGCGCGGGGATGTGGATTTGGGGGATTCTGGCGTTGTTCGATACGTGGACTTACGGCATCATCCCCTTTGCGACGTTCATCGTGCTCAACTACATCTTCTACCGCTACCAGATTTTCAAAGCCATGGACGCAGTGGATTCCTCGCCGGGCACGGTCTACTTTGCGATTTCGATCACCCTCCTGTTTGGGCTGCTCTGGCGCACCGGCGGCGCGTTGGATCGCGTTCCCATCGCCGCGGCGGCGGTGATGGCGATGACATGGGGCGACGGCCTCGCCAGCATTGTCGGGCTGAAATACGGGAAACATATCTACACCACCTTCGGGCATAAACGCAGCCGTGAAGGTTCGGCGGCGATGGCCGCAGCGAGCTTCCTGGTCATCCTGCTGACGCTGGCCTGGTTGCCGGGATCGGTGCTCAGTCCGAATTCCGTCGCCTTGCCGTTCTGGGGCATCCTCTTATGTGCGGTCATCGGGACAGGCATAGCGACGGCAGCAGAGGCGTTCTCGCCTGCCGGGACCGATAACCTCAGCGTTCCGTTGCTGACCGGGCTGACGCTGTTCGTGCTCAACGCCCTGTTGGGCGGCTGATCGGCCCATGTTCCCCACACTCGAAGTTCGCTGGTTCTATCCCGGCCCCATCCCGCAAGACGTGCTGGCCTGGTATCACTACGGTGAGCGCGCGCCGGAAGGCCAGCCGCCGCGCATTGACTATTATCTGCGGCTCCCCCATCAGGACGATCTCAACATCAAGCTGCGTGAGGGGCGGATCGAGATCAAACAGCGCGCCAAACAATATGGCGTGGAACAATTGCACGCGCGCGTCAGTGGCCTGGTCGAAAGCTGGCACAAGTGGAGTTTTGGCGTCAATGACCTGGGCAGCGGCCTGGGGGACCTCGCCGGGCCGCAGCCGGGATGGCTCGCCGTCCGCAAAGCGCGCCGCCTGCGTCGCTATCTGGTCACAGACGGCGAAGAGGTTAGCGCCATTGCTGGAAGCGCACCTGTCGCGCAGGGGTGTAACCTTGAACTGGCGGAAATTAAACTAAGCGAGGAAATATGGTGGAGTCTGGCCTTCGAGACGTTTGGCCCCGAAGCGGCGCTGCACAGCATCTTCACGTGTGTCGCCCGACATACCCTTCGGGGAGCGAACGTCCCTGCGCTGGACGCGGAACACTCTTACGGCTACGCCCACTGGTTAAAAAGCGCGTTAGAACGTTCAAACGTTTGAACATTCTAACTTTTAACGTTCAAACGACTCTGGAGTGATTATGCGTATACCTTTTCTACAACTCGGATTTGGTCTGATCATCAGCGCTGCGATCGGCTGGGCGGCGTATAAACGGGCTGCGCTCTCCAAAAGCGGCGTCGCGGGGGCCATGCTCACCGGCACGGCCATCTTCGGCTTTGGCGGCTGGGCGTGGGGGCTGCTGCTCATCACCTTTTTTGTCCTTTCCAGCCTGCTCTCGAAGTACAAAGAGACCACAAAAGAAGCGCTGGCCGAGAAATTCGCCAAAGGCTCGCGGCGCGACATCGGGCAGGCGTTGGCGAACGGCGGCGCGGGTGCGCTGATCGCCATCGCCTATCGGCTGACGGGCCATCCGCTGCTGTGGTTTGCCTTCGTCGGTGCGATGGCTACGGTGAACGCAGATACCTGGGCCACCGAACTGGGCGTGCTCAGCAAGCGGCTGCCGCGGCTCATCACCACCGGCAAACCCGTCGAACCGGGGACCTCCGGCGGCGTTTCCCTGCAAGGCACACTGGCAACGCTGGCCGGCGGGATGGTAATCGGCATCGCCGGAGCGTTCTTTCTCTATGTGGATAGCCTGATCCGCTACACGCCGCGCGTGCTGCTATACCCCCTCTCGTGCCTTGTTTATCCGGGGAACTGCACGCTACTGCCGCTCATCGCTGCGCTGGCAGGGTTGGCCGGTTCACTGTTTGACAGTCTGCTCGGCGCGACGGTGCAGGCCATCTACTACTCAACGCGCCGCGAGAAGGAAACAGAGAAAGTGATTGATCCTGACGGCACGCCCAACATTCTGCTGCGTGGCTGGCGCTGGCTGAACAACGACTGGGTCAACTTCATCAGCTCGGTCATCGGCGCGGCCCTCGCCGCCCTCCTCGCCCACCTCACCATCACTCTCTGACTTCCCACTCCCAACTCCCGATGACCAATCACGGATTACCAGTTACCAGTCACCGATGACCATGCTCTTTTACCTTTCCAAACTCCTCCCCCTGTTCATTTACCCGCTCGGCCTGGCCTGCGTCCTGCTGACGACCGCCTTGATCATCCGGCGCAACCCGCAATGGCAGACACGGCTGATCGCGGTCACGCTGGCGCTGCTATGGCTGGGCGGCAATCGCATCGTCGCCATGACGCTGGCGCGCTCGCTGGAATGGCGTTATGCTCCACCGCCCGGCGAAGTGACCGCCATCCCGCACGCAGACGCCATCGTCGTCCTGGGTGGAGCGACGCGCACGCCGGGCTACCCGCGTCCCACCGCCGAGGTGAATGAGGCTGGCGACCGGTTGCTGTATGCGGCATGGCTCTATCAAAACGGCGCTGCCCCCACCATCGTGCTCAGTGGCGGCAACCCGCCATGGAGCGGCCCCCAGGGACTCTCCGAAGCCGAAGTGATGGCGGATCTGCTTGACCGAATGGGCGTCCCACAAACCGCCCTGTTGCTTGAAACCGACTCGTGGAACACCTACGAGAACGCCGCAGCCAGCCTGAAGCTCCTGAAAGCACACGGCATCAAGACGATTATCCTGGTCACGTCGGCGCTGCACATGCCACGCGCCTACGCCACGTTCAACATCCCGGAGATCACCGTCACGCCTGCGCCGACGGATTTCTGGGTTTCGCAGGCCGAATGGAATTACTACACGCAGCCCAAACTGAGCGTCCAACTGATGAACCTGCTGCCGAGCGCTCAGGACCTCGCCTTGACAACTCAGGCCATCAAGGAGTATATTGGGATCGTTGTCTACACTGTGCGTGGCTGGTTATAATTTTCACCACGAATCTTCACGAATTCCCACGAATTTTGGTTTCTATTCGTGGAAATTCGTGCCAATTCGTGGTTAAAACTCTGAAGGGGATTTCTATGCGCATGACACAACTTTTCGGACAGACGTTACGCGAGGCGCCGGCCGAGGCGCAGGTTGCGAGCCATCAACTCCTGCTGCGCGCGGGGTTCATCCGCCAACTGGCAACCGGCATCTTCAGCTACCTGCCCCTGGCGCGGCGCGCCATGACCAAGATCGAGAACATCATCCGCGAGGAGATGAACGCCATCGGCGGGCAAGAGATCACCATGCCGGTGGTGCATCCGGCGGACATCTGGAAGGAGACCGGACGTTGGTACCAGATCGGCTCGGAAATGGGACGCTTCAAAGACAAGTCGGGCCGCGATATGGTGCTGGCGATGACCCACGAAGAGGTCGTCGCCGACCTGGTGCGCCAGGAAATCCGCACTTACAGCCAGTTGCCGCGCCTCATATACCACATCCAGACCAAATGGCGCGACGATCCCCGCCCGCGCGCCGGTCTGATCCGCGTGCGCGAATTTACAATGAAGGACAGCTACAGCCTGGATGTCAACGAGGCCGGGCTGGACAAACAATATCGCGCCCACTATCAGGCTTACTTCAACATTTTCCACCGCTGCGGCCTGGACGTGATCGCCGTGGGCGCCGATATGGGCATGATGGGCGGCAGCATGGCACACGAATACATGGTGCTCACCGACATCGGCGAGGACACGCTGATGCTCTGCGATGGTTGTGGCTACGCCGCCAACCGACAGATTGCGCGCTTCCAAAAGCCGCTGGCTCCTGCCGAAGCTCCGCTTCCCGTTGAGAAAATCGCCACCCCCAACACCACCACTATCGCCGACCTGGCCGCCTTCCTGGACATCCCGGCATCCCAAACTGCCAAAGCTGTGTTTATGATGGCGGAGATGGCAGAATCAGCGAATCAGCGAATCGGCGAATCAGCGAATCGGCGAATGGGCGAATCGGAAAATCAGCAAATCAGCAAATCAACCAGTCCCCAATCCGCAATCCCCAATCCCCAATTACCGATTACCAATCCCGAGCAATTCATCTTTGCAGTGATTCGCGGCGATATGGAGGTGAACGAGACGAAACTGGCAAATGCGATCAAAGCGAAGGCGTTGCGGCCGGCAACCGAGGCCGAAATCCGCGCGGTAGGGGCCGAGCCGGGGTACGGATCGCCAATAGGTGTGCAGGGCGCGCTTGTCGTCGTGGATGACGCGGTTGTCGCGTCGCCCAATCTGGTCGCGGGCGCCAACGAGCCGGGCTATCACCTGCGCAACGTCAACTACGGGCGTGACTACACCGCCGACATCGTCGCCGATATTGCCGCCGCGCAGGCCAGCGACGCCTGCCCGGTCTGCGGTGCGCCGCTGCGCGCCGAACGCGGTGTCGAAGTCGGCAACATCTTCAAACTCGGCACGCGCTACACCGAAGCCCTGGGCGCGCGTTTCCTGGATCAAGACGGCGAACTCAAACCGGTGGTGATGGGGTCGTATGGCATCGGCATCGGGCGGCTGCTGGCCTGCATCGCCGAGATACATCACGACGACTACGGCTTGATCTGGCCGATCACCGTCGCACCGTATGCCGTGCACCTGCTGACCCTGGGCCCGGCGGACAGCGAAGCCACCGCCGTCGCCGAGCAGCTTTATATCGAAATACAGGCCGCTGGCATGGACGTGCTCTTCGATGACCGCGACCGCAGCCCCGGCGTGAAGTTCAACGATGCGGACCTCATCGGTCTGCCGTTGCGCCTCACCGTGGCCGCGCGCGGTCTGCAACAACACAGCGTTGAACTCAAGCGACGCGACCGGAAAGAGCGCGAGTTGATTCCCCTGGCGGACATCATCCCCACGCTCAAGGCACGCATCGCGGCTATGGAAGCGGAAATTCAGGCGCGGGTGCGCCAAGTACCGTTCACGGGACTGTCTGACTAACGACTATCGGACTATTTTCAGAAGGGTCTTCTATGAGGGAAACCACGCCAACGAGGAGCAGAATTATCACCGCGAATCACGCGAAGCTTCGCTAATTTGTCAGAGATTCGCGTAGATTAGCGAGATTAGCGGTTTATTTTCTTAAGAAGAGAGGAGGCAAGTTAGTCTATGGACGCTTTAGAAGCTATTTTTACACGTCGCAGTATTCGGAAGTATACGCCGGAGCCGGTAACAGCAGAGGAAATCAAGACAATCCTCGAAGCGGGGATGAACGCGCCTTCGGCGAACAACCGCCAGCCGTGGCACTTCATTGTCGTGGATGACCGCGCGAAGCTGAACGCGATCATGGAAGTCCACCCCTACTCCAAAATGCTGGCAGAGGCGCCGCTGGCGATCGTCGTCTGCGGCAACACCACCGTCTCCGAGAAGTTCTGGCAGCAGGACTGCGCCGCCGCAACAGAGAACATCCTGCTCGCAGCGCGCGCCCTGGGCCTGGGGACGGTGTGGATGGGCGTCTATCCTGATCTGCAACGGGCCGCCGGCATCAGCAAACTGTTCAACATTCCCGAAGGCTTCCAACCGCTGAGCCTGATTGCCGTCGGGCATCCGGCAGAGTCCAAAGGCCGTGTAGAACGCTACGACGAGAGCAAAGTTCACAAAAACGGCTGGTGATACAAATAAACCTGACAGGTTTTGAAAACCTGTCAGGTTTATTTAAGGTCAAGACGCATCTCAATACGGCGGAATGATTCGAGATAGCCCATATCCAGCAGGCCCGGCAGGTGGGGATCGTCAAGGGGCAGATTTTCGGTGTTTGTGTCCTTAAACGGATACTTGCTGTGCAGCGCGTGGACTAAGACACGGGCGACGGTGCAGGGATCGCCGGCCTCTGTCTGCAAAACCAGCCGCCCTAGCTGAAAGGTGGTGTTCTGATAGACCAACCAGCCCCGTTCGCCATCCGCCAATTCGACTTGCAGGGCCGCCAGGTTGCCCGCATGGATCAACGAGGGGGTCTCATCCAACCACGAAGGGACGCTGCGACGCCGCTGCAACAGCGCAATCGCTTCATCTTTTTCCAAATGTTGCACTTTATAAGCGCCCACATCTATCTTGGGCATGCCCGGCGGACGACGCAGGACGAGCAGCCCGCGGGTTTCGTAAAAACCGAGCTTCAGGAAAAGCTGGTGCGCCGGCTCATTGTCTTTGATGACCTCCAGCATGATAGACGCTGCGCCTAATGCTTGTGCGGTACGGATATTGTCGCGCATCAACATTTCGCCGGTACCGCGCCGACGTTTGACCGGCAACACCCCCAGCCGCGTGGACCAGCAACGCCCCGGACGCACCCCTAACATGCACAACCCCAAAATCTGCCCATCCGCAACCGCCACGGCAGAGTAATCCAACCGGACATCGTAATTGTACACATACTCCTGCAAACGCCGCACGTTCATCGGCATAGGCACGATGTAGTCAATGCGGGTCTGGTTGTAAGCGTTGACCAGTTCTTCAAGTGTAAACTCCGACGCGCGACACAAGTGCACTTCCAGCGCTTTATCCGTGTCGGTAGCGGTGCCCTCTGTCACAATCAATCCCCTCGTCAGGCCAATATTGGGAAACAAACCGTATCACAGCGACAGTTCCCCACGCACCATATTCAACAAGGCTTCAGCATGGAGCGACGCCAGATTGTAGCAAACGCCGCCGAGGTGCTCGGCCAATGCCTGCGCTAGCCCTTTGTCGTAGTCGGGGCTTTCCATGTTGACCACGATAGAGCGAATATCGGCTTCGGCAATCTGTTCGGCAATGTGATACGCCTCGAGTTGCGGCGGCATATCGCCCATCGAGACGTTCCCTGCGCCATCGGTGAGGATGACCAGCAGCGGCAACAGCTCTGCATAGCGCCGCAATTCCTGCTCAATGGTACGGTGCGCCAGCCACAACCCTGCCGAGAGCGGTGTCTTTCCGCCAACCGGCATGTTCACCAACATCTGCTTTGCCAGATCCACGCTATTGGTCGGCGGTAGCACCAGGGTCGCCCGGTCCTTCTGGAAAACGATCATGCCTACCCGGTCACGGCGCTGATAAGCATCGGTCAGCAGGGAGAAAATCGCGCCCTTCGTGGCTTCCATGCGTTCCGAGACAGCCATAGACCACGAGGCGTCCACCAAAAAAATAATCAGGTTGGCGGCACGACGCACACGCACCTTCTTGTGGTAATCTTCAGGGCGCAAGTGGAACAGCGGTGTTCCCGCTTCTCCGGCAGCCCGTTGCTGCTGAAAAGGTGCGGCCGCGCGCAACGTCGCATCGAACGCCAGGTCCGACGCATCACGTGGCGAAGGCAATGCGCTGATGTAGCGCCCGCGTTTACGATCCGTGCGAGTGCGGCTGCGTTTGCCGCCGGATGAACGCACCCGCCGATCCGGCAGTGTCTCCAGGCGCCGGGGCTGGAAAATTTCGCCGGGTTGGATAACTTTGCCGCCCTCCCACCACGTCCCTTCGGTGGGCCATTTGGGGACATCTTGCGAATAGGCTTGCGGTTGAGGCGCACCGCTGGTCTGATCTGCGGCTTCGCGCGCCTCAACCTCTACACTTTTTTTGGGCGGTCCTCCCCGGCAGCTTCGCCCTGGAGAGAGACTTCTTCCGCCTCCGGTTCACTTTCAGCGGCCCGGTCGCGCGCTGCTGCGACCATCTTATCCAGCTCGGCGATAGAAGTCTGCACTTCGTCGAAGGGCTTGCGCTTCAGCCGATGGGGCAGCGTCAGTTCGGCCGCCAGCATAATATCGCGGTCTGTGATACGGCGGCGGCCTTCCCAGGCAGCATGCGCCACAGCGGTTTTGAGGATCACCAGATCGGCGCGGTGGCCGTCTACTCCCAGGCCGGCCATCATTTCGGCGATGGTCGCCATATCGGTGCGGGTATAGCACACTTCAGGCAACAAACAACGCGCTTCTTCGATCCGCCGTGCGAGCAAGGCTTCCTGCGGTCTCCATTCCTCGTAGAAGCCCTCGGGGTCTTGCTCAAAGGCCAGATTGCGTTCCATAATCGCCATGCGCGCCCGCGCGTCGCGGACCCCCTGGACATCCACACACAACGCAAAGCGATCCAA
Organism: Chloroflexota bacterium; assembly: GCA_019873645.1. Classification (GTDB taxonomy): domain Bacteria; phylum Chloroflexota; class Anaerolineae; order B4-G1; family SLSP01; genus DSWT01. The sequence goes on along the minus strand of JAIOAX010000018.1, from coordinate 49,198 downwards.
CAACTGCGGGCGCAGGTCGCCTTCTTCGGGGTTCATCGTCCCCACCAGAATGAAGCGCGCCGGGTGTTGAAAAGAGATGCCCTCGCGTTCAACGGTGTTCACGCCCATGGCGGCAGCATCCAGCAGCACATCCACAATATGATCGTCCAGCAGGTTAACCTCGTCCACATACAAGACGCCCCGGTTGGCGGCGGCCAGCACGCCCGGCTCAAAGCGGCGCTCGCCCTTCTGGATGGCGCGCTCGATGTCCAGCGTCCCCACCACCCGGTCTTCGGTTGCGCCGATCGGCAATTCCACGAACGGCACTTTCTTGGTGACGCGCGGGAGCGACTCGCCTTGCGCGGCATGGTCGCGGCAGTTCGTGCACCACGTCGTCGGCTGATCGGGGTCGCAGCCGAAAGGATCGCCGGCCACCACGTCAATATCGGGCAGCAGGGCCGCCAGGGCGCGGGCCGCCGTGGATTTTGCCGTGCCACGTTCGCCGCGGATCAGCACGCCGCCGATGCGTGAGTTAATCGCATTGAGGATCAAAGCACGCTTCATGCGTTCCTGATCCACAATTGCAGTAAAAGGAAATACAAAACGTCCGCTATAAGCCACACAACCTCCTGAAAAGCGTTGGAACGTTCAAACGTTTATGGCAGCACAAGTAGCCACTCACACTGCCAGTTCTATGATATGCAAGTTAAAAATTCGTTAGAATCCGTTCAATCCGTTGACACAATAACAAAGCTATTATACCGCAGATTACACAACCGAAGCGTCGCGCAATGATTTGACCAGGCGCATAATCCCGATCAAGCCACCGGCAACCATGCTCAAGCCAGCCATAAGGCCGTAGATCGCGTGATCTAAACGCAACAGAGGTCGGGATGAAAAAAAGGCCCATATCGCATAGCCACATACCAGCGCGATCAATGCGCCCCCCACAAGCGTCACCACGCTGAGCATCATCAGGAAAGGCGTGCGTCGTCTAACGATCTCAGATTCATGTTCCAGGGCCACGCGCGCGACAAACGCTTCTGCCTGAGGCCATGTCATATCGCCATTTTCACATACGTAGCGGATCAGGGTGTTGCGATCGGCTTCGCTCCCCAGTTCACGGACGACATAGCGCGTCAGTTCCTTGCGGGTAAGGGCAGCGGCTTCTTCGGCGGCTTCGATATCTTCCCCAGGTTCAAAGAGATCGGGGATTTCCACATCTGGTTCAGAGGGACACAGTTTCTGCAACATGGCCGTGGCATGCGGGTTTTGAGGATCGAGAGCCAAAACCCGGCGACAACACTCGGCCTGTTGGGCTGGATCGTCGAGCAGCGCGGCCATCAGCAGCCAGGCCTGTACGTTTTCGGGGTTAGTGCGCAGGATTGAGAGCAGTTTGCGTCTAGCGCCGGCGCGGTCGCCCGCTTGAGCTTGCTTCCAGATGGCCACTAAGGTCTCCATAGCCGCTTACCTCCGTGTCAATGCGCCAAAAAAACCGCTGAAACGCCATTCCGTTCCAGCGGTTTCACGAGGTATCCCGTGATTACCAGGATGAATCCCGGTCGTCCCGGTCCCGGTCGCGGTCGCGATAGCCACCGCTGCGACGTCGCCCACCGCCGCCGCCATCCCGGCCGCTTCCGACATTCCCGCCACGCCCACCGCGCCGCTCCTGTCGCTCTTCCGCAACATTCACCCGCAGTGCACGACCATCACATTCAAAGCCGTTGAGCGCGTGGATGGCTTTATCGGCGTTCGCGTTGTCCATTTCCACAAAACAAAAACCCCGAAAACGTCCCGTCTCGCGGTCAGTGATCCAGCGCAGCGACAAGACCGGACCGTACTGCCCGAACAGTTCACGGACCTTTTCTTCAGTGGTGCCCCATGACAAATTACCTACATACAGCGTTTTAGACATACTCCTCTACTCCTCGTGAAATTAAAATATGGCTCTACGGTCCGGAACTGAAGACAGTCACGGCTTAGCGAGTCTGGGTATGTAAGGTAGTATAGCATAGTTTTGGACAAATAACAACACCCATCAGGGCCTTGTTTTGCCATTCTGAAAAATCCGGTTAAAATATAACCAGAGCACAGAAACAGCAAAACAGGGTTTGTGGCTTGCAGAATTGAGACGCTGCGTGATTTTACAACCTTGCCTTGACAATGTTGTATTCCTATGGTAACCTTTTTACAGCATCACCTCAAAGTAGTACATTTTCAATAAGGGGGTATAATCCCCTGGCGGAGGATGAATAGCATGGCAAGCACATCTCGGAACGAACGAATGGTGGAGCGACTACGTGAGCTTCAAACCAGCAGCCCCGACATCGAGGCAGCCGCTATTATCAGTGTAGATGGACTTCCTATCGCCTCTTCCCTTCCCCAAAGCGTTGAGGAGGATCGCGTTTCGGCCATGTCCGCAGCAATGCTGTCGTTGGGTGAGCGCATCGCCAGTGAATTGAAACGGGGGATGCTGGACGAGGTGTATGTCAGGGGCGAGAAGGGGTACGTGATCCTTCGCGCTGTTGGAGAAGAAGCCGTACTTACCGTCTTAGCTCGACAACAGGCCAAATTAGGGCTTCTCTTCTTAGATATGCGTCGAGCTGCCGAAGAACTTTCAGCGATTCTGTAGCACGGAGGAGGTTGTACAGTGGCTAATACCCCTGAACCCAGTGGATTTTATTACCCCAATCGTTTTGGTCTCATCTTGTTCGACGCGCTCGAAGAGATTATGGGGCGCAATGGATTGAACGCCATCCTCAACATGGCCGGGCTATCGCAATTCATTGATAATCCCCCTGCCGACAATATGGACAAGGGTTTTGATTTTGCCTACATTTCTGCCTTGAACAAGGCCCTTGAGGAAATGTACGGGCCGCGCGGCGGGCGGGGATTGCAATTGCGCCTCGGGCGGGTGCTCTTCGCACAGGGTCTGGCCAACTTCGGCGCACTGGTCGGCGCCAGCGATCTGGCCTTCAAAGTTTTGCCACTCCAGGCGAAACTCAAAGCCGGCCTGCCTGCCGTAGCCAAAGTCTTTGACTCGCTGAGCGATCAGACTTCTTACGTCAAAGACCCCGGTGGCGATCACTTCCATTACATCATTGACCGCTGTTCTATGTGTTGGGGACGGCAGGTCGAACGCCCAGGCGGTTTTATCGCGGCCGGCATCATCGAGGAAGCGCTGCGCTGGTTGAGCGGTGGCCGTACTTTCCGCGTGGATCAATTGACCTGTATTGGAATGGGCGCCCAGAACTGCACTTTCGCCGTCTACAAAGAGCCTATCGGTTAGGATACATCCACAATGGCTAAAGATGGGACTCCTCGTCATATTCTCATCGTCGAAGATGATCCCAACACGGCGGAAATGCTTTCCGCTTATTTCTCCTCCGTGGGATATCAGGTCTCGCATGCTGCCTGGGGGCAAGACGCCCTGAAGATTGCGACGGAGACGCTGCCCGATCTGGTCGTTTTGGACATTCATCTGCCCGATATTGATGGTTATGAAGTGTGCATGGCGTTGCGCAGTCAACGGCGCACCGAACACACGCCGATTATCTTCCTGACCGAACGCCGCGAACGAATGGATCGGTTGACGGGCTTGCAACTGGGGGCGGTGGACTATATCACCAAACCTTTCGATGTGCAAGAACTGCGTTTCCGGGTACGGAATGTCCTGCGCCGCAGCAATCTGGATACGTTCCTGGACCCGATCACCGGCCTGCCGACCTCCATGCTGGTAGAAGAGCAGGTGGAACGGGTCATCGCCGACAAAAACCTCGCCCTCATCGGTATCTCCCTCCTGGGCATGCCCGCTTTCAGCGACGCTTACGGTTTTGTGGCTCACGATGATGTGCTGCGCGCTGTTGCGCTGATCCTGCGCAATACGGCAACAGAAATGATCGGCAATGATCCCTTTGTCGGACAGCTCGATACTTATCAGTTTGTCATCCTGGCCCCGGCAGGTCAGGACGGCCACGTCGCCTTAGGACGCCTGAATCAACGGCTCAATGAGGCCATCTCGTTCTTCTATCCCCACCTCGACTGGGAGCGGGGGACGTGCAGCGATGGATCGGCGCTCCCCAAGATCAACTTCGATGTGAAATTGCTGGCGAGTGAGCAGCTTCCCAAAGGCGGGGACCTGGCGCAACTACGGCAAGCCTTGTTCGGCAAAAAAAAGCAAGGCTAGGCGGGTCGGTCATACCGGAGGGCCTGGAAATCATTCCAGGCCCTTTTTGTGTGCCAGCCGCATAACGATTGCCTATTACCGGTTGTATGATAGGATTGCTACGTTAGTCGAAAGGTCAATTAGTCAGGTGGTCGGTTGGTCATGAAAATGGGCCTGCAAAAGCTATGGCGCGACTTTGTACCAGCAGGGATATTGCTTATCCTGCCCCTGCTGATTTTCGCTCCGGTGGTTCTGGGAGACAAAACCCTGCTGCCGGTGGACGCGCTGTACACCTTTGCCCCTTACCACGCGGCTGCTGCACAGATGGGTGTGACCGAAGTACAAAATGGACTGGTCGCCGATCTGATTCTGCAAAATTACCCCTGGAAGCGTTTTTTAACCACGGCATTGCAGATGCGGGAACTGCCTCTCTGGGACCCTTACCTCTTCGCCGGCCATCCGTTTCTGGCAAACGGACAACATTCGGCCCTCTATCCGCTGACCTGGATTTTCTTCCTGATACCACTGCCGCGCGCGTTTGGGGTGTTCATTGTGCTGCAATTGGGGCTGGCCGGAATTTCAATGTACATCCTGGGACGCACCATCGGCGCCAACCGCCTGGGGGCGCTCCTGGCCGGCGTCACTTTTGAGTTAAGCGGGTTTCTGGTTGTCTCGGTCGTTCACCCGATGATCGTTGCGGCGGCGTCATGGTTGCCGCTGTTGCTGGCGTTCGTCGAGCTGACCGTGCGGCGGGCGCGTTTTATGCGGCAAGAACGGGCGATGTTGCCCTGGGCACTGGGCGGCGCGCTCATCCTGGGGTTGCAAATCTTCGCCGGCCATGCCGAGATGACTTACTTTGTCCTGCTGGTGATGGGCATGTTCGGCGCGTGGCGGCTTATCCACACGGCATTGACCCGGCCACGCACGGCATGGCACACCGCAGTCCTCAGCCCGGCGTTGGGTTTAGTGTTAATGGTCGGCCTGGGACTGGCGCTCGGTGCCTTACAGCTTTTGCCGCTGTATGAGGTTGTCAACAGCAGCTTCCGTCAGGGGGCCGTCACGCTTTCCGAGGTTCTGGGCTGGGCTTACCCTAAACGGCGGATCATCACTTTCCTGATTCCCAACTTCTTTGGCAATCCCACCCACACAACGCTGCGGAATTTCTTGACTGGCGCGACACTCCGGGCCACCGTCAATGCTTACGGAGAAGCCATCTCTGCGTTCAATTGGGACACCAAAAACTACGTTGAAGGGGGCGCGTATTTAGGAATCCTGCCGTTGCTCCTGGCCCTGGTAGCCGTCGTGAGTCCACAGCTGTCAGTTGGCAGGCCGCGATCCGTCGCCATCCAAAATCCAATCCAAAATCTAAAATCCAAAATCCAAAATTGGTTGCGCCATCCTTACGTACCGTTCTTTACGCTGTTGTCGCTATTTTCGTTGGGATGTATCTTCGGGACGCCGATCTATGCGTTAGTGTATGCCTTGCCCTTCCTGAGCCAATCCCATTCTCCTTTTCGCTGGGTGTTCCCGCTGACAGGTGCGGTCGCAGCGCTTGCCGGGCTGGGGGCAACGCGAATGAGCGAATTAAGAATCAGCGAGTTAAGAATCAGCGAATCGGCGAATGAGCGAATGGATGAATCAGCGAATGAGCGAATGGGCGAATCAGTGAAGCAGCGAAGTGGCGAAGCGGCGAAGCAACGAAGCAGCACAGCACCCAATCCCCAATCCCTAATCCCTAATCCCCAATCACGTTTTACGTTTCACGTTTTACGTATTTTACGCTTCGACGCCGCCCCTGATGTCATCAGCATCATCGGCGCAGGCGCAATTTGGACAGGGCTGGCGCTGTGGGGTGGGCTGTGGCTCTCGCGGCTGACATTCGGGCGCATTGAGCCACTGGTGGAACGCGCGTTCTGGTCACTGGCGCTGGCCGCAAACGCTTTCCCGGATCACCGCGCGTTTTACGCCTATCTGTTTCCCTGGGTTCAGCTTGCTGCGCTGTTGTTGGTCGGCGCAGGAATCGTCCTGCGGGTGTCGCATTGCCCCATCTATTTGCCCAAACGGTTGGGACGCCGTCCGGTATGGGAAATGCTGGCCGTCCTGATCCTGGTTGTGGACCTGGTGACGTTCGGCGCAGGGTTCAACCCGGCCGTCAACCCCGACTTGTTGAATTACACGCCGCCCGTCGTCGAATTTCTGCGCCGGGATGCCGGTTTATGGCGCTTCTCCACCTTCGATCCCCACGGACGTAAAACGTTCAATGCCAATACCGGCATGTTCTACGATTTCCAGGACGTGCGCGGCTACGATAGTCTCTTCCCGGCGCAATATGCGCGCTATATGGGATGGATCGAGCCACAAAATGAGCTGCTCTACAACCGCATCGCGCCCTTCACGCAGTTCTCCAGCCTCGACAGCCCGCTGACCGACTTGCTCAACGTCAAATACATCATCACCGAGGAAGAGATTCCCCTGCCCAAGTACCAACTCGTGTACCAGGATGACGCCGTGCGTGTCTACGAGAACCTGGGCGTCACCCCGCGTGCCTTCACCTTACCTATGACGGCGACAGTGGTTGCGCCGGATGTAGAAGCCGTGGGGCAGCTCATCCAGCGTTACGATCCTCGTTTCTACGCCATCATCGAAGCGGAATTTGCCAGGAGCGTCGCCGTGCCGACGTCTCCCCCCACCCCGGCCACGCCGGTAGAACAAACTGTGCGCGCTTACGGACGCAACGAGGTGCTCATCGAAGCTACCATTGACGGCCCTTCATGGCTGATTCTTGCCGATAGCTATTTCCCCGGTTGGAAGGCTTTCGTCCGCCGGCCGGGAGCCGGGGAAGATGCCGAACGCGAAGTCCCCATCGCTCGTGTGGCCGGGAATTTTCGGGGCGTGCGGCTTGAAGAAAGCAGCATTGTGCGCTTCAAATATAGCCCCGACAGCGTCAAAATCGGCGCGTTCGTTTCATTTCTGGCAGGGATGGGCATCGTTTTCCTGGCCGTCGTGTGGGTCTGGCGGCGCGCCTACCACGAACAGGACGGCCATTCGACGGTGCAACGACTGGCGAAGAACAGTGTAGCCCCCATTCTCCTGACGCTCTTCAACCGTGTCATTGAACTGGCCTTTGCCGCACTGATGTTGCGGATTCTCGGCCCGGCCAATGCCGGCGACTACTATTACGCAATCAACGTCTTTGTGTGGTTTGATATCCTCACCAACTTCGGGCTGGATGCCTACCTCACCCGCGAAGTGGCCCGCGCCCGCGACCGGGCCAACCGTTTTCTGTTCAACACAACCGCCGTGCGGCTAGGCCTGAGCCTGGCCGGCATCCCGTTGGTGCTGGGGTTCATCCTCCTGCGGCAAACGCTCATCGCCGACTTCACCGCTCCGGCTTCCCGGCAGGCCATGCTCGCGCTGGTCTTGCTCTACATCGGATTGATTCCCGGCTCGATCTCCAAAGGGCTGACTTCGCTCTTTTACGCCTACGAAAAGGCGGAATATCCGGCCGCCATCTCCACGGTCTCAACGCTGGTGCGCGTGGCCGTACAGACGGCGGTGCTATTGGCAGGATGGGGCATCATTGGGCTGGCAGGTTCGGCGATTGCCATCAATCTGATCACCCTGGGCATCCTGGGCAGCCTGGCGGTGCGGATGTTCTTCCGCCCGTGCTGGGAAAGCGACCGCGCGCTGCGTCAGGATATGATCGGCGAATCGTGGCCGCTGATGGTCAACCACTTCCTCGCCACGCTGTTCTACAAAATTGACGTTTTTCTGATGGAGCCAATCCTGGGCAACCTCGTCCTGGGATTGTACAGCGTCGGCTACAAATTCCTGGATGCGGTGATGGTCGTGCCCTCGATGTTCACCCTGGCACTTTTCCCGGTCATCTCACGGCAAGCGAAAGAAGACCGCGCCGGTTTCCTGCGTTTCTATCAACTCGGCGCGAAAATCTTGCTGACACTCGCGCTTCCGACTGCCGTTATCGCCACGCTGGCCGCGCGCGAGATGGTGCTGGTGCTGGGCGGGCCGGAATATCTGCCCGGCGGGATGATCGCCTTGCAACTGATGGCCTGGTCTATGCCGATCGGGTGGCTGAATAGTCTGACCCAGTACGTGCTCATCGCGTTGGATCAGCAACGCTATCTGACGCGCGCATATCTGTTCGCGTTTACATTCTCGCTGATCGGCAACCTGGTCTTGATGCCTGTGTACGGCTACCGGGCCTCGGCCGTCCTGCACATCTTTTCAGAGCTGGCGTTAATGGTACCGTTCGTGATGGGCGTCCAGAAACAGCTTGAGCGGGTGCAGTGGAGAGACATCCTCAGCAAGCCGCTGCTGGCGACGGCAGCGATGGGTGGGGTGGCACTGCTCATGATGCCGCTCGGACGCGGCGCGGCGCTGGTGGGCGCAGTTGTCGTTTTCCCGCTGGTCGCCTGGCGGCTCAAGCTCCTGACGGCAGAGGAACAAGCGTTACTGTCGCCACTCTTGCGCCGCAAATGATGTTGTTTCCCGTATAGGAGCGGGTATAATGCAAACAACAAGTTTCGCTATTCGCAATTCGCTATTTTTAAGGGAGCGTAACGTATGGAGCTTTCACAGCTAGAGCAAATGATCCGCTGGCTGGACGAAGAGCGCAAACGTGACAAAGCCGTCATTCTGGCGCTACAGGAGCGCGTCGAACAGCAAATGCACACTATCGAGACGCAAGCTGTTGAAATTGAGCGTCTGCACCAGGACATCGTCGAATTGCGCACCGATTTACGACGCACCGATGACTATCCGGCGTTGGTGGAAAAGACCCACCGTGACCTCAACGCCAACCTGGAAGAATTCAAAGCGCAGGTGCGCCGTGAGCGTCTGGAAAGCGAGCAGTTGCGTCGTTCTGAGCTTGAAACCATCAACGAACAATTGGCCGATCTGGACAAGAAAGTCCGCGGCGTACTGCGCTACGAAGAGCCACTCAAGGCCCGCGAGGCCGGTGAACAACGGTTGCAGGGGCAAATCCAGACCGTAGCGAACGCCATTGCCGATCTGACCAAGCGCACCGAAGATCGCTTGCAATCCATCGTTTACCTGGAAGAGCAACGCCGGGCCGATACGCGGCGCGTCGCCGCGGTCGAAGGCGAAATTCCGGGGTTGCGCAAGAGCCTCGATGAATTGCTTGCCAAGCAAGCGCGGCTCGAAGACAGCATCCGCAAACTTCCCGCGCGCGTGGAAGAAGCCATCCAGATCGCCAGATCCTACGATCCACGCATCGAGGAACTGCGCGTGGCGGATTTCCAGCGGGAACAGCGGGTGAAGCAGTATATGGAGCAAGGCGCGCGTGTGGACGCTGAGGTCGCGCGCCTGGTCGAACAAACGCAGAAATACGCGCTGCTGTATAACCAAAACAAACAGGCGCTGGATAGCCTGGAGGCCTTCCAGGTGCGGATCGAAAAACGGCAGAACGAGATTGCCGAGATGCAGCGGCTCACCGAAGAGCGGCTCCGCCGCCAGTGGGAAGAGTGGCAAACAGCCTTCGCCCGCGACTGGCAAAAGCGACTGGTCGCCGAGGAAGATCGCTGGCGGCGGCAGGACCTTGCCAACCAGAAGGCGACCGAACACTTTGCCGGGTTGGATGAACAGACAGAACTCTACTACCACGAAATCACGGCGCTCTGGGAGGAGTTACGGGCGGCCATAGACCGCTGGAGCAAAGCCATTCAGGAGACGCTGGTCGCCAATCAAGACACACCGCTACAACGGCTCAAGGCGTTGCGTCGGTTCGCCGAGGAGAAACACAAGGAGCTTTTGTGATCGGTAAGGGGTCCAGTAACCAGCAACCAGCTTACAGGATGCGCCAGTGGCCGCCGACCATGACACGCAGTGCGTGGGTTTGCAGAAGGGCTTCAGGGGGAAGCGTGAAAATGTTGTGGTCCAGGACGACCAGGTCCGCAAGGTAGCCGGGAGCGAGCAGCCCGATCCGTGATTCCAGGCCGGCGGCGTAAGCCGCACCCCAGGTGTAGGCGCGCAGGGCCTCTTCCAACGTAAGCCGTTGTTCGGGGCGCCAGCCCTGCGGGCCGGGGAACCCGTCCTCGCGGCGGCGCGTCACCGCCGCATACAGGCCGATGAACGGATCGAAAATTTCGATGGGCGCATCAGAACCAAAGGCCAGCACGGCGCCGGAGTCTGCTACAGAGCGCCAGGGATATGCCTGCGGAGCGCGTTGCGGCCCCAGATGTCGCTCTACCATCACCATATCGTGAATGGCATGAATGGGTTGCATCGAAGCAACAAATCCCGCTCGCCCCAGCCGCGCCTGATCCTCCGGGCGAATGTGTTGCACGTGTTCCACGCGATGACGTAATGCCGGATTGACGGTGCGCACGGCTTCCAGCGCATCCAAAACCAACGCATTGGCGCGGTCACCAATCGCATGGATTGCCAGCGCCAGTCCGCCCTCCGCCGCCCGCCGGACAATCGCTATCAAATCGTCCGGCGACAAAGTGAGCAGGCCGGCATTGTCCGGCTCGCCTTCGTAAGGCGCGAACATCGCTCCGGTGCGCGATCCCAACGCGCCGTCCGCGAAAAGCTTGAGGCCGCCGAAGCGCAGCCAATCGTCCCCGTAACCGCTACGCAGTCCCACCGTCAATGCCGCATCCAGCGATTCCAGGCGTATATACTTGACCACCCGCACGCGCAGGCGTTCTTGACGGCGCAATTCCTGGAATGCAGCCAATGCAGGTTCGGCGTCTACGTCGTGGATGCCGGTGATGCCAAAGGCAAGGAGATGATCTTGCGCCTCATCGAGCGCCTCCACGACTTCATACAAAGTCGGCGGTGGGATCACCGCCCGCACCAGGCGCGTCGCGTTCTCAAACAGCATCCCGTCCGGTGAGCCGTCGGCAGCGCGTCCGATCTTGCCATGCGGCGGGTCAGGCGTCGTCGCCGTGATGCTTGCTGTCCGTAAAGCTACCGAATTCACTACCCAGGCGTGCGCGTTTTTGGCGATCAGCGCCACAGGATGCAGTGGGGCAACGCGATCCACCTCGGCGGCGGTGGGAAAGCGGTCATCGTCCCACAGACTTTGATCCCACCCGCGTCCGACAATCCATGCGCCGGGCGGCAGCGCACGCGCCCGCGCCGCCACTGCTTCCAACAGCGCCGCGCGCGAAAGATCGCGCAAGTTCAGTTCACGCAGGCTGAGCGCGTACCACAGGGCGTGGATGTGGGCGTCGGTCAAGCCGGGGATGATAAGCGCGCCCTCCACATCCTCGATCGCCGCGCCGGGGGCAGCCGTCCAGGCTTCCGCTGCGGCGTCCAGCGCCACGATGCGCCCGTCCACCACCGCCATCATCCGCGCCCAGGGACGACGTACATCGCCGGTGTAAATGCGCGGATGCCGGAGAATCTTCACATCCATAATCACCTCAGCAACAAACGTTAGAACGTTTGAACGTTCAAACGTTCTAACATTCTAACGTTAAAGCCCCAATAGATTAGCAATCCAGGCAATGCTGTAACGCCCGGCCCAGGCGACGACGATAGCCTTGAATGTTTTGCCGCTCCACGTCGCCAGATAAAACTTCCATACGGGCATTCCCGCCGCGCCGGCGGCCATGCCGGCCATGTCGAACAACGGCATCGGCACGGAGCCCATCAGAAAGACGGTCAACATGCCGTGCCGGCGCACCCACCCTTCGATTTTGGGGTAGACTTTCCAGCGGTCCACCAGGTCTTCGACGGCGTAGCCGGCCAGATACCCCCACAACTCGCCGAGCGAATCGCCAAATCCGGCGCACAGGCCGATCAACCAGGGCACAAGCGTCGGCACCGATCCCATCGTGAAGGTAAATGCCAGGTGCGGGATGGGCAACAAGACCGTCGTGCTGCCGATCCAGGCCATCAGGAAAACGCCTAAATAGCCCAGTCCACTGAGATGTTCAAACGTAATGCGCTCGCGGTTGATGGCAATGAATGTGGTGAAACCCGCAAAGAAGATAACCAGCACCACCCGCAAAACCGTCTTGCGCGTCTGTCTGGTTTGGGTGGAAGCGGAGGAGGTTTCCGAGATTTCAGGTGATGTATCCGTCATACACTCTGCACCAGCGGCGCCCCCAAGCGCACGACTCTAGCCGTTCCCACAAGGCCGTGCGTTGCATTACAGCTATCCACTACCAGGGATGCCTGTTGCAGGATCCGGGCGTAATCCACGCTATGATGTCCGGTCACGATTACCACTACATCGGCTGCCTGAAGTGCCTCATTCGTCAAAGGGACGGACTCCAGATGCAGAGGCTCCTGATAGAAGACATTGCCTCCCACGTGAAAGGTCGGCACGAAGGGATCGTGATAGCGCACCTGCGCGCCGCGCCCCAGCAGCAGCTCGATGACCCGCTCGGCAGGGGTGTCGCGCGAATCGCCGATGTCGGGTTTGAAGGCGACGCCCAGCACCAGCACCTGTGCCCCATGCAATGCCTTCCCTTCAAGGCTCAAACCGCGCGTCACCAGGTCTACCACGTGATAGGGCATGGCCTCGTTGGTCTCCGCCGCCAATTCGATGAAGCGCGTCCAGAAGTCGTATTCGCGCGCTTTCCACATCAAATAGTAGGGGTCAATCGGGATACAATTGTGAACCAACACGCCATAAGAAGTCACAAACGTATGCGTTCCGGCAACTTCCACGGAGTACACGGCTTCCGGCGGCGACTCTGGAACCACAGGTTGTACCTGTACCGTTCGCACTTTGACCGTTGCGAATCCTGTGTGGCGTGTAGACTGAGAGGTGGTCATCGGCTTACTGCGCCCTTGCCGGTAAGCCTCCAAGCGTCGGCGTTTCACATCCAGGAACAACGGCGTCAAACGCTGCAACTGCTCTTCGCCATAAAGTCGCAACTGCGGTTTGTCGCGTTTGAATGTCGGCACAAATCCCAGGCCCTGCAATAAAACGATGACTTGTTGGAACAAATCGGGACTGGCGGTGAAATAGCCAACGGTGCAGGTGTTGATATGATGCTGGTAGTCTTGGCCGTCTTTGTGATAATGGTGCTCTCGATTGACATGATAGACATCTCCATCGCCGCGCAACAACCCGGTGAGCAACGCCATCCGCAGCGACTCGGAAGCCGTCATCAACGCCGCCGGAATGTGCATGGTGTAGGAGTTGACGCCGCATTGAAGACCATCCCGCAACAGCCGTGCAAAGGGGCGCGAGGAGACTTTGATGTGTTGCGTGTTCCACCGCTTATCCTTATACGTCGAATATGATAGCCCTAATTTTCCCAGGATCCGCAGGAGATCCGCCAGCGTCTCACATTCCTCAGCATTGAACGTGAAACGCACCCGCAGACTGGCATCTTCTGTGATACAACCCTCACTCAAGTAATAACCGATTAAACGCGCCAGGTCTTCATCCCATTCCAACACCGCCGGACAACGGCTGTACGAAGGACCTCGCCCGGTTCCTAACCACAAATCGGCGCGTGAGAATGGCGCAACATGCAGGCGTTCTAACTCCAAATACACGGATAGCGGCATCGCGTTACTGCGATACACATCGCGCGCAACCACACCGAGCTTGCGCAAATGGGGCGTCAAGGTTTCCCGGTACGTCTCAAAACGTCCTTGTCGAGGCGTCACGCGCACGCGCTCAATATCATCGGCCTTCAATCCCTCAATCAGGTCCAGCGGCGGCAGCGCAACGGCGGACGCCGGTATCCCTAATGGAACGATTAGCTCATCACCGGGCTGCAATTGGTCGGCGCGTCGGGTAACCGGGTGCTCACCGTTCCACACCATCATCGGATGCCCATCCGTCACCGTCAACCGTCGCCCGTCAACAGTCTGCACGTTGACCATCGCGCCCGCATAAGCGCGCCGGGAGAGAAATTCCACCGGGCGAAAACAGGTTTCTCCGCGATAAGGATCAAAAGACAGAATTTCCAGATGCGGCGGATTCCAGAGGGTCAGACCTTCTTGTTCCACCAATGGCGATTGTTGGAGTGTCCGCACATAATCCCCCACCCGCACCGCATGGGGACCAGAGCCATTGCGCACAAAAATGTATTCATTCTCGCCTAAGCAATGCCCCCCCACCCCTGGGCCGGGACGGAAGGGCATAAAGCCGAAGGGCTTGGTCTTGGCGGCGTCAATGACTTCCCAGAAATCTATGCCCATGCGTTCGGCAAGCTGCGCTATTTCGTTGACCAGGGCGATGTTCACCGCGCGGAAGGTGTTTTCCAGCAGTTTGGTCAACTCGGCGGCGGCGGGCGAGGAGACCTCGTGAACCGGCGCGCCCATCTGCCGCAGCAGCGCGGCGGCGACGGCGGTGGCGTTGGGCGTCAATCCTCCGACGACTTTGGGGGTGTTGTAGGCGCTCCACTGCTTGTTGCCGGGGTCAATGCGCTCCGGCGAAAACGCCAGATAGAAGTCGTCGGCGCCGGCCTTCATGCCGCTGACCCGCTCCAGGATCGGTTGCACGACCTCAGTTGTCGTGCCGGGATAGGTCGTGGACTGCAAGACGATGAGCTGTTGGGGTTTCAGACGCGGGGCGATGCTTTCCGTCGCCGCGACGATATAGCTCAGATCGGGGGTGCGCTGGATGGTATAGGGCGTGGGCACACAGATAAACACGGCATCGCAGTCGCGGATGATGTCGTAGTCGGTCGTTGCGCTCAGGCGGCCCTCACGTACATGCGGCATCAGCTCGGCGTCGGAGACGTCCTCGATGTAACTGTGGCCGGCGTTGAGCGCGTCGGCGCGGTCGGCGTTGACCTCGATGCCCACCGTCACAAAGCCGGCTTTGGCAAAAGCCAGCGCCAGCGGCAATCCCACATACCCCATCCCAATAATGGCGACTCTGGCCGTGCGATAGGTGATTTTATCCGAGAGCGATGTGTTCATAAAACCTCCGGTAAAATTAACCACAGAGAGCACAGAAAACACAGAGAATTTTTAATGATTTCTCTGTGCTCTCTGCGTTCTCTGTGGCGCAAAATGTGCACCATAAACTCATGGTGTTTTTCCGAGACGCTGCGCCAGGAGCGCCAGTTTGACCTCGACCTCGTACCAGCTAATTTCCGAAAGGCCGAGTTTGTGGCGCAGGTCGGTAGGCTCCATCCCTGCCGCGAAGTCGCGGACGGCGCAGGTCCAGCGCAGAATCTCGAAGGTTATCCGGGGGATGCCGGCCTCTACGGCAATGTCCGTAAGCACATATTCCAGGTTGCGCCCGCTCCAGGGGAAGAGATACTGACGCGAAGGATATTGCTCCAGGTACTCCTCCAGGATGACAGGCCATTCACGCGGTAAAGCAATCCGCCGCTCCTTGTGTCGCCGGCGTGTCTCTTTGTAACGCACCCACAACGCCGGGTTTTGCGGATCGCTTAGATCAATATGGTTGACGTGCAGATTGATACATTCGCTCTTCTTGATGCCGGTGTGCAAAATCAAAGTAAACAGTGTGTGCGGACGCACATCGGCTTTGCGCGTCTCACTGCCGGCCCGCAGCGACTGCGTCACCGCCAGCGCCGCCTCGATCTGCGCATCGGTCAAAATTTCTGATAGCGGGGCCGAGACGGATTGGTGAATCAACGGCGCAGCGGGGTCGCGCGGCAGCACGCCCTCTTCCGTCAGCCAGCCGAAGAAGACTTTGAGCGTGGTAATACGCCGTTCGAGCGTCTTGGGACTGCACGGCACACCACGCGAGGATTCCATCCAGTTGATAAACGCCTGCAACGTCGCCGCGCTGATTTCACCGATGCGCTGCACAGGGCTGAGATAGTCGCTCAAAATCTGCATATCCAGCCGGAACGCCTGTTGGGTGTTTTCGGTAAAACCGCGCAGTCGCATGTACTTCTCGAAGGCGCCCAGCGCGACGTTGAGCGGCGAGGTCGGCGTCAACTCTGCCGCCAGCGAAGCCGTTGGCGAAATAGACACCGCAGCGGATACAGCGGGTTCCCCTTCGGATGCAGGCGCCGCCTGGAAAAGCGGTAATTGTTGCGAGACAGGCTCATCAGACATCGTGCTTCCCATTATAGTCAATTGAGGGTGAAAGCAAACGACCTGTCTCCATACAATCAAGAGAGGTTTAGCTGCTTAAAATTGACATATAGTTTTCTTCTTTTTTGTGGTATACTAAGGCGCAGTTGACGATAAGACTGACGACCATATAACTCTTCGCAAGGGAGGTAGGCATGCCATTAGACGTTGCCGCAATACGGCAAGCATTTCCCATCTTTGAACGCACAGTCCACGGCAAGCGCCTGGTGTTCTTAGACAGCGCCGCCAGTTCTCAAAAACCACGTGCCGTTATAGAGACGCTGTCGCGTGTGTACAGTCACAGCTATACCAATGTCCATCGCGGGTTATATACGCTGGCGGAAGAGGCCACCGCACTCTACGAGGAGGCGCGGGCCAAAATCGCGGCTTTCATCAACGCCCCGGAGCCTGCCGAAGTCATCAATGTACGCAATGCGACGGAGGGCATCAACCTGGTCGCCTACAGTTGGGGCGAGACGCACATTCGCGCCGGTGACCGCATCGTGGTCACGGAGATGGAGCATCACGCCAACCTGGTTCCCTGGCAACAGTTGGCCTTGCGCAAAGGGGCCGCACTGGCGTATATTCCCGTGAACGACGCGGGGCAGCTCGATCTGACGGTGCTGCCGGCGTTGCTGGAAGATGGCCGCACGAAAATCGTCGCATGCTCGGTCATGTCCAATGTGCTGGGGACCGTGCCGCCGGTTAAACAGGTCGCGGAGATGGCGCACAAGGCCGGCGCCCTGGTGATGATGGATGGCGCGCAGGCCGTCCCCCATCGGCCTGTGGATGTGCAGGCGTTGGGCGCGGATTTTATGGCCTTCTCAGGCCACAAGATGTGCGGGCCGGGCGTGGGTGTCTTGTGGGGCCGCCGTGAGTTGCTGGAAGCCATGCCGCCCTTTCTCTACGGCGGCGATATGATCCGCACTGTCAAGCGCGACCATGCGAAATGGAACGAAGTTCCCTACAAATTCGAGGCCGGGACGCCGGCTATCGCCGAAGTGATCGCCCTGGGAGCGGCGGCGGATTTCCTCAGCAACATCGGCATGGAGGCCATCCACACCCACGAGCAAGAAATCGTCGCCTACGCGCTGGAACGGTTGGCCGAGTTGCCGCGTGTGCATGTGCTCGGTCCTGGCCCGGCGGAACGCGGCGGCGTGGTTGCGTTCTGGATGGACGGCATCCATCCCCACGACATTGCCGCGATTCTCGACGAGGAAGGCATTTGTGTGCGCGCCGGGCATCACTGCGCCCAGCCGCTCCACGAACGTTTCGGCCTGGCGGCCAGCGCCCGCGCGAGTTTCTACATTTACAACGACCAAGACGATGTGGAGGCGCTGGTGAATGCGCTCCGCAAAGTCGAACGGGTCTTGGGAAGATAATGGGACGAGGAGAAATCAATGAGCAGTGACCTTTACCGTGAACAATTGTTGGAACACTATCACAACCCGGAAAACTTCGGCGTGCTCGACAACGCCGATATTGATATTGAAATGGACAATCCGACATGTGGGGATATGATCCACCTGACGGCGCAGTTGAATGACGAAGGTCGCATCGCCAAAGTAATGTTTGAGGGGCAAGGCTGCGTCATCAGCATGGCGTCATCCTCCATGTTCACCGAAGCTGTCGTGGGCAAAACACCCGAGGAAATCGCCGCTATGGGCCTGTCGGAGATTGAGGCGATGATGGGCGGCGTGCGGCTGAGCATGGGGCGCGTGAAATGTGCGTTGTTACCGCTCAATGCGATGAAACTCGGCCTTAAGGAAGCGGGGAAGTTGTAGGGTAGTCGAGGAGTCGTGTAGTTGTGTAGTCGGATAGTCGAGGAGTCGGGGAGACAGGGGAAGGCAGTCAAATAACAGTTGGCGGGCGCCGTTTTAAGACGCCCGCCGTGTGTTGGATAGAGGTTCCCCTTCGTCACCGGTAAGGCAAGACCGGCGTCACCACCCGCTCGATGCGCACAAGGACTGCCTCGGGGATGACATTCTGGATGGTCACACCTTTAGGGACGTGGACCGTCGGGATAATAGTGTAGTCGCCGGGCATCAACCTGGTCACATCCAGCACCACGCGCACATCCGCGCTCTGCAAATGCTCCATGATCGCCAGCGGGCCGTTCAAAATCAGCACCACCGATTCGGTGCTCAGCGTTGCGGTCATCTCGGCCGCCAGGCCGCGAACGGTCGGCGTCACCGCCAGTGTCAACGCACTCTGGATGGCTTCGACCGTCAGGCTCACGGTGACGTAAGGGCGCGGTGGCGCAATCAGGGACAAGCCCTCAGGCATTTGCAAAGCCACGGTCGTGGTCATACTCTCGGTCAACCCCTCAAGACTGACCGGTTGGGTTTGCAGGTAACCGGGCACGGCCTTGACGACCTCAACGCGCCCAAAGACTTTGACGATCTGGGGATTGACCACCAGATTGGCGATCCGATAGCCGGCGGCCGGCCGCCCTTCCCAGGCCACCGTCACGGCGAGATCGCGCACATAGCCTAACTGAGAAATGGGCACATTGACCGTCACCACCTTGGGAACAACTTCGACGAAGGAAACGTTGTGTTCGTTTTGATCCAAAAGCTCAGGCTGGTAATCACCCCGCACGTCGCTTTGCTGCCCTTGCACATCCACTGTAACCTGTGCTTGCGTCACTTGCGCTACCCATGAGGCCGGACCACGCACCCGCACCGTCTGAGGGATCACCACAGGTTCTTCGGCCTTGTAACCAAAAATGGCCGTACCTTTTACCCGTACCGTGACCGTCACCTCTTTTTCGGCAATCTCTTCGACGGTGAGCGACACTGTAGCGGGGGTGATCTTCAGTACCTGCACCGGCGACACCTGCACATCCACGTGCACCGGCACCGACAGGGTTCCGGTACTGACGTTGGTAAGGTCAATGTAAGCGTGCATATCCTCAAGATTCAGGTCTTTCCATATAGATTGCGGCGCACGCAGTTCCACCCGCACCCGCGCCCCGTTGATGTCATAAGCGATCATATCATCATCCAGGTTCATAATTTCGACCGGAATAGACAGGGCAAACGGGCCTTGCTGTGTGGGGTCTTCGGTTTCGATGGCGACAGCCCAGAAGAAAAAGGCCAGCAGTAGCGAAGCCAGAAACAGGCTGATGTTTTGTCCCAGCCAGCGACTCATACAGGCATTTCCTCCCCAGCCTGCCGGTGCGGTTTGAGAATACGACGTCCTAAACGGCGTAAGAGACCCGGTGCACGTTCAGCTTCGGGCATCAAAAAGGTACGCAGAATAGACTCCAGCCGACCGGCCTCGATATCCCGAATGATACGCCCGTTGTGCGTCAGCGAGATTTTCCCGCGTTCCTCAGAAACGACAACGGCCACAGCGTCGCCTTCCTCGGTAATGCCGATCGCTGCCCGATGCCGCAATCCCAGCTCTCGGTCCGCCAGAAAAGCCGCCGTCAATGGCATAACGCAGGCTGCCGCAGTCAGACGCCCATTGCGAATAATCACCGCGCCGTCATGAAGGATCACGTGAGGATCAAAGATGGAAGTCAGCAGCTCAAATGTGACCTCGGCGCCAATGGGTACGCCGGTATCCACATACTCCTGTAAGCCGGTTTGGCGCTCAAAGACAATCAATGCGCCGACATAATTCGTCGCCATGTAGCTAACGGCTTTGACAACATTGGCAATCATCAGCGCCAGCTTTTCGTTTTCACGCGGGGCCGCCCAAAACCAACGATTGCGTCCCAGTTGTTCAAAAGCGCGCCGCAGTTCAGGCTGGAAAAGCACCGGCACGCCCACCAGGAACGCTGGCAGCAGTCGCTCGACCAGCCAGGAAAATGCCCGCAGGTGCACCAGGCGCGTGATCAAGGCCAGGAAAATAAGCAGTGCCATGATACCACGTACCAAAGGCACAGCGCGAGTCCCTTTTATCGCGTAAAAGACCATGAAGAAGAAAAGGGCCACAATTAGTATATCCAGGCCATCTACCCACGATATACGTTCCAAAAGCCATACTATATTCCACATATTCAAGCGTGGCGAACCACACCCTCCATATACGTACCGCTACGTACCGCGCCCTGATGGCGGTTCGCGTCCGGTCAGTTCGCGGTAGAGACTGGCGTAAGCGGCTCTATTCGGGGGATCCAAGGCCAGGATTGCGGTAATCGTCTTGATGGCCGCGTCTTTCTGACCAGCTTCAAGTTGTAAATCCCCTAACACATCCAGGTGTTCCAACGCTTTATCGCGCTTACCGATGTTCAGATATAATTGCGCCCCTCTGGCACGTAGAGGGATGCTTTCAGGCTCGCTTTGAATCAGGTCTTCCAAAATGGTCAGCGCCCGATCAACATTCCTGGAATCCAGGTAACGCTTGATCAGCTTATCCAAAACGTTCAAGCCCAAATGGGGGCGACCGGTGCGTGGGTACAGCCGATAAAGGGCCAGGTAGGCACGTTCATCGCCGGGAGCAATGCGCAGAATTTCCTCATTGCTTTTGATCGCCGCCAGCCAGTCCAGACGCTGCAGGTCCAGATCGGCCATCTTATGCAGAATACGCACTTCCCACTGCGCATCTTGGGAACCGCGCGGGGCCAATCGCAGGGCCTCGGTATACACATCACGGGCGCGATCCATCTGCGCCAACTGGTAATACGCATCCGCCAACTGCAAATACTGGCTCAAGGCCTCGTCAATCTGCCCCCGCTGGATGAACAGCTCGATCACATGCCGATGCACCACCACATCCAATGGCGAGGATTGCAAAATTTCACGGTAGATCGCCAGGGCCTGAAGCGTCTGGTCGCGCGCCTCATAAGTACGCGCAATGATGTGGAATTTAGCAATCGCTTCTTCGACGCGCCCGGCATCCTGCAACAAACCCGCCAGCAGATAATGCAACGGCAGGTAATCCGGGAATTGGCTGAGGGTGTGAAACAGCTCCTCCAAAGCATTGTAAACCTTTTTACGACGGTGGTATTCCTGCGCCAGGGCTACAGAACGCAGGACGTCCGCCGATCCCGTCAGGCTCACCAGTTCGCCGAGGCTGAGTACAATGCCCGAACGCGCCAGGCTATCCAGGCGTTTGCGTGCGGCGATGGCTTTGTCTTCCCAGCCTCGCCGTCCCAGAAATTCAACTAACGACTCGGTCAAATGTTGCGCACGCTCAGGGTCACCAGTACTGACCAGATTTTGTGCCAGGCTCTCATAAACGCGGATCAGATCATCGGCATGCTCGCGTTGCACGGTCGCCAGATCCACGATTTTCACGGCTTCCCAGAAGTGTTTTGCAGCCTCGGTGAAGTTTCCCTGGGCCTGATAACATTCGCCCAAAGCGAAATGGCTGCCCAGGACATACTCAGGCGCCGCCAGGGACTTTGATAACTGCTCAATGGCCTCGGCAAAGCGCATGCGTTCCTTATACAACAGCCCCAGGTTGAAGTGGATCGAGGCCATTGAAACGCCGGTCTTGACCAGCTGTTCGTAAGCCTGCAAGGCCGCCGCCAGGTCGCCACGTGTTTGCGCATCTACGGCCTTGCCGATCAGGAGGTCAACTTCCATTTGTGTGATGCCCTGAACCTGGGGTTTATCTTCCGCGAAAATGGACTCGGCCAGCATCGCCAGGGCATGCTGTCTGGCGATATCCACGGGGCTACCTTCTTCGCCCGTTTCAACTTCCACGCTTCCGGGCAAAACTTCCTGGGTGAAAAGCGGCGGCGGCTCCGGGACAGGGCGATGGCTCTGCAACAGCGTCATCGTCTGCACGATACGCGGCTCATGGGGGACAAAGTCTTGCATCTGCCGACAGATCTCGATAGCCCAATCGGGATGGGTGTTCTGGTATAAATAGGCTAACCAGAGCGCCGCCAGCACGGCCTTGTCCACCTGTTTCTGGGCCTGGTAGTGTTGCAAAAGCGCACGCAATGTCTTGTCGTTATCAGGACGCAGACGCAAAGAAGCCTCGTAAGCCGCCGCCATCTTGCTCGTCAGGTTCTGTTTGCCATAGCGGACTCCGGCTTCGTCATACATTTCGGCAGCCTGCGCCGTCTCCCCGCTACGCTCCAAAATCTCGGCGATGCGTTCGTAGGGGCCGGGATCGGCAGGATTCAGCAGAGTGAGTCGGCGATAAATTTCCAGGGCCTCTTCCAGTTCTTCGGCGTTCAGCAGCGCCCAGGCATACCCCATCAAGGCCGAAACATCATCGGGAAACTCGGCCAACGCACGCCGATAGAACCGGACCGCATCGTCCCATCTTTCATCCCAGACACAGTCGTTAGCTTTTTGAATCGCTTCGTCAAAGCGCAGACGATTACCGGCCACGGAGCACCCCCTGTTTCAGTAATTAGTAATCAGGAATGAGTAATCAGTGATTAGTAATCAGGAGCAGTGAACGGGAACAGTGAGCAGCGGCAGGCTCGGTGCAGCTCGCCAACACTGTTCGTTTTGTCACTACGGATCAGTTTGCGTCCAGCACCCAAACTAAGATGGCTTTCTGGGCGTGGAGGCGGTTCTCGGCCTGGTCGAAAATGGCCGAGTGGGGTCCGTCGGCGACGGCGTCGGTAATCTCTTCCCCACGGTGGGCCGGCAGACAGTGCATCACAATGACATCCGGCTTTGCCAGGGCCAGTTTGGCCTCATCCACACGATAGGGCGGGAAGATTTTGCGCCGCTGTTCAGCCTCGGCCTCCTGCCCCATCGAAGTCCAGGTATCAGTGTAGATGACATCGGCATCCCGCACGGCGGCAAGCGGATCGGTCGTCGCTTCGATCTTCGAGCCGCTTTCCCCGGCCAGGCGGCGGCCGATTTCCCAAATCGCCGGATGCAATTCGTAACCTTTCGGCGAAGCGATGGTGAAGTCCATGCCCAGCAGGGTCGCGCCATACAGAAGCGAGGTAGCGACATTGTTGCCATCGCCCAAATACGCGAGTTTCTTGCCCTTGAAACTCCCCTTGTGCTCCAAAATCGTCAGGAAGTCGGCCATGCCCTGACAGGGATGGGAATAGTCCGAAAGGCCATTGATCACCGGCACGGTGGCGTACTTCGCCAGCGCGACAACGTCCGCATGCGCAAAGACGCGCGCCATGACCACGTTGACATAGCGTGAGATCACCCGCGCGACATCGGCGACGCTTTCCCGTTTGCCCAACTGAATCTCGTCCGGCGAAAGGTACAGCGCGTTACCGCCAAGTTGGAGCATCGCCACATCGAAAGAAACGCGGGTGCGCAGGCTGGGTTTCTGAAAGATCATTCCCAGAACTTTGCCTTTCAGGTACGGGGTGTCTTCGCCGGCTTTCCACACGGTTTTAATGCGCACGGCAAGGTCAAGGATGGCATGCATCTGTTCCGATGTCAAATCGGCCAATGTTAAGAAGTGTTTCATAGGTCAAGCCTCCCGTTGTTGATGTAGTTTGGTGGATCCGCTTCCACCTTACCCTAGTATACCACGAAGGGGCGTTAGAGGGAAAATGAGTTGCATTATTGTGCCAGCAAGTTACACATGTCATCCGGGTTATAGCACTCTGCACATTGCCCCCACCTGAGCGGGATGCTATACTGATAAAGTGGCGCGGGTGCCAACTCGCGCGACAAGTGCTATTGGCTATCCACCTGAAGACTACCAAACTATCCTTTGAGGAGAGAATGTTTATGACGACCATGCAGGCCGTTACCAAACAGCAACCGCGTCCCGGCTTCGAGCTGATCCAGGTCCCCGTCCCTACCCCGGGTCCACGGGAAGTGTTGATCAAAGTGATTGCCACATCCATCTGCGGCACCGATGTCCACATTTACAAATGGGATCACTGGTCACAGGGGCGCATCAAGCCACCGCTCATCATCGGCCACGAATTTGCCGGTGAGATCGTCGCGGTTGGCGCACAGGTTCGCCCCGATGAACCGCAGGTCGGTGATTTCGTCTCCGCCGAGAGTCATATTGTATGCGGTGTGTGTACCCAATGCAAACTGGGACAGGCGCACATTTGTCCCAATACCCGGATTTTAGGGGTAGACACGCATGGTTGCTATGCCGAGTACATCGCCATTCCCGTCGAAAATGCCTGGAAGAACCCCAAGACGATGCCGGCGCGCGTCGCCAGCCTGCAGGAGAACTTCGGGAATGCGGTGCATACGGTCGCTGCGGTAGATGTGCGCGCTAAGACGGTGCTCGTCACCGGTTGCGGGCCGGCGGGGCTGATGTCTATCCCGGTCGCGCGGGCCTTCGGCGCAGAGACCGTCGTTGCCACCGACATCAGCCCGTACCGCCTGGCCCTGGCGCGCAAAGTCGGCGCTGACCTGGCCCTCAACGCCGCCGCAGAAGATGTCGTCCGGCTTGCTCAGGATGCAGTGCGCGGTAAGGGCTTCGATGTGCTAATCGAAATGTCTGGCGCGCCCAAAGCACTGGTGCAGGGGCTGAGTTTGCTCAAGCCCGGCGGCAGCGCGTCGCTGTTGGGGTTAAGCTCGAATCCACTTAACGATTTTGACCTCAACAACCTGGTGATTATGAAAGGTATCACCATTCACGGGATCGCAGGGCGACGTTTGTGGGAGACATGGTATCAAATGCGCGCCCTGATTTCCTCCGGCGCGGTGGACCTGACGCCGATCATCACCCACGAATTCCCGCTCAGCCGCTGGCAAGAAGCACTCGAGACAATGGTTTCGGGGAATAGTGGTAAAATTGTCATGTATCCGGGGGAGTAGAGAATAAAGCGTAAAACGTAAAGAGTAAAGCGTAAAACGTAAAGCGAGGTAAGCCAAACTCGTAATTCGCTATTCGTAATTCGCAATTCGTAATTCGCTATTTTCAAAAGGAGGAGAAGATGGTCAAAGCAGGGTTGATTTTAGGGGTAGTGATGTTGGTTCTGGGGATTGGCGGGAGTTTGATCACGCCGCTATGCGTCCCGTGTATTGCGTTGCTGGCAGGGTTAGGTGCCGGCTATCTGGCGGGCGTCTACGAGAAGCCCCTCGCGTCCGGCGGCGCGGCTAAAGTGGGAGCGATTGCCGGCGCCATTGGCGGCGCAGGTGCGCTGCTCGGTCAAATCGTCGGCGGGATTCTCAACAGTGTCATGGTGGATCCGCAAACCATCGTTAATATATTGGAGCAGCTCGGCCTTCCAACCACCTATGACCCGGCCACACTCCACATTGCCCAAATCGGCGGCGGGGTATGCTTCGGCGTGCTCGACATTGTGCTGATGGCGGGTCTCGGCGCACTTGGCGGCATGCTCTGGTATCAGATCAGCGGGAAGCATAACACGGCGGTTTGAACGTTAGAACGTTCAAACGTTTGAACGTGCAAACGTGCAAACGAGGAGGAAAGTAATGACGGAGCAAAAACTGGCCTGGATTGCGGAAGAAGTCGCGGCGCTCAAGGAAAGCGGGTTATTCATCCATCTGCGCACCATTGATTCGCCGCCCGGCGCGTGGATGACGGTGGACGGCAAACGGGTGCTCAACCTCTGTACCAACAACTACCTGGGACTCGCCGATGATCCACGGCTGAAACAAGCTGCCAAGGCCGCAATTGACCGTTTCGGCGCGGGGCCAACAGCGGTGCGGTCTATCGCCGGGACGCTCTCGCTGCACCGCGAACTGGAGCAAGCTGTGGCCGAGTTTAAGCATGTTGAAGATGCGCTCTATGTCCAGGCCGGTTTTGTTGCCAATCAAGCGGCCATTCCGCCGCTGGTGGGCAAAGAGGATGTCATTTTCTCCGACCGGCTCAATCACGCCAGCATCATTGACGGCGCGCGGTTGAGTCGCGCCAAGATTGTGGTCTACGAGCACTGCGATCCCGCCGATTTGGAGGCGAAAGTTCAGGAATCCCTGCCGCAATACCGGCGCGGGCTGGTCGTCACCGATGGGGTTTTCTCAATGGATGGCGACATCGCGCCGCTGGACAAGATTTACACGGTAGCAGAAAAATACGGGCTGCTCACGATGGTAGACGATGCCCACGGCGAGGGCGTCCTGGGCCACGGCGGGCGCGGCATCGTGGATCATTTCGGACTGCACGGCAAATTCGACGTGGAGATCGGGACGTTCTCCAAAGCGTTCGGCGTGGTGGGCGGCGTCATCGCCGGGAAGAAACTCATCATTGATTTTCTGCGCCAGCGCGCACGCCCATTCCTCTTCTCCAGCGCCGTCACGCCCGCCGATACTGCGGCATGCCTGGCCGCCGTGCAAGCGCTGGCCGCTTCGACGGAACTGGTGGATCGCCTGTGGGAAAACACCCGCTACTTCAAGGGGCAGATGAAAGCGTTGGGCTTCGATGTGGGCAACAGCGTGACGCCGATCACGCCGGTGATGCTCGGCGATGCGAAGCTCGCGCAGGCGTTCAGCCGCCAGCTTTTCGAGGAAGGCGTCTTTGCGATGGCAATCGGCTATCCCACCGTCCCACAGGGCCTCGCGCGCATCCGCGTGATGGTCTCCGCCGCCCTCTCCAAAGACGATATGGACTTCGGGCTGGAGAAATTTGCGAAAGTAGGAAAGGCATTAAATGTGATTTCGTGACAAAAAAACGTAAAGCGTAATGAATTACGTTTTACGTTTTACGCTTTACGCTTTACGTTTTACGCTTTACCGAAACGTCCCTCTATTGCCCATTGCACCGCTCCGTAATCCGCCGGTAACTCCACCGGCGGATTTGCGTGCCGGGCGATGACATCCGCCAGCGTGCGGTCGTGATAGGCCACCTTGAAGTCGGTAAACTTGAGGCCGTGTGCAGTGGAGATCACCACCACACGGTCACTGGGACGGATATCTCCCCGCTCGATGAGTTTGAATAGCACCGCCAGGGCCACGCCGGTATGGGGACAGCAATACATGCCGGTCCGGTCGGCGCGCGCGGCCGCGTTCGCCAGCTCATCCTCGGTCGCCTGCTCGACAACGCCGTCGAAAGTCTTGAGCGTTTTGACGGCACGCTCGTAACTCACCGGATCGCCGATCTGAATCGCACTGGCGAGGGTCTTCTGCGCCTGAACCGGACGGTATTCACGGAAGCCGGTCTGATAACTCAAGTAAAGCGGATTCGCGCGTGCAGACTGCGCACAGGCAATGCGCGGCAACTTATCAATCAGCCCCAAATCCCGCATAAGCAAAAATCCTTTGCCTAACGCGCTGACGTTGCCCAGGTTGCCAACGGGGATGACGATCCAATCCGGCACCTGCCAATCGAACTGTTGCACAATCTCGATGGCGACCGTTTTCTGGCCTTCCATACGCAACGGATTCATCGAATTTGCCAGGTAAATCGTCGGGTCGCCTGCGATCTGCTGCACAATGCGCATGCAGCCGTCGAAGTCGGTATCCAGCGCGAGCACAAGCGCATTGTTAGCAATAGGCTGGATAAGCTGTGCCGTGGAGACTTTGCCTTTCGGCAGCAGGACAATGGCCGGGATGTCCGCCGCCGCCGCATACGCGGCCAGCGCCGCCGAGGTATCGCCCGTCGAAGCACAGGCTACAGCGCGGATGGGTTTGCCGTCGGCGCGCATCTGTTTCACCACGGAGATCAACACCGTCATCCCCAGGTCCTTGAACGAACCAGTATGGCTGTTGCCGCACAATTTCACCCACAGGTCAGAGACGCCGATTTCCTTGCCCAACCGCTCGGCCCAGAAGCAATTGGTATGACCTTCATACATCGAGACCACGTTGTCATTGTCAATCTGCGGCGCGACCCATTCTTTCTTGCCCCATACCCCGCTGCCGTAAGGCCATTCATTGGTGCGGATGCGGCGGTCGAAGAGCTGCATCCACGCGGCCGCGCTGCGATCCCGCAAGGCTTCAACGTCGTGGACTACATCCAGCAAGCCTCCGCAATCCGCGCAGCGATAGACGGCATCATAGATAGAATAACGCCGCCCACATCCCCGCACACACTCCAGCCAGCTCGTGTAAGTCATTTTCCCCTCCTGAATGATCAGCAGTCAGCAATCAGCCGTCAGCAGTCAGCAATCCCTATTACCAATCACCAGTTACCGACGCCCAATTATTACCGACGACCAATCACTAAACGATGCCGTTTTTCCTTAAAAACCCACAAGTCGAACAAGGCCACGGCGGCCCACAAGCACAGACACACCTCCAACGCCATTCGCGGCAGGTTGGTCAACGACAGACTCAAAGTCTCGGTGAAACTGTAGTCATAGGGAAATGTATACTGCACCAACGGGAACAGATATGGCACAACACCACCGAATTCACCGACCAGATGCAGCAGGTAGCCGAGTGCCCAACTCTGTGCCGGGCGTTTCCCCCAGATAGCCGCGATCACCAGCGTCGAAACCGCCACGCCGATCAGCGTGTGTCCCATCCAGCGACTGCCGGCGCCCTGATGCAGCATGTAATGTGCGACCTTGTCCACAATATCCGGCACGACGGCCGCCGCCATCACCGGCACAAAATCGGCCTTGAGGTAACGATACGCTAACGCCGAAACGGCAACGTGTCCAAAGATCATTGAAGTTTCCTTAAGAAGTATGGAGTATAGAGTAAGTTTTATCACCGATACTTGATTATCGCCTACCGATCCCCAATCCCCAATGACTAATCCCCAGTCCCCGATTACTAATCCCCAATCCCCGATTCCCGATTGCCAGGCCCGCCCACACCAGCAGCACCAGTTCCAGGGCGATTTCGGCAGGGTGTTGCAGTTTATGCAGCAGCATCTCCCAAAAGCCCCGCGAAGGGGGAAAGTCGTATTGCACAAACGGATAGAACCAGGGTATCTGTCCGCCGAGATCGGCCACCAGATGCCCCAGGTACCCTACGGCCCAGCTCCACGCGGTTCGTCGTCCCCACAGCAGCCAGACAACCCCGGTCGAGAGCGTCAGACCGAGCAAGGTGTGTCCCCACATCCGTCCACTCGGCGCCAGGCGCAAGCCATAACATAACGTCTTGTCCACCACGTCGGGGATGACACCGGCGATGAGCACCGGCACAAGATCGGCTTTAAGGTAACGATGCGCCAGCCCGGAAACGCCCAGGTGTCCGATCAACATCACGCGCCTACCACGTGCGTCAATGTCCGATGAATCGGCGCGTAGCCCGCAGCGCGCAACTCGTCGGAGGGTATAGACGCCTCATCGGGTTTGTCGGAAAGGGCAAACAGCAACGCGCCCTGCTCGCGCCATCGCAACATCAGCTCGCGCACCTCATGAGTGATGCAAATTTCACGCGCCAGCAAGTCCTCCGGCGCGGCGTCCGCCGGCAACATGCCCATCCGCCCGACGGTTTCGCGGTACTCGTTGTAACGGAAGGCTTTGAACGGCGTGGGATCGCCGGTCTGCACTCGCGCGTAAATATCGGCGTGCAACGCCCGCAGATTATCCGGCAGATCGGCGGCTCGTGCCTCCACGGCGCGGATGAAACTCACGAAATCCGGCATGCGCCCGGCCCGCACATCGGCGACGAGCGTCTCCCGCTCGTACATGCCGCTGCCGATGACCAGGCAGATATACGCCAGGTAGTCCTGATTATCGGCGGTAAAGGGGTGGAATTCCGCCAGCTTGAGCTGGTCGTAGGCCGCCTGGAAACGCGCGGCGTCAAAAGTCGCTCCCAGCACATCGCCGACGGTGCGCTTGATCGCCGTCACCCGCGCGGCGTCAATCACGTGGTCGTTGCGCCCGCGCGCTCCAATGGTGGTCTTGTCCAGATCGAGAACCACCGCCGTATGCGCATCCACCGGGAAACCCTGCCGCGCGCAGAAGGCGTCGAAATCCGTCAGCAGCGTCCAGCGGTTTGCCAGATAGAGCGGGTAGCCTTCCAGCGTCGTGACATCCGCCTGCGGGGGCGCATTTTTCTCGGCGCCGATAAAGGCCAGACCAGGCCAGTTCCCCGCACGGCAGATGTTAATGAAGGCGGTCCCATCGTTCATGTGCGTATCGCCCACAAAGATCAAACGCTTGATGGACGTCCCCGGCGCATCCAACGCACGGGCCGATTGTAACAGATGCACGATCACCCGCCCGTAATCCAGCTCACTTTTACGAGGGATGGTGTTGCCCGAAATCCCCACCGCCGCGCGGATGTCGGCCAATCGCGGCAGGCGTTCATCCGCCGCATCCAGATTTCGGTACACAATCCGATCTCCGACAAACTCAGACACCGACGTCAGACCATAGTTTTGCATAGCAACCCCTCAAAAGAATCGGTGAATCAGCGAATCAAGAATCAGCGAATCGGCAAATCAACAGAAATGCCCCTTGCCTCTTGCCTCCTGCTACCTTTCCACGTATCCCGTCGCCACGAGCAGTTCGGCGTTGAGGATCGCGCCGCTGGCCGCGCCGCGCAAGGTGTTGTGACTCACGGTGGTCATGCGCATGTCCAGCAGGGGACAGGGACGCACACGCCCTACAGAAATCGCCATGCCGCCTTCGGCGTCCCGATCACGGCGGGGCTGCGGGCGATCCGGCTCCGTGCGCACGACAAGCGGACGTTCCGGCGCGCTCGGCAGGCCACGCGCAATTTCCACGCCGCGAAAATCACGCAGCGCCGCCAGAACCTCATCCACCGTCGCCCGTCGCTCAAAGCCAACCGACAGGCTGACCGTGTGCCCATCGAAGACCGGCACGCGGTTGGCATGGGCGCTGAGCACCAGATTGGCGTTCACGTGACGTCCATCCACCACCCGACCGAGCATCTTGCGCAGCTCCTGCTCGAATTTCTCCTCCTCGCCGGCAATGTAGGGGATGACGTTGTCCAAAATATCGAGCGAGGCCACGCCGGGATACCCGGCGCCGGAGATGGCCTGCATCGAAGCCATAAAAACTTTGCGCACCCCAAACGCCATATCCAGCGGTTTGAGCGGCAACGCCACGCCCGTAATTGTACAATTGGGACTGGCGACGATGAGACCGGGCCAACCGCGTCCACGACGCTGCCCCTCGATAAGCGTCACATGGTCGGCGTTGACCTCTGGAATAAGCAACGGCACATCCTCCACAGGCCGATACGCCGACGCATTGGTGCAGACGGCGTACCCGGCCTGCGCAAACTGCGGCTCGACCTCACGGGCCACATCCGCCGGCAACGCCGAAAAAACCAGCCGCGCCGGTAACGTGGGTTCCAACGGCTGCACCACCATATCCAATACCGTCGGCGGAGGATCGCCGGGAATCACCCACTTACAGACTTCAGCATACCGTTTGCCGGCGCTGCGCTCCGAGGCTGCCAGCGCCGCGATCTCAAACCACGGGTGCTCCGCCAGCAACTGCACAAACCGCTGTCCCACCGCTCCGGTGGCGCCCAGAACACCCACGGCAATTTTGTTACGCATTGTCATAAGTCCCCCCTCCCCCATTGATCACTTCCGCATGCAGTTGGCGCACGGCGTCGGTAGCCTGGTCGGCGGAAACGACCAGCGAAATGCTGCACTCCGACGATCCTTGCGCAATGGCAATGACGTTGATCTGCTTCTGTGCAAGCGCGCCGAAGAGCCGTGCCGCCACGCCGGGCGTGCTGCGCATCCCCGCCCCTACGGCAGTCACGATGACCACGTTGTCCATCGCCCAGACGCGATCAATGTCGCGCCGCGCCAGTTCCAGCGCCATCTCTTCTTCAATAGCCGCAATCACCCCCGGCGCGGCCTCGGTGGGGATCACAAAACAGATGGACTGCTCCGACGAGGCCTGCGAAATCATCAATACGCTGGCGCCTTGACTGGCAACGGCGGCAAACGTCCGCGCGGCAATGCCGGGCACACCCATCATCCCACGGCCTTCCACATTGACCATGCTCAAGCCGTGAATGGCGGTGACGGCCTTGACAGTTCCCGGCGTGCTTTCCGGTTCGCGCACAATGCGGGTGCCCGGGCAGGTGGGGTTGAACGTATTCTTCACCCACAGCGGGATTCCACGCTCGATCACCGGGCTGATGGTCTTGGGATGGAGCACCTTCGCGCCGAAGTAGGCCAGTTCGCCCACCTCGCTGTACGAAAGTACGGGGATCACCCGTGCGTCGGGGACAATGCGCGGATCGGTGGTGAGCACGCCGTCCACATCGGTCCACGTCCACACCTCATCGGCGTCGAGCGCGGCCCCCAGAATCGAGGCGCTGTAGTCGCTGCCGCCGCGCCCCAATGTCGTCGTGATGCCGTCTTCGGTCGCCCCGATAAAGCCGGTCACCACCGGCACAACCCCGGCTTCCAAAAGTGGGAACAGGCGCGCCTGCGCGCGAGTACGGGTGGCTTCCATCAACGGGGCGGCCTGCTGAAAGCGTCGGTCGGTGACGATCAACTCGGTGGCGTCCACCGCCTCGCTGCGCAATCCCAACTGCCGTAAGTACGCCGCCACGATGCGCGCGTTCATCCGCTCCCCCAGCGAACTGATCGCGTCCATCGCACGCGGCGTCACCTCGCCGAGCACCTGTACGCTGCGGCAGAAGGTGGCAAACTCATCCAGATAGGCGTCCAGCGCCTTCAGCAGTTCCGTGCGCGCCTCGATGTCGTGTAGCAATTCGGCCACGGCCAGCGTGTGCCGCACCCGCAGGTCTGTGACCAGCGCCGGGTACGTCTGCGCATCGCCGGCCGCCGCCGTGCGCGCCCCCTGGATGAGCGCGTCCGTCACGCCGCGCATCGCCGAAACGATCACCACCAGACGTTCCCAGGCCTGCGCCTGCTCTTGCACAATCGCGGCGGTCTGCGCGATGGCCGACGCGCCGCCTACCGAGGTGCCACCAAATTTCATCACCAGGGTTTTCATCGCTCCTCTCCTCCTTCCTTGCTCCTCATTCCTGGGCTTGAGGGGATATTATACACGCTTCGCAAGGTTGGAAAAATGCACTTTGGGCATTTGACCCGCCGCCAAAACGTTTTATAGTACCGCCACATCTTTAGAACTGAGAGAAGCATCAGCCATGAAATTGAAAATTTGGGGATTGGTCATCGGAATCATCATCTTGTGTAGCCTGGGATTGACTGCCGGAACAGGCCGCACAGCGCAACCTCGTCATGGGGCGTCTGGCAATGGTCTCGCGGTCGCCGCAACGCCTGAAAACCATGCCGCGTTGATGCAAATTGACGGCTCCACGGTCAATGCTATCGTCCCTGCCGCCCTGCGCACCGCCGTCCCTGTAGAACTGTGTTTCAACGTCACCGTCCGCTCCCCTGATTTGGAGTATATGGATCGCTTCGCCGTGGATTTGCCGGACGCCTGGACCGTCCATAGCGTGCGCCACGTCCCCCCCAACGGCGGTGAACGTTCAGAAGAGGGGGTGGAACCCGGTAATGTCCTTTACTGGCAAACCGTCGGCTATCCTGCGACAATGGGGGCATGGGCCAATGGGACGTACAACTTCTGCGCCTCTGTCACCCTGCCAGACTGCATAGGCGCTCCCTGGGAGCTACCGTGGATAATCATCGGCGACCAATACGGCGACGCGCCGCATACAATTAGCGGGACGATTGCCGCGCCTTGCCTTGCGCCGGGCCTCTACCTGACGCCGCAAGCAGCGACATTCACAAGTTGCGCCGCTCTCACCGCAACGCATGCCCTCAACCTGCTCAACTACACCGGCGCCGATGGCGTCTTCAACCTGAGTTACACGGTCACTCCAGGCTATGCAACGCTGGGCGGGCCGGCAATACTCACCTTGCCGAACGGCGCAACCGGCAGCTTCACCGTGACGTTCCATCCCCAGACCTGCATACCCGCCGGTGTGAACGTGGCGGCGCTCATCACAGCCACCGGTAACGGCTATACGGCCACAACGCCATTGACCGCCACCATCGGCGGCGACAGTGTGTGGACCGCTATGACGACGGGAAATGAGCCGGCGCTGTACTGGGGCCACAGCTATTATCACGGCGGCAAAGTCTGTTTTGTCGGCGGGTTGACCGGAACCTTCTCACCAACCCCGACGACCACGCACCGCTGTTACGACATCCACACGCAAACGTGGTCAAGCCGCGCACCATTGCCGGCGGCGCGCTTCGGCGGCGCTTACGGCCTGATCGGCAACCGCTTCTATGTGGCGGGCGGCTTCGACGGCGATTTTACCGGCTACCGCACGCTGTATATCTACGACATCGCCGCCAACACCTGGTCCACCGGCGCGAATTTGCCCACCGCGCGCGGGGGACAGGCCGGCGGCGTGCTGCAAGGACAACTTTATTCAGTCGGCGGAAGCAGCACCGGCAATTACCCCACCGATTGCCCAACCTACGTCTACAACCCTACCACCAATACCTGGACGACGCGCGCCGGTTGCCCGCTTCAAGGCGGCTATGGTTTACTGCTGGGCGGTAGCGTAGGCAGCGATGTTCACGGGCGGCTTTTCGCCGGCGGGCACTACGACGCTTATGACGGCTGGTACGCTTACAATCCCACCACAAACGCCTGGGAGACCCTGGCACATCTGCCATATCACCGCACGCCCTTGATCGTCGAAGACCCGCACGACGGGCGGATTTACGCACTCGGCGGCCTGGTCGGATGGACGCCGCAACGCGGGGTATGGGTTTACGATTACCCAACCAACACCTGGGACGATAGCCCGCCCGACCTGCCAACTGCGCAGGGCGGCGCCCTGGGACCGGCCCACGGCTCATTCGGAGACCCCGAAATCGCCACCTTTTGGCTCCTGGGAGGGACGCAAGGAGCAGGGGCCATGGAACCGCCGCCCTTCGCACGCCGGCAGGATTGTCCGTTCTGCGCGCAACGCGGTTGGCTGAAAGGGCGCGTGTTCGATGCCGAGACGGCGGAGTATCCTCCGCTCACATCCGCCTTCGTGTTCCTTGAACCCGGGCAATTATCCCTGCCGGTGGATGCCGCCACCGGACAATTCGGCCCGACGGAATTGGTCGCCTGGACCTATACGGTGACAGTCCACGCGCCGGGTTATACGTCGGTCGGGGCTGACGCCGTGACCATCACCACCGGCGTTACGCAAACACGGGTATACCCCTTGTTCCGCCCGGCTGTGGTTCTGACGCCCCCGGCACTTGCGCCCCTGACGGCATACGTGGGACAGGTCACGACGACGACGTTAACCCTTGCCAACATCGGACACGTTCCCCTGGCATTTCGGGTGGCGGAATCGGGATTGCCCATGCCGGCACTGGCGCGGTCGGAGACCGGCATGCACGCTCCGCAAAGCACCGGCGTTACCGTCGAACCCCAGCTCGCGGCGGTGCTGGCGGATGACGAAACGACCGGCTACCTCATCCGTTTCCGCGAGCGCCCCGATCTGACGCCCGCCTACACTATGACCTGGGAAGCGCGGGGCGAATTCGTTATGCAGGCGTTGCAAGCTACGGCGGAACGCGCTCAGGCGCGCGTGCGCGCTTATCTCGACGCGCGGAGGGTGCCGTATCGGTCATTCTGGATTGACAACGTGATCGTCGTCGAACGCTCAAACCGGCAAGTCGTGGCCGAACTACAACGTTACAGTGAAGTGGCCTCACTGCACGCGCGGCGCACGCTCGGCCTGAGCGAATTCACGACCGGCGCGCCGTCCTCCAGCAGTGGTATTGAGCCGAATCTCACGCACATCCGCGCCGATGCGGTATGGAATATGGGCATCACGGGCGCCGGCATCGTGGTCGCCAACATAGATACCGGCGTCCGCTACACCCATCGGGCGCTGGTCGGCCATTATCGAGGCAATCTGGGGAACGGCATATTCGTCCACGACGACAACTGGCTGGACGCCGACACCGGAAAAGCCGCGCCCTCCGATGATCACGGGCACGGCAGTCACACAATGGGGATTATGGTTGGCGACGATGATGCCGAGAATTCCATCGGCATGGCGCCGGGCGCGCAGTGGATCGCCTGCGACGCTTGCAACGCCGAGAGCGGCTGTCCGGATGCCGCGTTGCTCACCTGCGCCGAGTGGGTGCTCGCCCCCTACCCACCAGACGCCCCCTATCGGCGCGCTCCCGACAAGCGGCCCCACATCGTCAACAATTCCTGGAGCGATTGCGCCCGTGCGTATGACGGCTGGTTCCAAAATGTCGTGGATGCCTGGCAGGCAGCGGGCATCTATCCCGTCTTCGCTAACGGTAACGCGAGCAACTGCAATTATCCTTATCCGCCCGGATTGAATACCGCAGGTAATCCGGCGCGCTACGGCAATGTCACCGGCGTAGGCTCCACAGGCCAAAGCAATGGTCTCTACGCGACGCACTCCAACTGGGGGCCGACCGACAACCCGGACACACTCAACCCGCGCGGCTATGCGAATCTGAAACCACAGGTCGTCGCGCCGGGGGTCAATATCCGCTCCAGCCTCAACGGCAGCGACACCGCTTATGCAAGCTGGAGCGGCACCTCAATGTCCGCGCCGCATGTGGCCGGGCTGATCGCCTTGATGTGGGAAGCCGGCCCGTGTCTGCTCGGCGACTACGCCGCCACCGAGACGCTCATCGAGCAAACCGCCGTCCCCATCCCCTACGCCACCCGCAACGGCGACGAGGGGCCGGACAACGTTCCCAATCACGCGACCGGTTGGGGGGAAATTGATGCGCTGGCAGCGGTACAGGCGGCGGCTGCGGCTTGCGACCTGCCGTGGCTGACGGCGCAGCCGCTCAGCGGGACGGTCGCCGGGACGGGCGCGGTGGAAGTCACCGTGACGCTCGATTGTCCTGCGTCGGGCCTCTATACCGGCGCACTCAAGGTCTTCCACAACGATCCCACCACCGGAACGCTCAGCGTGCCTGTACAGGTGAACTGTTACCGCTGTACGCCGCTCACCACCGTAGATTTCACGTGGACGCCGCCGGATCCCGAAACAGGCCAGGCCGTCATCTTCACCGCCATTCCGCCCACGTCCACAGCGTTCCTGCCCATCACCTACACCTGGCAGTTTGGCGATGGCAGCGCCGCGTCCGGCAATCCGGTCACACACACCTACACCCGGAGCGGCGAGTATCCGGTGCGCCTCACAGCGACGAACGGCTGCTCAACAGTGGAGATGACCCACAGCCTCAGCGTAACCGGCAACCCCATCCTGCGGATTTACCTGCCGCTGATTATGCGAGAAGACTAATCGTCGAGTAGCGGTGGATGTTGTCCGGCCGCATACAAAATACGTCGGAGATTGACCAGACCACTGCGATTAAGCTGAAGCACTTCGACAGTCGCTCGGCCGGTTGGTGTTAGCAATGATCAGCGTGTAATCATCACTCCAGGCAAAATGTTCCTGCCATTTTTGCTTGCGTGGATTATACAGGGGAACTTCTTCACCGGTGAGCGGGTCTTGACCCGCTATACGATTGTACTTGTGATTGTTGCATCCTTGGCAGGCCAGGGCGAGATTATCCGCAGTATCTGTCCCGCTATGGCTACGCGGAATGATATGTTCAATAGAAAATGCCTGCGTTGCAAATTGCGCTTGGCTTTTGCAATACTCACAACATCCATGCGCCCTGGTTATGATCTGACGTCGAAATTCTGATTTAAGCATATTCCGGCGTCGAGATTCCCAACTGTTGTAACAACTCAGGCAGAGAGAGCTTGCGTAGCCGCGCCAGTTCAACCAGACTTTCTACACGCTGTGCCTCAAAAGCTTCAACTGCGTCTGTCAACTCCAGAAGCTCTTCATACTCCTGCGGCGTTAGGGTTTCGGCCTTGCGTTTAGAAATCAAAGTATCATACCGACTTTGAATCTTCGGCGGCATCCTCTGATTGATACGCTGCAACAGCTCAGTTTCAGCATGGGTCAAAGAAGGAGCTTGACGTTGCGCACGCAGGGCCATAGCTCGTTGCATAAAATTTTCCAACTCCAATTGACTAAGCTGCCCTACCGCTCTCAAGAGTTCCTCAATTGACAATTGGGCTTTGACTTCAACATAAGTCATTTTACCCCTCCCTGACATCTTCTACACTTGTCCGCATGTGCAGTCAATGCTTGCATAACCTAACTATCAGTATACTGTCAAAAACACTTTTTTCAAAATCCACAATACTGGACATGGGGATGTCATGTGCATAAAGACAAGTTCGGGTTATAATATCAGCAATGAAGAGGGTTATTATGCAATCTGATTGATGGATAACCGATTTTGGAGGAACAGTTCCCTTGAGCACCTTCGACCCAACCATGCATCCGCACCGTCGCTATAACCCGCTGACCGGCGACTGGGTTCTGGTCTCGCCGCACCGCACGCAACGCCCCTGGAAAGGGCAGGTCGAACGTCCCCCACAGGAAGACCGGCCGGCTTACGATCCTGATTGTTATCTGTGTCCCGGCAATGCGCGGGCCGGTGGGGTGCGCAATCCGGCCTATACCAGCACCTTTGTCTTCGACAACGATTTCGCTGCCTTGCTGCCCGATACGCCCGCAACGACCATCCACCAACATCCCCTGTTGCGCGCTGAAACAGAATATGGTACTTGCCGGGTGCTCTGTTTCTCCCCCCGCCACGATCTGACACTGGCCGAAATGCCTCCGGCGGACATTCGCACCGTGATTGATGTGTGGGCCGAGCAGACGACCGAGCTGTTACAACGTTACCGTTGGGTGCAGGTTTTCGAGAACCGTGGGGCAATTATGGGCGCCTCCAACCCTCACCCCCATGGACAGATTTGGGCCGGCAGCGCACTGCCCAACGAACCGGCAAAAGAGGAACGCGAACAGCGCGCTTACTTCACCACGCACGCCGAGCCGCTGTTGGTCGCTTATGCAGCATTGGAAACAGCGGAAGGCGCGCGCGTTGTCGTCGAAAATGCACACTGGCTGGCCGTCGTGCCTTATTGGGCGGTGTGGCCGTTTGAAACGCTGCTCATACCCCGTCGCCACGTCACGCGCCTGCCGGACTTGAACGCCGTGGAACGCGATGCGCTGGCGCACATCCTCAAGCGGCTGCTGGTCAAGTACGACAATCTCTTCGAGACATCTTTTCCCTACTCTATGGGCTGGCATGGCGCACCCGGCGGCATGACCGATGACGCGCACTGGCAACTGCACGCGCACTTTTATCCGCCGTTGCTGCGCTCGGCGACGGTGAAAAAATTCATGGTCGGCTACGAAATGCTCGGCGAGGCGCAGCGCGATTTGACGCCGGAGCAGGCCGCGGCCCGGCTGCGTGAGCTGCCGGAAGTCCACTATCGGACAGGAGAAGCATAACCTCATCTGCTCAATCTGCTTAATCTGCTGATACAAACATTTATGAGCGAGAAAATCCTGATCGTCGAAGATGAGCGTGTGATGCGGGAGACGCTGGCGTACAACCTGGTCAAAGAGGGCTATGTCACCATCACCGCCGCGGACGGGAAAAAGGCCGTGGAACTGGCGCGCGCCGAACAGCCCGATCTGGTGTTGCTTGACATTATGCTGCCCGGGCTAGACGGTTTTGAGGTATGCCGCATCCTGCGTCAAGAGCAACGCATCCCCATTCTGATGCTGACTGCGCGCACCGAGGAGATTGACAGAATTGTCGGCTTCGAGGTGGGCGCAGATGATTATCTCACCAAACCTTTCAGCATGCGCGAGCTACTGGCGCGCATCAAAGCCCAACTGCGCCGGGTGCGTCTGCTGCGTGAAGAATTTGCCGCCGAAACCAGCAGCGCGCCGCTGCAGCGGCTGCGATTCGGTGACCTGGTCATTGACCAGGAACGCCACGAAGTCTGGCTGGGAGAACGGTTATTGCCGCTGAAACCCAAAGAATACGAGTTGTTGGTCTTCCTCGCCCAACGTCAAGGGAGAACCCTCACCCGCGACCAACTCCTCGAAGAAGTTTGGGGATGGGATTATAGCGGTGGCAGTCGCACGGTGGATGTCCATATCCGCTGGCTGCGCGAGAAGATCGAAGTTGACCCGGCTAACCCTACCCGCCTGGTGACGGTGCGCGGCGCCGGTTATCGTTTTGAGGGGTAAACAATGTTTTCTTCAATCCGTTGGCGTATGATCGTGCCCTATACCATCATTATCCTGGGGACTGCGTTAGGGCTGACGCTATACCTTTCCGGGACGGTGCGCCAGGCGCGCCGGGCCGACCTGGAGGCGCACCTGCTAGACCAGGCACACTTGATGGCCTATAGCGCCGTCCTGTGCCTGGAGGACTTATCGGCAGATTCCACAGCCCTGGCGACCCATGTTAAACGTTGGGCAACGCTGAGCGATAGCCGGGTGACGGTCATCGGTATGGATGGTGTCGTTCTGGGAGACTCCGAAGTGAACCCAGAGGATATGGAAAACCATCTCTACCGCCCGGAGATTTCACAAGCAATCCGCACGGGCACAGGTACAGCAATACGCTTCAGCCGCACTCTGGGAAGCGACCTGATGTATGCGGCCGTTTTGGTGCGCCGTGATGGCCTGCCCGATGGGGAACCGCTGGGCGTGGTGCGCATTGCCGTTCCTATGCACGAGATCGAATTGGCCGTGGGGCGGTTGAGCCGCACCATTATGATCTCCGGCTTATTGCTCGCCCTCATCTCGATTGCCCTGGCAACCTATATCTCCGCGCGCACCGTCAATCCCATCCGCCAGTTGACCGACGTGGTCGAGCGCGTCGCCGGCGGCGATTTGCACGCACGCCTCTTGCCTACAACGCGCGACGAGATGGCGCGGCTTACCCATGCTTTCAACCACATGGCCGATCAACTCAACGATAAGGTCGCCCGGCTGGCCCAGGAGCAGACCTTCCTCTCCGGGGTGCTGAACACGATGGCCGACGGGGTCA
This sequence comes from Chloroflexota bacterium, assembly GCA_019873645.1. GTDB lineage: Bacteria > Chloroflexota > Anaerolineae > B4-G1 > SLSP01 > DSWT01. The sequence continues at coordinate 8,439 of JAIOAX010000018.1, read as the reverse complement.
TCATCACCGACAGCGACGGGAAAATCCTGCTGAGCAACCCCGCCGCCTTGCGGATTCTGGCCTTTCCGGGCACAACGGCTTACGACCTCACCTTTGCCCAGGTCACCCGTGAGCATCAACTGGTCGAGCTGTGGGAGCTATGCCGTCAAACCGGCGTCGAACAAACCGGCGCGGTGGAAACCTCACTGCGCAACACCTTCGTCCAGGTTGTCGTCACTCCCCTCAACGCACCTGCATCCACGCGCTTCCTGGTCATGCTGCAAGACCTTACCCACATTCGCCAATTGGAGACCATCCGTCGCGATTTTATCAGCAACGTCTCCCATGAACTGCGGACGCCGCTGGCTTCGCTGTCGCTGGTCGTCGAGACCCTGAAGGACGGTGCCATTGACGATCCGGAGGCGGCCCGCCGTTTCCTGGGATACATCGAATCCGAACTGAGTGCGTTGACCCAGATGGTCGAAGAACTGTTGGAACTCTCCCGCATCGAGTCCGGCAGGGCGCCGCTGAAACTCAAATCCGCCTCCATCACCAAGCTGATTAAGAAATCCATCAAACGTCTGGCGCCGCAGGCCGAGCACAAACAGATAACCATCGAGACCGTCATCCCCGACGACGCACCGCCCGTCCTGGCCGACTCACGCCGGATCCAACAGGTGTTGATGAATCTCCTGCACAATGCGATTAAGTTTACGCCGGATGGCGGTCATGTCACCATCAGAGCCGCAGTGGCGGCCCCGGAAATGCTGATTTCAGTCTCGGATACCGGTATCGGCATCCCTGCCGACGAGCTAACGCGCATCTTTGAGCGTTTCTACAAGACCGACCACGCGCGCGCCGATGAAGGTACCGGCCTGGGGCTGGCAATCGCCAAGCATATCGTCCAGGGACATGGGGGACGCATTTGGGCCGAGAGCATTGAAGGCAAAGGCAGCACGTTCTATTTCACCCTGCTGCTCGGTTCCGAGCCGCATGAACAAGAAGCACAGGAAACCGATGAATAAAACAGATAAAAAGGTCTTAAATCCTTTCTCGCCATCGGATGAGCCTCGCATCCGGGTCCTTATCGTCGAGGATGAATATCTGGCCGCGCAGACGCTGGCGGAGCTGTTGCAGAGGCACAACTGCGACATAGCCGGGATAGCGACAAACGGGCGTGAGGCAGTCACGCTGACCCAAACGCTGAAGCCGGATGTGCTCGTGATGGACGTGCGTCTGCCCGAGGTTGACGGTATTGAGGCCAGCCGAATCATCCAGGAAACCTGCCCTACCCCCATTGTCGTACTCACGGCCTATGAAGACAAGGAACTGGTCGAAGCGGCGGCTAAGGCCGGCGTCTCCGCCTATTTGGTGAAGCCCGTGAACCGGCAAGAATTGGAACATGCCATCATTATCGCCAGAGCGCGTTTTGCCGATATGCTGGCTTTGCGAAAATTGAATGTCCAGTTAGCCGCTCTCAATACAGACCTGGACCTGTTTTCTCAGATGGTCGCCCATGATTTGCGTCATCTCCTCACCCCGATCCAGAGCTATGCAGAGGTCCTGCAGCTAGAATACGACAACATCCCCCGTGAAGAAGCCCTGAAGAATCTACAGAAGATCGTCCAGGCGGTCCATGATATGGATGATCTGATCAGTAACTTGCTCCTGCTTGCCAAAATCCGCCCCCAAGAAGTGCTACGCTCACCGCTGGATATGAGCACGACCGTTCAAGAGAGCTTGCGCCATCTGCAGTTTCTGATCCAACAGTATCAGGCGCACCTGGTCATCCCGCCGACCTGGCCGATGGTCTACGGGTATGCGCCGTGGATCGTGCAGGTGTGGGTCAACTATATCAGCAACGCCATCAAATACGGCGGGCCGACACCGCGCGTTGAACTGGGATGGGAAATCCTACCTCTGGCTGCCGCGCCCCCCCACAGCAACGGGGTCGCGCGATTCTGGGTGAAAGACTATGGTGCAGGTATCGCCCCCCAGGATCTTCCCGATGTATTCAAAGCATTCAACAAAGTCGGGAGTGTTCAATCCCATCGTCATGGCCTGGGATTATCCATCGTCAAGCACATTGTCGAGAAACTAGGGGGTGAAGTGGGCGTCGTCAGCACAGTGGGGATGGGCAGCACCTTCAGTTTTACCCTGCCTGTAGCGTCCGCGGATGAAGGGGCAAGGTAAACCCCGGAGAACACACATGAAAGACCCAAACCGTTCACATCGAAACCTCTGGGTGCGTTGGGGACTGGCCGCCGGCGCCATACTGGGATTCGCCGTATGGCAGCGCCGTCGCGCCATCGCCTTGTCGCCGTTCCGGCAGGCGCATGCCGCACGCACGGCGCTGGTGACCGGCGCCTCCAGCGGCATCGGTGCATGTTACGCCCGTCAACTGGCCCGGCGGGGCTACAACGTGATCCTGGTCGCGCGCCGCGAAGCGCGCTTACAGGCGCTGGCCGCAGAACTTTCCCGGCAATATGCCGTACAAGCCGAGGTACTGGTCGCCGATCTGACAGACGCCGCGGATATTGCCCGCGTAGAAGCCCGTATTGCGGAGACCGATACCCTCGATATCCTGGTAAACAACGCCGGTTTTGGGACGGCAGGCGCGTTCGCCGATAATGAGATTGCCAGCCAGGACGCCATGATTCGCATCCACGCCACGGCAGCCACACGCCTGACACGCGCGGCTTTGCCGGGGATGCTGGCGCGCCACCACGGCGCAATCGTCAATGTGGCTTCGATGACGGCGTTTTATCCGGTCGCCGGCAGCGCGACCTACAGCGGCGTCAAGGCGTATCTCAAAGGTTTCAGTGAGGCGCTCTATCAAGAACTGGATGGAACCGGTGTGCGCGTTCAAGTGCTCTGTCCGGGATTCACCCGCACCGAATTCCAGAAGACCGGGCACATTGACGAAGTGGGCGTGCCGGATTTTCTATGGCTCGCACCCGAAACTGTCGTGACCCAATCCTTGCGTGATCTCGACGCCGGGCAGGTGATTTCGGTGCCCGGCGCAGGGTACCACTTGCTGGCGTCGCTTTCCGGCCTGGTGCCACGGACGCTGCTCTATTCGCTGGGCCGTTGGATACGCCGTTACCGTGCAGCAGCCATGGCGCGCTCTCAGGGAAACACAAACGCAGCATTGGGCTAAGCTGAAGCCACAAAAGTTATACTGAAGGGAAGAGGATCATGGAGAGAGGAAAATATTTTTTGACCAACCACCGCGCACGCATCTATCTGGATGTCATTGCCAGCATCAGCAGCCCCCTCGGCTTTGAGAAAGTGCTACAACACGCCGGTCTCCACGCCTGGCTTGAGGGATTGCCGCCGTACGACGAAGCTTGTGAAGTGGATTTCGCCGACCTCAGCGCCTTAAACGTGATGGTGTCGGAAGTCTACGGGCCGCGCGCCGGACAGGCGATGGCGCAACGGGCCGGGCGCGCGTTGTTCACGGCACTCACACCGCACTTTAGCCAGGCTCTCGACATCCACACCGCCCCATTCAAAGCGCAACCGCCTGTACAGCGGGTTAAAGCGGTGCTCGAGGTCCTCGCCCATGACAATCCAGGAGGCGACATGCATGGCACGCTCCAGGTAGCCGGAGAGCAATTCATCTACATCGTCAATCCGTGTCCCTTTTGCTGGGGACAATTACGTATGCCGGAAGCGATATGCGGCGGGATGGTCGGTTTCCTTCAACAAGCGGTGGAATGGGTCGGCGCCGGGGATCATTATCACGTTGAAGAGGCCGCCTGTGCGGCAGCCAAAGAGCACCATGATGCCAGTTGTGTGTTTGTGTTCCTGAAAGCAGATTGACAGAGGAAACAATGGATAGCGATCCTTACAAATTGCTGGCCGAGCGTCTGGATGCCCTCCCCAACGGCTTCCCGCCGACCGAGGATGGCGCGGAATTACGCCTGTTAGCCCTGATCTTCGCGCCGGAAGAAGCGGCGCTGGCCGCGCAGTTGCGGCTGACGCTTGAAACGCCGGCCCAGATCGCAGCGCGCATCGGGGGAGACGTCGCCACGCTGCGCAAGCAACTCAAAGAGATGGCGCGCCGCGGCCTGATCGCAGCCGGGCGGACGGATGAGGGGCTGGCTTATGGGTTAATGCCGTTTGCCGTCGGCATCTACGAGATGCAGGTACAGACCATTGATGCCGAATTCGCGCGCCAGTTCGAGGACTACTACCACAAAGCCTTCGGACAAATGCTCACCATCACGCCGCAAATCCATCGCGTCGTGCCGGTCGAGCAAAGCGTGCGGGCGGATATGGAAGTGCGTCCCTTTGAGAGCGCCGCCGAGATCGTCGCCGCAGCCAAAGCGTGGGGGGTGCTGGATTGCCTGTGCCGCAAGCAACAGGCGCTCATCGGGCAACCTTGCCAGCATCCCGTAGACGTATGCATGATTTTCAGCGACACGCCCGGCGCGTTCGATCACTCCACGACAGTGCGCGCTCTCACCCAGGAAGAAGCTATGGCGACCCTGCGCCGCGCCGCCGAGGCAGGCCTGGTCCACTCGGTCAGCAACAATCAGCGGGGACTGTGGTACATCTGCAATTGCTGCACCTGCGCCTGCGGCGTTTTGCGGGGAATGGTGGACTTGGGACTGGCAAACGTCATCGCACGGTCGGCGTTTGTCAATCAGGTAGCTGCGGAGGCATGTATCGGCTGCGGCGCGTGCGTCGCAAAATGCCAGTTCGGCGCACTGAGCGTGGATGGCATCGCCCACGTGGAGGCGCAGCGCTGCGTGGGTTGCGGCGTCTGCACCCTTGCCTGCCCGGTCGGCGCGCTGCGCATGGTGCGTCGCCCCGACGCAGAAATCCTGCCGCCGCCGGAGACAAATCACGATTGGATGGTCGCCCGCGCCGCCGCACGGGGGTTGGACCTGAATGTCGTGCTGTAGCAACGTGAAACGTAAAACGTAAAAACGTAAAACGTAATAACGTGAAACGTGAAACGTAAAACGTAATAACGTGAGGAATTTACGTTTTACTCTTTACTCTTTACGTTTTACTCTTTACGTTTTACTCCTTACTCTTCCCCGCAATCTTAGCCCAATCTTCCAGGAAGCGCTGCAAGCCAACATCGGTGAAGGGGCTGTGCATCATCGTTTTCAGGACCGGGAAAGGCATTGTGAGAATGTCCGCCCCGGCCAGCAGTGCCTGGGTGACGTGCAGTGTGTGGCGGATGCTGGCCGCCAGTACCTGGCAGGAAAAGCCGTAGTTGTCGAAAATCTGGCGCGTCTGCCGCACCACTTCCATGCCGTCCAGCCCGGCGTCATCCAGCCGCCCCAAAAAGATCGAGGCATAGCTCGCGCCGGCCTTCGCTGCCAGGAACGCCTGATTGGCGGAGAAGATGAGCGTCGCATTGATGCGGCCGTTGGGCCAACGGGAGATTTCACGCATCGCCTTGAGACCTTCCGGGATGGTGGGGATTTTCACATAGACGTAGTCCGACCACGAGAGAATCTCCCGCGCCTCTTCGATCATCCCGGCGGCGTCGGTGCTGATCACCTCGGCGCTCACCGGCCCGTGGACGATGTCCACAATCTTGAGCGTCTGCTCCTTGCGATTGGCAGTCCCGGCTTTGAACATCAGCGTAGGATTCGTCGTCACGCCGTCCAGGACTCCCCACGCCGCCGCCTCGCGGATCTCCTCGATGTTTGCCGTATCCAAAAAGATCAAAGCCATCGTACACCTCCTTACAGATTAAACCACGAATCCACACGAATCTTCACGAATAGCAATTATTCATTCTTGATCACTTTGGCTGGTTCGTGGATAAAACCACGAATCCACACGAATCTTCACGAATAGCAATCAAGATTCGTGTCCATTCGTGAAGATTCGTGGTCAAAAATCCGTTGACCTTTGTTGGCCCGCCGCTCGGCAAGTTCACGTTGGATTTCAACGTACTTGACGCGGGTGATGGGATAGAAGTAAGCGATGACAATGGAGAGGCCCAGGATAAGAGCAGGCACGACCGAAACGAAGATACGCAGCGCCGTCAAGGCCGAAGTCGGTTGCGTGGGAAAAGGATTGCCGTCGGTGGGCTGCACATAGTGCGCCCAACGCAGCACAACAGGTAACAAGGCCAGCACCACCATCCGCGCCAGCTTATCAATGAAGACGATGACGCCGGAATAGGCGCCCTCCTGTCTGCGTCCGCTCACCAGCTCATCCACCTCCATCGCATCGGGGGTGATGGCATTGGGAATCACATGCGCTGCCGCTACGCCCAATCCGGCCAGCGCCGCGATGACATAAAGGGGAACTTTCGCACCCTGCGGCACCGGCAACAGGGCCAGCATCACCAGCAACCAGGTCGCCGTCGTCACAATGTAGACACTCTTCTTCTCCATACGCTTCGTCAGCCAGTCCACAACCGGCAAACACAGCATCGCCGCCGCGAGAATCACCCCTTGTACGATAGAGGTTTCATCTTCCGTCATCCCGGCCCAATAGATCAGATAATAAGCAAACACCGCCTGCACGATTGCCACCGGCATCCAACTGAGAATCCGCAACGCCAGGACATACCAGAAGATGCGGTTGCGCGCCACGAAACCGAGCGCCTCGCGCAACGGCAGCGGCTTCTCGGTCTGGAATTCGGCGCGCTCGCGGGTGCCGAAAAACGTGATCAACAGCGGCGGGATAAACGACAGGCCGCTGACCACGCCGATGGTCTGATACGCTTGCGCCGAACGCGCGGGGAACATCGGAAAGATGACCAGTCCCAAGAGCAACGGCGCCGCCAGTCCCGCGCCGATGGAAACCGCCATCCGATACGTCACCAGCGAGGTACGCTCATCGGGGTCCAGGGTCAGCTCCGGCATCAGCGCACTGTAAGGACAACCGATCGCAGTCGCCGCCCCTTCGTAGAGAATGTACATGAGAGTGTAATACGTGAAGAGGAATAGCTGATTCTGCGTCGGCGGGATGGCCCACAGCAACGCGAAGAACACGCCGAAAGGGACCGCGCCGAACAACAGATAGGGGCGCCGGCGTCCCCAGCGCGTGCGGGTGTGATCCGAAAGAAAGCCAAAGAGCGGATCGTTGACCGCATCCCATAAAGTGACGAGCAGCCAGAAAAGGCTCACCAGCTTCAAATCCATACGCACGATGTCGGTGAGGAAGATGGTGTACCAAAAGGGGATGATCGTCCCCGGCCCTACAGAGCTGCCCAGGTCGCCGATACCGTAGGCGGCCTTTTGCCAGAACGTGAGTTTTTCAGCAGACATCATGAGCCACGCGCTCCACCCAGGATGAAAATGCATGTCAACGGATTTAACGACTCTCCTGAAAAAAGTCCAATTCACCGCAGAGACGCAAAGAACGCAGAGAAAAATTCAGGTTTATATCAATAAAATTACTAATAAAACGCGAGAGACTTAATTTTATTGAACAAGACATAAAAATCTTTGCGCCCTCCGCGACTCTGCGGTGAGGTTTTTTAGTTTTTTCAGTAGATTCATTTAACGGATGAAACGGATTAGCTTTCAACTGTCGCATAAATCTGCTCAATCTGCTTAATCCGCTGATCGTTTTCGGAATAGTATCTGCATTGCCCATGCGCCCCACCGCTTCGCCGATTCGCCCATTCTCTCATTCGCCCATTCGCCGATTCTCTCATTCGCCCATTCGCCGATTCTCTCATTCGCCCATTCGCCGATTCTCTCATTCGCCCATTCGCCGATTCTCTCATTCGCTGATTTGTCTATTCGAGCACCAGCTCATAGAGGCGATACCGCTTATCCACGACCGCACCACTGCGTTGCGCCAGCTTATTGGTCATCGGGTTATCGTCGCCGGTGAGCGACATATCCACCCAACGATACCCTCTGCGAAAACAGACCTGAGCGATATGATTGTAAATCAGGGCATCCAACCCCTGTTCCCGGTACTCAGGCAGCAGCGCCATAATCTTAAAGCTGACGCCAGGGAGATGGCGGCTGTACCACCACAGTTTGAGATACTCCCACGGCGCGCGCAGACCATTACAATGCCACAGCGCCTGATTGATATCGGGCAGCGCCAATCCAAATCCCACCGCAACCCCATCTATTTCGACAAACGGCGCAAGCTCTGGATCCAAAAGCGGGCGGATGGTCAGCGCCATGCGCCGCCATTCCTCCTTGCGCTCCGGCGTGAAAATGGGCAGCGTTGCCAGACTGCGGTTATAGATGTCGCGCGCGACCTCCAATTCACCCTCCAGATCATCCAACCGGCCGAGGCGAATGCGACACCGCCCATTATAGCGACGTTGGACATATTCGGCAATCCGCTCGATACTGGTGATTACCCATAACTCCAGAGAGACTGGAAAAAGCTTCATCTCCATGGTAAGCTTGAGTTAGCACAACCAAAACTCAACCAGGAGATGAAGCCATGCTAGATATAACCGCAAAAGCCATTTTGGACAAGTTGCCCGTGAGCGAATTGGAGCAGAGT
>JAIOAX010000017.1 GCA_019873645.1 Chloroflexota bacterium | reverse complement strand
AATCCGTTCCCTCAACGAAGTGGCTGCGGCACGTCAACTCGGCATGCGGGTGATCGTGACCGATCACCATCACCTCGGCCCGGCGCTGCCGCAGGCGGACGCGGTCATCAATCCCCGCCGCGCCGATTGCCCCTATCCGTTCAAGGACCTGGCCGGGGTAGGAGTAGCCTACAAGCTCGCCCAGGCATTGCTGCGCGCCAACAAACAGGTTCCCCTTCCCACCAGCCGTTACGCCCTTGAAGAGACCGAGCTGTTGGATTTAGTGGCCCTGGGCACCGTCGCAGACATGGTTTCGCTGTTGGGTGAAAACCACATGCTGGTGGCGAAAGGGCTGGTCAGCATCAACGAAGCGCGCCGTCCGGGCCTGAGCGCGCTGATGGACCTTTCAAGAATCGCGCCGGGAACTGTGACGACGAAGTCCATCGGCTTTGTGCTGGCGCCGCGCCTCAACGCCGCCGGACGCCTGCGCGAGGCAATGACCTCGCTCAACCTTTTGTTGGCCCCGGATATGAAGCAGGCATTGCCGTTGGCCCAAGAGTTGAACGCGCTGAACGAGGAGCGACGCACTTTGACCTCGAACGTGCAGGAGCGCGCCCGTGAGCAGGTGCTGGCGCGCGGCGAAGTTCCACCGTTGCTGTTTGCGGCGTCGCCGGATTTCCCGCACGGCGTGGTGGGCCTGGCGGCCAGCCGCTTGCTGGACGAATTCTATCGTCCGGCGGTGGTCGTCTCGATTGAGGATGAATGGAGCAAGGGTTCGGCGCGCTCGATCCCCGAATTTCACATCACCGAGGCGCTGGATACAGTGCGCGACCTGTTGCGGCATCACGGTGGCCATGCAGCGGCGGCCGGCTTCACCGTAGCGACGGCGCTGCTCCCCGAGCTTGAGGCGCGGCTACTCGCAGTGGCCCGCGAGCGGCTGGATGGCCTAACCCTGTCGCCGACGCTCTATGTGGATGCCGAGGCGCCGCTTGTCAACCTTTCCTGGGACATCTACAACGCACTGCAACGGCTAGGGCCTTTCGGCTACGGCAACGCCGAACCACTGCTGGTGAGCCGGCGGGTGCAGGTCCTCGAAGCGCGCCCGGTCGGCGCAGAGGGACGCCACCTCAAACTGCGGCTGGCCGACGCACGCGGCGGCGTGTGGGATGCCATCGCCTTCCGGCAGGGTGACTGGCTCAATCGCCTGCCGCGCTACGTAGACCTGGCCTATCACCTGGAAGCCAACACCTGGAACGAACGGGTGAATTTGCAACTGAATGTGCAGGATATTCATGGGAGTGGAGATTAGGGACTGGGGACTAGGAATTGGATTATTTCCCGCCTACTCCCTAATCCCTACTCCCCCAACTACTTTTCCAAGTTAAGGAGACCAACCTATGCGAATTCTCGTCACCGGTGCGGCCGGATTCATCGGCAGTCATCTGGCGGAAGCCCTGTTGCAACGCGGCGATGCCGTCGCGGGACTGGATAACTTCAACGACTATTACAGCCCGGCGCGGAAGCGCGCGAACGTGGCAGCGCTGATGGCCTATCCGACATTCACACTTTACGAGGCCGACCTGCGTGATGAGGAAGCCGTCAAGCGGATTCTCGCCGCAGGGCATTTCGACGCCGTCGCCCACTTAGGCGCGATGGCAAACGTGCGCTATTCCATCGAGCGCGCGCCGCTCTACACCGACGTGAACATTCGCGGCACGGTGAATGTCCTCGAAGGCATGCGGCTGGCCGGAACACCGCACATCGTCTTCGCCTCCACGTCGTCAGTCTACGGCAAGACGGCGCAGATCCCTTTCGTCGAGACCGATCCGCTGGGACAACCGCTCGCGCCCTATCCCGCCACCAAAATCGCCGGCGAGCTGCTGGGCTACACCTACCATAACCTCTTCGGCATTTCTTTCACGGCGGTGCGCTTCTTCAGCGTCTACGGCCCGCGCGGACGCCCCGATATGATGCCCTACATGATCACCGACAGCATCGTCCACGACAAAACCTTCAAGCTCTACAACGCTGGCGAGATGTGGCGCGACTGGACCTACGTGGGCGACATCGTGAAGGGCGTGATTGCCGCGTTGGAGACGCCCCTGGGCTACGAACGCATGAACCTGGGACGTGGCGAGCCGGTGCGCATGGCCGACTTCGTCGCGCTGGTGGAGCGGCTCGTGGGGAAGAAGGCACGCATGGACACCCCGCCCGCCCCGGCCAGCGAGCCGCCCGTCACCTACGCCGACATCACCAAAGCGCGCACGCTGCTTGGCTACGATCCGCACGTATCTGTCACAGAAGGGATGACGCGATTTTGGGAGTGGTATCAGGCAGAGGTACTGCCAACGGCAAAGTGAAAAGGGCATCTCACCGATTAAAGCCGGTATGGACGTGGGGGCGCCGGCTTCAGCCGCTTTATCCAGAACCGTCATGCTCTCGACGTGGAAGGTGAACCATGCAAAAATTACCGATCGGCATTTCGTCTTTCGAGGTGCTGCGGACACGCGGCTTTGTGTATGTGGACAAGACCGAGTGGATTCACCAGCTTGTGACGGAGGGGATATACTACTTTTTGGCGCGGCCGCGGCGTTTTGGTAAGTCGCTGCTGGTTTCGACATTGCGCTGTTTGTTCCAGGGGCGGCGTGAGTTGTTCGAGGGGCTGTGGATTGCCGAACCCGGGCGGTGGGAGTGGACGCCGCATCCGGTGGTGGTGATTGACTTTAACCAAGTGAGCCTGAACACGCCGGAAAACCTCAAAAGCAGTTTGCTGCGCGAACTGGCGGCAATCGGACAGGCTTACCAGGTGGAATTGAGCGCGCCCTTGCCCGAAGGCCGCTTTAAGGAATTGCTCCTGGCCTTGTATCACAAGTTTCAGCAGCCGGTGGTAGTGTTGATAGATGAGTACGACAAGCCGCTGGTGGAGCATCTGGGGCGGGGCGAGGCGGAATTGGACATCGCGCGCGCCAATCGAGATGTGCTGCGCAGCTTTTTGGGCGTGCTCAAAGGCGCGGATGTGACGGCGGTGACGCGCTTCGTGCTGCTCACCGGCGTCTCGCGCTTTAGCCGCGTGTCGGTCTTTTCCGCGCTCAACAATCTCAACGATATCAGTATGCACCCGACCTATGCTGATCTGCTTGGTTATACACAGGCAGAGCTGGAGCGTTGCTTTGTTCCTTCGCTGCACGCACTGGCCGACGCGCTGACGCTCAACGTGGCCGACACGCTGGCCGCGCTGGCACACTATTACAACGGCTACCGCTTTTCTCGCCGGCCCGTCAAGGTCTACAATCCCTTTTCGACACTGGCGGCATTCAATCACGGCGAACTGCGCAACTATTGGTTCGAGACGGGCACGCCGACGTTTCTGATCAACGTGCTGCGCGAGCAGGGCTATGCCCCGCCCGAGTTGGACGGCGTCCAGGTTAGCGAGAACGCGTTTGGGACGTTCGACCTGGAACGGCTCGAACCGGAAGCCCTGCTCTTCCAGACCGGCTACCTGACGATTCACGATGTGCAAGATAATCTCTACACGCTGGGCTATCCGAACCAGGAGGTCAAGACGGCGTTTACCGAAGCCCTGTTGCTGGCGACGGAACGGCTGCCGGCGGCGACCAGTTCGCACGTGCTCAAGCTGGCGCATCATCTGGCGGCGGGCGACCTGGAGGCATTTTTCGAGGCGATGCGGGCCATCTTTGCCGCCATACCCTACGACATCGAGGCGAAGCGCGACGAGGGCTACTTTCACACCATCTTCTACCTGGCCATGTCGGCCACCGGCGGGCCGGCCGGAAGCAGCAAGCTGACCAGTCGCGGGCGGAGAGATATGGCGATGACCTTGCCGAACCACGTCTACATCTTCGAGTTCAAATGCAACCAGAGCGCGGCGGCAGCACTGGCGCAGATCCGGCGGCAGGGCTATGCCGAACGCTATCGCGGCCTGGGCAACCGATCACACTGGTGGGGATCAATTTCGCCCCCGAACAACGCAACATTGCCGGGTGGGCCGCCGAAGTTGACGATTGATTGAAAATGTAGCGCAAGCTGTCAGCTTGCGGTAATGTAGCGCAAGCTGTTAGCTTGCGGTAATGTAGCGCAAGCTGTCAGCTTGCAATTCACAGGCAAACTGACAGTTTGCTCCACATAGTCAGCTTGTAATGCGCAGGCAAACTGACAGTTTGCTCCACATAGTCAGCTTGTAATGCGCAGGCAAACTGACAGTTTGCCCCACATAGTCAGCTTGCAATGTGCAGGCAAACTGACGGTTTGCTCCACATAGTCAACTTGCAGAGAGGAGGTGATAGTCACCCATAAACTAACACCACGCACAGAAACCGATCCGGTTTAACATTCAATCGCCCACATTCCATCAATGTAAGCCCATAAGAAAGGAGAGAATACCATGTTGTTCTTGCTCGATTTCCATGTTGAATATCCCGAAACGATGTCCCAGAAGGACCTGTTTGCCATCTGGGCGCGCGAAGCCGATGCGGCGCTGGGCGCAAAGCAGGCCGGCGTAGTGGTAGACCTGTGGAAATGCGTGGGGATGCGCCGCATCGTCGCCGTGGTGAATGTGGACAGTCCCGATACCCTCGATCAAATTCTCTTCGACTTACCGATTATGAAGGAGCACGGCCATCACGTCCACGTCGAAGTCACCGCGCTGCGGCGCTATGAAGACTTCGCGGCGGATGTGAAGCAGCGGCTCAACGCATAGCCATTCCTCGTTTCTATTTCCAACTTTGTTCCCATAGAAAGCAAACAGGGGATTTGGGGACGGCTTCGCCGCCCCAAATCCCCCCTTTTGAAAAATTCCCCCGTCAAACGGCCAAACCAGGTTTGCATCACCGAATGGTTGGGCTATAATAGAACAACGTCACCCAATCAGAATCCCAAACACGCGAGTATGGAAAGGAGAAAACCAAATGGCAGACCTGGAACGCATCGCAGAAATTCTCGGCAAAGTCCCCCTGTTTGAGAGCCTGAACAAACGTCAGCTCCAGAACCTGGCGCGGATTTTCATTGATCGCCAATGCCAGGCCGGCGAAGTCATCGTCCCACAGGGACGCGAAGGCTACGGCTTCTTTATCGTCGCTTCCGGCAAGGCCGAGGCCGTCCGCGAGAGAGCTGACGGGACCAAGAGTGTCGTCAATACTTTTGGGCCGGGTGACTTCTTCGGCGAGCTGGCGCTGTTGGACAACGGCCCACGCACCGCGTCGGTCATCGCCGTCGAACCGACCGAGTGCCTGATCCTCCCCCGCGAGAACTTCCTTGGCGTCCTGCGGCGCGACGGCGAAATGGCCGTGGCTATCCTCACCGAACTCGCCAAACGCTTCCGTACCTCGTTGGAGGCGTGTTATTGAGGGGGATAGCGAATTACGAATTGCGAATTACGAATTGCGAATTACGGATTACGAATTACCGATTACCAATCCCTAACCCCCGATCCCTAATCCCTAACCATGAAATGCCCTAACTGCGGTTTCAAGGCGCGTAAGCGTGCGAAGTTCTGCGGGATGTGCGGGACGCGGCTCGCGTGGGTGTGCCCGGCCTGCGGAACACTCAATCCACACATGCATCGCTTCTGCAGTGAATGTGGCACATCCCTTGCGGTTAAGAGCAGTATGCCGGCCATCGGTGCACCGCTGGCCGTTGAGAACGGTGCGGCGGCTCTCGCTGCACCGCTCCCCATTGTCGCGCCGCCCGAACCGGAACCCACGCCGCCCACAACGGCCGTCCTTCCCTCTCTCGAAGGAGAGCGCCGCGTCGCCACCATCATTCTCGCCGATGTCAAAGGCTCCACCGACTTGATGGAGCAGGTGGGCACCGAAGCCTGGGTCAAGCTGATGAACCGCGTTCTCCAGATTCTGGAAACTGAGGTTTATCGCTTCGGCGGCAAGGTGGATCAGTTCCGCGGCGATGGACTGGTGGCGTTCTTCGGGACAACGACCGCGCATGAAGATGACCCCGAACGCGCCGTATTAGCCGCCCTGGCGATGCAGGAAGCATTGCAACCCTATGCCGCCGAACTTGAGCAACGCGAAAACATTCATCTCGCGCTGCGGGTGGGCGTCAACACCGGCGAGGTCATCGTTACCAGCGTAGGAAACGACAGCCAGTACCGCGAAGAGACGGCGATGGGCGAAGCCATCGCGTTGGCCGCGCGGATGGAAACTGCCGCCGAACCCGGAACCGTTCTGGTGAGCGAAAATACTTATCGCCTTACGGCCACCCAGTTTGAATGGCTGCCGCTCGGCGAAATCATGGTCAAAGGTGTGAGCCATCCCATCGCCGTCTACCGGCCCCTTGCGCCGCGCCTCAGCACCGAACGCCCGGCCTACGAGCTGCCCAATCCGGTCATCGGGCGCGACGCGGAGATGGAGAGCCTCAAAGCCTGTATCGCCAACCTCAGCGGCGGCATCGGCGGCGTGGTCATCATCACCGGTGAACAGGGCATGGGCAAAACGGTGCTGACCGATGAGGTGCGCCATTACCTGGCCCGTCAAAACGCCCTGCTGGCCGAAGCGCGCGACAAGCATGCCCGCGAGGATGCGCTCCCTGCCGAAACGTCCGGGGTGATGTGGCTGCGGGGACGCTGCCGTTCTTACACCCAATCCCAACCCTTTGCCATGTGGCAAGACGTGTTGCGCAACTGGCTTGGCATCCGGCAGAACGAGCCGCGCGAGCAGACCCGCGACCGTCTGCGCCAGCAGGCCGAGGCATTATGGGGCGATGAGGCCGACGAGTATTATCCCGATCTGGCGGCCTTGCTGGCCTTGCCCCTTGAAGCAGAGCACGCCGAGCGTCTCCGCCGCCTCGACGCCGACAGCCTGCGCCAAAAGTTCTTCCTTACCATTCGTAGCTGGATCGAGGCGCTGACCGACCGCAATCCGCTCATCCTCAACTTCAGCGATATGCAATGGGGGGATGCCACATCCTTAGACCTGCTCAAATATTGCATGCCGCTCTGTGACTACACCGCGCTGCTGTGGCTGTTTGTCTTCCGTCCCGACCGCACGTCACAGATTTGGGAATTTCGCCATTTCGTGGAGACCGAGTATCCCCATCGGCTGACGATGCTGACCCTGGGGCCGCTCAACCCCGAACAAAGCCGCGCGATGATCGCCGCGCTGATCGGCGCAGATGTGCTCCCCGAAGCCACGCAGGACCTCATCGTTCAAAAAGCCGAAGGGAACCCCTATTACATCCAGGAAATGGTGCGCGCGCTGCTCCTCCAGGGCATCCTGGTCCGCGATCCGGAGACCGGGCGCTGGCGCACCACGCAAGCCGTCACCAGCCTCACCCTGCCCGACAGCTTGCAAAGCCTGCTCCTGGCAAGCATTGACCGGCTCACGCCCGAAGAACAGCACGTCCTGCAAATTGCCTCGGTCATCGGCACCGTGTTCTGGTCTACGCTCCTCGAAGAACTGGTGGGCAATCCGGCGCAGGTGAAGGCGCACCTCACGGCCTTGCAGCGCGCGCAGTTGATCCGCGAGCGGGGACGCACGCAGGAGTTAGGGATCGAGTATGTCTTCAAGTCTTCCCTGATCCGCGATGCCGCTTATGAACGTCTGCTCAGCAGTCAACGCGCGGCTTATCATCTGCGCATCGCCGAGTTTCTCGAAGACCACTGCTGCGCCAGTCTGATTCATATGGCCTCGCAGTTCTACGGGACCCTGGCCTATCACTATCAGCGCGCCGGCAAGCCAGAGAAGGAGCTGGAATATGTCCTCGAAGGCGCCGAATATGCCAAGGAAATCTACGCCAACGCCGAAGCGGGCAAGCAATACACCCGCGCGCTCGAAATCCTCGATGAACTGGAACGTCAGACGAGCGACGCTGCCCGACTCCGCGCCCTCCGCGAACAACGCTTCAGAGTGCTCAAAGAGCGGCGCGCGGTTTTCTATCTTATGGGCCAGTTCGAGGCGATGTGGGCCGATGCAAAAGCCCTTTTGCCGCTGGCCGAGGAATTAGCGGACGATCCCGCTTTTATGATTGACGCCCTGTTGCAACAACCGGGCGTCGCAGACTATCAATGTGAGGAAGATATTGAAGCCGGTATCCCTATGGCGCAGCAAGCCCTCGAGCTGGCGCAACAACTGGGCGACCGGCACCGCGAAATGGAATGTCTGAGTGCCATCGTCAACCTGCGGCTGGCCTTGAGCGACCCTTCCTGGCATCCGTTGGCCGAGCGCGCGCTGGAGCTGGCCCGACAGTTGCAGGACCGGCACTACGAAGCGCGGCTGCTCATCAGCATGGGGGGCATTTTTGCCTTCAGCGACGAACCGGCATGCGGCACCGAATACCTGGAAGCCGCTGCGGCGCTGGTCATGCGCCAGGGGCTTGACGATAAGATCATCCAAATGTCGCTGCTCAACCTGTTGGGATTGGAATTTGAGCGCAACGGCGACTACTACCGACTGTTGACGGAATATCAGCAGGAACGGCTCAACATCAGCCGCGAGATCGGCCATCGTCCCCACGAAAGTAAGGCCCTGCAGGCCTGTGGACGGATTCAGGGGATTTACCTGGGCGATTATCCGGGCGGATTGGCCCTGCTGGAAGAATGTCGGCGCATCCTCACCGGCACCCGCGATGAGGTGTATCCTCTGTTTCACATCGCCCAGATTCAAAGTGAACAAGGCCAATACTCTGCGGCACTAGCCAGCCTCGAACGCATCCGCGCCATCGGCGAACCGGTGCAGGATCGCGGCCTTGCCAGCCTGAAACTGGTCTGGATCATCCTTTACAACGCCCTCGGCGACGAAGCCCATCTGCACATGGCGCTCAATCTCGCCGCAGCCGTGCGGGAGCTTGCCGATCAAAGCCCCCTGGTTTCGCAACAATATGCGATGGCGGCACTGTGCAAAGCCGCCGCGGCCCATCTGCGGCTGGCGAACGTGATAACGCAGCGCGCTGCTGCCGAGGCGCATCTGGAGCATGCGCTACAAGCCTCGCAAAAAGCGTTGGACATCTACAACCGTTTCGGGTTCGTGCAAATTACCGAATGTGTCAGCGAAGAAATCCTGTTCCGCCACAGCCAGGCGCTGGCAGCCAACGAACAACCGGAAGAAGCCAATAAATATCTGCGGCGCGCCTACGATGAAATGACCCGCAAACACGCGCTGATTCCCCCGGATAGTTACTTCCGCCGCACCTACCTGGAAAACATCCCCCTGCATCAGGAGCTTCGCGCCGCTTATGCCGCGCGGGTCGGCCTGATCCTGACCGAAGCAGGGCAGGCTTTACATCCCAATCTCATCCCCGAATCGCTATGACAAAGGCGAACGCAACCATTCAGCCACCCTTACAAAGGTGGTGAACGAGGCTGCTCAGCGACAAAACGTACTATGCGGGTGCATTTCAGAATAGGGGCGATTTATCAACTACGGCTACTGGACGCTGCGCAGGCGCGGTCTGGAGACCGGCCACCGCAAGATGTGCCCCAAAGTTGAAAGGCACCTTGCTATGCCCCCCACGATGGCAGGTAGAGGCGCGTAACAGAAGCTCTATCGTCCCCAAATGCAACCGCCACAAAATTGTCACACAAGTTTTATCTTCTATAGAACAAAAGTATGTTACGATTAAGAAAGACCTGAAATAGCTATTCGGGCCGGGAATCCTGGCGAAGGTTTCACGCGGATATGGGTATGAAAAGCGCGCTTGAAGGGCGCTACAACCATATCTCGCAGTCTCATTGGCAACCTTCGCAAGGGTAGCTGAACAGTTATGACCTGAAGAGGCCACATCTGACGACAGTATTCTAAAGGATGGTGCACATTATGACCCGATTTCTGAGCAAACTTTTCAACGTTCGGTCGGAGGAGTGGCCGCGGCTGTTGCTTCTCTATGCTATGCTTCTGGCGCTCACGCTCGGCGCAGTGTGGGGCGAAACGATTGTCGCGGCAGCTTTCCTGGAGCAGGTGGGGCTGCGCGGCCTGCCGTGGTTCTTTATGATTCGCGCTGTCCTCTCCGTGCCCGCCGTGGCTCTCTACACCGCCTTTGCCGACCGCGTTGCCAGCCACAAGCTCTTGATCGCCATCCTGCTCATCGGCGGCCTGGGCATCCTCATCGGGTTGGGGCTGCTCAACGCCGGTCTCACGCGCATCGCTTACCCGTTGCTCTATCTGCTGATTTACGTCCCGCTGACCGACATTCTCTCGGCGCACTGGTACACTTATGTCAACGGTTTCTACGACACCCGAGCCGCCAAGCGCATCGTGCCCGTCCTGGGGACTGCCGGCAGCATCGGCGCGATCATCGCTGGCCTGAGCATGGAGGCGTTGAACAAAGTTCTCTCGCCCAACAGCGTCATCCTGGTGTGGCTTGGTATGCTAGGCGTGATGGCAATGGGCGCATGGCTGATGCCGCGCCTGATCAAGTCCCCTGCAGAAGTCATGCCGGCCGGCCTGCCCGGCGTCAAATCCAGGGAGGCCGAAAAGGCCCACGCCTCATACCTCAACGAACTGCGCGAGGGCTACCACTACGTCATACGGTCGCCTTTCTTGCGCTGGGTCGCCGCAGCGACGCTCATCGTCGTCATCTTGCTGACCTGCATCGGCTATCAAACCAGCGGCATCATCGTGAATGAACTTCAAACTACCGAGGCGATGGCGAACTTTTACGGCCTCGTGACCGGTATTTCTAACCTGATTATGCTGCCCTTCCAGCTCTTTCTGCTCAGCCGCATCATCGGCCGGATCGGGGTCGGCAACGCTTACATGCTCTTCCCCATCGGCAACCTGGCGGTCTGCGCCGGATTGGTGTTCTTCCCCAGCCTGCCTATCGCGGCCCTGAGCTATTTCGACAGCACCTCCTTCTACGGCAGCGTCGGCTATCAGATTAACAGCCTGCTCTACAACGCCGTGCCCTTGCGCATCAAGGGACGCGCGCATGCTTTCATTGACGGCCTCATCGCGCCGGTTGGGGCGTTCCTCGGCAGCGTCTTGCTGTTGCCGCCGTTTGTAGCTTTACCGTGGTTCCTGCCTGCCGCGACACTGGCGCTCGCCGGCGGCTATATCGCCAACGCGCTGGTCGTCCGCCGCCAGTACGGGCGCGCGCTCGTCAAAATGCTTGAACAGGAAGATTATTCCTTCCTGCTGAGCCAGAGCGCCTCGGAATTGACCGTCGCCGATCCGGCGACGTTGAACAAGCTCCGCGAGAAACTGGAAAGCAGCCAGAGCCACGAACTGACCGTCTTCATGGCGCAACTGATCAGCAAAATCGGCGGACGCGAGGCTCTCCCGATCCTGAGCCAGGCCGTCCATGCCGCCTCAGCGGGTTTCACCCGCGCTGCCATCCTTGACGTGATCGCCGCCGCCGACTTGCGCGGGGACGCCGTGCGGCAGTTGTACTTCGAGTTCCTCGCCGATCCCGACGGTCGGGTGCGGCAATCGGCCATCGTCGGCTTGCAGCAGCTTTCTGCGCCGGGCGATCCCCAGTTTCTCAGCCGTATGGCGGAAATGGTCAACGATCCCGATATGGACGTGCGCGGGCAAGCTCTCACGACCCTGGTGCAGACAGCGCACTTCCACACGCTCAAGCCCGCCGTAGATGCCCTTGAAGCGCTCCTGGCCGATGCGGATACTCGCGCGCGGGCTTACGGCGTGCGCCTGCTGGGACAGCTCAAAAGCGAGCATAGCCTCCATCGGCTACTCACGTACTTGAGTGACCCGGCCGATGCAGTGCGATTGGAAGCGGCGTTAGCGGTCGAAGAGACCATCCCGAAAACGGCCCTCAGCGACATCGTGCAATCCGAGGTCGAAAATGCCATGCTTGCCCTGCTCAAGGACCCCATCGAGCGCGTCCGCCAAACGGCGCTGACAGTCTTGGGGCGCGTGGGCAGCCGCAAATCCTACACCTACCTCACCAAGGCGCTCACCGATGCCAGTCCGCAGGTCCGCGAGACGGCCACTACGACGCTGGTGACGTTGGGCAAAGCGATCATTCCCGTCATCCACCCGCAGCTCGACGCGCCGAATCCCCAGATGCGCAAGATGGCCGCCGTGGTCCTGAGTCGCATCAACCCCAAAGAATTCGGGCCGCTCATCGTCGGTGCCAACATCACTGGCAACCTGCTTGCCATCTACAGTCACTACGGTCTGGTAGAGGCCCTGACGCCCTGCGCCGCATATCCGGGATTTGTCGTGTTGCAAAGCGCGCTGCGCGAACAAAGCCACAGCCTGGCCGATGAAATCTTCTATTTGCTTTCGGCCATTCAAGACCCCGCCAGCGTGGAAATCATCCGGGAGGCGTTGCGCAGCGACATCCCCCGCACGCGCGCCAATGCGGTCGAGGCATTGGAGTCGCTGACCACACCTAAAACCACGAGTCTGATCGCGCCGCTCTTCGAGCCGGACATTCCCGCTGCTAAACTGCTGGAGCTGAGCAAAGAGAACTGGGACATGGAAGCGCCAGATACCGCCGAGGCCATCCGTCAGCTGGCCACCCAGCCCGACAATCCCTGGTTCCGCGCGATGACCATCTATGCACTCGGAGAACTCGGGGCTGCGTTGCGCCCGGCTGCGCCGCCAACACCGACTGCGCCGGAAACCGCGGCGCCACGCGCCCGTCGCGCCGCGCCCAAGGACCTCTTCGCCGCGCTTGACGCGCCCAAGGCCGAGACGCCGGCATCCGAAGCCGCACCGCCGCCCCCCACCCGCCGCAAACCGCCCGCCGACCTTCTCGGCGCGCTTGACGCGCCCTCGCCCTCTCTCCCGCTCTCCCCCTCTCCCTCTCCACCGCCCCTTCTTCCCCTGGCAGAAATCGAGCAGCTCATCGAGGCGGCGCTCGAAGACCCGGCCGAAGAAGTGCGTCTCGCTGCGCAGGCCGCCCAACGTACCCTGGCCGGTATCCGTATGTCCGATTTTGTGAAGGAGGGAATTATGCTTTCGGCAATCGAGAAAATCATTTTCCTCAAGGAAGTGCCGTTCTTCCAGGGGATGACCATTGAGCAACTCAAAATCCTGGCGAACGTTTGTGAAGAGGAAATGTTCGAGGAAGACCAGCGCATTTACAACAACAACGACCCCGGCGGCGTGTTGTATGTGGTGGTGAACGGGCGCGTGGGCATCGAACAGGAAAAACGCACCGGCTCCTTTGCACGGCTGGCGACCATCGAAGCCCATTCGTATTTCGGCGAGGCCAACTTCTTCGACGGCAGCCCGCATACCACGTCCGCCGTCGCCATTCAGGATACGCTGACGCTGCGCCTGCGCCGTGAACCGCTCATCGCTCTGGCGCGCCAAAACCCGGAGATGTCGCTGGCGTTGATCAACGTGCTCAGCGAGCGGCTGCGGGAGTCCAATGACCGCATTGCCGAGCTGACCCGCGCCCGCCCGCGCCAGCTTAACAAGCTGTTTGATCAATACGATTAAGAGTTTGACCACGAATTTTCACGAATCTTCACGAATTCTAACGCCTATTCGTGACTCTCCTGAAAAAAGTCTGATTTACCGCAGAAACGCAAAGAACGCAGAGAAAAAATTAAAGCTCAAATCAATAAAATTAATACAGAAATGCAAAAGACTTAATCTTATTGAATCCGAAATAAGAATCTTTGCGCCCTCTGTGACTCTGCGGTGAGATTTTTAGTTTTTTCAGTAGACTCATTCGTGGAAATTCAGGCAGATTCGTGGGTTATTGTCGAAAAAGATGATGGAAGAATCATTCTGGCAACAAAACCTGCGCAAACTACCGGCGACGACGCCGCTGGCGATTGCCAAACCGCTGCCCACTTCTGGCGAAGCGGCAGCGCGCGCTTGCTGCGAGATTGAGACCACGCCGGAACTCGTCGCCGCGCTGTACGAGTTTACCCGGCAGAACAACCTGGATGTGCCAACGCTTATCCTGGGCGCGTGGGCGCTGCTGCTGGGCCGCTACAGCGGCGAAGCAGAAGTCGCTTTCGGCGTCGCCGTGGCGCCGGATGGATTCGCGCTCATGCGCGTCCCCATCCCGCCGGAACAGACCGTATTGCCCTGGCTCAGAACGCTCTATGCCGACCTTGATGCCGCGCACCGCCATCCGGCCACGCCGGCACAACTGCGCGCCCGGCGCGAGATTCCGCCGGAGCAACCGTGGTGTGAAACGCTGTGCGCCTGCGAGATTCCCCCGCCGGCCGACATTCCCCTGACCCTCCATGTTGACGGCGACCTGCGTCTGCGTTGCGAATACGTCGCCGCCCGCTTCGAGGCCGCCGCCATCGCCCGCTTGCTCAAGCATGGGCAAATGCTGCTCGGCGGCCTGATCGCATCGCCGCAAGCGCAGCTCCAGACCATTCCCATGCTCACCGAAGCCGAACGCCAACAGCTACTTGTGGCCTGGAACGCTACGGCGACGGCGACCGGCTATCAGGGACAATGTATCCATCGGCGGTTCGAGCGTCAAGCCGAGGCGACGCCCGACGCCATCGCGGTGGTCTACCCGGAACCGGGACGCCCCCGGCAAACATTGACTTACTGCGAATTGAACCGCCGCGCCAACCGGCTCGCCCGCTACTTGCGGACATTGGGCGTCGAGCCGGAAACACCGGTGGGGATGTGCCTCACGCGCTCGACGGCCATGCTGGTGGGCATGCTCGGCATCCTCAAGGCCGGCGGCGCTTATGTCCCCATTGATCCCGCCTATCCGCCTGAACGTCAGGCGTTTATGCTTGCCGACACCCAGACGCCCGTGCTGCTGACCGAGCGCGCCCTGTTGGACACATTGCCCGTCACGCAAGCGCGCGTTGTCTGTATGGACGCCGATTGGCCCACGGTCGCCGCTGACGCCGATACCAACCTCGATGGCGGCGCGCAAGGCGACAATCTGGCCTACATCATCTACACGTCCGGCTCAACCGGCCGGCCCAAAGGCGTCGCAATCGTTCATCAGAGCGTCATCAACCTGGTGGAAGCCACACGCCCGATCTTCGGTTTCAAGACCCAGGATGTATGGACGGTCTTTCACTCGTATGCCTTTGATTTTTCGGTGTGGGAAATCTGGACGCCACTGCTGTGCGGCAGTCGCCTGGTCATTGTGCCCCAAACGGTCACACAGTCGCCAGCGGCGTTCCTTGAGCTGTTGTGCCGCGAGGAAGTCACGGTTGTCAACCAGACGCCGTCGGCGCTGCACCGTCTGGTAGACCTCTATGACGCTGTCACGCCGTTGTCGCTGCGCCTGATCATCTGCGGTGGCGAAGCCTTGCCGCGCGCCCTGGCACAGCGCGTGCTGACATGGAACGTGCCGTTGTGGAACTTCTACGGCCCGACCGAATCTACCGTGTGGGCCGCTTGCTATCCCGTGACCACCCCCGGCGATACGCCGAACGTACCCATCGGACGTCCCTTGGGCAACATCCGCCTGTACATTCTCGACCGCGCCATGCAGCCTGTACCGGTGGGCGTGCCGGGCGAACTGTACATCGGCGGCGTGGGGTTAGCGCGCGGTTACTATCATCGCCCGGAGCTGACCGCCGAGAAATTCAGCGCCGATCCCTTCGTAGACGAACCGGGCGCACGGCTTTACAAAACCGGCGATATGGCCCGCTATCTGGAAGACGGCGCGATTGAATTCTTGCAGCGGCTCGACCATCAGGTGAAGGTTCGCGGCTTCCGCGTCGAATTGGGCGAGATCGAGAACGCGCTGGCCCGCCATCCCGCCGTGCGCGA
Source organism: Chloroflexota bacterium (assembly GCA_019873645.1). Taxonomy (GTDB): domain Bacteria; phylum Chloroflexota; class Anaerolineae; order B4-G1; family SLSP01; genus DSWT01. The sequence goes on along the minus strand of JAIOAX010000017.1, from coordinate 84,682 downwards.
AGCCGTCGTCATGACCCATCCCGGCCCGGACGCTTCCCCCCGCCTCGTCGCCTATTGGACTCCCGCCCCCCTGACCGACGACTCGACTAACGATTACCCGACTATCCGCGACTTCCAGGACTTCCTCAAGCAACGGCTGCCCGACTATATGATCCCCGCCGCGTTCATCCGCCTTGAGACGCTGCCTTTGACGCCCAACGGCAAAATTGACCGGCAACGCCTGCCCGCGCCCGACGCCACCCGCCCGGCTCTGGCGACGGCCTACGTCGCGCCGCGCACGGAAGCCGAAATGCGCCTGGCGCAGATTTGGGAGCAGACGCTCCATGTCGCGCCGGTCGGCATCCACGACAACTTTTTCGAGCTGGGCGGTGATTCCATTTTGAGCCTGCAGATCATCGCCGCCGCCCGCGAAGCCGGCCTGCACTTCACCGTCCAGCACATCTTTGAATACCAGACTGTCGCCGCCCTCGCCGCCGCCCTCTCCCCTTCTCCCGCTCACCCCCTCACCCCCTCTCCCACTCCCCCCCTCTCCGACATCGCCCTCACGCCGGAAGAAGGGGAACTTGATAACATCGAAGCCCGCTATCCCCTCTCACCGATGCAGCAGGGGATGTTATTTCACACGCTGTACGCGCCGGAATCGGGTATGTACTTTGAGCAGTTAGGCTTCACGCTCAACGGCGAGCTGGACGACGCCGCGTTTGAACGTGCATGGCAACGTCTCGTCGCGCAGCATCCGGCGTTGCGCACCGTTTTCGTCTGGGAACAGCGCGATACGCCACTTCAAGTGGTGCGGCGGCATGCGCCGCTCCCCTGGACGGTATACGATTGGCGCGCCCTCTCGCCCGCCGTCCAGCAGCGCCGGCTTGCGGAATGGCTCAAGGCCGATCAGGCGCGCAGCTTCGACCTGCATCAGGCTCCGCTGATGCGTGTGACCCTCTTCCGCCTGGCAGAGACCACGTGGCGCTGCGTGTGGAGCTTCCACCACCTGCTCCTCGACGGTTGGAGTCTGACGTTAGCCCTCAAGGATGTGTTTGCCTTCTACGAAGCCGAGCGCCGGGGCGCAGCGGTTTCCATCACACCGCCGCGCCCTTACCGCGATTACATTGCCTGGCTGGGCGCGCAAGACATGGCGGAAGCAGAACACTTCTGGCGCGAGTCGCTGCGCGGGTTCACTGCCCCCACCCCGCTGTATGTGGGGCGGATAACGGACATAGAGCCGGCCGCCGACGATTACACCGAACAGCGTCTGCGCCTGTCCGCCGACACGACGACGGCGCTGCACACCTTCGCCCGGCAGCAGCATGTGACGCTCAACACCGTGCTGCAAGGTGCGTGGGCCGTGCTCCTCAGCCGCTACAGCGGCGAAACGGATGTGCTTTTCGGAGCGACGGTCGCCGGACGGCCCGCCGCACTGGAGGGCGTCGAGGCCATGATCGGGCTGTTCATCAACACGCTGCCCGTGCGCGTCTCCGTCTCCGATGCAAGCGTCCTCGGCCCGTGGCTTCAAACGCTGCAAACGCAACAGGCCGCCGCCCGCCGCTACGAATATGCGCCACTGGTCGAAATCCAGCGCTGGAGCGAGGTCCCGCAAGGGCGGTCGCTCTTCGACACGCTGCTCGTCTTCGAGAACTACCCTGGGGAAGCCGACGTCCAACCCGCAGACCCGCGCCTCACACTTGGCGACATGGTCACGCTCGAAAAAACCAACTATCCGCTCACGGTCATCGTTGAGCCGGGCGACACGCTGGGACTGCGTTTCAGCTATCGGCGGCAGGTCTTTGATGACGCGACCATCGCCCGGATGCTGGGCCATCTGCGCACACTGCTGGAAGGGATGCTTGCCGCGCCGCAGGGACAGGTGGGCGAGCTGCCCATGCTGACCGAGGCGGAGCGCGCGCAATTGCTCATCGCATGGAACGCTACCCGCACCGACTATCCCCGCAACACGCCCGTCCACCGCCTGTTCGAGGCGCAAGCGGCGCAGACGCCCGACGCGGTCGCCTTACGCTTCGCGGGGACAACGCTGACATACAGCGAACTGAACCGCCGCGCCAACCGCCTGGCGCACTATCTGCGCGCGCTCGGCGTAGGGCCGGAAATCGGCGTTGGCATCTACGTCGAACGCTCATTGGAAATGATTGTGGGGCTGCTGGCAATTCTCAAGGCCGGCGGCGCCTACGTCCCACTCGATCCCGCCTATCCCCAGGAACGCCTCACGTTTATACTGCGCGATACGCAAGCGCCGGTCATCTTGACACAGACGCAACTGGCAGGCCGGTTACCTGCCTATCAGGGACACATCGTCAACCTCGACGATGAGGTATGGGCAACCATTCTAATGGCTCACAGGGGAACGCCAGTTCCCCGTAGACACATCGTCAACCTCGCCGACGAGATATGGGCGACTGATCCAGAGGACAACCTCGACGGCGGCGCGACCGCCGATAGCCTGGCCTATGTGATGTACACCTCCGGCTCGACGGGCGTTCCCAAAGGCACCGACATCGTCCACCGCGCCATCGTGCGCCTGGTCAAAAACACGAACTACGCCAATCTGACCCACGAGGAGACCTTCCTGCAACTGGCGACGCTCTCTTTCGACGCTTCGACGCTGGAAATCTGGGGCAGCCTGCTCAACGGCGCAGAGCTGGTCATTTTCCCGCCGCACAAGCCGTCGCTTGAGGAACTGGCGCAGTTCATCAAGGCGCAACCTATCACCATCCTATGGCTCACGGCGGGATTGTTTCACCAGATGGTGGAGGCGCACCCCGAAAGCCTCAGCGGCGTCCGCCAACTGCTGGCCGGTGGTGATGTGCTCTCCGTCGCCCATGTGCGGCAGATGTTAGCCCTGCTCCCGCCGGGCCACGCGCTCATCAACGGCTACGGCCCGACCGAAAACACCACGTTCACGTGCTGTTATCGAATGGACGGTCACACCCGCATCGGAGACAGCGTCCCCATCGGACGGCCTATCGCCAACACGCAGGTCTACATCCTGGACCGCGCACTGCGGCCTGTGCCCATCGGCGTGCCCGGCGAGCTGTACATCGGCGGCGATGGGCTGGCGCGCGGCTATCGGCGGCAACCCGAACTGACGGCAGAGCGCTTCGTCCCCCACCCCTTCGATGACACCCCCGGCGCGCGGCTTTACAAAAGCGGCGACCGCGCTCGTTATCTACCCAACGGCGACATCGAGTTCCTGGGACGGCTCGACAATCAGGTGAAAATTCGCGGCTTCCGCGTTGAGCCGGGAGAAATCGAGGCGCGGCTGGAAGAACATCCGGCGGTGCAAAACGCCATCGTCGTCGCCCGCGAGGATGCCCCCGGCGACAAGCGGCTGGTGGCGTATATCGTCGCCCGCCCCGGGCAGCAACCCACCGCCGAGACGCTCCGTGCGGCGCTGCAAACGACACTGCCCGATTACATGCTTCCGGCAGCCTTTGTGCCGTTGGACGCCTTCCCGCTGACGCCCAACGGCAAAGTAGACCGCAGCGCGCTTCCCGCTCCCGATTGGACGCCCGCTGCTACAGCCTACACTGCGCCGCGCACGGTCGTCGAAGAAGCGCTGGTCGCCATCTGGCAAGAAGTGCTCGGCGTCGCGCGGATAGGCGTCCACGACAATTTTTTCGCGCTGGGCGGGCACTCGCTGCTGGCGACGCGCGTGATCTCACGTATACAACAGACGTTTCAGGTAGCTGTGCCGTTGCGTGCGCTCTTCGAGGCACCGACCGTGACGGGATTGGCGGCTGTCATTGAAGAGATGCTCCTCCGTGAGATTGAGGCCGCGGATGATGTCAGGATGTCAACGGATTATACTGGCCGTGCACCAAAATCTTTATCAGCAGATTTAGCAGATTGAGCAGATTTTTGAGTGACCTGCAATGTACAAATCTGCTTAATCTGCTGACAGGAATGTTTATAAAAAATGACCGAGATTCATGAAACATTACATCCTCCGCTGACGCGCCGGACACTTTCACCCGCGCAACAGGCGCAGCTCGAAAAGCGTCTGCGCGGCGTTGCTGCGCCGGCGCCGGAAATTCCCCGCCGCGCCGCGAACGGTCCGGCGCCGCTCTCCTCTGCCCAACAGCGGTTGTGGTTTTACGAGCAGTTGGAGCCGGGTCAGCCGACCTATAACGTCCCCATCGTGGTCACTCTGCGCGGGCCGCTGAACGTCGCCGCGCTGGAAACGAGCCTCAACGCGGTCGTGCAGCGTCACGCCATCCTGCGCACGACCTTCGCCACTGTGGATGGCGAGGCCGTGCAGAATATCGCGCCGGCGTTGTCCATCCCTCTCCCGCTCGTCGAGGTACAGGCATTATCCGAGGCCGACATCGAGGCGCTGCTGGTCGCCGAAGCGCGCGCGCCCTTCGATCTCACACGTGGGCCGTTGTTGCGCGCGCGCTTGCTGCGCCGCGCCCTTGCAGAGCATCTTCTTCAGTTGACCTTCCACCACATCATTTTCGACGGCTGGTCGCTGGGCGTGTTCTTGCGCGAACTCGGCGCATTGTATGCCGGCTATGTCAACGGTCAGCCCCCTGCGCTGCCGGAATTGCCCATCGAATATGCAGACTTCGCAGCATGGCAACGCCGGGAATTACAAGAAGAAGTGTTACAACGTCAGCTTGCCTATTGGAAGCAACGTTTGAGCGGCGCGCTGCCCGTCCTCAACCTGCCCACCGACCGCCCGCGTCCGCCCGTCCAATCCCATAACGGGACGCTATACCGTTTCGCTTTCCCTCATGCCCTGTACATAAACGCGCAGACCTTCGCCCAGCAGGAAGGCGTCTCACTCTTTATGCTGGTTCTGGCAGCCTTTGAGGTGTTACTCTACCGCTACACGGGACAGGCGGACATGCTCATCGGCATCCCCGTCGCCAACCGCACGCGCCATGAACTGGAAGGGCTGATCGGCTTCTTCGTCAACACCCTGGCGCTGCGCGGCAACCTTTCCGGCGCCCCCACCTTCCGCGAAGTGTTAAAACAGGTGCGCCAGCGCACACTCGAAGCTTACGAACACCAGGATTTGCCCTTTGAACGCCTGGTCGAAGCCTTGCAGCCGGAGCGCGACCTGAGCCGCAATCCGCTGTTTCAGGTGATGTGCGCATTTCAGGATACGACCGGGACCACCTTTTCCCTTCCCGGCATCACGGCGACGGTGCAGGTGCTGGATAACCGGACCGCACTTTTCGACCTCTCGCTCGACATCGAGGTCACATCCACCGGCTTGCACGGCAGCTTCGAGTACAACACCGATTTGTTCGACGCCGCAACCATCCAGCGCCTGGCCGGACACCTGGGCACGCTGCTGGAAAACGCCGTCGCCCACCCGGAGCAAACCATCGCTGCACTCCCCATGATGTCCCCCGACGAATACCGGCAGGTGCTGGAACTGGGCCGCGGCCCAACGGTTCACTATCCCGACCCTCCCACCGTCCACCAGATGTTCGAGGCGCAAGTCGCCCGCACCCCCGACGCGCCGGCCGTCAGCGGCACAGGCCAGACGTTGAGCTACGCCGAACTCAACCGGCGGGCCAACCAATTGGCACACTACTTGCGCGCACTCGGCGTCGGCCCGGAAACGCCCGTGGGGCTGTACTTTGAGCGCACACCGGAGATGATTGTCAGCCTGCTCGGCATCCTCAAGGCCGGTGGGATGTACGTGCCGCTGGATCCGGCCTACCCGCAAGCGCGTCTGGCGTTGATCCTCGACGACGCCCAGGTGCGTTTCCTGGTGACGCAGCGCGACCTGGCCGAAACGCTGTCCGTATACCCGGAACACCTGATCTGCCTGGACACCGACGGAGACACAATCGCGCGTTACAGCGACGCCAATCCCACGACCAACATCACCGGCGCGAACGGCGCTTACATCATCTACACGTCCGGGTCAACCGGCGTCCCCAAAGGTGTCGTCGTGCCGCACGGCGCGCTGCGCAATTTTATCCTGGCGATCAATGCCGCTTATCACATTCGCGCGGGCGAGCGGGTGCTGCAATTCTCTTCCATCAGCTTCGACGCCGCCGCCGAAGAAATCTACGTCACCCTGACCCAGGGCGCGACACTGATGCTACGCACCGATGCGATGATCGGTTCGGTGATGGCATTTTGGCAAGCCTGCGCGGATTGGGGAATCCATGTGCTGGACCTGCCGACCGCCTACTGGCGCGAACTGGCAAACGGTTTCCCGACACTCATACGTATGGGCGGCAGCCTGCCCCCTACACTGCGCCTGGTGATCTTCGGCGGCGAAAAAGCGCTGCCGGACGACGTGCAGATGTGGCATGCGCATGTCGGCAGCCACGTGGAACTCATCAACGGTTACGGGCCGACGGAAACGACCGTCGCCGTCACCGTCCACGATTTGACCACCGCCGAAGCCGTTGCCGCTGCACAGGATACCGTGCCCATCGGCCGGCCCATCGCCAACGTGCATACTTACGTACTCGATCCCCGGCTACAGCCGGTACCGCTGGGGGTTCCAGGAGAGCTGTACATCGGCGGGGCATGTCTGGCGCGCGGCTATCTGAACCAGCCCGAATTGACCGCGACAAAGTTCCTCCCCGATCCCTTTAGCGACGCGCCCGGCGCGCGGATGTACAAGACCGGCGACCTGGCGCGCTACCGCGCCGATGGCGCGCTGGAATATCTGGGGCGCAACGACGAACAGGTGAAAATACGCGGCTATCGCGTCGAATTGGGAGAGATCGAAGCCGCGCTGCGTCATCAGCCGGGCGTTGGCGCTGCTGCCGTCGTTACAGCCGTTGATGAAGGCGGCCAGACGCAACTGGTAGCGCACATCGCCCACAGCAACGGACATTCCGTCGCCGGAGAACATCTGCGCGAGGCATTAAGACAAACGTTGCCCCCCTATATGATTCCGGCAAGTTTTGTCATCCACGACACCCTGCCCCTGACACCGGCCGGCAAAGTAGATCGGCAGACACTCGCGGTGTCAGGCATCCAACGCGAAGCGAGGACGGATTACGTTGCGCCGCGTACCGTACTGGAAGAGCAACTCGCCGCTATCTGGGCCGAGGCATTTCACGTAACGCGGGTGGGCATTCACGATGACTTTTTTGAGCTAGGAGGTCACTCGCTGCAAGCCATGCAGCTCATCGCCCGGATTGCGATGCTGTTACACGTGCGCCTGCCGCTCAAAATGCTCTTCCTGCATCCCACAATCGCCGAGCTGGCTGCCGCGCTGGAACAACAACCGACGGCGACAGCCAGCCTGCCGACGACCATTGCACCGGCGATGCTGCCCTATCTGACCATCGAACCCCGCCCGCTGCTGTCGCTGTTCCACAGCGGACGGTTGGCCCCCGTGGACGCGGCGACCCTGGGCTATCTTGACCGCACGACGGCGGCGCGCGATGTTTTGCTCCGCGAGTTGCTTCGGGAGCGGCCGCTTTTCACCGATGTCATCGAAACGCCGCTGGGGCGCAATGCCATCATCCTGCTGCCGCGCTTTGAAGACGAGTTGTATCAAGACCGGCAAGATTTACTCGCCCAGATTATGCAGGCGGTGAAGCTGGCCGAACAACTGGGCGCGCGCGCCGTGTCGCTGGCCGGGCTGATTCCTTCGGCGACAGATTACGGACGCGCCATCCCGGCTGTCGCCGCGCCAGCCCTCACCACCGGCCATGCCACAACCTCGGCGACGGTGATCCTGTCGGTCGAAAAGATACTCCGAGAAAGCGGACGGCGGCTGGAAGACGAACAGGTGGGCATGCTCGGCTTAGGCTCCGTCGGACGCGCGGCGCTGCGCCTGATGTTGCGCACGCTGCCGCATCCGCGCACGCTGCTGTTGTGCGACCTGCGCGAAAAACGCGCCGTCCTGGAAGACGTGCAACAAGAAATCCGCGCCGATTTTGGCTTCACCGGCGAAGTACGGTTGCTTGAATCCTCGCGGCAGGTACCCGAGGCATTTTACGCCGCCTCGCTGATCCTGGGCGCGACCAACACACCGGAAGTGCTCGATATTGCGCAGGTGCGGCCGGGCACGCTCATCCTGGACGATTCCAGCCTGCGGTGTTACTCGACGGCGACGGCGCTGCACCGCCTGCAGACCCAGGGCGATATTCTGTTCAGCGAGGGCGGAATCTTGAAGTCGCCCGCGCCCATCCCGCAAGTCGCTTACGTGCTCAAAGCCTGGAGCGATGTGCCCATCGGCTACCTGCGCCGCGACCCGTATGACATCACCGGTTGTGTACTGGCGGCGCTGCTTCTGGCGCGCTACGCCGACCTGGAACCCACCCTCGGCGTGGCCGGCGTTGCCGCCAGCGAGCAACGTTATCGGCGGCTCAAAGCTCTGGGGTTTGAGGCCGCCGACCTGCACAACGAGCAGTATACGCTGGAAAAAGAGGTGATTGCCGGCTTCAGGCAACGTTTTGGAACTCACAATGAAGCTGAGGGCTAACGTGACACTTTTGCACCTCCACCCCCGGTCCCGTCCCCTTTGGGAGGGGGAGGCAAATAGGGGGGTATTTTGGGCGGCGAAGCCGCCCAAAATACCCCTTTGAGAAATCCCCCCGCTCTCCCCGCGCGCGGGGAGAGCGGGGGCAGGGGGTGAGAGGGGAAAACTCACAAAAACCTGCCCCCATCCTGAAATATGCCCCCTATGCTCTGAGTATTTGAATATATGGACAAAGCGCATACAATATATGTTAACGTTCAAAGGCGGCAGACATGACCTATAGATGGAAGTACCGAATCGTTGTATTGTTTGTGTTGCTGGGGAGTCTTCTGAGCCTCACGGCCTGCCAGGGCCAAAACGCCCTTCAGGAAGCCACATCCACGCCGACCGTCACGCCGACCGTCGTTCATCAGCGCGGCGTTGGCGACGTGCTGCGGATGATTTATTGGGAAGCGCCCACCATCCTCAACCCACATCTGACGTTGAGCATCAAGGATTGGGAGGCGGCGCGCATCACCTACGAACCCCTCGCCAGTTACGACGAAAACGGCGCGCTGGTCCCCTTCCTCGCGCTGGAGATTCCGTCGCTGGAAAACGGCGGCGTCGCCCAAGACGGTAAATCGGTCACCTGGAAACTTAAGCCCAACATTCTCTGGTCGGACGGCGAACCCTTCACTGCCGCAGATGTCCAATTCACCTACGAATATATTGTGGATCCAGAAGTCGGCGCCCAATCGGCGTACATCTACGAAAATGTGGCGGCCGTCGAAGTCGTGGATTCCCTCACCGTCAAAATTACCTTCAAGGACGTGACGCCAGCCTGGGCGCTGCCATTCGTCGGCATCCAGGGTGTCATCCTGCCCCAACACGTCTTCGCCGCCTACAAAGGCGCCAACGCCCGCGAAGCACCCGCGAACACCCTGCCCGTCGGCACCGGGCCCTACCGCGTCGTCCCACCGGGCATCAAGCCGCAAGAGGTGCTGCTCCTCGGCACGCAGATCGTGGAGACGAACAAGATCGTCTACGAACCGAACCCGTGCTTCCGCGACCCGGACAAACCTTACTTCCGCAGCATCGAACTCCGTGGCGGCGGCACGGTCAACGAAGCCGCGCGTATGGTGATGGAGGCCGGTGAAGCCGATTATGCTTACTATCTCAGCTCCCTGTCGGTGGACGAACTCGAAAAATATCAGGACAGTACCCGCGGCGTCTTGCTCACCAATTTCGGCTCCAACGTCGAACGGCTGCTGCTCAACCGCACCGATCCCCGCCAGGCAAGCGCCTACGGCGAACGTTCGAGCCTGGACATCCCGCATCCCTTCTTCAGCGACAAGCGGGTGCGCCAGGCGTTCGCGTATGCGATTGATCGGGAAGCTATCGTAGCGCTCTATGGACCGTTGGGCAGCGTGACCTACAACAACCTGGTGGCGCCTTTGCAGTACAATTCACCCAATATCTTCTATACCTATGATCCGCAAAAGGCCCGCGCCTTGCTGGATGAGGCCGGTTGGGTTTTAGACCCCGCTACCAACACGCGCAGCCGCAACGGACTCAAACTGGAAGTCGTCCTGGAGACTGCCGCCGCCGCCAAAGGGACAGCGTTGGAGCAAGCGCAACAGATCATCAAGCAAAACCTGCAAGATGTCGGCGTGGACGTGAATCTGAAGATCGTGGACCCCAGCATCATCTTTAGCGACGATCCGGCCTCCAATCCCGATAACTTCCTGCGTTTTTCGGCGGACATGCTGAAGTTCGGCATCTCCAGCGACAGCCCCGATCCCGGCCCCTATATGCAATTCTGGACCTGCGCCCAGATTCCACAGCAGGCCAACAACTGGTCGGCCGGCCTGAACGTCGAACGGTGGTGCAATGAAACCTATAATGCCTTGTATCGGCAAACCACGACCGAACTTGACCCGGAGAAACGTCGGGAACTGTTCATCGCGATGAACGATCTGCTCATCGAGGACGTGGTCATGATCCCGCTGGTGCACACCGCCGACGCCATCGGCGTCAGCAAAACCCTCGCCGGTATCCAGTTGACGCCATGGGATATGAATACCTGGAACATCCAGGACTGGAGGCGCACGCCATGACCAAGAAACCTACAAACGCCATAGCCGAATCGCAACTCGGTCTGTGGATCGAAAAACTGCCCGGCATTCATCTGGTCAAAAATCTGCGAATCGGCAGCAAGTTGACCCTCGGCTTCGGCCTGCTGGTGCTCCTGATCTTCGTGAGCGCGGATGTGAGCTACCTGGGCAGCGAACGCGCCACCCAGGAAATCAACCGCGTGACGGACGTGCGCGCGCCGACGGCATTGGATGCCTCCCGCGCGCAAGCCGACCTGCTCCTGATGCTGGCGGATGTGCGCGGGTATCTGGCGTTAGGCGATCAGACATACCGCGAAAGTTATGCGCAATCGTCGCGCGCCTTCGAGGCCGACCTGAACCGGCTCTACGGTCAGCTCCAAAATCTGGACGAAACCAACATCCGCCGGTTGATTCGGCTGAAAGTGGCCTATCAACGCTGGACGGCGCTGCCCGAAGTGCTGTTTGCCCTGCGCGATGATCAGCTCGACCGCGAACCAGCCTATCGAATTCTGGCGACCGACGGCATCCGCTATGCCGGCGAAGTCTTGATCGCCGTCAACACGCTGATTGACCTGCAAGGCCAGCGTGAGCCGACGGCAGAAAACCTGGCGTTGCTGGCCGATATGGCAAAATTCCAGGGCAACTTTGCCGCCATGCTGTCGGCGCTGCGCGGTTATACGACCACCCGCAACCGCATCTATCGGGGTGAATTCGAGATCAACCTGGTGGATAACCAGAACGCCTGGGAACGCCTGCAAAGCAAACGCAGCGCGCTTACCGCAAATCAACAAGCGCTGCTGGATACGATTGCGCAAAACCGGGCGGAATTTCTTAACCTGCCGGAGAAAATTTTTACCGCTTTGGAAGGCGAACGCTGGCGTGAAGACCTGTACCTCTTCAGAACCCAGGCTGTACCGCTGGCCGATGAGATGAAACAATTGCTCGAAGAGATGACCAACGACCAGCAAAATCAGTTGACGGCCGATCTGGAGACCGGGCGTCAAGACCTGACCCGCACCAATCGCATCATCCTCGGCGCCGGCATCTTCGCGTTGCTTTTCGGCGTGGCCATGGCCTTCATCACCCGCGAGGTCATCGCCGGCCCGATTGTGCGGTTGACCAACGTGGCCGAGCGCATCCGCGCCGGCGACCTGGGTGCGCAGGCGCAGGTGGAATCCCGCGACGAAGTGGGCGTGCTGGCGACGACCTTCAACAATATGACCACGCAATTGCGGATGACGTTGCAACAGGTGCGCAAGGAGAAAAAACGCGCCGATGACCTGTTGGAAGTCGTCATCCCCATCGGCGTAGACCTGACGACCGAGAAGGACTTCAACCGGTTGCTCGAAAAAATGCTGGTGGAAGCCAAAAACTTCTGTCACGCCGATGCCGGTACGCTTTACCTGATCGAAGGAGAACAACTCAAGTTTGTCATCGTGCGCAATGACACCCGTAATGTGGCGATGGGGGGCACCACAGACAACCCGATCACCTACCCGCCGCTGCCGTTGATTGCCCAACCACTTGACGGGACAACCGAAGTCGGCTATCCTTCCGTCGCCGTGCAAGTGGCGTTGACCGGCATAACCAGCAACATCCCCCAGCACGGTCAAACCAGCACCGTCGTCGGCGACTATAAGATCGAGTCACTGCTGACCATCCCACTGAAAAACAGCGCCGGACAAGTCCTGGGCGTTCTGCAACTGATCAACGCCGAAGAGCCGGGAACAGAAAAACGGATTCCTTTTGACGAGAACCTGCAACAGATGATGGAATCGTTCTCCTCGCTGGCCGTCGCCGCCCTGGAAGCGTACATCCGCGAGCAGGCCCTGCGCCGCCAGATTCAGGAGTTGCGTATTGAAATTGACCAGGCCAAGAAGGAGCGTCAGGTCGCGGAGATCACCGAATCCGACTACTTCCAGGGCTTGCGCCAGAAAGCCCGTGAACTGCGCGTCCGGGGCTGATTCACATTCCTGGGGGGATTTTGGGCGGCTTTGCCGCCCAAAATCCCTCTTTGAGAAATCCCCCCTCCCCGCATGCGGGGAGAGCGGGGGCAGGAGGTGAGAGGGGAAAACTCAAACAAACTGCCCTCATCCCAAAATGTACCCAGGGCACCAGCCCGAATAGATATTATCCATTAATGGACTATCATTAAATCAGACACACACTCAAGGAGGTCAACATGGCAAAAATCGTTTCAATCCATTCGTTCCGTGGCGGCACCGGCAAATCCAACATCTCGGCCAATGTGGCGGCCCTGCTGGCAAAAGACGGCAACCGCGTCGGCGTCGTGGATACCGACATCAACTCGCCGGGCATCCATGTGCTCTTCGGCATGGATGAGGAGGAAATGACCACATCGTTGAACGATTACCTTTGGGATAAGTGTAGCATCGAAGAAGCCGCTTACCCCGTCGGTGCGCGCATCGGCAAAGGGGAAGTCTTCCCCATCGGCGGCGAGATCTACCTTGTCCCTTCCAGCATCCGCGCCGGCGACATTACCCGCGTCCTCCGCGAAGGCTACGATGTCGGTTTGCTCAACGACGGTTTCAACGCGCTTATCGAACGCCTCAAACTGGACTATCTGATCATTGACACCCACCCCGGCCTGAACGAGGAGACGTTGCTCTCCGTCGCCATCTCCGACGTGTTGATCATCATCCTGCGTCCCGACCAGCAAGATTTCCAGGGCACAGCCGTCACCGTGGACGTGGCGCGCAAGTTGGATGTGCCCAACCTGTTCCTGGTCATCAACAAAGCCCTGACCTCCTACGATTTCGAGGCGCTGCGCAAGCAGGTCGAAGCGATCTACAACTGCAAAGTCGCCGCAATCTTGCCGCTCTCCGAAGACGTGGCGCGCCTGCAATCTTCCGACATCTTCACCCTGCGCTACCCGGATCACCCCTTCACCCGCAGCATTCAAAACGTCGTCGCGCTCATCAAAGCCGTGTAGGAGCGCCGCCATGATCTGCCATAAATGCGGTGAACCGGCAATCGGCGTATGCAAGTTTTGCGGACGCGGTGTCTGTAAAGCCCATCATTCCACGTCCCTGCCGACCATTATGGCGATGTACGTGGGAAGGAACGACACTCCCAAAGCGGTCGTCGTCTCCAACGTGTTGTGGTGCGGGGAATGTCAGCCACAGCCGGAACCTATCGAAATGCCGGAGTTCTTCTAGGAGGTCTGACCATGGGGATTTTTAGTGCACTCTCAAAGAAAATCGAAGAACGTCAAGAAGGCATCAAACCCTCCGATCTCCTGGAACTGCCTAAATCTCTGCGCACCCTGATGCTGACCATCAACCGTATGAAAACCCTCACTGTGGAAGCGGCCGCGGCGCAAGTGGAGCAATCTGTTGAAGAAACCCAACGCGACCTGGATTTGCTCGTCGAAAAAGGGTATTTGCAGTACGATCCCATGACCCGCGAATATCGCGTGCGTTATGGCCGCCTGGCCCCGCAAGCTGTGCCGGGCAGCCTGTGGGCCGCGTTGGACGACAAGACCAAAGGGTCACAAGAACCACAACAGGAAGAGCCATGAATCTGTTGGCGATCCTGCTGGCAGCCGGGATTCCGGCGATATTCCTGCTGCTCATCTACACCCAGGATCTGTACGCCTCGCGCACCTTTCGCCTGGTGTTGCTCTGCTTTGCCTGGGGCGCGCTCGGCGGCGTCGGCCTGGCGTTCCTGTTTAACAGCTACGTCGCCTATCCCACGATTGTGAAATACGGCTGGAACATCCTCCTGCTCTACGTGCTCTTCGCGCCCATCGCCGAGGAATTGACGAAATCGCTTGGGCTGCTGTATGTCTCGCGGCGGCCCGAATTTACCTATTTCGTGGACGGGGCCATCTACGGCTTTGCCTCGGGTATCGGCTTCTCCATCGTCGAGAACTTCATCTACCTCAGCCAGAATCCCCGTATGGGCGTTGGACTGGCGGTATCACGTGCTTTTTCCACTTGCCTGATGCATGGCACGGCTGCCGGCCTGGTGGGCGTCGCTATCGGACGGGTACGCTTCCAGCAGCGCGGCGGCAAGAGTTTGGGACTGTTCGGCGGATGGCTTGCCGCTATGCTGCTCCATGCTGCGTTTAACGGCGTGGTTCAGTCCGGCGTGCTCTCGCTGACGCTGGAGTCTATCATTCCCATCGCCATTGGATTTGCCGGGGTGGGATTGATCGCCTATGTCATCGCTTTAGGACTACGCGAACAAAAGCAATGGCTTGCCGAGACCCTGGATCGCAAAGTCGGCGTCAGTGGCGCGGAAATGCGCGCTGCGCAGGCCTATAGCTCGCTTGAGGAGCTGCTGGAACCAATCGCCAAGCAGTTCCCGCAGAAGACCGAGCAGGTGATGAACCTGGTGTTGCGCCAGGCGCAGTTGGGCATCCGCCGTAAAGTCCAGGAAAAGCTCACCGACCCCAAGCAGAAGGAACAACTGGCTCAGGAAATCGCCCAAATGCAGGCTGAAATGGAGCGCCTGCGTAAGGACATTGGGCCTTACGTGATGGCCTACGTGCGCGCCGTCTTCCCGGAGGGCGCGCTCAATGTGTGGGCGCGTCTGGAAGCCGTCGCCGCGCAAACCGGCCCCGCCGATACCCAGAAGTGGGTCCGCATGTTGACGGCTCCCCGGCGTGACGCGGCCGCGCCGCCCACACGCAATATCTTCGGACAGGTTCAGGCGCAAACGGCAAAAACGGGGAACGAGGCCCCGCAGTGAGATGACCGAGTCCGAGTCCCGCGGCGCGGTAGCATTGCCTGCCGACCTCGGCGACTACGTTCCCCTAGAGCTGCTCCAGCGGATTCTCGACCGGCCTTTCAATCGGCGCGACTGGCTTGCAGTCCTGACGCGCCTGCGTTCCGTGCGCCATCTGCTCTCGACCTACATCCCCGCGCACCTGGCGCAGGAAAAGATACGCCGGCCCGTTGTCGGCGACGTGTATGGCCGTTGGCTCGACGGCAGCCTGCTGTTCTCCGACGTGAGCGGCTTTACGGCACTCTCAGAACGGTTGGCGAACCAGGGACAGGAAGGCACCGAACAACTCACCCTGGCCATCAACCGCTACTTCGAGCGTATGCTCGACATCCTGGCGGCGTCGGGCGGCGTGCTCCTCAAGTTCGCCGGCGACGCGCTCTTTGCCTATTTCCCTGCCCAGGAGGAAGGTGAGCAGGCGTGTTGGGCCGTGCGCGCTGCGCGCCGGATGATGCGGGCGATGGCCGACTTCGCCGTCATTCCTACGCCGATGGGCGCGGTGAGCCTCAAAATGAAGATCGGCCTCAGCAGTGGCCCATTCGCCGCCTTGAGCGTCGGCTCCGCCAAACGCATGGAGTATGTGATTCTCGGCCCCACCGTCGCCCGGGCAATGGGTGCGGAGGGCGCATCCACCGCCGGCCAAATTGTCAGCGACAACGCCACGGCCCGCCAACTGCCGCCAACGGCGTGGAACGACCTGGGCAACGGCTTCTTTGTCCTGCAGGAGACGGCCGGGGAGCCGCTGGACGATTACGAAGTCCGCGCCGAGACGCAACCCACCCGTGCCGCCGAGGGGTGGCAATTCTCCCCGGCAGACATGGCCGCCGATATGCAGGTGCTGATAGACCAGATTCGCGCCATTTCCCCGTATTTACCCCAGGAGCTAAGCGAGCGCATCATCAAAACCGCGGCGCAACGCCGCCTGGAAAGCGAATACCGCTGGACGACGGTACTGTTTGCCAACGTCACCGGCTTCGAGGATTGGCTTGCCGGCCTGCCGCCCGGCGATGACGCCAACCTGGCCTCCCTCACCCGCACGCTGAGCGAGTATTTCAACAGCGTACAGGCCGCCGTCGCACACTATGACGGCGTCATCACCCGCATTGATCCCTACAGCAAAGGCTCCAAAGTCCTGATGCTCTTCGGCGCGCCGGTCGCCCACGAAGACGACCCCGAACGCGGGACGCGCGCCGCGCTGGAGATGCAGCAGGCGTTGACGGCGCTCAACGTGCGCTGGCAGCGTATTCTCTCCACCGTCGCCATCCAACAGCGGATCGGCATCACCCACGGGTTGACCTTCGCCGGACAGGCCGGGTCGCGCTTGCGCCGCGAGTACACGGTGATGGGCGACGATGTGAACCTGGCGGCGCGATTGATGTCGGCGGCTGCGCCCGGGCAGATTTTGCTCGCGCCATCGGTATACGCAAAAGTCGCCGCACATTTCGCTATCACCGCGCTGCCTCCTATCCGCGTCAAGGGCAAGAGTTACCCCATCCCCATCTACCAGGTGGACGGCCTCGCCGACGAAAAACTGCTGGATGGGCGGCTGCGCAACCTGCGCCCGCTCTTTGGTCGCCAGGCCGAACTTGAGGCCGCGCGGGGCCACCTGGAACGGGCGTTCACCGGAAACGGCAACCTGCTGATGATACAAGGCCCGGCGGGTATTGGCAAAAGTCATCTCGCCGATACGCTGGCGGCCTACGCCGTCGCCGTGGGGGCGCAGGTGTTCATCAGCGAATGTCATGCCTACACCGCCGAAACGCCCTATTATGCCTGGATCACGTTGCTTCAGGCGATATGCGACTTCAAAGCCGACGAGGACGCGCAACAGCGCGCCGCAAAGCTGCATCGCTGGTTGACGGACAATGCCTTGACCCAAAATAACATTGCTGACCCGCTTTTCCTCCTCCTCGGCCTGAAGAACCCCACCCCACCCACCTTCATCCCGCCGGCGGCGCCCACGCCGGAAGCCGCCGAACCGGCCAAACGCCCCGGCCTCTTCGCCCAGTTAGGCCAGAAGGTGACGGCCGCGCCGGCAAAACCGCCGGGCGCGAATCTCTGGAAGCTGGCGCAAGAACGCCAAAAAGCGCAGAGCGGACAGATGTGGCAACAGCTCGAAGCGCGCGTGGCCGCCCGTGAGAAGGAACGCCTCTTCACGGCGCTCGGCGCGCTGGTGGAATCTCTGGCGCGGCGCGCGCCGCTGCTGCTGCTGTTTGAGAACATCCAATGGATGGACGAATTATCCCAGGCTGCATTAGCCCATCTCAAGACCCAGATCGCATCCTGGCCCGTGTTCATCTTGCTGACGCAGCGCACCGAAGGCGAGACGGCCTCCGAAATCGGCAACCCATCGAACGAACTTGAACGCATTTCTCCTTCCACTCCGTTTCATCCGTTGACACTTGCGGAGGAGATGCTACAGCTTGGCCCGTTGAATGTCGCCGAGACGTGCGCGCTCGTCGCCCACCTGTTGCAAGCCGAGGGCGAGACGCCGCTTCCCATAACCGATGATGCCGCAGCCTTCGAGTCGCTCTGCGCTGCCATCCACACCCACAGTGGTGGCAACCCCCTCCTCATTGAAGAAATCGTCCGTTGGATGCAGCGCACCGGTCAAGCAACCCCGGAAGCCATCGCCGCCGCCCTGCAAAGCTCAAGCGCCCTGCAAGAGTTGATCATCAGCCGCGTGGACAGCCTGCCGCACAGCGAGCGTGTCGCCGCCAAAGATGCCTCCATCGTCGGCGATGATTTCTACACGAGCGATTTGCGACCGCTGGCAGAAACCCAAACCGACGACGCCTACCTCGGCGCGTCCCTCGCCGGCCTGGAGAACGCGCGCCTGACCGTCCGCCGGGCTCCCGGCCACGACACGCTATACGCCTTCCGCCAAACGCTGACCCGCGAGTTCGTCTACAACAGCCAGCCCTTTGCCAAACGCCGCGCGCAACACGCCCGGTTGGCCGAATACCTGGAACAACGCTACGCTGCCCAACTTACCGAGTACGCCGAACTGCTGGCGCACCACTACGCGGCGGCGCAACGCTGGTTGTCGGCGGCGCGCTACATCCTCATTGCCGGCGACAAAGCCCGGCAGCGTTACGCCTTCCCTCAGGCCGCCGCTTGCTATCGGCGCGCTCTGGAGATGCTCGATCGGTTGGACGATGCGACAACGACTATGGATGGAACAGCCCTGCGGATTCACGGGCATACCGGATTGGGCGATGTAGCCCTGCTGACCGGCGACTTTGCGGTGGCGGCAGAGCATTACACGCTGGCCCGCCAGATCGCGGCTTCCGAAACGCCCGCGCCCCTGCTCTTGCGGTTGGCGCTGGCGCTCCCACCCCAGGGACAGGCCGTCGCGGCCGAGCAGTGCGCCCGGCAAGCGTGGTCGCTTGCGGCGGTGGGCGAGGCCCTGGCCGCCAGCGCGATTCTTGCGTGGCTGCTGTGGCGCAAGGGCGATCCCGCCGTGTGCGAGTGGATTGACCATGCGCGTAGGTTAGTCGCCGCCCCAACGGGACGTTGGGCCGCCGGCGTCGCCGCGCTACTCGCCGACTTTGCCGGCGAATGGGAGACGGCGCGACGCGCGTATCTGGCGCTCGACCTCGGCGACGGCGCCGCGCTCATAGCCTGCCGTCAGGGAGATCGCGCGCTGCAAGACGACGACGTTGCGGCGGCATTGACGCAGTACGAGACCGCTGCCGTAATCTGGGAGCAGCAAAACGATGCGCCCGGCCTGGCTCTGGCGCGCTACCGTCAGGCCGAAGCCTTCTGGCGCACCGGAGACCCTGCAGCAGCGCGCGCGGCCCTCGAAACGGCGCTCGCGCTGCTCGAAAGCGCCGATGAAGCCTACCGTGTGGATAGCGAGACCGTTCGTATGGTGCTGGACAGCGTCGCCAACGGCACAGCCGCAGATTGGCCCGCCTGGCGCTGGCAAGCCTACGACGATGCCTGCCGCATCCTGTTATTATTCCCATTCTGAGCTACAATTAAAACGTTCCAACGTTCTAACGTTCCAACGTTTTACCCAAGGAGATCACGATGCTCGAGACCACTCAACTTAAGCACATTCTTTTATTCAATCGTCTGCCGGATGATGCACTCGACGATATTGCCGCCACGCTCAAGTCCCGCACCCTGGCGGCCGGCGAAGTCCTCTTCGCGCGCGGCGACCCCGGCGATGAGATGTACATCGTGCGCAGCGGACGGATCGCCATCTTCACGCCGGACGCCGCCAGGCCCGGCGAAGAACACCCCATTCGCATTTTCGAGGCTAACGAAGCCCTCGGTGAAATGGCAATCATAGATAACCAACCCCGCTCGCTAAGCGCGCGCGCCCTGGAACCCAGCGAGGTCCTGGTGCTGACCGGCGACGATTTCCGGCGGCTGCTGCGCGCCTATCCCGATATGGCGTTCGCCGTCATGGCCGGGCTGAACGACCGCATCCGCTACACCACCGAGTTCCTGGCCGAGGTGCGCGAATGGATTCAGCGCGTCGCCGCCGGTCAGTACGACCGCACGTTTGCCGCCAGCAAGGACTATCAGGATCGCTCCGTCGAAGCCCTGGCCGCCGAATTCGCCCAGATGGCTGCCCGGGTCCAGCAACGTGAAGAAGACCTGCGCCGGCAAGTCGAGGAGCTGCGTATCGAAATCAACGAGGCCAAACGCCAGAAACAACTCGAAGAGATCACCGAGACCGATTACTTCCAGACCCTGCAGAACAAGGCGAGCACCTTGCGTCGGCGTAAGTAAGGAGTCATTGAGAAAAACAAAAACTGAACGCAATGCATCTATTTGAACCAGAACATGGTATCATGAATAGTAGTTAGCCGCATGTTTTGCATCAAAATGAGTTAGGAAAAATGGGAGGAGCTATACGTACAAAAAATCGAGTTTGATTATGGCAACATTGCTTATCCTGAGTGGATTGTATAACAACTACACTGAAGTAACAAAGGCGAAACAAAATGATAGTATTGAAGCTATGATTTATTTCAGGAGTCCAGTTGCGATTGATTCTGTTGTTCCTGAACTTCAAATACATCATCTTGAATTACGAGCTTTTCATAGAGAGTACAAAATGGGTGATCAAACTTTCTTTGACGGATACATTGTAAATCCAAATAATGTGGATTATTTGACTGAGAGCAATCTTTTGAATGACTTGTATTGGAAATCTTATGCGGGTATGTTACAAGACAATATGCAAACCTCAGGAAATATGCTCCTAAATGCCAAACTGGATTATGAATCCACGAGAGCATTGCAAATTTACATTTAAAATATCGAGAAAGCAAGTCTGGACTTTGAAGAATATGCGGATTGCTGGAATACAGGCTTTTGTCCTCAAGTAGATGTTGTTAGCGTTCTAGTCGAAGGTGCTGAGGTTGAAGTAATGGCAATGTCCGATGTAGAGTATGTATCAAGTATTGATGTTCATTACCGTCTCTTGGAAAGTACTCAGACTCAACTCTCTTCGAATGTGGCGGCAGTTCCTGCGAACCAATGGATGCCAACTCGTGGTGTCGTAGATATTTATCCATCTGATTTATACCCAGGAGAACGCTATATTGATAATCGTATGTATTGGGCTTCCGCAGCAAACCTTTCTGGTTTTGATGCAAATTCTGCTTATGAACATGATTTGTTCTTGAATAACAGTTCTGGCAGTCGATATGGCCCAGGAACCTACCTGACAGATGCTCAGAGCCTCAATGGCGTTCCCACTATTTCTTATTGGAATAGCAATTTGCCAAGCCCATATCTTGATACTCGCTTTGGAGACCCTGATTACTTGAAGTCCTTTACCATAGGATGTGCAGAAGCAGATAGTATTGTTCATAATACTTGGTATTCATATTACATTCGTGCGGCTAACGGAACGGCCACTACAGATAATGGATTTCTTCAAGCTCAACTAGGACATCGTACCCCAACCAATTGTTATACAACTCGGTGTGTTTTTGGTGATCAACATCGTGATATTTATGCGCCTTACACTATCGATCCTATTCCTGGAACTTTTGAATGGCAAATACACTTTGCATATTTGCCTATTGCGGCTAGAAATAATTAATTGTAAGTGGAGTAATGCAATGAAAAAAAGAAAATATATCTGGGAGTACTCTCTTTCCTCTTATTGGTGGCACTGGCCGAATGCCTGCCTCGTTTACTGATTCGTAGTGGCGTCGAAATCTATGAAGGTGAGGCACGCGAATATGCAGGCTGGATGCATATGTACGCGCAACTTTTGGCGTGCAGTGGGCCAGAAACATTCATTTGCACTGCTGTACAAGTAACTGAAATAGAACCGTTTCAACAGGATGGGTGCCGTTACCCATTTATCGGCAAAGTACACGCCTATACAGTATTCGGAATTCATTATGACACGATAGAATTTGATTGTAATCTTAACGGTTCTCGTAATTAGTCGTATCACAAATAATAGAGCGGCTAACATCCATTACAGCCGACGCCGCTTGCGCGGCCTGCTGGCGGCGTCGGCTGCACGTTACCAGGTGTCTTTACTCGAAGGTATTACGTCGCACACGCGGCGCGGCTGAATGTGACCGTTACGCGGTGCGTTTCTTTGGACAGGATTGACAGGATGAAAAAGCTCCTACAAAGCCTTCTTTAATCCTGAAAATCCTGTTAATCCCTATCAGAAAATGGCGAAGTGCGTAACTCCTATCATGAAGACAAGCACATCAAAAAGCACTCTGAAAAAGGACGTGTGGTAATATGGATGTGACTTCTCAATTGACCCCTGCGGACATAGAACGCTACCGCGCTGCGGCCCGGCATCGGGCCGCAGCAAGTGCGGCGGCTGCAGATGTCACGGCGCAAGACGAGCTTTTGAAACGCGTGCACAGCGCGGCGGAAACACTGAGAACGCGCTATGGGGCAAAACGGGTGATCTTGTTCGGGTCTTTAGCTCACGCAGCATGGTACGTCGCCGATTCGGATGTTGACCTGGCAGTGGAAGGACTGGCCGGTGATACCATCTGGCAAGCGTGGCGTGATGCCGAGGAAATCATCGGCGACCGGCCTGTAGGCCTGATTGAGATGGAAACTGCGCGCGAATCGTTGCGCAATGCCATCGAACGCACCGGGGTGCCGCTATGACCAGCTCCGAGATCGTGCTAGCTGTGCGTATCCGCGATGAAATTGCCGATCTCGATCGTGCGGTGGCGCGCGCAATTACTGTCCGGGGACGTAGCAAGGTATCCGCCGACCAGGATTACTACCTGGATGCTGTCGCCCTGAATCTACACAGTTTCTATTCGGAAGTTGGGCGTTTATTCGAATTGACAGCGCGGCACATAGATCAATCCGTGCCCAATGGCGAGTTCTGGCACCAGAATTTGATCAACCAAATGGCTCAGGAGGTAGTGAACGTTCGTCCGGCAATGATCAGTGCAGCTGTGGCAGCAGGACTTGATGAGTATCGCCGCTTCCGACATCTTGTGCGAAATGTCTATGCCACCAACCTCGTACCAGCTAAGATGCAGGGGCTGCTGGAGTGATTGTCCCCTTTTATGGGATCGGCTGCGCACTGAGTTAATTGCTTTTGCTGCATTTTTGGAGCAGATCGCGCCAGAGTCAAGTTGACTCCCATTTTCAATGTTCTTTAATGAAAAATGTCTGTGCGGCAAATTCGCTTACGAGTTAGCCCCCCAGCTCATTTCTCAATTGGCATCCAGTTTTCGCAAAGAATTTCCGCAAGTGGAATCAGCACTTATGAACGATTTCTTTGCAGAGCGTGGTTACACGGCTCTGCCAGAAGACGAGCTTTGGGCTTCTTGATAAAGGGATATATTTGGAATGGCAAATATGATCCCAAACCGCCGCTGTGGCAATGAAGTATATTGAAAGGGGATTTCACTATGCCATGTCCTGTATGTGGAACCATCAATCCGACGCAGGCGCGCTTTTGTATGGGGTGCGGCCTGCAGCTGGTCGTCGGCACTGTGTGTAGCGTGTGCCATACCCTGCTCCCGCCACAGGCGCGTTATTGCACGCACTGCGGCGCGTTCGTGAGCCAGGCCGGCGGCGTCGCTGTGGGGCAACCGCAACCCGCTATGGCGCCTGCAATGCCGGTTCAGCCGCCGCAACCGGCGATTGTGCCTGCACCACAACCGGTCATGACACCGGTAACTCCACCGGCGGCGTCACCCGTCATACCGCCGGCTGCCATCCCCCCACCCGCACCGGCGGCGACACCTGCGCCTACCGTCAGTCTGCCGCTTCCTGAAGCGCGCCCGCTCGAAGAACTGCGCCCGGCGCTGCAACCCTACCTTCCTGCCGCCCTCTACGAACCGCTGGAACGCCGGCCCAAAGAGCGTGACTTCATCGCTATACGCGACCATCTGGCAAGTCTGCTCAGGACGGTGAAAACCTATCTGCCGCAGCCCGTGTGGATGCATCCCCAGCCTGTCGGTGTGCCGCGCGGCGGGATAGAACGCGGCGTATTCATCTTCGGCGACGTTTCCGGCTTCACCCCGCTCTCCGAGGCCCTCAAAGATGCCGAGGACGGCGCGGAGCGCATCGCCGAAATCGTGGACCACCTGTTCACCGAGCTGGTGCGCGTGCTCTTTGACCACGGCGGCGTGCTGCTCAAATTCGGCGGCGACGCACTGCTGGGCGTTTTCCCGGCCCAAGACGATGACGAAATGCGCGCCGGCGCCCTCAAGGCTTGCCAGACGGCATTGGCAATGCTGGAAGTGATGAAGCAAGACCAATTTGCCGCCATCGAAGCCGCCGGGCAAAAGCGCGCGCTGCAAATCAAGTGTGGCATCTCCGCCGGGCCGTACTTCGCAGCGCACATCGGCGTCCCGCCCAACCCGCGCCACAACGACAGCAACGGCCTCATGGCTTACGTCACCACCGGCACTACCGTCAACCTGGCGGAAGAAGCCGAAGGGCATGCCAATCCCGGCGAAGCCGCGATGACCCAAAGCACCTACGCCCTTCTCGGCGACTTGATTACGGTGGCCCCGGTCACCAAAGAGCCGGACGAGGCATACGTCAGGCTTGTTGCCGCGCCGCCGGCCGACCTCAGCGCGCTGGGGCACACGGTCTGGCAGGAGCCGCCAGAAGGCGATTTACAGCAGCAGATCGCCTACCTGGTGCAGCGTCTGGATCAGCTCACCCCTTACCTGGCCGATGAACTCGTCGCCCGCATCAAAGACAATCCCGGCGACCCGCGGATTGTCCCGGAATACCGCCCGGTCACTTCCATGTTCGTCAACTATAAAGGGATGAGCGATCTGATCAACAAACTGGGCGACGCCTACCCTGACCTCATCACCAAACATCTTAACGATTACTACACAGCTATGGTGGATGTCGTAAGAGGCTACGGCGGCACGTTGGCGCGTATGGATCAGTACGCCATCGGCGACCGGCTGGTCATCTTCTTCGGCGCGCCCATCGCCCACGATGATGACCCGGTGCTCGCCGTCTACGCGGCGCTGGATATGCAACAGATCGTGCGCAAACGCTTTGCGGCGCTGCGCACGCCGGTCGGCGTCTTCCGATTTGAACAGCGCATCGGTATCAACAGCGGGTTCCTCTTTTCGGGCAATGCCGGGGCGCTGGACCTGCGCCAGGAATATACGTTGATGGGCGACGATATCAACATGGCAGCGCGTTTAATGTCCTATGCCAAGTGGGGCAGCATCTACATCAGCAACAAAACCGCCGAGCATGCGCGCGCTTACTTTAATCTCAGCGACCGCTTTGACCTGCGCGTCAAGGGCAAACAGATCGTCATCCCCACCTACGAAGTGTTAGGAAGACGCGCGGAGATCGGGGCGACGCGTGGGCTGGGGGGCGCGGCCGCGCCGCTCATCGGCCGGGATACGGCGTTCAAGACGCTCCAGGAACGCGCTGGCGACCTGCTGCGCAACCGACGCGGGCAGATCATCACCTTGTTGGGCGACAGCGGCCTGGGTAAATCCCGCCTCAAGCGTGACCTGAAAGCCTGGTTGCTCGCGCAAGAGAACGCCGCCGACCTCGTCTGGGTAGAAGGTCAGGCGATGTCCTTCAGCGAGCCAATGAGCTACTGGCTGGCGGCGCAAGTGTTACGCGCGGCTTTGCGGTTGGCCCCCGACGCCAGCGAGGAAGACATTCTCTATGCCTTATGGGAACATGGCGAAACGTTGATGAAGGATGAAGCGATGGACGCCATCCCCTTCCTGGCGCACATTATGGGGCTGGAACTCGGCGAAGAATGGGCCTGGGTTAAGGAAATGGCGCCCAAAATCCGTCAGAAACAGGCCTTTTGGGCCGCGACGAAGTTCTTCACCGGCCTGGCGCGCCAGCATCCTATGGTCATCGCCCTGGATGATCTGCATTGGGCCGATGAGGCTTCGCTGGCGCTGTTTGAGAATCTTCTCGAGGCCGCCGATTACGCCGCGATTATGTTCATTTTCAACTTCCGGGTGCTGCGCGATAAAGGCTGCTGGCAGTTGCGCGACGCCGCCGCCAACGGTTATCCGCATCGTTACACCGAAATCACGCTCACGCCGCTCTCCAGAGCCGATGCGGAGCGGCTCCTGGAAGCGCTCCTGCCCGGCGCGGAGTTCGACCCGCTGATCGTTGAACAAATCCTGGACAAGGCGGCCGGCAATCCTTTCTACCTGGAAGAAGTCGTCCGCAGTTTGATTGACAGCGGCGCGGTCTACCAGGATGCAGAACATCCCGGCCTGTGGAAAGTGGACCCGAGCAAGACCACCAGACTTCAGGTGCCGAATACCTTGCAGGCCGCGATTGCCGCGCGCATTGATCGGCTGACCGAGGACAGCCGCCAGGCGCTACAAAAAGCGGCCGTGATCGGGCGGCAATTCCAATTGGCGGTATTCCGCGAGCTGGCGAAGGCCGATGAACAACTTGACGCCTGGCTGGCGCAGTTGGAACGCGATGGCCTGTTGCGTCCCGAAAACGCTCCCGACGCGGATTACATCTTCCCCGATACCCTGATCCACGAAGCCGCCTACAACAGTCTGCTTTCCAGACATCGCCGCGAGTTCCATCTTGAAATTGCCAGAACGCTGGAGACACTCTACGCCGACAAGCTCGAACAGCACTGCGACATCCTGGCACATCATTACCATCGCAGCGACGACGATGAGAACGCCATCAAGTACCTTGAAATGGCCGCCAAACGCGCCCGCGATGAGTATGCCAACCTGACCGCCATCGAACGTTATCACGACTTGCTGGAACATCAAAAGAAACTCGGCGACCAGGCCGGACAGGCCAACGCCTTGTATCAAATCGGCGTCATCGCCTACGAGATCGGCAATTACGAACAGGCGAAAACGGCCCTGGAAAGCGCTGCGGCCCTGTACGAAGCCAACGGCGACCTCGCCAACCTCGGCTGGAGCGTGATGTACATCGGCATGGTGGCGCTCAA
The DNA here is from genome assembly GCA_019873645.1 of Chloroflexota bacterium. Lineage (GTDB taxonomy): Bacteria > Chloroflexota > Anaerolineae > B4-G1 > SLSP01 > DSWT01. The sequence goes on along the minus strand of JAIOAX010000017.1, from coordinate 58,005 downwards.
GCAAGCCCACTACGACGAGGCCATCCGCCAACACACGCGGGCGCTCGAACTGGCCGAGTCGCGGGGCGATACCTTCCAGGCGGGGATTCACCTGACCAACCTGGCGCGTGTGCAATGGCGCATGGGCGCTTATACGCGCGCCCCGGATACCTTTGAGAAGTCCCTGGCGCTGAAGCGTCAAAACAACGACCTCACCGGTCAGGGTTTTGCCCACTTCTATATAGCCATGATCTACCTTGACCAGGGACGCGACGCGCTGGCCGAAGCAGCGTTGCAGGCCTGCCACACCCTATGGGACCAGGTGCCCAACAATGCCCGCCTCATCAGCTACTATCACCAGGGGATGGGGCTGTTGGCCTTGCGCCGCGAACAATGGACAGAAGCCGAAGAGCACCTGAAGCAAGCGCTCGATCTGAATGAAAAACTGGTGCTCAAAGCGGAAATTATCGAAAACCTGTCGTATCTGGGCCGCGCTTACCTGGGACAGGGAAAACTGGAAGAGGCATTGGAAGCCTCACAGCGCGCGGTGACGCTGTTGGCGCGGCAGAAGGATGTCGAAGAGGCGCAAAAGATCGCCTTAAACCATGCCGTCGTGCTCACAGCGCTCGGTTCGCCGGAAGCCGCTACCTTCCTGCAAGCCGCTTATGATGAGATGCAGGCGCAGGCCAACCGGCTGCAAGACCCCGCAGATCGCAAAATTTTCCTGGAAAATGTGAGGGTCAACCAGGAGATCAACGCGCGCCTGGCGCAGACAACACCCTGAGCACACGGAGCAAAAATTCTGTCAACTTAACCGTACTAACCTTCTAACGTGCTAACGTTCAAACGTTCCAACGCCTTTCCAGGGAGACGATCATGTTGCCGGACAAACTCACACCAGCAGAACTTGAGCATTTATTATCCACTCACGCCGAGGCAGTAGATACCCCCACGGTGACAGAGGAGAATACGCACCTCTTACGTCTGATACCCCACGAAACCCGCGCGGCGCTGACGCAGACGATGACCGAACACATCTTCGCGCCCGGCGAGGTGATCTTCCGGGAAGGTGACCCAGGTAACATCGCCTACCTGGTGTGGTCTGGACGTGCTCTTGTTATGAAGGGAACCCTGGAATCACCCACCATTCTGGGCTTTCGTGGGCCGGGGGACATTCTGGGAGAAATGGCGCTGCTCGAAAATCAACCGCGCTCGGCGTCGGTCATCGCTCTGACGGATTTGCGATTGCTCCAAATCCATCAGGACGACTTTGTGCGCCTGCTCAGCGAAAGTCCCTCTGCCAGTACCGACATCATGGCCATCCTCAGCGCGCGATTGCGCACCGCCGATACCATCCGCGACACCACAACCCGGACCGGCTGTCAATTAACAAAGCAGATTTCGGACCTCAAAACCAGGGAAGAAGAACTGCTCGCCATCCAGCAGATGCGTCAGGAGACGGTGGACCTCATCGTCCACGACCTGCGCAACCCGCTCAACATCCTCATCAACGTTCTTGAGATGCTTGAAGTGACAATGCCGCCGGAAGTGCGCGCCGAAAATCAACAACTCCTTGAGGTAGGACGTTCAGCCTACAGTCGTATGCGTCGTCTGATTGACACGTTGCTCGACACATCGCGGTTAGAAGCCGGAGAAATGCCTTTGAATCCACAACCGACGGATTTAGCTGGCTTGATCCACAAAGCCGTCGTCGCATTGACGCCGTTGGCAACGCAGCGCAATGCCAGATTGCTCACCCACGTTGCCCCTGACTTACCGCCCCTGTTAATAGACGCAGAGCTGCTCGAGCGGGTGCTGTACAATCTGATGGACAACGCGCTCAAATATGCCCCCCACGGCGACATCACCATTGCCGTTGCGCTGCAAAATGAACGTGTCGTTGTGAGCGTCAACGACACCGGGCCAGGGATTCCACCGGAAGAACGGGGACACATCTTCGACCGTTTTGTACAAATATCCGGCACGGAGCGTCGCCGCCAGGGATTTGGATTGGGGTTACGTTTCTGTTATCTGGTCGTCCGCGCACATGGAGGCGAGATCTGGGTGGAAACCGGCGACAACGGCATCGGCAGCAAATTCATGTTCACGTTGCCGCTTCAAGGTTGAGGGTCCAAGGCCGCAAGCAGCTCTTTGAGCAGCCGGATATTCGCCTGTTTTCCGGCGTCGCGCAGCGTGCGTGCGACTTCGGTAAAATAAGTATGTGACGATAGAAAATTCAACTGTCGCCGATACCACACCTGAAGCGGGATCGGCGTGCCGTATACGGCCAGCTCCGCGCGCAGGTTAAGGCTGGTTTCGAGGTAATCCTCGCGCCCCAGGGAATCGAGGTCGGCGTCGCAGAGCAGAGCTTCCAGGAAATTTTGTGGCGTTTGGGGCATCCGCGTCGCCAGGATCATCTGGACGATAATCTCAACCTGGTCAGGAGAATAACCGAAATTCACCAGTGTCTCCTGGGCGATGCGCGCCCCCACAGGTTCATTGTTTGTGTATTGCTCGATGTAGCCGGTATCATGATACAAGGCCGCCGTGCGCAACAGCAGCAAGTTGGTGTCGCCCACACTCGCAAGCGCCGCCAAACGTTCCACCGCCGGCAGCACATCGTCGCGGGTGTGATGAATGCCGTGATAATACAGGTCAGAAGCCAGCCCCCGCTCTAGCAATGTGAATACATACACTTTCGCCCCTTCCCAATCCGGCTCGGCCATGCGCATCTCCTTAACAAAATAGGGATTGGGGATTGAGGATCAGGACACTGTCTCACCCCTAATCCCTAGTCCCGAATCCCTTTCCAAGAGAACAACAAGCAGCGCCCTATCTCAGAGCGCTGCTTGTCTTGAGCCAATCAAGCGTTCCGCGACTTAGCTGTGCTTGAGAACGGCCTGCGCCGCCGCCAGGCGCGCGACCGGCACACGGAACGGTGAGCAGGAAACGTAGTTCAAACCCACCAGGTGGCAGAACTCGATAGACGAAGGATCGCCGCCATGCTCACCGCAGATGCCGCACTCCAGACCCGGGCGCGTCTGCCGACCGTCGCGCACACACATCTGCATCAGCTTGCCCACGCCGTCGCGGTCCAACTGCTGGAACGGGTTGTTGGGCAAGATGCCGGTCTCGACATACTTCGCCAGGAAGCGCCGCTCGGCATCATCACGGCTGTAGCCGTAGGTCATCTGCGTCAAGTCGTTGGTGCCGAAAGAGTAGAACTGTGCGTACCGGGCAATCTCGGACGAGGTCAACGCTGCGCGCGGGATTTCGATCATCGTCCCGAACTTGTAATCAACCTGGACGCCCTTCTCGGCCATGACCTGCTTGGCGACAGCTTCCAGTTCCTCCTGGACGACGGCCAGCTCATTCACGTGGCCGGTCAAGGGGATCATCACCTCCGGGTGCACCGCAATGCCCTTGAGGGTCGCGTCACAGGCCGCCTCGAAGATGGCGCGTACCTGCATCTTGGTGATGTCGGGGTAAGTGATGCCCAGACGAATACCGCGCAGGCCCATCATCGGGTTGGCTTCGTGCATCTTCTCCACCGCCGCCAGGAGCATTTTTTCCTCTTCAAGGTAATGGACGACGCCCTTATCATCCACCATCTCCGTCAGCCCCTTGGCCTCCATAAGGGTCACGCGCGCAATCAGTTCGGCCTGGCCCGGCAGGAATTCATGCAGCGGTGGATCAATCAGGCGAATGATGACCGGATAACCATCCATCGCCTCGAACAAGCCGTAGAAGTCCGAACGCTGCGAGGGGAGCAGATGCGCCAGGGCGTCACGGTAAACTTTGACCGCCTCGGACGCGGCGATTTCGGCGCGCACGGCTGCCAGGTCTTCCTCGACTTCGGCGCGCCGGTCATCTGTGATATTTGCGCCCTCTTCCTTGCCGGTGTTGAGGATCGTCTGCAGACGTTTCTCGCGGTCGAACAACGCCTGGGCCGCGTCGGCGTTGAGGATCATCTGCTGCACAAAAGGTAGACGTTCCTGTTCAAAGAACATGTGCTCGGTGCGACACAAACCGATGCCCTTCGCACCGTACAGACGCGCGCGGCGCGCATCTTTGGGATAGTCGGCGTTGGTCCAGACCTGCAAACCTCGGGTGGGGAAACCTTTGTAATCGCCCGGCCAGCTCCGCACGCCATCACGCGCCGCGATCTCATCGGCCCATTCAAGCAACGTGCGCAGCTCAACTTCCTTATCAAAATCCGGCTCGGTCAACGCAATCTTTCCGGCAAACACTTCGGCGGTTGCGCCGTCCAGCGAAGCCCAATCGCCTTCCTTCAAAATCATACCGTTGACGCGCACTTCACGGGCCTCGACATCAATGTCCAGGTCGCGCGCGCCCACGACGGCCGGAATCCCAAACTGCCGCGCCACCACCGCAGCATGCGCCGTCGCCCCACCGCGGCTGGTGAGGATCCCCTTAGAAGCCACCATCCCATGCACATCTTCCGGCTTGGTCTCCGGGCGGATCATGATGACATCTTTGCCGGCCTTCTTCCAGGCCTCGGCAGTGTCGGCGTCAAAGGCCAGCATCCCCACCGCCGCGCCGGGCGAGGCATTCACGCCAATATGGCTCAGCAAGCGGCCTTCCGCTTTGGCCTTCTCCACGTCTTTAGCATCGAACTGCGGGTGCAGGAGGGTATCCACTTCTTTGGGCGTCACGCGCATCACGGCCTCTTCGCGGGTAATGAGGCCCTCGTTTGCCATATCCACGGCGATCTTGATGGCCGCGCGCGAGGTGCGCTTGCCGTTGCGGGTCTGCAACATCCATAGTTTGCCGCGCTCAATGGTGAATTCCGTGTCCTGCATATCGCGGTAGTGGCGTTCCAGGTTTTGGGTGATCTCCAACAGTTGCTGGTAGATTTCCGGCATATCCTCACCCATACGGCGGACGGGTTTGGTGTTACGAATACCGGCCACCACATCCTCACCCTGCGCGTTGATCAAATAATCGCCGTAGAAGACTTTTTCACCTGTGGCAGGGTCACGGGTGAAGGCGACGCCGGTGCCGCTGTCGTTGCCCATATTGCCGAACACCATCGTGCACACGTTGACAGCGGTACCCCAGTCATGCGGGATACCTTCGTGGATGCGATAATCTACGGCGCGTTTGCCATTCCAGGAGTTGAACACGGCCTTAATAGCGGCTTCAAGCTGCTGGTAAGGATCGGTGGGGAAATCCTCGCCGAAGTGCTCCTTGTACATGCGCTTGTACTCTTCGACCAGCCATTTGAGTCCTTCCAGGCTGACGTCGGCATCGCTTTGGGCGCCTTCTTTTTCCTTCAACTCGTCCAGTTTCTTCTCGAAATGATCGCGGGAATAGCCCATCACGATATCGGAGAACATCGTAATGAAACGGCGATAAGCGTCGTAGGAGAACCATTCGTTGCCGGTGAGACGCGCCAGGGCGGCGCGAGTCTCTTCGTTGAGGCCCAGGTTGAGGACGGTATCCATCATCCCCGGCATCGAGGTGCGCGCCCCGGAACGCACCGAAACCAGCAATGGATTGTGAGGATCGCCGAATTTCTTGCCGGTCTGCGCTTCGATATCTTTGAGGGCTTCAAGGGCCTGTTCCCACATCCCCTCCGGGAACGTGCCCGTGTTCATATATTCCACACAGGCTTCGGTGGTGATAGTGAACGTCGGCGGAACAGGCACCTGGGCGGAGGTCATTTCGATCAGTCCGGCGCCTTTGCCGCCAAACAGCACCTTCATTTCATCAATGCTGGGCACGTGCCCATAGTTTTTAGCGTAATCTTCCTTGGCATTGCGTGCTAGATAAACCCATTGTTTACTCATACTTTTTTTCCTCCCCAAAAAACTTAGTGGACGTAACCTGTGCTATTATACCCGAAAATACGTTAGAGACAAGAAAACTTTTAATCGCGTTGCGGGCCGGCCACAACCCGACGTTGCAGGACATACCAGTTCGCAATTGTGCGGAAGCGGTCCCCCGTGCGCATCAAGGGCCCCAACTGCTCCCCGTTGACGCGCGCATCAATCGCATACGTATAAACCGGCACATACAGGGGGATGGCGGGGACTTCGGTCATAAACAACTGCTGGAATTCGTGATATAACGCCAGCCGCTGCGCCGGATCCACGGTCAGCCGCGCCTGTTCGATGACCTCGCTGATGCGGCGATGCTGAAAACCGGCATAATTCTGCCCCTGACCGGGCAATGCTTGCGTCTCATGCCAGAACGGATAAGGATCGGGATCGCCGGGAAGTACCAGATGGGTCAGCGCGGCGTCATAGCTGCGCGATTCCAGGATGCCGCTGAAGGCCAGCGGCGGCACGGCCTGCACCGTCGCCGAGACACCGATGCGCGCCCATTGCGCCACAATCTCCCGCGCCACCGCCAGGTCCTGCGCGTCATTGGCGACCATCAACGCAAACGCCAACGGCATGCCATTCGCATTGTTGAGGATGCCGGTGACGTTATGCCGCCGCCACCCGGCTTCCGCCAGCAATTTAAGCGCCTGCTGTGGATCGTAAGAGTACGTCGGCACACCTTCGGTCTTATAAGCCCAGGTGCCGGGCAGCAATGGAGTCTGGGGGATCAGCGCCTGTCCCATGAGCGCATTATCTACAATGGCCTGACGATCCAACGCATAAAACAGCGCCTGCCGCACCTGCGTCGTGTTGAAAGGCAACGTATCGGTCACCAGTTCATTGAAATAGAGCATCACCATCTCGGACATCGCCGCCGAATGGAGCTCCAGGTTTTCGGCCGCAAAAGCCTGGGGCAGCACATCCTGGGTAATGCGCGCGACTCCCTCGACAACGCCGTCCTGATAGGCCTCAAAAGCCGCCCGCGCCGTAGGATAGAAGCGCAAGACCATGTTTTCGAGATAGGGCGTCTGACCGTAATAACGCGGGAACCGTTTGAGCGTCACGGCCGTGATCTGCCCTTCTGTCGTTTCCACGCCGGTCATCCGAAACGGGCCGGTGCCGATGGCCTGGCGGTTGAATTCCAGCGTCGGCAGATCGGCAGCGCGAATGTCGCGCAGTTTGTGCGCCGGCAAGATGCCTACGGTCGTGTAGTCCAAAAAAGGGGCATAAGGTTCCTCCAGCACAAACTGCACGGTATAATTATCCTTCTTAAGAATATCTACCGAGCGCCACAGGGCTGCAATGTCCGCCGGGCCGGGATAATCCGGGTCTTGCATGAGTCCCAGTGTAAAGACCACATCATCGGCGGTGAAGTAGAAACCATCGTGCCAGAGGACGTTGGAGTTAAGCTGAAACGTGTAGGTGATGCCGCTCGGATCAATCTCCCAACTCTTCGCCAGATCCGGCTCCACGGCGCCGGTCATGCCGATGCGCGTCAACCCACTGTACACCAGCGCCACGACATCGCTGTCTGCATCGTTATAGAAGCTTAACAGAGGATTAAGCGTTTGAGGGTACCCTGCCACACTTTCGATATACGCACCGCCGTTGGCCGGGCGAAACTCCGTTGTATAGGTCTCCGCTACATACGCGAGAATGAGCGCCGTGATCGCAAACCCGATGCCCACCAACACCATTTGCCAACCGATGCGTCGAAACATCGCTCTACCTCAAAGACAAGGAAAAAGGACGGAGCCGGAAGCGTTCCGGGAATGACCTTCCCCGCAACCCTCCATCCCCGTCCTTTGTGTGAACGTGAGCGTTACCCGATCAGCAAGACGTTGATAATCGCCACCAGGAAAAACAGGATGGCGGCCCCGGCCGTCAGGCGGAACAACAACAGTTCCGGGCCGCGGCGCTTGCGGATAATGCTCGTCTGCGAGCCACCGAAGACGCCCCCCATCCCACTGCTGCGCACCTCAAAGAGCACCAGCACGGTGAGCACAATTCCCAAAATGATTTGTACGATATTTAGATAGGTCTGCATGTTCAATACCCCGCTGTCCGCATTGTTGATGTTTCGCCCCAGAGATTCTCGCGTACTCCTCTGCCTCGCTGTGGCCGGTCGCTGACCGTGCCACCTGAGGCATTATAACACGCTCCCCCGAAATGACAACGCCGACGCGGGTCGCGGAGGTTCACACCACCTGTTCCACAAATCGCACCTTGCTCCAGCGTTCCGGGATGTGCATGTTGATATAGCCGTGGCGGTTCCACGACCAGTCTACGGCGATGTTATTGCCGTGTTCGTCATGAAAGTGCTGGCAGCGCGAGGCGCCGATGCGCCAGATGTCGCCAGGATGCGGCGGGGTATGCGGATTGCCCAGGGCCTTCAGTCCCTCCCACGGCAAGGCGAACTCAACCGTCCAACCGTTGTCACGGATCTCTGGGCAGTTCAGGCTGCCATCCACCTGGACGGCGTGCTTGAGGCCGGGCAGCTCCCAGTCGCGTTCGCCGATGCGCCCCATACGTTCGTCCAGCCGCGGCAAGAAATAAAAAAAGTTCTCCAATGAGAAAAAATGATTGAGCCGCGCGATGTCGCGGCGTTCCACCACCGGCTCCACCCACGTCCAAAAAACCTCGTAGATTGTATTGATCGGATTGACGCCCAACTCGTAGTAAACGCCGTTGCCTTCGATGAAGATTTCGGCGTCGCTGTCGTTGTTGTAGACGTGGTCATGGTGCTCAACGTGCGTCCCCCAGATTTCGTGATCTTCATATTTGAAGGCGGCATACAGATAAGTGTCGTCCCACAGCAGCGCCACGCGCGAATCAAGCGACACCGGCGCGCCGGTATCCATCTTCACAAACGGCGTGGACCACGTCACGCGCTGCCAGGCCGGTTCGGCAAGCCGCCCATCCACAATGATCGGCTCGGCCACACGCAGGCAGTCATACTCAGCCACCGGCGGTAGCCCCTCCAGCGGCCCCTGGGGTAAATTCAGCGTTCTGGGCATAGGGAACATAGGGACTCCTTACGAATTACGGATTACGAATTACGAATTACGGATGGATAAAGAAGGCAGGTGACGCTGCCTTACGGAAACGCCACCTGCCCATGGAACACGACGCCGTTTACTGGTTGCAGGGATACAGCGTGCCGTCCATGATCATAAGCACGGTGAAAGAGTCGGCATAGGGGCTGTTCTTGTAAATGGGATCGCCATCGGGCTTCCAACCGCAGGTATGCAGGCCGTCCATCGCCGGGTTGTTGCCGTAGCGCTCCCACAGCGGGATGATGGGCAACAGCTCGTTGAAGGCCTGCGCAGTCTTGGCGACCATAGCCTTCTGCGCCGCTTCATCCAACCCGACCGTCTGATCGCGGACCAATGCCTCGAGGTCGAGATCGCCGCAGCACTCGGTCGTCACCTTCAAGTTGAAGCTCATACCAGGGCCTTGCGCCGCCTCGATGTTATGCGTAAAGAAGTCCTGTACGAAGGAGAAGTGCGGGTGCGGGTTGCCGGAACCCCAGGCGCGGATGGCGAGTTGGAAGTTGCCCTGGTTGACGTCAATCGGATGCTGGTTGAACTCAACGCCGCGGAAAGTCGTCTTGATGCCGAACTCGGTCAGTTGTCCGGCCAGGTTCTCGGCAGCGGCAGACCAGTCGGCGTACTCGGCGGGGGCGGTCAGTTCATACTCCATCTTCTGCCCCTTATCCGTCACCCAGATGCCGTCGGCGCCCTTCTTGAAGCCCAACGCCTCCAGCATCTTAGCAGCCTTGTCGCGGTTGAACTCATATTTGTTGAAGAGCTTGGGATCGGCCCACAGCGGCACCATATTGTCGCTGAAGCCGGCCATATACTGCACCGCCTTGCCGGATTCACCCAGAGAGACCACACCGTTCTGGTTGCGATCAATTGCATACGCAATGGCCTGGCGCACTTCCTTCACGTTGAAGGGATAGATGGTATGGTTAAAGTACAGCGCCGGACCGGAGTAGATGGGCGGACGAATGATGCGCACCCCGGCAGCAATGAAGGCTTTCTCCGTGGCCGGCGGGAAGCCATGGGTCGCATAGTCCACTTGCTGCGCCAACACCAGCGGCGTGACGGTGGGCGTCTCGCCGTTGTACAGGTAGACAATGTCAAACTTGACCTTGTCGGCCCACCAGGACTTGGGGTTCTTCACGAGGGTCAAGCGCGCTTCGTTGATGCTGGCGACATCAATCATGTACGGCCCCGTCGCATTGGCGTTTTCGGGACGGAAAGCATTAAACTCCTGGAGCAATGCGTTCCATTCCTCAGAGCTGCTATCCTTACCGGCATCCACAAGCTTCTGCACCTTATCCGACCACTCGCCGTAGGTAGCGCGGTCAACGATAGCTTCGTTGCGGATGACGTAACGCTCGACAACGGTAGAGGGCTGAGACATCTTGAAGACGACCGTATAATCATCCTTCGCGGTTACGCTCTCCAGGAAGCGCCAGACGGTTCCCTTAACCAGGCGACGGCAGTTGAAGGTGACGATCACGTCTTGCGCATTGAAGTCATCCCCGTTGCTCCACTTGACCCCCTTGCGCAGGTGGACGGTCAACGTGGCCGCTTTGGGATCAATTTCCCAACTCTCGGCCAACATCGGCACCCACGAACCATCAGCCCACATATACATAGCCAGGGATGGCTGGATGAGCGTGCGATAGATGCCGATGCCCTGCGGGATGCCGTTGGTGGCAAAAACGTTGAAGTGTCCCACCGGCGGCACTTGATAGGGATATGCGCCGTTGAACACACCGGGGCCGGTAGGCACAGCCGTCACCTCAACGATTTTCTCTACTTCAACTTTCTTTTCCACGGTCTTCTCAACCACGACGGTCTTCTCAACTTCAACCTTCTTTTCGACCGGAACCTCGACGGTCTTCTCGACCACTTTCTCGATGATCTGTGGCGTCGGCGTGGCGCAACTCACCAGAAACGAAAGGACCACGACAGCGCACAACACCATCCATAGCCGATTCTTATGCAACTGCTGAGTTTTCATCTGATACTCCTCCTTAAAAAGATAAACTAAATGGTTAATGTTCACAACGTCAATGCTTTGAATCAAATTGCACCTGTTTTCCCCTGTTCCACCTCCTTCAACAATCTCTCGAACGTTTGAACGTTCTAACGTTCTACCGCACTCCCCGACGCACCAGAATCAACAACACCACTCCAAAACCAACGCCAATGATCAAAGTAACTACCGTGACTACAAATTCAGCACTTCCCGGTTTGACGAAAGGCAGCAGCATGAGCGAAGTTACCACCAGGAACATGGCAATCCGCAAAGCCGCGCGCCCCAATGGTGGACTGATCATGACGCCACACCTGCCTCTCGCGCCGCAAGGTGACAGGCCACATAGCGATTCTCGCCAAGCGGTGTCAACGCAGGACGCTGCACATCACACAGCCCCGGCTCAAAATACGGACAGCGCGGATGAAAACGGCAGCCGCTGGGCAGCGCCAACAGGCTCGGAATATCCTGACTGCGCAATTCAACCCGTTGTTTGCTGCGGGTCAGCTCTGGGTCGGCTTCCGGCACGGCCGCGAGCAATGCTTTGCTGTACGGATGACGGGGATCGTTGATCAATTGCGGCGTCGAGGCAAACTCCACGATGCTCCCCACATACATGACCGCAATCCGCCCTTCCCACGCGAAGAACTTAGCAACCGCCAGATCGTGCGTGATGAAGAGATACGTCACCCCCAACTCGCGCTTCAAATCGGCCATCATGTTGAGCAACCCCACGCGGATGGAGACATCCACCATCGAAACAGCCTCATCGGCCACGATCACGCGCGGGTTGACGGTCAGCGCACGTGCCACCGAAACCCGTTGCCGCTGTCCCCCGCTCAACTGGTGTGGATACTTGTACAGGAAATCCTCCACCGGCGACAGTCCCACGATGTTGAGCAACTCAACCACGCGGTTCAGCGCCTCGTAGACGTTAGCGACAAATTTGTGATGCAATAACGGCGCACTCAAGATTTGGTAAATCGTATGCGATGGGTTGAGCGAAGCATAGGGGTCCTGGTGGATAATCTGCACACCCAACCGGTAGGCTTTGAAATCCTCACCCTTATCCCCCCTGGCCGTCCATACCGGCTTACCTGCATAAAAAACCTGCCCGGATGTGGGCTTGATCAATCCCGTGATCATCTTGCCGGTCGTCGTTTTGCCGCAGCCGCTCTCGCCCACCAGACACACCACTTCGCCTTCCCGAATCCCAAAAGAGACATCATCCACCGCCGTGACCCGCTGACGCCGCGAGCCAAACGTGCGCACCAGATTACGGGCTTCGATGAGATATTCGCTCATTAGATTCTCCTGCCAGCATATTTGGCGTAACGTTCTTGCAGGTCCAGGGTGTCCTCCTGCACCCGCCGCACATTGAAACAGGCGACACGATGGGTCTCGCTGTAATGCATCTCCAGTTTGGGTTCTTCAACGCGACAACGCTCGGTCACATAAGGGCAGCGCGGGTGGAATTTGCAGCCCGGCGGCGGATCCACCAGGTCCGGCGGCGCCCCGGGGATCGAAACCAATGCCTCGAAATCGCCGGTCACCGTCGGGACGGCGCGGATAAGTCCCAGGGTATACGGATGCGCCGGACGATAGAAAATGTCGTCCACCGGTCCCAGCTCAACAATACTGCCCGCGTACATCGTAGCCACGCGATCGGCCAGTTCGGCGGCCGTCGCCAGGTCGTGCGAGATGAAAAGCATCGCAAACCCGATTTGCTCTTTGAGCCGGCGCAACAAGTCAATAATCGTCCGCTGCGTCAAAATATCCAGCGCCGTTGTCGGCTCGTCCAGGATGAGCACCTGCGGATCGAGCAACAGGCTCATCGCCAGCAGCACCCGCTGCCGCATCCCGCCGCTCAACTGGTGCGGGTAGGCGTCAATCACACGCTTGGGATCGAGTTGCACGTATTCCAGCAACTGCATGGCGCGCTCCCGTGCCTGCTGGCGCGACATAGCGCCGTGCGCTTTGGCCGTATCGAGAATCTGATCCCAGATCCGCAGCACCGGATTGAAAGCATTTAAGGCTGACTGGAACACCATCGCACATTCGCGCCAGCGGAACCGGCGCAACTCTCTCTCCTTGAGCGACAGGACATCAAAGCCCTGATTGCCACGCCAGTAGGTGATCTCGCCTTTAGTGATCCGCGCCGCCTGAACCAGCAAGCGAATTAACGCCACGCCGAGCGTCGTCTTGCCACAGCCACTCTCGCCGATCAAAGCCAGACTTTCACCCCGCGCCAGCTCAAAGCTTACCCCGCGCACCGCCTTCACCACGCCGCGCTCGATTTGATACTCCACCCACAAATCTTCAACCGTAAGCGGCACTCTGGCCCTGGTCCCATCCGCCATTTTGTTTTCCATCTTGTTCCTTGCTCCCTGTCCCCTTGCCTCTTGCTCCTTGCTCCCTGCCCCTTGCCCCTTGTATCCTTACCCCGTTCGCAGACGTGGGTTGAAGATTTCTTCGAGCGAGCGGCTCATCCACACAATTGAAAGCTGGAAAAGCGCGATCGCCGTCACCGGGGCCATAATGAAATACACGCTGTCCTTGAAGAAAATCGCGCCCTGCGTCCATGCCAGGTTGATCATCACCCCCCAGTTGCGGGTCAAGGGCACCAATCCCAGGAAAACCAGCCCCACCTGGGCATAGATAGCGGACGTCATCCCGAAGGTAAAGCTGATGGCAATGTAACTCAACATGTTCGGCAACACTTCGGAGAAAATGATATGCCACAGCCCCAAGTCCAAAGCCATCGCCGCTTCAATGTAATCGCGCTCTTTGAGCGAGAACACCTGGGCGCGGATGGAACGATACAGACCCGCCCATGAGAGCACCGAGAGCAACAATGCCAGCAGTAACATATTGTCCAGTTTAACTAATGTGGCTAACACAGCCAGTAACGGAAAACGCGGAATGGTCAGCCAGATGTCGGCCAGCATCGAGAGAAAGGCATCGAAGCCCCCGCCGATAAGCGCGCTCAGCGAGCCAAGCGCCACACCGATGAACGTCGAAATGATGCCGGTCAACAGAGCCATTTTGAGAATGTCCCACCCTCCATGAACGATCTGCGCAAAAATGTCTTTTCCCTGGCTATCCGTACCCAGAAGGTGTTTCCACGAGGGCGGCGCATAAATCGCCGTGATGTCGGCGGAAGTTGCCGGCGGCACAAACCACGTTCCCACCGTCGTCAGCAACACAAAGCTAATAAAGATCAAGAAACCGACAAAACCCGTCTTGTTGCGGCTCATCAGTTTCAAAAACCGACCGATCCCACGTATCAAGCGTCCCGGCCAATAGCGGATACCGGTCTTGGGCATCAGGGCTGCGGTTGACGTCACTTTTCACCTCCGGCAATGCGCACACGGGGATCAAACCACCCATAAATGAAGTCGGCCACCAGATTGGAGACCACCACCGAAATCGTGATGATCATGAAAATACCTTGCATCAACGGATAATCGCGCGTGCTCAGGGCCGATAGCAGCCGGTAGCCAATCCCTTGATAAACGAAGATATTTTCGATGAGAATCGAACCGCCGACGACAAAACCGATGCTGATCAGCAATTGGGTAATGAGCGGCAACATAGCATTACGGCCCACATAAGCGGTCGTAATACGTCCCTCGGGAAGGCCACGCGCCCGCGCTACCGTCACATAATCTTCCCCTAACGTCCCGATGGTGCTGCTCTTCATCGAAAGAATCCACGAGCCGATGGTCGAGAGCACATACGTAAGGATAGGCAACGCTGCATGGAAGAAAATATCCGCGATAAAGGCCCAGGTGAACGCCGGTTGCATCCCCGGTGAGTGTGAGCCACGCATCTTATGGATGGGGACCAGTTTCCATTGCACCCCCAGATACACGACCAGGACAATGCCGATGAGGTAATTGGGAATCGAACTCAACACCGAAGCCGTGCCCGACACGGCCGGCTCCCACAAAGCCTGGCGTTTATAGGCCAGCAACATCCCAATAAACACGCCCAAGACAAAACTGATGATTAACCCTAACCCCACACTGAACAACGTCCAGGGCAAAAAGGCCACGATGATTTGCCACACCGACGTCCCCGGCGAACGCAATGAATTCCCCAGATTGCCATGCGCCAGTTGCACCATGTAATCCACATACTGCCTCCAGAGCGGCGCATCCAGGTCTATGGCGAAAAGCGAGGCGGCCTGATCGCGCGCCTCGGCATACGTGAGACTGTATTGCACCATCAACTCGTTGATGTAGACCTCGATGGGATTGGAAGGCATCAGCCGCACCAGAAAGAAGATCAAACTGGTGACAAACCATATCGTGAAAATCGCGCGCCCTACCATCCTGACCACATAATTCGAGGCAACGCGCTTGATCCACCGCCGCAACGGCATCTTTTGGAGCATAACCCGTGGATTTATGGTTGTGCTGTTCAACGAACCCTCCCTGGAAAAGCGTTTGAACGTTGGAACATTTATCAAAAGAGTTTATGCATACAGCCAATACCGACGGCCGGCGTCCTCAAAAAGTTGGATTTCTTCCGCCCAGCTCTCCACCAACGCAGCAACCTCGACTCTGTCATCCAACGCCCGCCGCACCTGATCCGTCCCGGCCAACAAATCAATGTGTGGATGCGCACCCTCCCAACTCTGAGGCAGCCAGGCGAAATCCGCCGGGTATAAGGCTTTCAACGCCGCCAGCAGATGCAATCCCACTGTCACCGAACGGAACACGGCGCGGTCAGTTATGTGAATCTGCACACCGCCACAAAGCTCCCCAACGAACTTAGAAGCCGTCGGCACAAACTGCACAGGACGGAAGCGCACCCCTGGCAACGCCAGGGCGTTCAAATAGGCAGCCAGCACCTCTCCGTCTATCCACGGTGCGCCACACACCTCGAACGGCAACGCCGTCCCGCGCCCCTCAGAGACATTCGTCCCTTCCAGCAAACAGGCGCCCGGATAAACCAGCGCCGTGGCGAAATGTGCCATCGCCGGCGACGTGGGCACCCAGGGCAAACCGGTCTCGTCAAACCACATCTCCCGTTCCCAGCCTGCCAGCGGGATAACCGTCAATTCCGCATTGATTTCCTGGGTGTGGTTCATAAAGTATGCGAGCTCTCCCAGCGTCATGCCATAGCGCAAGGGAATCGGCAGTGCGCCGACGAAGGACTCGAAGCCTGCCTTCAGCACCGGCCCCTCCCGCGTCACCCCGTTGAGGGGATTGGGACGATCCAGCACGACCACCGGCACATGGACTTTGACCGCGCCTTTAAGAACGTAATACAAGGTGCTGATGAAGGTGTAGAAACGCACCCCCACATCCTGCATATCGCAGACCAGAATGTCCACATCGGCCAGCATCGCCGGTATGGGTTCGTGCGTAGTGCCATACAGGCTATAAATGGGTAGATGCGTATGTTTGTGGATGCTATTCCGCACTTCCTGACCATCGGCGACGGCGCCGTAAAAGCCATGCTCTGGAACGAAAAGCGCTGCCAGGGTCACCCCACAACGTAAGAGCGCGGTCACGCTATCGGTAAGCTCACTTGTGACCGCCGCCGCATGGGTCACCAACCCGACCCGGCGTCCCTTGAGCAGTAAGGCGCCGTTGCGAAGCATACGTTCCAATCCCGTGATAACCATTGAATTTACCCGCCAAAAGGAAACAACCCCAGTTCCTCATGCAGCAACAATGCCGCTGCACCGAGCAAAATAATATCCGCGCTCATGCTCACAAAATCAATCTCTGAGCTTCGCACCAGTGCGGCCAGGGCGCGTTGAGATAACGTTTCTCGCACCACATCCCGCAGAAATTGCCCAAAACACGTGATGCGTCCCGCCAGCAAAATGCGGCAGCCTCCCAAGACACTCACCAGGTTCGCCGCCGCTATGCCGAGATGTTGTCCGACCTCGCGGATGACCTGGCGCGCCGCCTCGTCCCCCTCGGCAAACGCCTCACATACCGTCTCGAAAGTCATCGCGTCCGGATGAGGGACAAGTTGATTCAGGATAGACTGCGGATAAACGTGGGCCAACACACGCGCCCGTCGAACAATAGCGCGTGCGTTGGCAACCGTTTCCAGACAGCCATAATTTCCACATTGACAGGGTTCGCCGTTTTCGGCAACCACCACATGGCCGATCTCGCCGGCACCCAGGGGGTTGCCGTGAAACAGCCGCCCGCTGACCACAATCCCCGCACCGACACCTTTGCCTACGTAGATCACAACCAGGTCTTTGCCGCGGTTGTTTTCCCCAAACGTGTATTCACCGAGTGCCGCCACCTGGCAATCATTAGCCATGTAAACCGGCAAGCGATAACGTTCCTGGAGCAGGTCCCGCAGGTGGATATTGCGCCAGTTGAGGTTGACGGCCTGGTGGATGACGCCATCTACAGCGTCCACCAATCCCGGTGCGCCAATGCCGATTCCCAGCACCGGATGCTGCGCTGCGGCCTTCAGTGTTTCCACCAGTGTATAAACCAGTTCCAGAGCCGCATTGCCGTCACGACCCTCCAACGGCAAACTGACGCGCTGTTTGATCTCGCCACGCAAATTGATCAAGGCGCCACGGAAGTCTTCGCGCGCCAGGTCCAAGCCGATCAAACAACGTGAATCCTCATCCACGCGCAACAAAATCGCGCGTTTGCCACCGGTCGAGGGCGCGCGGCCTACTTCTTCAATCAAACCTGCGTGGATTAAATCGGCGACAACATCGGAAACGGTGGGGCGTGTCAGGTGGGTGAGCCGCGCGATCTCGGCCCGGCTAATTTCTCCGCGTTCGTAGATGGTGCTGAACACCAGTTGCGTATTATGGACTCGCGTTTGTTCGTGGGTCGCTTTTTGGGTCACGGGTCGCGCCTTAAGACCTGGAAAGAGGAATGTTAGATAGTTAAATTTACTTACGAAGTTATTATATAATGCTTTAAGTTCGCTGTCAAGCCCCTTGCCACAAATTTTCAGGATAAATGCCCTGGGCGATCAAAGCACGGATGGCCTGCTGTACCCGTGGACGGTCTTCTTTGTACGTCACGCCAAACCATTGGGCGTCGCTATGAAGCACTTTGACGCGCGCCCGCTCCTCCTGCACCAGGTCTCCTACGATATTGGGCAGGAAGAATTCTACTTTTGCGAGAGCGGAGACATTATCACGCAGGAAGATGGGAAAGCGCTGTTCTAGCTCCGCAAACAGGCTCGGTGTAAATCCCCAAATATTCATAGAGACAATGGTGTTGTTTGGGAGCGTGATCCATGTTGCGCCATCCTCAGTATAAGCGATAGCTGCACCACGCCGCTCGATATGGATGCGTTCGCGGATGTGCATCAGATAGCCGTCAGCGTCCACCTCGCAGATGCCGCGTGAGACATGCCCATGCTCGGTGATCGTATGCTCCAGCGTATAACCGACCATGCAGTAGTTGTAGAAGCCGTTTTGATCTTCTGCGTGGGTCAGATAACCGGCCAATGTCTCAAAAGCCGCGTGTCCATAGAAATCATCGGCGTTGATGACGGCAAATGGCCCGTCCACAACACGCTTACAACTGAGCACTGCATGTCCGGTGCCCCAGGGCTTCTTGCGTTCCGGCGGCACAGCGAATTCAACCGGTATATCCGTCAAACGCTGAATGACATAGGCAACCTCGCAATGCCGTGCGATCGTCGTCCCAAACCGCTCCTCAAACGACGCGGCGATAGCCTCGTTGAGGACAAACACGACTTTGCCAAAACCGGCGCGCAGTGCATCGTAGACGGCGTAATCCAGCAGCGTCGCCCCATGCGGCCCGACCGGCTCAATCTGTTTGATGCCCCCATAGCGGCTCCCCAACCCGGCCGCCATCACGATCAGTGTAAGATTTTGCGGCATAATTCCTCCTGGAAACAGGGATTAGAGACCGGGGACTAGGAAGTTATGATGAGAGACTAAGAGTGGGGATATTAGACGCCCCTCACTTGTCTCCCGCCCCCCAATCCCCAATTCCTAATCCCCAATCCCTTCTCACTGCGTCAACGTCACCTTGCGCAGGCCGCGTGGCGCTTCGGTATCGTAGCCCTTAGCGCGCGTGAGGTAGTAGCTGAAAAGCTGCGCTGGCGTGATGGCGACAATCGGGCTGATCCATTCAGGCATACGGATGGGCAGCCGCAACGGGGTGTGCGCTAACGAGAGCGCCGCCTCGCGGTTGGAGATCACCAGCAACTCCACGCCCTGCTGGTTGACCAGCGATTTCAATAAAGCGAGCATATCATCGAAGACCACCCCATCCGGCGCCACAGCCAACACCGGGAATCCCTGTGAGACGACGGCAACCGGCCCATGTTGAAAATCGGCTGAGGAATAGGGCGCTGCAATGATATAGGCCAGCTCCTTCATCTTCAACGACCACTCAAAAGCCGTGGCATAGTTGAAGCCGCGTCCGAGCACGACGCACTGCTCCATATAACGATAACGTTCGGCAGCGCGCTCAATGACCGGATCCAGGTCGAGCGCCTGCCGCACCAGCGTCGGCACATCCTGCAAATCACGCCAGCGGTCATCGGCCTCACCGGCCGCCCGGTTCAAAGCGACCGAGAGCATGGCAATCGCCATCAGCTGCGCCGTATAGGTCTTCGTCGCCGCGACGGCCTGCTCAGGACCGGCCTGAATGTCAACCACAAATTCCGCCGCCTGGGCCAGCGGGGAATCCGGCGCGTTGGTGATCACCAGCGTCGGCGCGCCCTGGCGGCGTCCTTCACGTATAACTTCCACAATATCGGGCGAGCGTCCCGACTGCGAGATGCCTACCACCAGCGCGTTTTTCAGACTCGGCGGTTTGCCGTACAGGCTGAAAAGCGAGGGGGTCGCCAACGCTGTGGGCATGCGGTTGTAGGCGCCCCACAGGTACTTGGCATACAGGCCGGCGTTATCCGAGGTGCCCCGCGCCGCCAGAAACAGGTAGCGAATGTCATAGTTGCACAGCGCGGCGGCAATCGTTTCGATAGTCGCCCTTTGGTTTTCCAGCAGCCGCGCCAAGACCTCCGGCTGCTCAAGGATTTCGGTTTTCAAGCTCATCATGGCCTCCTGGTCTACAATCAACAGGTTAAGCAGATTCATGGAGTAATCCGGAAAAAATTCACCACGAATCTACACCCATCTTCACGAATAAAAATCAAAATTAGTGCAGATTCGTGAAGATTAGTGGTAAAATTTTATGCTAAACCAGATCAAAGCGTCGCGCCGCCGAGCGTTTCGATGCGTGTGGTCACTTCTTGGGAAAGGCGCGCGATAAAAGATTGTACATAATCCGCCACATTCAACGCGGGATTGACAATCAGCGGCGTGAGATCCATCGCGAAGATCAGGCCGGTCGCGGTATCGGTATCGTGCGAAGCGAAGTAGGTGGCGTTGGCCTGACGGCGGCCCATCGTCGCCAGGTCATAGCGTTTGCCGCCGCACACCTGCGAATCAAAGACGCCTAAGAGCGCCGCCTGCAACCCTTGATGCGCGGATACATCGAAGGTGACTTTGTCCGCATCCACCAGCCAGTCCAGATTACGCCACACCTCACACCCGTACAGGTGTTGCGGACGCGCCGCAGCCGGCAGGCGCCGCAAGGCCTCGATCACCCGCAGGGTCACGGCGACATGGGTATCATGTTTGTCGGCGAGGTTATGCGTGTAGATGACCTCAGGGTGCGCCCACTCAAACAACGTGAGCAGGTCTTCAACGGGCGATGGATCGGCGCCGTTTTTGAGCACCGCACTGGGATAGTCAAGCAACACTTGTGCAGCATACTCACCGATGACCGCCGCTTTCTTTTGCTCCTTACGCCGCACCACCTGCATGGCTGCATCGGTGTAATCGGCGTACAGGTCGGCGCGCGGCGAACCAGCGCCGTTGGTGACGACCACGCCGGTGAACCAGCGGTCCTGACGCTGGAAACATTTGAGGATGCCGTCGAAGGCCATAATTTCAAGATCGTCCTGGTGCGCCCCAATCGCCATGTGGGTTGTGCGCGCCAACGCCGCTTCTGCCGGAAGTCCATCCGGCACAAAAATCTCTGCGGTTTCACGATGAAGTTTCATCTTCACTCCTTAGTAGCAGACGAGTAATAGGTAACGAGTAAAGAGTAACAAGTCGGGGGCAATGGTTGATTTGAGGTAATTTCTCTCCCATCATTCCACCCCAATTCCTCATTTCTCTCTTTACTCCATTTCTCTACTCTTTACTCGCCACTCGTACTGCCGGAAGGCTGGCGGCGGCGATGGCCTGTCCCACACGCCGGCTTTTTTCGTCAGGCAGGTGAATGTGGATACGCTGCGCCAGTTCCGGGAATTCGGCCATCAACACCGCATTGGCCCCATCGAGGATTAATGGTCCTCCTCTGCCGGAAGTACAGCGTCCCAGGATCAGCACGTGGCGCAGATTGTAAAAATCGGCGTAGTGGGCAATCGCATAGCCCATATACACCCCCATCGTCTCCCAAATCTGCGTCGCTCCTGGATGCCCGGCCTCAAGCCGCTCCTGGACAAATTTGAGCTTTGCCGCCGGCGTGAGACCTTCGGGGACGGTGATGCCCGCGCGTGGCGCAAGACGGAAGACGCACTGCTGCGAAAAATAAGCCGCCCCCACCCCGCGGTCGCCCGACCACTCGTCTACCGCCGCGTTGGGATTGTAATCCACCGGCGCAAACGCCAGTTCGTTGAGCCAACCGGTGAGCGTTCCATCCGGCGCCACGTAGCCGCTGGCCTGGCTTGACCCCAAGGCAATGCCGAGTACACCGTTCTCACCTAATGACATTGCGCCTGCGAGGGCAGTCACGTCGCCGTCGTTTACAATTTCAAGCGGCACACCCATTGCGTCACGGATACGCAGAAAGAGGGATCTCACTTCGCCGTAACGTTCTTTGGGCACGCCGCGAAACAGTGAGGCCACGCGCACCTGATTGTCTACATAGATACCGGCAGCGCTGCCGCCAATCGCATCCACACGGGGCAATTGCGCCGCAGCGGCCCGTAAACCCGCCATAATCTCACGGTAATGATACGCCGGATCGCTCTGGATGGCCGGTTCCCACACCACTTCTTCGCTGTAGACCGCTTCACCATCTATGACAGCGGACACTTTGCGATCCGAAGCCCCCAGGTCAAAACCGATGCGGCAACCTTCCAGATGCCGTCCCAGTTGACGCCCGCTTTCCCGCGCCGGCGGAACATCGGCGGGATCGCATGGGACAACGGTGAAGGGTCTGGCGTACACATCCTCACCCATAAAGTGGTAGTCGAACTCGCGCGCACCGCCGGGGGCATAG
This sequence comes from Chloroflexota bacterium, assembly GCA_019873645.1. Taxonomy (GTDB): domain Bacteria; phylum Chloroflexota; class Anaerolineae; order B4-G1; family SLSP01; genus DSWT01. Next base: position 35,846 of record JAIOAX010000017.1, on the reverse strand, counting down.
ATGGCCTGCAACGCCGTCCCAATGCTCCGCGGGCCGCCCACATACACGCGCCAGCCGCCCCGCTGCCAGAGCAAAAATTTGAACAGGCGTTCCGCATAGGGCAAATTGGCATCCGCCAGGGGATGGTTTTCAGGGAAGACACGCGTCTCGAAGCGCGACAGGGCGCCGTTGAGCTGCTCGATGCCAAAGATCAACGGGACACCGCCGCCGGAAGCCGCAACGGTCTCGCGGAATTTCCGGTTAGCCAGGACGGCCGGTCGGAATTCCGGGTCAAGTGGAGGTATAAAATGCGGTTGGATAGATAAGCGTTCAGTCATCGGATAGTCCGGTAGTCAGATAGTCAGATAGTCAAGTCGTTGAAAGCCAGATAGCCTGGTGGTCATCGGTCTAGGAGGCCAAATATAGATGGGTTCTCAAAAAGCGACCCGGTATTCAGAGCTTTACAGGCTATCGGTGCACTTAGAAAGTTAATCTTACTTACCAAGTATTATAGTTGAGATTGATGATGTTGTCAAGCGGGGAATTGATGGATTGTTTCTTGGGTCCCCGAGGCGGGTTATGGTGATAAAGTTACGTATCCTACTTTCCCGCGCTCGTGGGTGGAGTGGCAGTTTATATTGATACCCCGAGCTATCGGCGACTTCTTTAGAGGCCTGTTTCAGTAAGTATAGAAGAGTCTACTGAAAAAACTAAAGCTCTCACCGCAGAGTCACGGAAGGCGCAAAGATTTTTATGTCGGATCCAATAAAATTAAGTCTTTCGCGTTTCATTACTAATTTTATTGATATAAACTTGAATTTTTCTCGGCGTTCTTTGCGTCTCTGCGGTGAATTAGACTTTTTTCAGGAGAGTCATAGAAGATTGGGAAAATGATGCACTGGAGAAGTTATTACACAAAATGGTTCCTGCTTATGTTGAGCATTATTGGCGCTGTCTCTGGCTGTGACTATCTCCAGAAACCATTTCCGACTTCTACACCAGATGCCACCCTACTGCCAGGAGTTACTGTAACTGGGTTTGAGGGAGCACCGAGGAACCTTGATTGGTCCCCGGATGATCAACAGTTGCTCATTACCGGGTGGTACGCAGGAGAAGAGCAGATTGTAGTTCTGGATGTAACTACAGGTGCCATCGAAAAGCTCGTAGCATTGCCAAGAGAAATGCAACAAAATCAACTCCGCGCTAACGGCGTGACCACCGACTACATCGGCAACTACTTCACCTGGACCGGCAGCACGGCCACGATGTCAAATACGACTACGTGAACGGTCAACGCGTGGCGACGCAGTCCTCGAAGCGCCGCGGCGGGGGATGCGTCAGAGTAGTTCAAAGACACCATCCTGCCTGCCCAATGCACCCGGCACATCTCTATCCCACCAGTTCCCAATCAATCAGGCTCCGCATGCCGCTACGGATGTAGTGGTAATATTTGATGTAGCGCGTGGCCGATTCATCGCGCCCCAGCAACACATCCAGCGCCAGAATCGTCTGCCGGTCGCGTGCGACATCCACAATCGGAGCATTGACGCCTTCCGCGATCACCACCGGTAAAAGTGCCTGATATAGCGATGCACGGTTGGGCAATTCGGACGAGATGCTGCTGACATCCAGGGTCATATTGCACCCCAATTCGTCGCGCACCAGGCGAATCGTCTCCAACGTCGTCAATGCCGCGCGGGCGTTCACTTCGACGGTCTGCATGAGACAGTTGATCAGGATATCTTCGTCAGGAATACCCAGGGCTTTCGCGTAAGACACAATCCGGCCGGCAATTTCCAACCGCTTGTAAGGATCGGCGGGGATGCCGTCCTCATCCATGCAACAGCCGATGATGACGGCGTTATGTTTGACAACCAGAGGCAATACCTCATCCAAACACTTTTCGGTACCGTTGACGGCATTGATCAACGGTTTGCCGCGGCAAACGGCGAGCGCCGCAGCCAGCGCGCCGGGGTGTTGGGTTTCGATGCTGAGGGGCACTTCGACGGTTTCTTGCACCGCCTCAAGCAATCGGGGTAAGGCGATGACCTGGTCCAGGTCTGGGGTATCTACGCAGATATTGACAACATCGGCCCCGGCCGCCACCTGAGCCAGGGCCTCGTTCCGAACGATCTCGATATAGCTTGTCGCCGGCTCACCCACCACCCGCCGACGCATTGTACGGTTGGTCCGTCGCCCGATAAGTACGGTAGGGCCATCGGGCACAATACGGACAGTGCTTTTCCTGCCCTTAAGAACGGTCTCCATGGGTAGTATGATTGACTCAACACCTTGAGCCGGCTACATCAACGCGCCAATCTTCTACTCAGAATGTTTTGCAGTGACACGGAAATGACAATAATTAAGCCGTAAATCAACTGGGTCCAGAAGCCCGACAGTTTGATGACCAGACCGAAAAGTTCGATCTTGCCAACGGCGACAATCCCGGCCTCAATCGCGCCAATGATCAGGCAGCCGATAAATGTCCCGTACACCGTCCCCACGCCGCCGTAAACTGAGGTGCCTCCCAGGAAGACCGAAGCCATCGTCTTCAGCAGATAACCGTCCCCCAAAGAGACCCAGAAGTAAGATTGCTCCAAACTGGAGAGGACGCCTCCAAACGCCGCTGCCATGCCGAGAATGGCAAAATTGATCATGCGGGTCCGATCCACATTGACACCCATCAGCCTGGCACTTTCCACATTATCTCCGATAAGATAAACATGGGCACCGAATTTGTGACGGTTCAAGAAAACCCAGACCAGGAGCGCCACCACAATTGCCCAGAGCATCTGCGCCGGCAAATAGCCGCCAAGTCTGCCCACCAACGCCTGCCGCAACGGGGCTTGCTTGAGCGGCACCAGTGAAACGCCGCCGGCGTTGGTCACGACCAGGACAAAGCCGCGCCAGAAGAACTGCGTGCCCACCGTCGCCACCAGCGAGGGGATTTTCAACTTGACCACGATCACACCGTTAAGGAAGCCCACCACGGCGCCGGCGAGCAAACTGGCGATGAAGGCCAGACCGACACGTCCGGTGAGCAGCCAGACATTGGTGAATGCCACCATCCCCACCCCCATCACGGAGGGGAACGACAGGTCCATTTCGCCCGCGATCACGATCAAAGTCAGGGGCAAAGCAATCACCGCAAAGAAGGGGATCGTGGACATGTAGGCTGCGTAGATGTTGGACTGCAAGAATGTCTCCGGCGCGCCCAGGACAAAGAGGCCCCAAATAACCAGCAGGACGCACGTGATACCGATTTGCAACCCATACTGACGGGCGATTTTACCAATGCGGCTACGCCACAAAGGCTTAGGGGTGGAGGCTTCGGTTTGGTTTGCCGTAATGGTCATTTTATCTCCTCGAAAACGTGATTTTTCTCTGTGTCCTCTGTGGTTCAAAATATCATTCCAGATGCCCGGTCTGGGCTACCCGATACATCTTGTCCATCAGTTGCTCCAGGGTGATGTCTTTGGTCATAAACTCACCGGCGATCATCCCCCGATCCAGCACCACCACACGATCCGCGACCGAATACACGTGGAAGACATTATGATCAATGAAGATGCACGATTTGCCGGCTTCTTTGATGCCGCGCACAAACTCCAACAACTTCTTCGTTTCCGACAAAGACAAGCCCATCGTCGGCTCGTCCAGAATAATCAATTCCGCATCGAAATACAAGGCGCGCACAATCGCCACGCCTTGTTTCTCGCCGCCCGAAAAGGTCTTGACGACCGAATCGGGTGCCACGGCCGATGAGGTGAACCCCATAGAGCCGCGCATCAATTTTTCGGTCTCGCGCCGCATTTTGGTTACGTCAATGAAACCCAGAAAACGGGTCAATTCGCGTCCCATGAAGATGTTGCGCCACAACGTTTGCAGGTCGGCGAGCGCCCGTTCTTGATACACGGTCTCAATGCCGAGTTTACGGGCTTCGGAGACAGAAAGATTCTCGACCTTGCGCCCCTTGAAGTAAATCTCACCGCCGTCGGGGTCAGGGTGATGGTAGCCGGTCACAATCTTAATCAGGGTGGATTTCCCGGCGCCGTTGTCACCTAGCAGGCCCACGACTTCGCCCGGAGCGATGGCAAAGTTGACGTTGCGCAGCGCCTGCACTTCCCCAAAGGATTTGGAGATATTGCGCATTTCCAATATATATTCCATTGACCCTTCCCCCTGAAAAATCGTTTGAACGTTTGCCTCTGCCGCAAGCTAACAGCTAACGCAAGCTGTCAGCTTGCGCTACATTCACCGCTGTAAAGCAAACTGTCAGTTTGCCTCTGCCGCAAGCTAACAGCTAACGCAAGCTGTCAGCTTGCGCTACATTCACCGAGGTAAAGCAAACCGTCAGTTTGCCTCTGCCGCAAGCTAACAGCTAACGCAAGCTGTCAGCTTGCGCTACATTCACCGCTGTAAAGCAAACTGTCAGTTTGCCTCTGCCGCAAGCTAACAGCTAACGCAAGCTGTCAGCTTGCGCTACATTCACCGCTGTAAAGCAAACTGTCAGTTTGCCTCTGCCGCAAGCTAACAGCTAACGCAAGCTGTCAGCTTGCGCTACATTCACCGCTGTAAAGCAAACTGTCAGTTTGCCTCTGCCGCAAGCTAACAGCTAACGCAAGCTGTCAGCTTGCGCTACATTCACCGCTGCCTGAATTCAATCAAAACTGTGCCTATTATAGGAGCAAACGGCATAGCCGTCAACGATGCTATACCGTTTGCCCCATCCCCCACCCCTTTAGAAAACCGCCAACCTCGCCAAACCACGCGAATCTTCCGCAAAAGAGTTAGCGAAAATCCACGTGATTCGCGGTTAGAATCTTCATTCAATCCCGAAAATTCCCGGCGGCCTACAGGCAGGATTAGCGGATTTGCTTTTCCGCCAGCGGCGCCAGTTTGTCAATGTTGTCCTTGTGGGCAAAACCGGAGCCGGTATCAATGTGCAGGCCGGAGAACAGGAATTTCTTGGTCAGGCAGATTTGCACAATGGGCAGATACCCCTGCAAGAAAGGCTGTTGGTCGAGAACCAGGTCGGTCCACCCGCCGCGGATGGCCGCCACCGTGGCCGCGGAGAGGTCAAAGCCGATACCGTAGATATCGCCCGGCCCCTTGCCCGCCGCCGTCAGATACGTCTCCAGGGTTGAGGTCAGCCCGCCGTGATCGGTGCAGACCAGCTTGACATCGGGGTTGGCCGAGACATAGCCGCTGAACACCGCCGTACCGGCAGCCGGATCGGCATTCGTGGCGTCGTCAATCTCAAGGTAATCCACCTTGAAGCCGGCCTTCTCCAACGCATCAATGACGCCCTTGGTGCGCAGACCGCGCGTCGGCTGCGAGAGCAAGCCCCACACCATCGCCTTGGTGCCGGGTCCCAGTCCCGAACGCTTAACAGCCTCCTGCCCCAGCAGGTAGCCGGACTCATACAGTTCCTGGCCCACATAGCCAAAGCCCATGCCTTTGTATTTGGCCTCGATGCGGGGCAGGGTGGTGTTCTGGCTGGTGACGATGATCCCCTTGCTGAACGCCTCGTCAATCGGCCCCTCAAAGGCGTCTTCGCCGGGGTGGCCCATCACAGCGATACCATCGGGGTTGGTCGCCATAGCCTCCTTGAACTGGGTGATCATCTTTTCGGTGTTCCAGTCCGAGAACATATAGGAGACCTCGGCGCCGGTATCCGCTGCGGCAGCCACGGCTCCGTTGTAAACTACAGTGCCAAAGGGGCAGCCCGGAGGGCCTCCAGGGAAGAAGACAATCTTGACCCCTTCGCCAATTCCCGCCAGCTTGGACGGCGCCTTGGTCGCCGCTTCGGTCGCCGCCTGCGTTGCCGCTGCCGGCGCCGCCGTTGTCGCCGCTACTGTGGGGGTCGTTTTAGGGCCGACACCGCATCCCGCGAGAAACCCACCTGCTGCGGCCACGGCAGTAGCGCGCAAGAAATCCCGTCGGCTAAATACATCCTTCATGTCAATCCTCCTTGAAATAGTCTGATAGTCCTGAGTTCCTTAGTCTGGTTGCCATATGGTCATTTGGGGATCTTGTATAAACTGCTCACCTCCTTCAAAAATACACGACTCACCTTACCTCTTGCTCACACTCTCTTGTATGTGAGAGAAGTGGAAAGATTTTTTCATAGGGGATTTTGGGCGGCTTCGCCGCCCAAAATCCCCCCTTTGCCTCCCCACCCTTTTAGAAAAAGTTTGCCGAAAAATAGCATACGTCTCTTGTACAATTACATCCATTATAGTAAAAAAAGAGGACGGGGGCTTGGAAAATAACACCGTCCTCTTGGACAAAAAGAATAAGTAGACGGTAGACGGGGAACACCCCTGTCTACCGTCTACTGTCTACTTCAGGAAGCTTTCTGGCGGAACAGTGTGGGGGATATGCCGACTTGCTTACGAAACACACGGCTGAAATAGGCCGGGTCCTCAAAACCGACTTGCAGCGCGATAGAAGCTACACTGTTGTTGGTGCATAGCAGCAATTCTTTGGCCTGCTTGACCCGATAACGATTCAAATAGTCCCAGGGCGAAAGCCCCAATTCCCGCCCGAAGATGCGTGTCAGGTGATTTTCACTCACCCCCACGGCCTCGGCGACCTCCCGGCGTGAAATAGGATGGTCGTAGTTCTGATGCAAGTAGGCCAGGATGCGTTTCACCAGGACGCTGGTGTACGGCGGGAGCACCTCGGGAGCCGCGAGCAGACGCTGTAATGTTGCGGTAGTTTCCGCTTCAGAGAGGATATCCTTGCTTTGCACTGTAACCAGCGCGTGTTTTTCCAGACGTTTGATGTCCTCAAGCGTCAGCATCCGCCCACTGAGAACCAGCACCGGCACACGGCGCGTCGCCGGTGCAGCGCGCATACGTTCGAGCACTTCAAACCCGTCTACCTCCGGCATCATCAAATCCAGGATCACCAAACAGGGGACTTCTTCAGCCATACACGCCAGGGCTGCCATGCCATCAGCAGCGGTGCGAACGGGATAATTGGGCAGCCCCTTCTGCACAATGTCCCGGTAAAGACGGCACGCCTGTGGATCATCATCCACGATGAGGATGGGACCGCCAGGGGAAAAAGGACACAAAGCGTTGAGCACTTCGATCAGCGTCTCGCCACTGACCGGCTTGGTAACGATGTCGGTTATCCCCAACGCCAGGCCGGCTTCCCCACCGTGCGCCCGCCCATACAGGACAAAAGGCACTTGACATAGTTGTGGATACCGCCGCAGTTGCTGCACGATCCCCCAATCATCCGAGGTAACATTTGCCAGGTCCCAGGCCAGCACCGCCGGCCGCATCTGTGCCAGTTCCGCGTCGCTCAATTCGCCTGCCGGCACGCGCCGGATCTCCAATCCCTGCCGTTGGCTAAAGGCGCGGATTTCCTCCGCCGGTTCTCCCTGCGCTGAAATCAACAACAACACCGGCTCAACCGCTGCCGAAACGGAGGAGGCCGGCTGTTCGCCCAGACTCGGCAACGGCAGGTAAATGTGAAAGGTGCTGCCCTGCCCTTCCTGGCTCTCCAGCGTCATCGAACCCCGATGCAAAGCGACCAGCCGTCGGGTGATGGACAGCCCCAACCCGATCCCCTCCTTGCGCCGACGTATGTGCTCCGCCGTGGCGAAAGGCTCAAAGATGCGCTGTTGCCAATCTGCCGGGATGCCGATTCCCGTGTCCTGGACCCAGATGTGCAGGTGCGGCGGTGCGACTTCCGCCCCCAGGACAATTTGCCCTCTTTCGGTGAACTTCTTGGAATTGCTTAACAGGTTCAAAAGAATTTGGCGCAATCGCACCGGATCCACTTGAAGGATAGGCAAACGTTCAGGAAGTTGCAGTCGCCATGCCACGTCGCCGGATGAGGCGACCGTAGCGGCGATGCTGTGGAACACATCTTCCAGAAATGCGCGCGGCTCGATAAATTCCAAATGCAGGTCCAGTTCGTCAATTTCGGCCCGCGACAAATCAAGCAGGTCATTGATGACACGCAACAGATGTTCAGCGCTGTGATAGATATGTTGCAGATCGGTTAGCGCATCCCCGCCAAGACTCCCCCCGTCGGAGGCAACAGCAGCCAGCACGGCACTGGTAAAACCCAGAATTGTATTCAGGGGCGTACGTAGTTCGTGGCTCACATTCGCCAGCAAGCGCGTTTTGAGCTGATCGGCCTTCTCGGCAGCCGTGCGTGCTTGCAAAGCCTCTTCATAGAGCGCAGCATTGCTCAGCGCCGTGCCCAACTGATCGGCCAGAGACTGTAACCCGATCAATTCCTGACGGGTGCGTACCGCCGTCTTTTGGCTGTGCAGGTCCAGCACCCCCCAGACCTTGCCCCCCAGCCGGATAGGGAGAACCACGCGCGCACGGGTATCCGGCCAATGGGCATCGGGCAGAAAACGCGGACTGTGATGGGTATCGGGGATAAAGATGGGTTCATTGCGCATCAATGCCTGTCCCAAAACACCGGATCCGGTTAAAGGGATGCTCATCCCTTGTCGGTCAGGACGATCTAACACCAGCAGTTGTTCCTGTTCCAACCAGCGAAAGATTTGAACGCGGTCATAGCCATAATTGGTACGGATCAGATCGGCAATTTCTTGCGACAATTGCTGATAAGTCAAAAGCGAACCCACCCGTCGGCTGATTTCCAGGCTGGTCTCCAACTGTGTCAACAGTTGTTGCTGTTGTTGGCGTCGGGAAAGCATCATGTTATCGTACAGATTGGCAATCGCTGTCAATTTCTGGGCCGCAACCTCGGCGACATTTTCAGATGTGACCAGCCGGGTCTCATATTCAAAGTGCGCCGGCAAGGGTTGCCCCTGCATGGCCCGATAAGCCAGTTCGACGGCCTTTTTGCCCAGTGCATCGGCGCGGATTTCCACCGTCGCACTCATCGCGCTGGCAGCAATCGCCGCCAGGGCCTGCGGCGATGCGCCGATGCCGACCACCAACGTATCCCCGTTTAACCGCCCCAACGCGCCGGCAGCATCTCGTCCGGCCAGGGCCAGCATATCGGACAGTCCCAGAATTGCGGCCGGCGCGCCCTCGATCTGCGGCATCATCCTGTAAATCTGCCTGTAGGCCGGCTCGTATTCGTCGCGCCACAAACAGGGGATGTGCACAATGTTAGCCCCAGGACAATCTTGAAGTGGCTCACGCACCCCCCTTATCCAGCGTACCTCATCATAGCGCCAGCCGATATACCCCTCGGTACCAATAGCCAGCACCATAGGCCGCCCTTGCCCGGCCAGTTTTGCGGCGAGATAACGTCCCCCTATCTGCACGGCCTCGTACAAACCTAGAGGTGATGTCAAAAACGGGTGGCGCGACTCCGTCTCACGCAGCAAGACCAACGGCATGCCGAGTTGCAGGATGCGATAGATCAAGTCTTCCGGCAACGTCCGGGCAATGAGCGCGTCCAGCTCCAGGGCCAACAGTTCTTCCAGCAGGGCAATTTGTTCATCTTCGACCAGGGTTTCCGGGTAATCCACCAGGTTGATGGAAACCAGATCGAGAGAAAGAGCCTGGGCCTGGGCATAAGCCGCCTCCCTGACCTGGGCCCAGTAAGGGTCATGCGAGTCTATCGCCACGCCGATACGCAAAGTGTGTGTCATAGCCACTCCCGCATTTTGGCGACATACTGCGGGAAGACGATCTCCGGCTCCGGCAAGGTGGGAATCCAGCGTTTTTCCCATTCGAGGATGGCGTAACCATCGTAGCCGCCGTTCACCAGTAGATCGAGCATCCGCTTGATGGGCACATCCCCCGTGCCGAGCAGGACGTATTGGTAGCCGCCGTCGGCCGTGGAAATGGAATCTTTCACATGAATGCTCACGGTGTACGGTGCGAGGTTGGCATAAGTCACCTCCGGCGCTTCGGCGTTGAAGCGGAAGGGATGATGCAAATCCCACAGCACCCGCACACGAGGATGGTTCACCGCACGCATCAACCGCGCGAAGACCGCCGAGTCGGTCCAGTCATCGTGGGTCTCCAGCGCCAGCGTCACCCCGAACGCCTCCGCCTCATCGCCGATGGCACGCAGGTTCTCCACCAATGCGGGCATGATGGAATCTACGGTGTACCCCTCCGGCACACGTCCGCCGAAGACACGCAGCAAAGGCACATTCAGTTTGGCCGCCAGCTCCATGTTGCGCCGCGTCTCGTCGAATTGCTTCTCCCGCTCGACGGGGTCGGCGGTGGCATAACGCGCCGAGGTGGCGATGCCGGAGATGGCGACGCCGAGGTCGGCGAACAGGCGTTGCGTCGCCGCCAGGTCGGTGGTGAATTCGGGTGTCGTCGTGATGTCCAGCGCATCTTGCAGCCCGCGAAAGTCCACGGCGTCGTAGCCCATCGCCGCCGCATTTTCTGCGATCTGGCGCAATGTCCAGGTGGGACAACCCAAGGTCGTAAACGAGAGTTTCAACATAGTGTAACCTCCGGGAATAGTCTCAAGTCGAATGTCCAAAGTCGAAGGGTGCGGAAAAAAATCCGTTCAAATCCGTTCAATCCGTTGACAAACGGCTGAGATGTCTTGCCGACCTCCACGCAGCGGGTACACCTCATCGCCGAGGATCAGTTTGCCGGTGACGCCAGGCGGAAGGGTGATCGCACCACGCAAGAGGCCGGGCTCGGGCTGTGTCAGATCCACGGCGATTTCACCCTGCGGATGGGGCAACGTGGCCTTGACCACCGTGAGCGGTCCCAAGAGTGGCTGGATGGCAACTTCCCGGAAACCCGGCGCGGCCGGTCGGATGCCGAGGATGGTGGCGTAGCTGTGGTAAATGGGATGCGCGCCCCAGGCGTGGCAGTCGGAGCGGCTCGGTTCAGGATGCTCGCGCGTGGTCTTGAAACCCAGGTCGGCCAGCTCAAACCATTCCTCAAGCCGCGCAAAGAGCCTATCCACGCGGCCCAGCAGCCGGTAGGTCTCGAAGAGATAGTGGCTGAAGTAGATCGTCGTGCGCGTGAGGTCATCCGCCGTAAGTAGCCCCGCGGCGATGCGAACGCGCTTGTCGGCATCCAGCAAACCGCTCAGCAGTGCCAGACATTGCGCGTGTTCGGAGAAGTGCGCGTGCGCCAGGTCATCGGCGAACAAGCCGCGTCCCTCATCCCAAAAAGCCGCCGTAGTCGCCCGCGCCACGTCCGCAGCATAACGGCGCATGCGCGCTGCGTTTTCCGGTTCGCCGAGCCATTCTTCCAACGCCGCAACATAAGTCAGCGTAAGCGCGAAATGCCAGTTGAGGATGCCATTGGCGCCGCCCTCGCCGTCAGGCGGGACGCCGCGGTGCCAGGCCGGATCGGTCGTCCAATCCACGTAATTCCAGCCGGGCGGCGCTGCGACGAGACCGCTGGCGTTGCGATAGGACAGAAACGCATCGATGACGGCGCGCACGCCGGGCATCCGCGCGCGGACGAAATCGAGAGCGTCGCGCCAGAGCGCGTAGTCGTAGACCATGCCACACCACCACAACGAAAACGGCGGGATGATTTGGGTGCTGCGGCAGGGGTAACGCGATTGCGTCAGCCCGCCGGGGAAGCGCGACACATCGAACATCGTGATGGCCTTGCGCGGCAGACGGTCATCGTGGGTGAGGCAATAGGTGACCAGGGTTTCAAGCCGCGTGTCGCCCACGTACATCAACTGCTCGTAGTACGGGCAATCCATAAACGTTTCGTGCGAGCACATTTGCAGCGCGCGCACCATGATCGGCCAGATACGCGCAAAACGGGGATCGTCGGCACAAAATTCGGACTCCGGCTCCAGCGGATAGCGCGTTTCTATGAAAGTGAGGCTTTCAAGGGTCAGCGGTGCATCCGCCGTGACCACCAGGATTTCAACGTAGCGACCGGCCTTCCACCAAAGATTCTCAAAGGCGCGCCGCGCGCCGCCGTCGGGACGAAAAATGTCGCCTTCGCCACAGTAGTATTTGTCCTCGATGGCGTCGCGGTTGCCTTTGTGGGAATGGAAAATGTCCCACCAGGCGTTGAGCGCGTCCGCGTAAAGCGATTCGGCCCAGCTGACGCGCACGGCCGCGCCGGCGCCGCCCGTGGTGACCAGGCGTGTGTAGGCGCATACGTAATCCTCAAGGTCAATGAGAACGCGGCGGCGCGTATGCGGCGGAATGGCGACAGGCGCCCTACCGCGCAACAAGTCATCCCAGGCTGCGTGTTCATCCGGTAGATCGTCGGCGCGGCGGATGGGCGTACTCACCAGATCGGCGTCGGGCGCGACCGAGGCGATATGCCGCACAATGCCCTTGCGCCACGGCGCGCTGTACATCGGCGGCACCATGGCCGGCGTGAGGTGCTGCGCCGCGCCGAGCGTGCCATGCTGATCAAAGCCACCGGCGCTGATGCCTTCATCGCCGATCAGCGGCGCGCTCCAACCGTCGCCATCGCCGCGCTCGAAGCCCCAGGCAAAGCGCGCGCCGTCAATCTCCACGTTGTCGCCGACGCCAAAGCCCAGGTGGTTCTTGAAGAACGTCAGGCCGTCCAGCCGTTTGGTCTCCCAGGCAGCGACGCCGGTGGCGAGCGTCGGTATCCATGTGGGATCATCGGGGGTGAGGATGAAGCCCGGCCGCACGCTGAACTGCGCCAGCGGCGCGCTTTCGCCCAACGCCCACACCAGCGCGACAAGGCCATGGTCGCCGGCCGCTAAGTTCAACGTGTATGTCTCAAAGAACCAGTGATAGCGGTCGCCGCGCTCCGGCCCGCGGCCGATGCGCACGCCGTCGAGATAGAGCGCATACCGCTCGTCGGCGGAGACATGGATGCGCAGTTCAACGGCCTCACTCGCCATAAACCTGCACCGATAAGCGGCTACGCCTGGCCGCGCCGCCGCCTCCGGGTGCACGATCCAACGGGCCGGCCACGCGCCGGTATGCCATTCGCGTTCAAGCGCCGCCCCCCGCGGTGGGGGAATCAAAAATGGGTTTTGCTTGAGGTCGGTCATCGGGCATCTCCTTAGTTGGTAATCGGTAATTGGTAATCAGGGATTGGGGAGTGGAAGGCAGGGTCGGCAAAGTACCAGTCCCCAATTCCCCATCACGGATTACTATTTTAGATACTTTGGCTTACAGGTCAACGATGGTTTCCCGCCAAGCGGATGTTGCGTCAGGTGTACCCCGCCAGCCGGCCAGCAGAGATAGGGTGCATTTCCAACTTGGGGAAAAAGTCAGATAAACCTCTGAAATAATGCACTTGGATTGGTTGTAAATCTCCTGCGGAACCCACAATGAGGCTAAGGGCTAACATTGCACTTTTGCACCCCACCCCCGGCCCCGCCCCAAAGGGGGCGGGGAGGTAAATAGGGGGATTTTGGGCGGCTTCGCCGCCCAAAATCCCCCTTTGAGAAACCCCCCCGCTCTCCCCGCGTGCGGGGAGAGCGGGGGCAGGGGGTGAGAGGGGAAAACTCAAAAAAACCTGCCCCCATCCTGAAATGCACCCGCAGAGATATTGCTTTATTTCTAAATTTCGTTTACAATAGAAATACCTCGAATTTCAAAAAGTGAGGAAAACAACAGCGACAATCACAACCATGCCTTCTTGACCACCTTTGCACGGGCTTGCCTCACCATTAAGCCACGTCAATTCCAGTTTTTGCAGACGTTCAGTCAATAACACGGGACTTACAAGCTGCCTGAATTTTATTGCCGAGAACGTAGAGACAGAGAATATTTGTTGGCGCCTCTCGCAAACTCTGCAGCGAAAATGGGCGGCGTCTACACAAGTTCTCGCCTAAAAAGGTTGATCCTTTCTGAATAAACTGCCCATGCACATGAGCAGTGTTTGTGTGTGCCATGCTGTTGCAAACTATTTACATTCTCACATTTATATTCTCAAAGGAGGTTGATGATTATGAAACACAAACCACTACTTGTTTCCATCGTATTGGGGCTAGGCAGCATATTCTTGATCCTGATGTTAGCCCTGTTGCACGCCTCAGCCCAGAAAAGCCTCGGCCATCCCTTGACCGAGACGCCGGTAGCACCGGCAGTCGCCGCTACGCTATCCGCTTCTGTCGCAAAGACAGCGCCGATTATACAGACATCAGAAGAAGAGGTTCCGGCTTTGCCGGCGGATCGGCAGAGCGGCGCTTCGACCGGCCTGCCCCCCAACTCTCCGGCGCCAACGTTTGAACCACAAATCCTGCCGCCGATGGCGCATATACGGGCAGCCACATCGCCGGCTTCAGATGATGAGATACCACCCTTTGTTTTCCATTCACAAAATCCATCCCCAAGTATGACGATAGAACGCCCCGCCGCGCCGACGCAAGCGCCGCAAATCTTTGCCAGGTACTTCATGGACGGACGCAACGACGTGTTCGGGTTTAACGCCGTCGCCGATAGTCCGGTGTTGATCACCCTCACCCATCCCATCAGCGGCGTCATCGCGACTGGCAGCACCATAGCCGGGACATGCAATGGGTGCGCTCCGACCGACTACCAGCTCGATTTCCCCGATTGGACGTTCAGCCCCGGCGTCAGCGTGACCGTGAACGCCGGCCCCGGGATGATCGAATCGGTCGAGGTGGTCGAAATCACCGGCAATCCCGATATAGACACCGATTTGGTCATCGGGACCGCGCCGGCAGGTGGACAGCTCAACGCCTTCGTACAACAAGGCGGCAACCAAGCCTTTATCAACAATGTGACGGTGGATGCCAGCGGCGTCTATACCCTGGATTTCGGCGCTGAAGGATGGGATATCCTGCCGGGCGACGAGTTCCACGTCTACTTCCATGCGCCGGGCGGGCATCTCGTCGAATCGGTGTTCTGGCTGCCCACGCCGGAGGTCGGCATTAACAAATGGAATCCGGGCGGTTTTGCGCGGCCGGGCGGCAAAATCGTGTACAGCATCGTCTACTGGAACAACGGCAATGGAGTCGCCGAAGATGTGGTCATCGTGGATACCCTGCCCCCTTCCACCACTTACTTCGCCGACACGAGCGGCATGACGCCGGAAATCGGCGCGAACGGCGTCGTTACCTGGCACATGGGCGATATCCCTGCCCCCGGCAACAACGACAACTGGGGCGTCTTCGCCGTCACGCTGGATGTCGCCGCAGATATGCCCACCGGTGGCGGCGCTCTTGCCGCCAATTGCGCCCGCATCTCAACCAGCACGCCCGGCGACAACTACGCCGACAACGACACCTCATGTAGCGGCCCCATAGATGTATGGGACAGCGACGTAGGTGTCAATATCGCCAAATGGCCTGAACCGGGCGATCCTGCCCCCGGCCAGGAATTCGAGTACCGCATCCGCTGGTGCGCCGAGTACGGCGCAAACTTCGGCCCGGTCTGGCTGACCGATACGCTGCCGGTCTCTACAACGGTGGTGAGCTGGCGCACCGATTGGCCCAGGAATTTCTGGACCCTGGTCGGCGTCACCGACGGGCAGTTTGTGCTCTACGCGCCGGGGCTGCCCGGCAATTACTGCCAGGACCTCTACCTGCGCCTGTTGCTCGATTCCAACGTGCCGCAGGGGATGACCTTGCTCAACCACGTCGTTGTGAGCACGCCCGGCGATGCGCAACCCAACAGTAATGAGCAATTCAACAGGGACGCACGTGTAAGCGGCGTGCGCCCCGACGTGCACCTGGATAAGAGCGTCCATCACGGTATTCCGGTCCCCGGTGGATGGGTCAATTACTTTATCTGGTACGGCAATCAGGGCAACACGGCGGTTCATGTCTGGGTCACCGATACTGTTCCGCCCGGCCTGAGCTACGATTTCGCGCTCTGGGGCGGCGGACAGCCCGGTGAGAACACGCCGCTGCCCGATCCCACCATCGTCGGCGACCAGATCATCTGGGATTTGGGCGAGCTGCCGGTAGGCGGAAGTCGCTGGTTCCACGTGCAGATGAACATCACCGACACCCTGTCGGCCGGGGACATCATCACCAACTGCGCCGCAATCGGCATAGACGGCGCGGAAAGTACGCCGGAAGACAACCGCGACTGTTTCGCCGGCGTCCTCAGGCCCTCCGGGCCGAACCTCTCTGTCACCAAGGAATCCTGGTGGAACGGCGACGGGCAGTTGGGGTATCGCATCTACTTCTACAACCTCGGTGATGAAACGATCTCCGATGTCTGGATCACCGACACGTTGCCCGCCGATACGACCTGGGACGGTTGGTGGAATCTGAATTTTGATGGAAACCGTCTGGCGGAACAATCGCTCACCAGCAACGTGCTGGCCTGGCGTTTCTCAGAACTGTATCCGGGCGATTCGGGCACCATCGAGTTCAACGCCAACCTGGATTACCCCGGCACGCCGCTGCGCTGGTACACCAACACCGTCGAAATTACCCCGCTGGCAGGCGATGTGGATCCTGACGACAACCATTACACCGATGTCGCCTTCAGCGGCGGCGAGGTGCAGTGGGTGGACTTCGACGTGTACCGCACCCGCGTGTGGGGCTGCACGCCACAAGGCCCGGTCACCGTGACCACAGCCCTGGCGGAAATGACCTTCGGCGGTTGCTGGAATGAGGATAACTTCCCCGACACCTTCGACCCTGGCGATACCGTCACTGTCACAGCCGGCGCAGGGACGCATCCCGTCATCGTTGTTATCCCCGCTCCCTTCACCGGTTACATCAACTCGAGCGCCAACATCGTCTGGGGGCAGATTGATGCGCTGGATCATCAACCGGTTCAGGTGGCGCTGTGGAACTTCCCCGAGCAATGGACGGAAACCGATGCTCAGGGCCATTACACCTTCACGGTTCCCTTCGATATCCCGCACGGCGCGCAAGGCGATGTGGGATACTGGACCGAGATTGACTACGCCCGCGTCGGCTTCCATCACCGCCTGGTCAACCTGGATTTGGCCCTCAACATCAACTACAACCATGAATGGGTGGAGGGCAACTACGAGAGCGGACACACCATCTGGCTGACCGTCACCAACAGTAGCGGCGCAGTCAAGGCAACCGCCGTGGTGACCAGTGGCGTGATCCCCTGGTGGAACGGCGGCATCGGCTTTTCCACCAACCTCGGCGATCCCTGGCGACCACAACGTCCCGACATCCAACCGGGCGATTGGGTCTATGGCGTCACCGAGGGCGGTTATGCCACCGCCGTGCATATCGGGCAGATCACCGGCTTCCTGGATGTAGACGCCGATCGCATCACCGGAACAGTTGACGTTCCCTGGCTCATGCCGGGGCCGGTAGACATCGAATGTCACACCTGGGGTGCGCCCGGCGGAGCGCCTCAAAAATACGACAGCGTCATCCCCAATGGCGAAGACACCTACACCTGCGCCTGGGATCCCAACACCGAATGGGATGTGCAGCCGGGGCAGGATATCGGAGTCAGCTACCACGAGCCAGACGGCCATCAGGTTTTCGGCGTGTTCCACGCACCCGCGCCACGTTTGCGCGTCGAGAAGTGGCTTGAAGGCGGCTATCTCGGCGAAGGAAGTCGGGCGGTCTTCCACATCCAGTACCGCAACGAGGGCGACGGCGACGCCGAAGATGTGGTCATCACCGACACACTCCAGGGGATGACGTATCTGGGCGACACTTCCGGCTTCCCCCACACCGGCGGCGGCAACGAGGTTGTCCTGGACCTGGGGACGGTGGCACCCGGCGATTGGATGCACTTCTACGTCTTCGCCGCAGTCAACGCGACGGCCGGCGAGTGGGCCACGAATACCGTCGCCATCGCCACCAGCAATCCTTATGACCAGGGCGAAGCGTGGGAGAAACGTTCCGAGTGGAGCGGTGAGGTGCAGCCCAACGACACGTCCCTCAACCTGGGCAAGTGGGCCTGGACCGGCGACCCGGCGGCCGGCTACGATGTCGTCTTCCACGTCAACGCCTGCAACAACGGCGGGACGGGTAGCACCGAAGCCACCATCACCGATACGCTGCATCCCTCGATGACCCTGCAAACCTGGTGGGGCGAGGAACCCGGCTGGCGCGAAGTCGCGAGCAATCCTCAACAATTGGTCGTCGCCAAAGACACGCTTGGGGGACAACGCTGCGAAGCCGTCTTTGTCCGCGCCCACGTGGACGCTGCTGCCTGGCCGGGGATGGAACTCTGGAATCAGGCTGTTGTCCACGCGGATAACGACCTCAGCAGCGGCAACGATGAAGCCTGGTGGTGGGGCAATGTCAACGCTCCCCATATCAACCTCAGCCTCAACAAAGACTGGGGCCATGGGCAGATCGTCCCTGGCGGCGAGTTGAACTACTGGATTGACATTCGCAACAACGGCAACATCCCTGCGGGGACTTTCCGCATCACCGATACGTTGCCGGTTTCCACAACGTTCGTCGCCGCGTGGCATCACGACCGCTACAACCAGTATCCCTTCACCCCCGTCCTCGTCGGCGACGGCTATGTGGTATGGGAATTCGCCGGGCTTGACAACGGCTACAATGACCGCTTCAGGGTCACGCTCAATGTGGCCCGCGATGCACAACCCGGCATGCCACTCATCAATACCGCCGAAGTCACGCGCCTGCCCGATGAAGACACCTACGACGACAACTTTGACGCCTGGACGGAAACCCTCCTCAACCACGGGCCGAACCTGCGCATACGCAAATACGGCCGCTGGGATGACTGGGGAACGGATACCCGCCGCGCTTCCTACAACCTCAGTGTCGAGAACGTGGGTGACGTCATGGTGAGCATGGTTACAATCACCGACACCTATCCCGTTGGCATGCATCTCGACGGCGGTCTCGGCGGCGGCTTCTGGCGCTGGTGGGAGTGGCGCGACAACGGCGACGCCTTCATCGCAACGCTGGAACTGCTGGAAGGGGGATGGTCGGTGAACTTCGACTTCGGGCTGATCAGCGACAGCGATCCCAATCCCGTGCCTGCCGGCCTGATCCTCACCAACACGGCGGAGATTATGCTCACGGCGGAGGATACGAATCCCGCCGACAACACGGCACTTGTCGTCCTCACCACCGGTCCCGATCTGTGGGTTGATAAAAGCATCGTGGACGGCGTCTTCCGGCCCGGCGAGCTGATCACCTTCAGCCTGGCCTTCGGCAACAACCGCGAAGGCTGGCAGTGGTGGTGGGGTCTCCAGGGCAACGCCGTCCTGACCGATACCCTGCCGGAGGGTCTGGAATTCGTCAGCGCCACGCAACACTGGTGCGGCCCCGGCGGCGAATGGTGTGAGAATACGCCCGCCCAAGCAGGCAACGTGCTCGTTTGGAATCTCTGGCCGCTCAACGCCGGCGAATGGAACGAAATCTACGTCACCGTCCGCATTGCCGACACGGCGACCGGCCAGTATACCCTCACCAACCAGGTAGAAATTGGCAGCGACCGGCCAGACGTGGATGTTGAATTCGATACCACCAACAACACCGATGCGGTAAACGTGGTGATTGACCTGCCGTACTTTGAGGTCAGCAAGGTCTATGAGAGCACCGCCGTCGCCGGAACGCCGGTGACGTATACGCTCACCGTGACCAACACCGGTCACAGCGCCGGCACCAACGTCGTGTTGGGCGATAAATTCCCGGCCGGCTTCAGTTATGGCGATAGCGATGGCGAACGTCAGGATCATTCTGTCTGGTGGACGTTCGCTACATTCGCGGTGGGCGATGTGAAAACCGGCTGGTTCAGCGGGTGGTTGCCATGTACAACGGGCGCCGTCGTCAACAAGGATTATGCCGTCATCCACAGTGATGAAGGGGTGACCAGCACTGCCGGCATGCCGGTCAGTATTGACGTGATCGCGCCAACGCTTGCGGCCGGGTTTGAGCAGAACGCCGCTCAAGCTCCCGTAGGCCGCACGTTCTACTTTACGGGAACGGCGACGACCAACGGTCCGGCCATCGGCGAATGGGCCTGGGACTTCGGCGATGGCAGCCCGCGCGTCTTCACGCAAAACGCTGCGCACGCCTACACCCACGACGGAACGTTCACTGTGACGCTGACCGTGACCGACTCGTGTGGCTACGCGAACACAGCAAGCGGCGTGGTCACGGTTACCGCCCCCACCCTCGTCGCCAACTTCACGCAGAGCGCACTCAACACGGTCGTCGGCACGACGCTCTACTTCACCGACACCTCCACGACGGACGCGCCGCCTATCCTTGCCTGGGCCTGGGACTTCGGCGACGGCAGCGCACGCGCCTTCACGCAAAACGCTGAGCACGCCTACACCCGCGCCGGGACGTTCACCGTCACGCTGACCGTCACCGATACGTTTGGCTACGCCGCGACGGCAACCCGCGCCGTGACCATCGCCGCGCCCACCCTCGTCGCCGGCTTCACGCAGAGCGCGCTTAACACGGTCGTCGGCAAAACGCTCTACTTCACCGACACCTCCACGACGAATGCGCCGCCTATCCTTGCCTGGGCCTGGGACTTCGGCGATGGCAGCGCGAGCGCCTTCACGCAAAACGCCGCGCATGCCTACACCCGCGCCGGGACGTTCACCGTCACCCTGACCGTCACCGATACGTATGGCTACGCCGCGACGGCAACCCGCGCCGTGACCATCGCCGCGCCCACCCTCGTCGCCGGCTTCACGCAGAGCGCGCTTAACACGGTCGTCGGCAAAACGCTCTACTTCACCGACACCTCCACGACGAATGCGCCGCCTATCCTTGCCTGGGCCTGGGACTTCGGCGATGGCAGCGCGAGCGCCTTCACGCAAAACGCCGCGCATGCCTACACCCGCGCCGGGACGTTTACCGTCACCCTGACCGTCACCGATACGTTTGGGTATCGGGACACACACGCGAAGGCTATTCAGGTGTCGTCCGACAAACACATCATCTTCCTCCCGCTGGTGTTGCGTAACTTTTGACAGTGTCTTTGCCACCGCGGAGGCGCAGAGCAGGCCAAGAGAATCTGAAAACGCCTTTGCGCCCTCGGCGCCTCTGCGGTGAGATAAGAATTTAACTGCCCAGGCAGTCATTTTTGCGACAAAAATGCCCGATACGGTTGCGTATCGGGCATCATATTCTCCCCGGGTGCTCGTTACGTCGTCGCAGGCAGCCAGATGGTAAAAGTCGCGCCTTGTCCTACAGTTGAATCTACCGTGATCTGCCCGCCATGCGCATGGGCGATTTCCTGAGCAATACTTAAGCCCAGTCCCGCCCCCAAAACATGCCCGGATTCGGCCAGCCGACCGCGGAAGAAGCGTTCAAAAACGCGCTCACATTCTTCAGGCGTCAGGCCCGGCCCGGTATCCTGTACGGTTATGGTCAGCCAGGTGCGCCCGTTGTGTTCCAGGGTCTGCATCCCTACGGTAATGCTCCCACCAGAGGGGGTGTAGATAAGCGCGTTTTCGACAATCTCGGCCAGCATGCGCGCCACGCGGCTATGATCGCCATGCACAACCGGAAGTTCCGCCGGCAATGGCAGACAGGTCAAGGTCAAACCGGCTGCTTGCACCCGCTCCTGATAGCGTCTGACGGTATCCGTTACCAGCGGAACAAGTAGCAGCGGTTTCCAGGCAGAAACGGCTTTTCCGCTATCCAAAGCCGCCATTTCGAGGATGTCTTCGGTGAAGTGGGTGAGGTGGGCAATCTGCGTCGCTATCACATTCAAGGCCGAATGATCCATATCCGCCGGAACCTGATGCTGCAACTTGCGCAACGCCAGGTCAAGGATGGATAAAGGCGTGCGCAATTCATGCGAGATGCCGGTGATGAACTGATCGCGCGCCCGTGTCAACGCTTTGAGCGAGCTGATATCGTGATGGCTGAAAACAAATCCTACCGTGTCACCGTTCACCCCCCGGATCGGCGATACGACGACTAAAGCCTCATAAGTTCGTCCGTCTTTGCGCCGGATGACTATCTCGTTCCGCCATTCTACCCCCTTGCGATAGGCATCCTGCATGGCCCGCAGGTGTTGTTCGGGCAACTCGGTTTTGAAGACCTGATGGATTTCCTTTCCCCAACATTCTTCCGCCGTGTAACCCGTAAGCCGCTCAAAAGCCGGATTCACGTATTGAATTTGCAAATTTTTGTCGAGCATGGCGATGGCGTCGCCCACATTGCGTAAAATCGCCTCACTCTTATCGCGTTCCGCAACAATTTCCGCCGTGCGCGCCGCGACTTCGGCCTCCAGACCTTCACGAAGCCAGACGTTCTCAACGGCAATGGCAGCAGCATTGACCAGAGGCATCAGGCGTTCGGCATCCGCAGCCGTAAAAGCGTTCTCTCTGGAACTGTCGAGATCAAGCGTCCCCAAAACTCTCTGCCGCGAACATATCGGGATAAACAGCGCCGATTTTATCCAGACGATTTCCTCCACAAGCACCCATTGTGGTTCCTGGAACACATTGGAAATGATGTAAGGTTTCTGGGAACGGACAACTTCGGCAAGGATAGGAAAATCTCGCAGCGGCAACACCAGATTCGCCATAAAGGCATCGCGTTCCCCGTAGCCCTGCCAGCGCACCGCGCGCAAAACATCACCCTCCAGACGCAAAATGGCCGCCGACTTGAACGGGACGATGCGCCGCGCTTGCGTCAGAATTTCATCCAACACCATCTCATAATTCGTCTGTGAGGTCAGCGCGAGGGCCACTTCGGTCAACATCTCGGCCAACAGCCGCTGTTCGCGCTCGGCGGCCAGCAAACGGGCACGGTCTTCTTCGATCTGGCGGCGCATGACGATTTCGGCCTGCAACTGCGCGTTCAGCCGGCGCAGTTCGCGCATATCGTTATCGCGGGCCAAAACCATCATAATGGCGTTTTCCAGTTCACGCAGAGTGATGGGTTTAAGGAGATAGGCGGCCACGCCGGCCGCCGTCGCCTGTTCAAGCAAGTCCTTTTCATCGTGGGCGGTCAAAACGATGATCGGTGTGGGGCAGATTTGCTGAATCCGGCGCGCCGCCTCAATGCCGCTGTCGTCGGCAAGGACAATGTCCATCAGAATAATATCCGGGCGCAAGGTTTGCGTCATCTCCACAGCCTCCTGGCTGTTACGCGCTACCCCGGCGACGGAATAAGCCAACGTTTCCAGCATACACTGCAACATCTCGACGAATGATGGCTCGTCTTCAACGATCAAAACGCGAATACCGGCTGTCTGTGTCACATTCGCCCTCGACTTTCACCCCAATCCTGAAAAGCCGCATTTGTCATCTCTATTATAACCCAAGTCCCCAAAGAAAAATCCCCCGATGGGCCCATCGGGGGATAAAGAGCCAAACCTGCGGTTACGAAGCACGCGGCGTAAAGTCCAGAGACACCGAGTTAAGGCAGTAACGCCGTCCGGTGGGCGCCGGGCCATCGTCAAAGACGTGGCCGAGATGGGCGCCGCAACGGCTGCATGTCACCTCAGTCCGCACCATGAAATGGCTGAAGTCGTTGGTTTCTTCGACCCGATCATGCGCGATCGGCGCGTAGAAGCTGGGCCAACCGGTGCCGGAGTCGAACTTGGTGTGTGAATCAAAAAGTTCCTGTCCGCATGCCGCGCAGCGATAAATGCCGTCCTCTTTGAAGGCGTAGTATTTGCCGGTGAACGCGCGTTCGGTGCCTTTCTTGCGCATCACACGATATTGTTCCGGCGTTAAAAGTTGTTGCCATTCCGCGTCACTTTTGATGATCTTGTCAGTGTCGGTCATACGGTCTCCTCGTAGGAGCTACGCACTTTGTCATTTTCTGACAGGATTAACAGGATTTCCAGGATTAAAAAAGGCTTTACAAGAGCTTGTTCATCCTGTCAATCCTGTAAATCCTGTCTGAAGAGAATAACCGCGTAACTACTGTCCTCACTGTTCTTATTTGCGATCAGAAACCGGCTGAAGCCGGGGTGACGTTGCGCCGTCAGATGAACCGGCTGAAGCCGGTATTACATTGTGCGATCAGAAACCGGCTGAAGCCGGGGTGACGTTGCGCCGTCAGATGAACCGGCTGAAGCCGGTATTACATTGTGCGATCAGAAACCGGCTGAAGCCGGGGTGACGTTGCGCCGTCAGATGAACCGGCTGAAGCCGGTATTACATTGTGCGATCAGAAACCGGCTGAAGCCGGGGTGACGTTGCGCCGTCAGATGAACCGGCTGAAGGCAGGGTTAAACCTTGAGTCTGGCAACAAAGTGTTGTCTGAACTTCGCCAGCTTGGGTGCGACGACAGTACGACAATACGGTTGCTGTGGGTTGCGCCGGTAATACTCCTGATGGTAGTCTTCGGCCTGGTAGAATGACGTAAACGGCGTTACCTCTGTGACAATGGGAGCGCGCCACACATGCGCGGCTTCCAACTCCGCGATCAGCCCCTTGGCCGTCGCCTGCTGGGCGTCCGAGTGATAGAAGATCACCGAGCGATACTGTGTCCCCACGTCGGCGCCCTGACGGTTCAGTGTGGTCGGATCGTGGATGGCGAAGAAGACTTCCAAAATCTCACGGAATGTGATTACAGACGGGTCAAAGGTGATCTGCACCACTTCCGCATGGCCGGTTCTGCCGGTGCAAACCTGCTCGTAAGTGGGATGGGGAACCGTCCCACCCGCGTAGCCCGATTCGACATGCAACACGCCTTGCAGGCTATCGAAAACCGCTTCCAAACACCAAAAACACCCGCCCCCTAAGGTGGCGACTTCTGTATTTATCCCTTGTGTCATTTCTTTATCCTTGACGATGCTTATGAATTATACTGATATTATAGATATTTTTCTTCTTAATGTCAAGGATAAAGTATATGAATATCGTAAGAATTACAGCGACTCCGCCGCCAGTGCCGCGCCGATGATGCCGGCATTGTTCAACGTGGCCGCCGGAACAAGCGGAACATCTACGGTGAGGTAGTGGATGAATTTATCCAGTTTCTTGCTGACCCCACCGCCGAGGATAATCAGGTCAGGCCAGAGCAATGCCTTCATTGTCCGCAGATACTGGTCGAAGCGTCTGGCCCAGGTTTCCCACGAAAGGTCCTCACGCTTGCGCGCCGCGTCCGAGGCCTGGAGTTCGGCGTCCCGGCCGTTCATCTCGATGTGCCCCAGCTCGGTGTTGGGGACCAGTATACCGTCGGTAAAGAGCGCCGTACCCAAGCCGGTGCCGACCGTCACGATCAACACTACCCCACGAATTCCTTTCCCCGCGCCGAAACGCATCTCGGCCAGACCGGCGGCATCAGCATCGTTGATCACGCGCACCGGGCAGCCGGTTGCTTCAGCAAAGAGCTTCTCGGCGTTCGTGCCGATCCAGCTCTTGTCCACATTCGCCGCCGTGCGCGCAACGCCCTGCTGAATTGCAGCCGGAAAACAGCACCCGATCGGCCCCTGCCACGCGAAATACTTCACCATCTTCTTGAGCACCTGGGCCACGTCCGCCGGCTTTGCCCCCTCCGGTGTTGCAATCCGATGGCGCTCGGTCAAAAGAGTCCCCGTGCTGATCTCCACCGGTGCGCCCTTGATACCCGATCCGCCGATGTCAATCCCCAGAATCTCCATCGTCTTCCCCCTCCAAATGTCTGGTAGTCTTTAGTCGAGTAGTCCTTAGTCGAGTCGTCCTTAGTTGGGGAGTATAGTCCACCTTGAGAAAAAAACAAATCCCGTTTACAAAACATTCTGACCTTTTCTTTTTGCCAATAGCACATAATTATCTATACTCAGTAGTTACACGGTGCGTTTCTTGGGACAGGATTTACAGGATTGGCAGGATGAAATAGCTCCTGCAAAGCCTTCTTTAATCCTGAAAATCCTGTCAATCCCTGTCAGAAAATGACGATGCGGAGGTGATGAAGTATGAACGGGATTCCGGGCGACCTCTATGAACGCCTGCAAGCGGCGCTGCTGCGCTGTGGCCCCTTCGACAGCGACCGCGCGCTGCGCTCCCTCTTTGTGGATGCGCGCCTGAGCGCGTGGCGCGACTTGCTCCCCGAAGCCAGCAGCCGCGTGGAACGGGCGCGGGCGATCATTGACGCCTTGAGCGAGCGCGCCAATTCTGCCGGGGAGAATGCCCTGGTCTTGCTCCTGCGCGTCCTGGCCGAAAATACGCCACCCGGCGACGCCTGCCGGGGACAACTGACGGCGCTGGCCGGGGAGGTTGCAGCGACGTTGCGCGCGGGTGTGTCGCCCGGTGGCGCGCCGTCAGCACCACCGCCTGTCGGCCCATCCGTCTTCAATCAACAGGGACAGCACGTGGGGACGCAGATCAACGTGGCCGGAGACTACTACGCCGCACCGCCTGCCGGGATCACCATCATCGGTGACGGGAACGTCGTCGGCAACAACAACACTGTCCGCGTTGAAAAGGGCGCAAGTCCCACTGCCGCTTCTCCGGTGGAAATCTCGGCCCTGCGCACGCGCCTGCAACGGCTCGATGCCGTGGACATCGAGAGCCTGTGCCTCGATCATTTCCCGGCGGTCTACGATAAATTCTCGCGCGGCCTGCGGCGCGATGAGATGCTCAATCTGCTGCTCGATCACTGCCGCCGCAATCCCGAAGACGCCGCGCGCCTGGCAACGTTGCTGAGGTGAGCGATGAAGACGTGTCCCCAATGCGGCAAACAACTGGAAGACGAGGCGAATTTCTGCTCGAACTGTGGCGCGCGACAGGAGCCAAAGGCCGAAGTGCCGCCGCCCGACCTCTCCAATCTCCGCGCGCGTCTGAATCGCCTTGATGATCCCCAAATAGACGCCCTGGCGTTGGATCACTTTCCCGCAGTGCAGAACAGATTCGGACGCGGCTTGCGCAAGGATGAGAAAGTCAACCTCATCCTCGAACACTGCCGCCACAACCCCGATGCTGTTCCCATTCTGGAAAACTGGCTCAAACGGCAGCCCGCAACGTGCGATCCGCAAGACGCCCGCGCCTGTTACCTCACCCACGTCATCGAAGAAAACAGCCGCCTGCAACTGCAAGGCATCCGCTCGGCTTCCGGCCTGGTGAGCATTGACCTGGAAGAGGTTTACGTCACCCTCACGGCGACGGTGCGCAGGACCGTGCGCGACGCAGAAGCCTGGGTGGAGGAGATGGCGAAACTCGCGCCCGGCGAGAGACCAGATACGAGACCTGTCAGGTTTTCAAAACCTGACAGGTCTGTAGTGGAAACGGTCAAAGTGCAGGTACAAGAAGCGCTGGCGATGCACCCACGCCTGGTGGTGTTGGGCGACCCCGGCAGCGGCAAGACGACCCTGCTGCGTTACCTGGCGCTCACGTTTGCGCGGGACTTCAACGTCACAACTGTAGCGCAAGCTGACAGCTTGCGCTACGTCAAGCAGCGCCTCGGTCTCGACGAACGCCGCCTGCCCATTCTCCTGCCCCTGCGCGACTTCGCCCGCTATCTGGAAAAAGAGTGCCCCGACGTAGGCGCGGACGGTCCCAGGCTGCTGCTGGATTACCTGCGGCTGTACTTCACCAACCAGGACCTCGTCCTGCCCGCCGATTTCTTTGCGACATATCTCAAAGCGGGCCAGTGCGCCGTCCTGTTCGATGGCGTGGACGAAGTGGCGCGGATGCCCACCCGCCAGCGCATCGCCCGCATTCTGGAAAAGTTCACGCTGGCCTACCCGAAAAACCGCTACGTCGTCACCAGCCGCATTGTGGGCTACACGGGTGGTGCGCGCCTGGGCGCGGACTACGCCACGACCACCGTGCGCGACTTCACCGACGACGACATCGCGCGCTTTGCCCGTCACTGGAACCGCGCTGTGGAAGTGGTGCTCGCGGGCGGGGCGACGGAGCACGCTTTGCGCAAGGCCGAGACCGAAGCCAATAAACTGATCTCAGCGATTGAAGGGAATGCCCGCGTGCGCGAGTTGGCGGTGAACCCGCTGCTGCTGACCGTCATCGCGTTGGTACAACGTTACCGCGCGCAGTTACCCGACCGGCGCGTGGAGTTGTACGAAGAAGCGATTGAAGTGCTGCTGGTGCAGTGGGACGCTGTGAAGGGCTTGCCCGCGACCGAGGTGTTGCAAGGACTGGAACTGGACGCGGGCGACCGCCGCAGCTTACTGGAGCCGGTGGCCTTGTGGCTGATGGAACAGCACGCGCGGGAGATCGAACTGGACGACCTGCGCAAACAACTGGCGCAGCCCTTCCAGGGGATGCTCAAGGACTGGCGACTGACCGAGAAGGCGGTGAACGGCTTTATCGCGCTCATCAACGAGCGCAGCGGCCTGCTCACCGAGCGCGGGCAGGGCATCTACGCCTTCAGCCACCTCACCTTCCAGGAGCATCTGGCGGCGCGGGCCATTGCTGACCGGGCCGACAACGTGGCCTATACCCTGGCGCGCCTGGGCGATTCCTGGTGGCGCGAGGTGGTGCTGCTGGAAGCGGGCTACCTGAGCACCCAGGGCAAGCGTCGGGCGACGGAACTGATCCGCGCCATTATGGAGCACAAGCCGGAACCCGAACCCTACCATAACCTGGTGCTGGCGGCGGAGGCTGTGCGCGACGTGGGCCAGGCGCGCACCGAGGGCGACCTGGCGGGCGAAATCCAGGCGCGCTTGCGCAAGGCATTCGAGACGCCATTGAAGAAAGGCGCCGACCTGAAAACGTTGGTGCAGCGCCGCGCGGCAGCCGCGGAAGCCCTGGGCAAAATCGAGAGCGGCAGTTACGGCGCGCAGCCTGCCTTCTGGACGCTGCCTTACGGCGAGCCGGTGTGGGTCGAGATACCGGCGGGTGAGTTCTGGATGGGCGGTGAAGCATACGATGACGAGAAACCCGTTCACAAAGTTACCCTGAAGCGCTACTGGATTGCCAAAGCACCTATCACCAACGCGCAGTATCGCCTCTTCGTGGAAGCCACCGGACAGCGCGCGCCGCGTCATTGGGAAAACGGCGCTGTCCCTCGCGGGTTGGAAAGCCATCCGGTGGTCAATGTGACGTGGCACGAGGCATTGGCCTACTGCCGCTGGCTTACAGAAAAGATGCAAGAGGCAGGAGGCAAGATTCGGGTGTGGCGTGATGGGGGTGTTGATGAAGTATTCCTCTCTCCTGCATCGTGCATCTTCCCAGCGAGGCTGAATGGGAGAAGGCGGCACGGGGCGCAGCAGATCAGCGCGAGTATCCGTGGGGCGATACCTGGAAGGAAGGCTATTGCAATTCAAGTGAGTTGGGCGTGGAGGGTACAACACCGGTGGGCATCTTCCCGGAGGGCGCCTCGCCGTATGGGTGCCTGGATATGGTGGGCAACGTGTGGGAATGGACACGGAGCATCTACAAGGAATATCCTTACCGGGCCGAGAAGAAACGAGAGGACTTGGAAGCCGGGGACAATATCGCCCGTGTGTTGCGGGGTGGCGCCTTCGACGGCTATCGAGACGACGCCCGCTGCGCCTATCGCGGCTGGTACAACCCGAGCTACTGGAACAGGCACCTCGGTTTTCGGGTGGTGGTCTCCCCACCGCGCGAAGCGCCCGCTTTGTGATTTGGCTCTTTGGCCTTTGTATCTTTGGGATGATCTGGATGAGCGTGAGTGCTTGCCAAACGCTTAATCATCGCAGGCCGGAGGTCCCATCCGCGCGAAGCGCGGCGAATTTTTGCGATTTTTTACCCCGTCCTGCACACCCTTGCAACGCACGAGACTATAGATACACTTCGACGACTCGACTAACGACTACACGACTCCCGTAGAGCTATCGCATTTGGAAAACTTTGTCCCGTCGTGCTGTCTGTTGTGCCGCTAAAGCGGCGTTTTTCCCCGGCCTTTAGGCCGTATTCAGTTGCCGAAAGCGGCCAAATGCGATAGCCCTAACGACTCCCGGTTGGCGTTTCCCCCAAAACCTGTTAGAATGGTCATCCCGTGAGGAGGTGATCATGGCGACAAAATACATCTTTGTTACGGGTGGTGTGGTCAGTTCTCTCGGGAAGGGCATTATGGCGGCCTCGTTGGGGCGGCTTCTCAAAGCCCGCGGGCTGAGCGTCTCCATCCAGAAATTGGACCCCTATCTCAACGTTGACCCCGGCACGATGGCGCCTTACCAGCACGGTGAGGTTTTCGTCACCGAAGACGGGGCGGAAACCGATCTCGATCTGGGACACTACGAACGCTTCATTGACGACAATCTGGGCAAGCTCAACAACGTCACCACGGGGCAGGTGTATAGCGAGGTGATCGCGCGCGAGCGGCGCGGCGACTTTCTGGGCGGCACGATCCAGGTGGTGCCCCACGTCACCAATGAGATCAAGCGGCGCATCGTCCGCGCGGCGCAAGACCTGCGCGCCGATGTGGCCCTGGTCGAAATCGGCGGCACGGTCGGCGATATCGAAGGCCAGCCGTACCTGGAAGCCATCCGCCAGATGCGCAAGGACGTGGGCCGCGACAACGTCCTCTACATCCACCTGACATTGTTGCCTTACCTGAGCAGCAGCGGCGAGCTGAAAACCAAGCCCACCCAGCACAGCGTCCGCGAGCTGCGCGGCATGGGCATCCAGCCGGACATCATCGGGCTGCGCGCAGATTTCCCCATTGATGGCGACATCCGTGCCAAAGTGGCGTTGTTCTGCGACGTGGAGCGTGAAGCGGTCATCCCCCTGACCACAGCCGCGAGCATCTACGAAGTGCCCCTGATGTTGGAAGACGCCGGACTTGGCGGCCTGGTGATCAGCATGCTGCATCTGCACGACAAGGCCCATCCACCGGATTTGAGTGACTGGCGCGAGGCGATCGCGCGCCTCAAGGCCGATAAACCAACGGTGCGCATCGCCCTGGTCGGGAAATACGTAGAACTGCACGACGCCTACATCAGCGTCCGTGAGGCCCTGATCCACGCGGGGCTGTATCACGGGTATGCGGTGGACATTGATTGGATTCACAGCGAGACCCTGGAGCATGGCGAAAACCTCGACCGGGTCGCACAGGCCGACGGGATCGTGGTGCCCGGCGGATTCGGCTCACGGGGAATCGAGGGCAAAATCCTCGCCGCGAAAATCGCCCGCGAGAACCACATTCCCTATCTGGGGCTGTGCCTGGGGATGCAGGTGATGTGCATCGAGTTTGCCCGCCATGTCCTGAAAACCGAGGATGCGAACAGCACCGAGTTTAAGCACAAAACGCAACATCCCGTCATCTCTTTGATGCCCGATCAAGAAGACCTGCTCGATATGGGCGGCACGATGCGCCTGGGGCGGTATCCGTGCGTCCTGCAGCCGGGGACGAAAGCGCGCGCCGTTTACGGCGTCGAAGAAGTCTACGAACGCCACCGCCACCGCTTCGAGTTCAACAACGCCTACCGCGAGGTCCTGGGGAAAGCGGGGATGGTGTTCAGCGGCCTGTCGCCGGACAACCGGCTGGTCGAAATCGCCGAGCTGCGCGATCACCCGTGGATGCTCGGCAGTCAGTTCCACCCGGAGTTCAAATCGCGCCTGCAACGTCCGCATCCGCTGTTTCGAGGGTTTGTGGAGGCGGCGATAGAGAAGAATCAGCGAAGAGAAGAATCAGCGAATGAAAGAATCAGCGAATGAAAGAATCAGCGAATGAAAGAATGAAAGAATCAGCGAATGAGCGAATGAGAGAATGGAGGAGAATTGGGGAAGGGGAGGGAAAAGGATAATGGAGTATGCGGATTGGGAGAAGACGGTTCACGAGAGGATTAAGAAGGAATCCATCTGGCAACTTTGGGGTTATCGCAAGGTGTTATTTGCTTATGAACTTGTATGGCAAGACTGTGACATTTTGAGTCTCGATACGCGAGGGAAAGCCATCGCAGAGCAACTGATTCGTAGTGCCGGCTCTATCAGCGCGAATCTGGAGGAAGGTCATGGTCGCGGGTATGGGAAACAGCGTGATTGGTTTTTCAAAGTTGCCATCGGTTCAGCGCGGGAAAGCAAGGGATGGTATTGGCGCGCTGAACACCTGTTAGCAAAGGATATTCTGGATCAACGTCTGGCATTACTTGATGAAATACTTGCCCTCCTCGTCACCGAACTCCAGCGCCAACAATCTCGCTGATTTTCCCATTCGCTCATTCTCCCATTCGCTGATTCTTTCATTCGCTGATTCTTTCATTCGCTGATTCTTTCATTCGCTGATTCTTTGCTTCTTTACCTCAACGTGCTACACAAACCCCGCAGGAGGCCGGAGATGGCCGCGCGTTTCTCGGCCGATAACCTGGCAGGCAAAGCGCGCAATCGTTCGGTCTCCTGTCCCAACTTCTCCAGAAACCACACGTAGACTTCCGGCTCTTCCAATTCCAGTTGCCCCGGTCCCACCCACACCAGCCGCGGCTCAACCCGTACATCGGTGTTCAGGGTATCGGCGATATAGGCATGTAATAAACCGGCGGCGGCGCGCGCCTGTTTGCCGGGATTGTGCTGCATACGACGCCAGGTCATCATCGCATGGCGATAAAAGTGTTGTCTGGCATAGCGGTAGTGGCCCATGTAAGCCTTCACTTCCAGTGCGAAAACGCCCGGCGGCCCCAGCAGCACCATATCAATATCCGCTTTACTGCCCGGCAGCTTCACGTTGCGGAACAACGTCCAGTCGCCACCGAGTCCCAGGCGTAACAATCGCGCGACCTCGCTCTCTCCAAGCTGCCCACGACGAAAATTCTGTTCCTCCTGCCGCACCTCAACAAAACGGTCACTGAGCCAGAAAAGCGGCAACAACAGCACAGCGACAAGCGGCCAGAGCCACAATGCCGGTGTTTTACGGCTGACAAACTCGATCACCATGATCGTCAGGATGACAAACACCCCCGCCAGGACGAGGAACAAGGCCACCGCAGCAACAAAGAGGCTCTTTCGGTAGCGTCGCTGTACTTCCTGGGCCAGGTAATCGGACCCCTGGATGATCGTCATGGGGCGCGTCATCGCCTCGCCGGAGGCAACGCGGTCGGTCTCTGGGAGTTCAGGAACACGCACCTGGGGGCGGTCCTGCTCCGGCCTTGTCGTCGGCGCAGCCGGTGAGGCAGGTGCAGATAACTGCGGGGCAGCGGGTTGCGCCTGCCCGGCGGCCTGCTGGCGCTCTCTCTGTACGGCACGCCGACGTTTCTCGGCTTCGCGGCGTTCCAAAGCCACCGGCAACAACATCCGTGCGGCCTCGCGTAAGCGCGCATCTTTCGCATACCAGGCCGCGCGGCGCAAATCCTTCACCTGTACCGTACCCGAGGCGACCAGTTTACCCAGAGGGCGGTTCAAACGGCGGAAAGGCCAGGCCACCAGGCGCGCGTCCTCCGGGGTCATCGTCACATCGGCCATGCGATGCGGACTCTCCAAGAGCCGCTGAGCGGCCTGGCGGACTTCCTCGCTGTGGGCTTCCTGGACGGCCCACAGCAAATCCTGGCGCGTCAGGCGGTTTTCATCCAGCAGCGCGCCGATCGAGCGCGGTTTTTCGCCACGCGGCACAAAGGGCCACAACACGGCGCGCGCGTCACGCAGCGTCTGGAAACTTGCGTCCCGAGGCGGCTCAGCCTGTCCGATAGCTTCGGAGGTCAATGCTCCATCAGGTTCTGGTGTCCTCTCTGGTCCCCGCAGCTCGGGCTCGACAACGACGGCGGCTTCTGAGATTGCAAAGGGTACGTCCTCTGAGGCTGGCGGCAACGAGGACGCCGACAACTCGATTTCTGGCGCTTCCACTTCAGGGGACGTTAATGTCAAAGATTCCTGGGGTTCGCCCTCAGAGGCCAGTGATTCCAACACGGATGGTGCGGCTACTTGCGCTTCCAAAGCCGCCAGCGTTTCACGCGCCAGCGGATGATCCGGCGCTAACTGCACCGCACGCCGCAGCGCCGAAAGGGCGATTTTGCGATCCGGCGCCAATCCACCCAACACCAGCCAGGCGTCGGCATCTTGAGGATGCGCTTGCAGGTAGGCCCGCAAACGCAGCAAAGCGGACTCCCGCCAGCCATCACGGGCCAGGTGTACAATTTCCAGCAAGCGTGCGTCCACGTTACGATAACACCCGATAGCGATGGCTAGGCCAGCCGCACGCTGAATTTTTCCACGAGATGATCGGGGAAGTAGGATTCCTTCGCCTGTCGCAGGCCCGGATCATCCAGGTCTTGTTCGCGGTTGATGTACGCGACCTTACCTTGCCAGCGGTGCTCCGAAAATTGCTGCGTGATCATCGGATAGATGCCCTTGAATTCCGGGTTGGCTTTTTCGATATGCACGACAGCCGTATTTTCGTTAAGCAGTTCGCCCAGGGCGAACGCCTGCACTTTCCCGTCAATAAGGAGCGCGCCGCCCTCAAGATGCAGGGCCGCGAAATTATTCAGCGCATCGCGGATGCCACGAAACTCATGCAGCAGGCTGATGTCATCTTCACAGAGGCGCTGCTCACACCACACCTCTGCCAGCGCCAGACAATCATCCGTGAGCGCAGGCGTAATCGGTACATAAGTGAAGGCATAAGCGCGCAGGAACTGGTTGATGAGATTGCGCTTCTTGCTGTACTTGCGGCCGGCCAGCGAACCCAGGTCTTCGCTGCGGTAAACATAATCGAAGTGCGCGCGCGTCGGCGTAATCACGAATTCCGTACAGCCTTGCAACTCGTCGGCCAACCGCCGGTCGGCGCGTTCGATGGACGGCGACGCTACCCCACGCGCCTCGCGCAGCCAGTAGAGCACATCGCGCACTGCCGCACTACGCAGCGCCGGGCCCACCGGCGGAAGCGCAAACGGCGCTTCCGCACAATCGGCCACAAGCAACAGGCAATCCCCATCTATAGACCAACAGAAATTGTAATATTCGCGCCAGATGAACAAATTGATAAACGTCAATTCCGAAGTCTCCGGCTGATATTGCCACAACCGGGGATGCACAACGTCGCGGTCTTCAAGCGTCAAGGGCTTGAATTCAGGAAAAGTTGGATAGGTCGTCATAAAGATAAATTCAGCCTCCAGGGAATCCGTTAGAACGTTAGAACGTTGGAACGTTCTAACGTTGAAATATCAGGAACACCAAGCGTCTATTATACAGGAAAATATGAAGAACGTCACCTGGCTTCCTCGCGCCTTCGCGCCTTCGCGCCTTCGCGTCTTTGCGTCAAATTCTTCAGAAAAGTCATATCAGGGGTTACGCAGTTATTTTCTTGGGACAGGATTCACAGGATTGGCAGGATGAAAAAACTCTCGTAAAGCCTTTTTTAATCCTGAAAATCCTGTTCATCCCTGTCAGAAAATGACAAAGTGCGCAACTCCTGTCATATCCTGTCCATGGTGCCATTTTCGGTGCGCAGCCAGTCCAGGAGCGCCGTGAAACCTGTGACTTCCAGGTCAGGATGGGTAGTATGCGGTTCGCCGCCGAAGAAGCACGTGTGGATGCCAGCGCGCTGCCCGGCGAGGATGTCCAGGTCACGGTCGCCGATGAGCATACAGTGCGTCCGCTCAAGCGCGTACCGCGCGATCAAGGCTTCGATGGCAGCCGGATCCGGCTTGCGTGGATAGGCATCCTCTTTCGCAATCCAGGCAGTGAAGTAGGATTTCATCCCATGGGCTTCCAGAAGCGCTTCCAGCGAAGCCCGCGAGCGGTGCGTCACAATGAAATTCTGCCCTCCGCTCTCACAGATGTAACGGCAAACGGCCTCCGCGCCGGGGAACGGCGGTTGATACTGCACACCGATATCCTCGTACGAGCGGCGGAAATGCTGCTCAAAAGTTTCTTCATCCAACGAGAACGTCTCAGCCAGTGTGTGGATGCCATGAGTGGTCGTCTGCTTGCACAGCGACAGCACCCACTCCGAGGGGGCCTCCTTCCCAAAGCTGTTCAAGGCCAGACGACACGCCTCCACGACTGCTGGATACGTGTCGAAAAGCGTCCCACCCGCGTCCCAAATCAGATATTTGATCACACGCCCTCCGCATTGTACCATTCATCCATTATAGCAGACGTGACGGATTTCAGGAAATCTGGTAGGCTATCTTTTCACACTTCTATAATGTCTGCTTTATGAGGGGGATTTTGCGCGGCTTCGCCGCGCAAAATCCCCCTTCGAGAAATCCCCCCGCTCTCCCCGCGTGCGGGGAGAGCGGGGGCAGGGGG
>JAIOAX010000016.1 GCA_019873645.1 Chloroflexota bacterium | reverse complement strand
GATCTCAGTGTTTTCCGCATCGGGTTGGATAGTATTGACCGGCATCTGACGAATGCCGAATCTTTCAAGATTATCTGGCTACCCTACTTTGAAAAACTGTCCGGTGGCTAGATCCCTGATTACTCACCCCGCAAAAATGCCTTCACCGCCTCTATATATGCCTGGAACGCTTCGCGGCGGATGTTGTGGTCGGCACCGGGGATATGGACGACGCGGATATTGGGGTTGAGGGTGGTCGCTTCCCCGGCCATAGCCGGCGTGACGATGGCGCCTTTCTCCACGTCCGCCGTGATGAGCAGGGCCGGGCACCGGAATCGGCGCGCTACCTCGCGCCAGGGACCGCGCACCCCGGCGTAGGCATTGACGATGTTCGGGCTGACCTGTTGTTTGGCAATGGCCCAGTTGCCACGCTCTTCCTCGGACCAGGTAGGGCAGCTCTGGCGGTTTTCGGCGATCAGAGCCTCACGGGAAAGTTTGGCACGGTTGACAATTTCGGCGCGGCGCTCGGCAATGAAGGTCTCACGTTCGGCCTCGGTCATGGTCATACGTGGGTGGTCTTCCTCAAACCAGGCCGGGTCTTCCAGCAGCACTTTGCCGACGAGTTCCGGGTATGTGGCGGCGACTTCTCCCACGGTCGCGCCGCCCATCGAATGGCCGAGGAGCGCCGGTTTCTCCAGGCCCAGCGCCCGGATGAGCGCGGCCACGTCGGCGGCGCGGTCGGCGTTGGCGTAGCCGGTTTCAGGCGCGTCGGAGAGGCCGTGCCCGCGCGCGTCCACCATGATCACGTCGAAGTCGTGCTCCAACGCACGCGCCACGGGCGTCCAGCATAGCCCGTTGTCGGTGATACCGTGACACAGCACCAGAGGCGGCTTGCTCCCGTCGCCGGTGCGCCAGTAGTGCTGGCGGATGCCGTTGGCGACGATGTAGCCATCGTACCAGGTGGTGAGGTCGCCGTTGTTGAGCATCGAGAGCAGCGGCGAGTCGGCGATGGTGAGCGGCAAATCCACACGGGTGCGACGGCGGCTGGATTCGTAGGTGGCGAAGATCAACTCGGTGGCTTGCAGTGCGCGATGTCCCGACAGTTCGGGTTCGCGCCCGGTCTTGAGTGCGTCAATCAAGTCGAGTATGGCTTTGACGTGCAGGTTCTCATCGTGGATGCCGCCATCTACAGGGATGACTTGCCACACGCCGCCGGTTGCGGCGTTGCGCAGGCGCACCCGCACGGTATCGCTCACGCCGACTTCGATGATGCCCTCGCTGCCGATGAGCCGCTGCGCGCAACCGGTGCTGAGCACGTTCTTCGTCCCGTAGCCTGTGATCATCATCCCCAACACGCCGTTTTTCCACTTGAAGGTACTGAGACCCTGCCCTTCAATCGGCGCGCCAAAGATCGGATGCCCACCGCGCGCGTCAATCTGTCCGATGACCCATTCGACAGGCGTTTCGTCGTTGTACATAAACAGCATATCGAACCAGTGCGTGCCCCAATCGTAGAGGTTGGCGGTGAATGCTTCGATACGTTCCAACGCGCCAATCGCGCCGCTGTCGAGCAGCTCTTTCGCCTTGCGGAAGGGCGCGCCGAAGCGCCGCATGTGGTTGAAGGTGAGCACGACGTTGTGCGCGTCGCACACTTCGACCATCTTTTTCGCCTCGCCGAAGGTGAGCGCCATGGGCTTTTCGCAATGGATGGCCTTCACGCCTGCCTGCGCTGCCTTGATGGTCATTTCGGCATGCAGGTGCGGCCAGAGGCAGATGCTCACGATGTCCAGTTGCTCATTGGCGAACATCGCGTCCGCGCTCAAGTAGCCGCGCGGGACGTGGTGTTCGGCGCAAAAGGCGTCCAGGTTTGCCTGGCTGATGTCCGCTGCGGCGACAATCTCCACATCGGGTGAGGCCGCGTAACCCTTCGCGTGCAGGTGGGCCATCCCGAAGCCCGTCGCGCCCGCCGACTTCCACGGGCGTCCACAGCCGATGATGCCGACTTTGTAGGTTGCCATAGGGTGCTCCTTTGGTGATAGTCTGGTAGTCGTTAGTCTGGTAGTCGTTACTCAGGTAGTGTGTTTATTGTAACTGGTCTTCTGGCCAATTTGCCACAGGTTGATGGAGCGTTTTGTTTAGCCGCGAGGGTATGGCGAGAACACGATTAGCATAGGGAAATGCCTGGCGTTGAATGTCGCCAATTGCAGGTTGTAGTTCGTTGCCGTGGCGGCGATAAGCGCGTCGGCAAGGCCGGTATTGTGAGATTTCGCATAGGTCTTACGGTAGTGCCCGCCGAGTCGTGCTATGGTTTCATCCACCGGCAAAATCTCGAAGGTCTGCAGAAAACACTCAATGGCTTCTCGCTCTGACTCATCGCGCGCGCCGGCCAATAGTTCAGCCATACAGATCACAGAAGTCGCGGGCCGTCGCTCCAGGGTCTCCAGAAAGGCGACAGCCCGTTCCGATCCGCGCAGATATTCGATCATAACGTCGGTATCAATCAGCAGGTGCGGGGCGTGCGTCATACGGATGCCTCGAATTGCCGATCCCACTCAGCGCGCAGGTCTGCGACGTTGATGTCTTCGCGATCCGCCCAAATACCACGCGCCTCTCTGAGCAACTGCACACGCTGGGTCTGCTGGTGCATGGCGATATAGTGATCAATGGCCTCGCGGATGATCTCGCTCTGCGTTGCACCTTGCGCATCGGCAATCGTGCGCAGTGCAAGGTGTTCTTTTTCGGTCAGATAGACTTGTGTTCTGATCATCGCTGTGCGCCTCCATTCTGTGTATACATCATCATTGTACATCATTGGGGTTGGAGTGTCAAATCAAGAAATCAACCACGAATCCACACGAATGTTCACGAATAGAAAATTAGTGTGGATTCGTGGAAATTCGTGGTTAAATTGTCTCCCGCCCTTCGATCTTCTCTTCATCCAGCGCCAGGCCCAGCCCCGGCAACTCCGGCAAAGCGAGACGACCGTACGCCGGCGTGTACTGCGGCTTGTGGAAGAATTGCTTGCGCGCCTGGTGGCGGACGAGGTATTCGACGTAAGGGACGACTGCCGGCGATTGCGCTGCTGCGACATGCAGCGCCGCCAGCAGCGAGTGCCCATGCGGCACCACCGGCGTCTCAAAGGCCGAGGCCAGCGCGCAGATTTTCACCAGCTCGGTGACGCCGCCTGTCCAATCGGGATCGGTCTGCACGAAATCAATGGCGTTGCTGACCAGCAGCTCTTTCACCTGCCAGCGGGTGTAGACGTGTTCGCCCGTCGCCAGGGGGATGTTGGCCGTCTGTCTGAGCCGCGTGAAGCTGCCGACGCGCTCCGGCGGCAGCGGCTCCTCGACCCAGGTGATGTTGAGCAGGTTGAGGTGGCGCAGCATTTGCGCGGCGTACTGTGCATCCCACCCCATGTAGGCATCAAACATCAGCGGATAGTGCGGTCCCAGCGCCTCGCGCAGCGCGTAAGCCAGCGCCACATTTTTCGCCATGCCGGCCTCACCGTCGCCGGGGCCGTAGCGGAAGAACCACTTCTGCGCCGCATAACCCTGATCCCGAAACTCCAGCGCGATTTTAGCGGCCTCCTCCGGTTCGATGCTGTAGCCGAGCATACTCGCGTAGGCCGGGACCGTGCTGCGCGTCGGCCCGCCGAGCAGGCGGTAGAGCGGTTGATCCCACGCCTTGCCCTTGAGGTCCCACAGCGCACAATCTACCACGCTCACGCCGGTCATAAACATGCCGGAGCGCCCATGCCGGTGCATGCGGAGCATCTGATCGTAGAGCGCCTCTGTCGCCAGCGGGTCGCGTCCGATGAGGAAGGGGCGCAGGAATTTGCGGATGATGAACGCCTGGTAATCCTCGATGGGGCCAAAAAGCCCACTCACGCCCTCATCGGTGAGGATTTCGACGTAGATTTCGGTGATGATCTCCGGCCCTTCGTCGCGTCGGCGCGCAACCCAGGTTTGCGCGTTGAATTCCGGGTAGATGTCTATCATCTGTGCCTGCCGGTCGCCCGGCGGAAAATATGGCCCGCTGTACGCGCCGCGCACTTTGAAGAGGGAAACGTCGGTGATTTTCATTACGCCTCCAAGATGCAGGATGCAAGATGCAGGATTTCCAATCTTGTTTCCTGCATCTTGCTTCGTTCAAAAGTATGTCGAGATTGTGTAAGTTGCACTACGGCCAGGTTTTTTCGTAAAACGTGACGCCCACGCGCTGGATGTGCTCGACGACGTCGGCATCGCTAATGTCGCTGAAAATGGACAGGTCAATGGTGTAGGGCAGCAGCAGATCGTCAAGGAGGCTTACGAAGACTCCCATTGGGATAAAATTGCCTGCACCTCGCCGGAGACGAGAGTGCGGGCCTCCCAGCGCTCATACCCTTGGGCCAACAGCTCGTCATAGGCGGTGGCGTTATGGCGGATGTGGGCGATGACGGCCAGTCGCACGGCCTCGGCATCCAGTTCTTTGGCGGCCGCTGTACGCCCGATGCGTCCACTGTACTTGAGACAGGCATGTTCGGCAATCACTTGTTCTGCGCCCTCGGGGCACGCCGGGAATAACTCCCGTATCCGCTGCGCAAAGCGCGCCACGTATTCTTGATCCAGCGCGGCGCGTCTCTCGGCTTGCCGCAATCTGCGTCTTTCTCGCGCTTCGCTGTCTTGCAGACATTCTACCTCAGCGGCTTGCAATGCTGCTTCTTCTACCAGTAAACCCTGGCGCTCATAGCGTTTCCGGGAACGACTCCACTCCAGGACCACAGCCGACAGTTTGGAGAGTTTCTTTGCTCGCCGTGTCAGGGCAGCGTCGCCGGCAGGCAGAAAGACCAGATGATCCAGGTCAGCGCACGCTAAGCATACGGCGCCTTGATCTTTGCGCAGGGTAATCCAGGCTTTGCGTCCCAGGTTTTCGCCACACTCACTGCAGATGGCCTCATGGTGGGAGATAAAGACCTTGATCTCGCTATCCTGCTCCATCTTTTCCCCTCTCGTTTTTTGTATAGCCCGGGTGTGGTTTAATGGTCGGGTTCAGCCGCATTGCAGAGCGTGGTGAGGTAATGTTGGAGGCGATCTTCTATAGGTCGGATGTGTCTAAGGGGGTGTTTTGGTAGATCCCATCCACAAGATGCATTCTTTCCATCGCTTCCTAACCCGATGTTCCATTAAATTTGAGCCAATTGCTGCCGCTCAACTCCATCTTATCACCAGAGGCCGGATTGCCTCCGGCCTCTCGCCCATGTTACCCTATTTCCCCTTCACCACGATGCTTACCAGCTTCTTGTTCGGCACGATGACCTTGAGCACCTGCTGGCCTTCGAGGTGCCGCTGGACGTTTGCATCGGCCAGCGCCGCTGCCTTGATCGCCTCCTCGCCCGCGTCCGCCGGGACGGTGATGCGCCCGCGCACTTTGCCGTTCACCTGTACGGGGATTTCGATTTCTTCCTCGACAAGCATCGCCGGGTCCCAGGCCGGCCACGTCTGCTGGTGGATGCTATACGGCTTGCCCAGGAATTCCCACAGCTCTTCGGTCATGTGCGGCGCAACCGGCGCCAGCAGGAGCAGCAGGTTAGTGAGGGCCTCATCCCACAGTGGGCTGCCGTAGTACGTCGCTTTGGCTTTGCTGAGGGCGTTGGTGTACTCCATCAACCGCGCAATGGCCGTGTTGAAGCTGAAGTTTTCCAGGTCTTCGGTGACGCTCTTGATGGTGTAGTGCATAGCGCGCCGTACCTCACGCTCGCGCAGCGTCTCCGCGCCGGCCGTCTGTGGCGCTTCTGTGACCAGGTTCCACACGCGATTGATCCAGCGCACGATGCCTTCGATGCCCTGGCTGTCCCACGGGCCGCCTTGTTCCCAGCGCCAACCGAACATCAGGTACGCGCGCACCACGTCGGCGCCGTATTTTTCCACCAGCTCATCCGGCGCCACGACGTTCTTCTTGCTCTTGGACATCTTCTCCACGTCCAGGTGGTAGAGAATGTCCTTAACCGCCCCCAGCCCTTCTTTGCCGGGGATGACGACCGGCATATCCGCGTCCGCCAGCACGACGGTCAGCTCGCCCGTTTCTGAGGTTTGTACTTTGAGGCTCACATCGTCGCGGTCTATCACTTCGCCGCACACCCGCGTCGCGCCGCGCTCGGCGGGGGGCCACGCGGCGCGATCCTGGAAGCTGTAGACGGTGATCGCCGCTGCTTTGAAAGCCGCCCCTTCCCATGTCCCGGTGACTTCCACGCAATCCCCGCAGCGCGGCTCGCCGAGGATGACGCCCTGGTTGCGCAGTTGTAGCATCGGTTCGTCGAAATTGACGATGCCCGCGTCGCGCAGCGCCTTGGTGAAGAAGCGCGTGTAGAGCAGGTGCATGACGGCGTGTTCCGCGCCACCTGTGTAGGTATCCACCGGCAGCCAGTAGGCCGCTTCCTCTGGATCCCAGGGGATCGAATCGGCGTGTGCTGGCTCGCCTTCTTTATAGTAAGGGCTGAGATAGGCGTATTGATACCACGATGAGCAGACAAAGGTGTCCATCGTGTCGGTCTCGCGGGTGGCGGGGCCGCCGCACTTGGGACAGGTGGTGTGCAGGAAGCCCTCGTGGTACTTGAGCGGGCTTTCGCCGGTCGGCATGAAGTCCACATCGTCGGGCAGCAGCACCGGCAGGTCCTCGTAGGGTACCGGCACAATGCCGCATTGCTCGCAGTAGATGATGGGGATCGGCGCGCCCCAGTAGCGTTGGCGGCTGATGAGCCAGTCGCGCAGACGGTAGTTGACGGTTGCTTTGCCGTACCCCTGTTCCGCAAGCCAGGCAATGACGCGCTGTTTGGCGACGTCGCCCGGCGTACCGGTAAACGGGCCGGAGTTGATCATTGTGCCGTACTCGGCGTGGAAGAGCACGTCCTGGTAGAACGGCAGATGGCTGAGCATCTCCATGCACGTGCGGTTCGCGCTGACCGGCGGATAAATGGCTTTGCAGCGCGCCAGGATTTCCACGTCGGCTTCCACCGAATCCAACTCGCGGACTCCGTCGTCGAAGATGAAAGCCCAACGCGCGCCGATGACCTCGTTCCAGTTGCCGGGCAGCAGGTGCGCCTGCATCAACGCGATATAGCGGTCAATTTGCGCCGTCCCTTGCAGGGTGACGAACAGCCCTTCACCCAGGTCGCCGACCGGCCCGCTGGTGAATGTGATACCGGCTTCTTTCAGCGCGTCGGCAAAGCCCGCGCGGACCGAGCCGGGGAACACGAAACTCTTGGCGCGACCGTCCACCCGGTCAATTACCGGGATGATCGGCAGGCCGAACTTGATGGCGAACGCGAAGTCGCGCTCATCGTGGGCCGGGACGCCCATGATCGCGCCGGTGCCGTAGGTCATCAACACATAGTCCGCAATCCAGATGGGGATGTGCGCACCGTTGACCGGGTTGATGGCATACGCGCCGGTGAAGACGCCGGTCTTTTCCTTCTCGGTGCTCATGCGCTCGATTTCGGTTTGCCGGGCGGCCTGTTTTTGGTAAGCCTCCACCGCCTCGCGGTACTCCGGCCTGGTGATGCGGTCCACCAGCGGATGTTCCGGCGAGAGCACCATAAACGTCGCCCCCCAGAGCGTGTCGGGCCGGGTGGTGAAGACGGTGATGGAGGGATTGGGGATTGGGGATTGGGGATTGGGGATTGGGGATTCGTGACTTCCAATCCCTACTCCCTCATCCTTAATCCCAAACGTCACTTCCGCGCCTTCGCTGCGTTGAATCCAGTTGGTCTGCGCCAGGCGGATTTTTTCGGGCCAGTCAATCTTGGAGAAGTCCAACAGCTCGTCGGCGTATTTCGTGATCCGCCAGAACCACTGCTCCAGGTCCTTCTTGAAGACCGGCGTGCCGCAGCGTTCGCAGATGTGATCCTCACCGATGACCTGTTCGCGCGCCAGCGTGGTCTTGCAGTGCGGGCAGTAATCCACCGGCGCTTTCTTGCGGTAGGCCAGTCCCATCTCGTAAAACTTGAGGAAGAACCACTCGCTCCAGCGGTAATAC
The DNA here is from genome assembly GCA_019873645.1 of Chloroflexota bacterium. Classification (GTDB taxonomy): domain Bacteria; phylum Chloroflexota; class Anaerolineae; order B4-G1; family SLSP01; genus DSWT01. Next base: position 95,935 of record JAIOAX010000016.1, on the reverse strand, counting down.
CCCGGCAGGCAGGAGATGGCCTCGCGCTTCCAGTCAATCATCGTCCCCATCGAGCGCAGTTGTTGCCGTTCGCGTTCGATGTTGGCAAGCGTCCACGTTTTGGGATGGATGCCGCGCTGGATGGCGGCGTTTTCGGCGGGCAGGCCGAAGGCGTCGAAGCCCATCGGGAAAAGGACATTGTAGCCCTGCATACGCTTGAAGCGCGCACGCACATCGCTGGGGGCCATAGCGTACCAGTGACCGATGTGGATGTCGCCGCTGGGATAGGGCAACATCGTCAGCGCGTAGAACTTGGGACGGCTATGATCAATCACCGCCCGGTAAAGCTGATCGGCTTCCCAGCGTGCCTGCCATTTTGGTTCGATGACTTGTGGGTTATAGGGGTTAGGCATGATTCTCCTCCTCGATTGACGATACAAACTTCTCAAACTATTCTACCGCAATGAGCCAAAAAATCCAGCTATATCGCCTTTTGACAGACACCCAAAAGCGTTTATGATATTTATTGAAAGTATCATCCGAGCAGATGTAGATTTGTCAACGGATTGAACGGATTTCTAACTTGCGATCTGTCACTTGCAACTGATTTTGGGAGGATATTGCGATGAGAAATAGACATTGGATTGTCTGGATTGTCATAGGGTTGATGGGCGTATCATTGGCCTGTAATGCTTTGAAGGGCGGGTCACAACCTGTACCTACCACCGTCGTGCCGACCGAAGCTCCCACCGCGACACCCAAACCACAACCGACCGCTACTCCGCGTCCTACTGACACGCTGGAACCGACGGCGACTTCCGCGCCGGTTGCAACACCCAAGCCTGCCGCAACGCCTGAACCGGCCGCGACTGCGGAAGAGGGGGTGGCGTTGGAAATCATCAATAACTCCGGGCGCGACATCCACTTCATCTACATTTCACTCACCGATGCCGAAGATTGGGGCGAAGATTGGCTGAACGGCGAGGTCATTCCCGATGGCGGAAGCTACACGATTACCGGCATTCCCGTCGGCGTGTATGACTTGCAGGCCGAAGATGAGAATAACGCAGTCATCGAGAACGTGTGGGAGGCCGAAATCGCCGAAGATACGTCCTGGACTGTGACCGGTGGCGCATCGCTGGAAGTCTATAACGCTTCTGAGGATATCATCACTGCGCTCTACGTTTCGCCGTCGGATAGCGACGATTGGGGCGAGGACCGGCTCGGCGGTACGGCGCTCAAAAACGGCGGCTCTTTTGTGGTCGAGGGCCTGGATGACGCCGTATTGTATGACGCCAAAGTCACCGATGCGGACGGCAACACTATCGAAAGCATCTACAATGTGTCTTTGAACGGCTGGTATACCTGGTACGTCTACGGGCGCACCGACCTGCCTACCAATGCCGTATTGCGCTTTGAAGATGAGTTCAGTGACAACCGCAACAATTGGGGCGCGACGCGCGAAACCGATGATGTGCACTACATGCCGCCGCAGGACGGCGAATACTGCATTTTGATTAAAGTCCCCAACCTGACCGCCTGGGAGTGGTACGAACCCTTCCGTCCGGCCGAGTTTGTCGCCGAAGTCGCATGTCTCCCCGAAGCCGGAACCGACGCCACCTGCGGTCTGGGGTTCGGCCCGGATGGTGACAATCTCTACTGGTTCGAGGTTTCGCCTGCTGAGCAGATGTTCGCGCTCTTCCTGCTTCAGAACGACGAGTGGCAGGATCCACTCATTGATTGGACGGAGTCCAAGAACATCGTCCCCTCCGGCTGGAATTACCTGAGCATTGAACGGGTGGGCGGCAATTTCTCGGTCTTCGTCAACGGCGTGATGCAAGGGCAGGTGGAAAGCACCCTCTTCCCCACCGGGCGCGTCGGTATCGGCGGCTCGACCTACGATGACGGCAATGTGACCGTGTGCCTGGATAACCTGCGCGTGTGGCGTATCGAAAAGTAGTCTATGGCGAACAACGATGACTTGATCCATGCGTTGCGGGCCGCAGTCGCAGCGGCGCCTGATTCGACGCCGCTGCACAAGCATCTGGCCGATCTGTTGATGGCGAACGGCGACTACGCCGAAGCCGCAAAATCTTATCGCCGCGCTTTAGATCTCACGCCGGATGACGACGGCATCAAGACGGCGCTGGCCGAAGCCTACTTCCGCCAGGACAAGGTGGATGTGGCGCTGGTGATCCTCGAACAAGTGCTGCGGGGGCCGAAGCCGTCGGCTCCCGCGCTCCTGCTTGCCGCACGCGCCTACCTGGCAAGCGGCGAGCCGGCTACCGCCGCGCGTGTTTATCAACAAGCCTTGGCCGCCGATCCGTCGCTCGCCGACGCCGAGTTGACCCGCCAGCTTGCCATTTCCCCGGATAAGACCGCGACTGCGGATAGGACTACGGATAAACCCTCGAGTGAGAAAGGGGAGAGCAAGGGCAAATCAGACGCCGAGCTGGTATTCGTCACGGCCGGCGAGCCGGCCGCGCCGCCGCCTTCCGGCGACCTGGAGCGTCCCCAATTGACCTTCAAAAATGTCGGGGGGATGGACAAGCTCAAAGAAGAGATTCGCATGAAGATCATCTACCCGCTCAATCACCCCGAAATTTACCGCGCCTACGGCAAGTCGCTCGGCGGCGGCATCCTGATGTACGGCCCACCGGGCTGCGGAAAGACCTATCTGGCGCGGGCGACCGCCGGCGAGGTCAAGGCGCACTTCCTCGCCATCGGCCTGCACGATGTGCTGGATATGTACCTGGGGCAGAGCGAACACAACTTGCACGCTATTTTTGAATTGGCGCGCTCCAATACGCCTTGCGTCCTTTTCTTCGACGAAGTGGACGCCCTGGGTGCAAGCCGCTCTGACATGCGTTACAGCGCCGGGCGGCAGGTCATCAACCAGTTCCTTTCGGAGCTGGACGGTGTGAACACTTCCAACGAAGGTGTGCTTATCCTCGCGGCGACCAATGCCCCGTGGCACCTCGACGCGGCGTTGCGCCGCCCGGGCCGCTTCGACCGCGTCATTTTCGTTCCGCCGCCCGACTTAGAAGCGCGCGCCGCCATCTTGCAAATTCTACTGGCCGGTAAACCGACCGAAAAGATTGACTACCTGCGCTTAGCGCGGCAGACCGAGGACTTCTCCGGTGCGGATTTGCGCGGCGCGGTAGATATGGCCGTCGAAAACAAGCTGCGCGAAGCGATGCGCAGCGGCACACTCGCCCCGCTGCGCACCAATGACCTGCTTGAGGTGCTCAAGACCATCCATCCGACGACCAAAGAGTGGTTCGCCACGGCGCGCAACTACGCCATCTATTCTAACCAGAGCGGCCTGTATGATGATATTCTCGCCTATCTTAAATTGCCGGGCAACGGCACCGGTGGCCGTAAAGGACTCTTCGGGTGATTACTATCAGCTATCAGCTATCAGCTTTCAGCTATCAGCTATCAGCTTTCAGCTATCAGCTTTTAGCTTTCGGCTGATCGCTGACGGCTGACTGCTGATCGCTGACTGCTGATGGCTGACTGCTGATCGCTGACTGCTGATGGCTGACTGCTGACGGCTGACTGCTGATGGCTGACTGCTGACTGCTGACTGCTGATGGCTGACTGCTGATCGCTGACTGCTGATGGCTGACTGCTGACGGCTGACCGCTGACTGCTGATCGCTGACTGCTGACGGCTGACCGCTGACTGCTGATGGCTCTTTGAGGAGACTCCGTGAATACCCATTTATCCCAAGCTGAACTTTTGCTCCAACGCGCACGTTACAGGGAAGCTGAGTCGCTTTTGCGTGGCGTGCTGGCCGAAAACCCCGACGATGCCGAGGCGCATACCTTGCTCGCGTTCGCGCTGCTCTATCAGCGGCGCGAGACCGATGCCTTGCTCGAAGCGCATGCGGCAGTACGCTGCGCGCCTCGTGAACCCGGTGGGCACTACGCTGGCGCCGTTATCCTCACGGCGATGGGAAAGTATGACGAGGCGCTCTCCGCAATCCGTACCGCCATTCATCTGTACCCCCTCATGCCGCGCTACCATGCCGTGATGGGTGAGATTTACCTGCGCCAGCGTCAATGGCAGGAGGCGTTGAACGCCGCGCAGCTCGGCTTGCATCTCGACCCCCAGGACATTCAGTGCAACAACATCCGCACCATCGCGTTGGTGAAGCTAGGGCGGCGCGATGAGGCCGGCCAGACGCTTGACACGACCCTGGCACTGGACCCGCAGAATGCGATCACCCATGCCAATCAAGGCTGGGCGCTGTTGCACGCCGGGCGGCATAAGCAGGCCCTGGAGCACTTCCGTGAGGCCCTGCGGCTTGATCCGACGCTGGGCTGGGCGCGGGAGGGTATCGTCGAGTCGCTCAAAGCGCGTAATCCCATCTACTGGGTGATGTTGCGTTACTTCCTGTGGATGTCGCGCCTGAGCGGGGGGGCGCGCTGGGCGCTGATCCTCGGCATCTACTTCGTCAACCGGATCGCCGTGGGACTGGCGCAACATTATCCCGACCTGGCGCTGTTCGCCATACTGTTGAATCTGCTTTACACCCTTTTCGCTTTCCTTTCGTGGACGGCGCAGCCGCTGTTCAACCTGTTGTTGCGCTTCAATCGCCTGGGGCGGCTGTCGCTCTCCGAGGAGCAAATCGCTGCCTCGAACTGGGTAGCGGTCTGCCTGGTGACCGCAATCGGCTGTGCAGGCGCAGGCATCTTTCTGGGGCAGCTACCGTTTCTGTCGGCGGCTCTGCACGCCCTGCTGTTGATCGTGCCGCTCTCCGGGCTGTTCAGTTTCCCCCCTGGAAACACACGCTTGTTCCTCACCATTTACACTGCCGGTCTGGCGTTGCTGGCGGTGATCAGCCTGATTTTCAAATTGCACCAGTCGGTTATGGGGGCGCAGTTGAGCGAAGTCTTTATCTGGGGCTGGGTTCTGTACTCGTGGATTGCCAATGCCGTGGGATCTTTAAAGTAGTTCATCCAGACCTGGTAGGTTTTCCAAAACCTGTCAGGTCTGAAGGGGCTTCATGAACAAACACCTCGCTCAAGCTCAGCTCCTCCTTCACACCCGGCGCTATAAAGATGCCGAATCTGCACTGCGGCGTGCGCTTGCCGCCGCCCCAAATGACGCCGACGCGCATGTGCTTCTGGCGCTGGCGCTCTACTACCAGGAACGCAACGCCGACGCGCTGCGCGAAGTCCGCACCGCTATTGGCCTGGCGCCCGAGTTCGCCTCCGCCCACTATGTCCATGCGCTGATTTTGCTTGACCGAAACCGCCCGGACGACGCCTTGCGCGCCATCCACGAAGCGTTGCGCCTTGACCCCAACAATGTCGCCTATCACGTTGTCGCCGGGCGTGTCTACCTGTACCAGAAGGACTGGAAGCGCGCGCTGGCCGCCGCCGAAGCCGGCCTGCGGCTCGACCCGGAGCACGTGACCTGCCTCAACCTGCAGGCGATGGCGCTGGTGCGTCTGGGGCGCAAGGTGGAAGCGCTTGAGGCGCTGGCTACCGCCCTGGCCCGCGCGCCGGAGAACGCGCTCACCCACGCCAACTACGGCTGGGCGCTGCTCCACGCCGACAAAGTGAAAGAAGCGTTCGCCGCCTTCCGTGAGGCGCTGCGGCTCGATCCCACGCTGAGCTGGGCGCGCGAGGGCATCGTCGAGGCGCTCAAAGCGCGCAATCTCATCTACCGCCTGTTGTTGCGCTACTTCCTGTGGATGTCGCGCCTCACCGAAGACGAACAGTGGGGCGTCATCGGTATTTTTCACGGCATCCGCGTGGCGCTGCGCGTGGCGGCGCGCGCGTTCCCGCCGCTGTGGATCGTCGTCCTGCCGCTGCTCCTGCTCTACCAGGCCTTCGCGCTCCTCACGTGGGTCGCCAAACCGCTCTTCGCCTTGCTGCTGCGCTTCGACCGTTTCGGGCGGCTGGCGCTCTCCGACGAGGACAGGGTCGCTTCCACGTGGATGGCGGTCTGTCTCCTCGCCGCCGAACTGGGAGTGCTGCTCGCGCTGCTGGCGCGCAACTGGGGCTTCCTCGCGTTGACGGTGGGCGGGCTGGCGCTGCTGCCGCCCGTCGCGGGTGTGTTCCACGCGAATAAGGGGATGGGGCGCGTCGTGCTGGCGGTCTACGCCGGTGGAATGGCGCTGCTCGTGCTGCTGGCGTGCGTTGCGGCGGTCATTGGGCATCCCGTGGCGCTGGGATTTGCGGCGCTGCTGGCGGCGGTGTTTGCGGTAGGCTGGATCATCTACCCCTGGGTGGCGAAGCTGGTGATCATTTTTCAGACCTGACAGGTCTTCCGAGACCTGTCAGGTCTGACCTCGCCGCTGGCAAGCTCACGTTTGCGCAAGTGGACGCCTCGGTGCAGGGGTGGATCAACCACGTGCGCACGGGCGACACCTGGGGCCTGCGGCGCGCGATCCTGCGGGCGCCGCTAGACCTGACAGGTCTTCCGAGACCTGTCAGGTCTGAAAGAGCGTAACGTGAACGAATCGCCGATCTTCGTGCGCACTTACGATTTCATCCAATGGCTGATCCCCTGCACGATGTCTTTCCCGCGCAGCCGGCGCTTCATCCTCACCAAACGCTTGCAGGATCACACGCTGGATTTCTATGAAACATTGATTGACGCGGCGATGAGCTATGGCGGGCAGCAGAAGGTGCAGTTGCAGCTTGCCGACGTGCGGCTGGTCAAAGTGCGCAAATATCTACGCCTGGCGCGCGATTTGCAATGGCTCACCGCTGAACAATACCAGTATGCCGCCGCGCAAGTGACCGAAATCGGCAATCTCTTGGGCGGCTGGCGCAATCCAAAGGCGAAATCCGCGCCCAAATAGCGCGGTTCGTGGGGACAGGTCGAGGACCTTGCGGGGCGGGGCGTGGAACAACAACCGTAACAACGTCGGCAACCGTAACAGGAACACCGCCAACAACTCCAACAACAATGTGGGGTTTCGGGTGGGGGTGTTCGTCCCATAATTTTCGCGTCTGGCCAGAAATGTCGTGTGGCGTGGGCTGTGCGACCGCAGTCGCCTGCACGGCATCTTCGAAATCGTTCCAACCCAAAATCAATGCAGCCTTGATGACGGCCTGATCCACCGCCGCCACGCGAAAAACCTGTAAAACATCGTGCAGCGCGCTTTTCGCTTGAGGCAATCCCAGATGGCGGCGCAGCACATAGAACAGCATCGTGACACTGTGCGCCGCCAACAGACCTTCTATCTGCCCGGATTCGACGTAAGCCCACAGCCGCGCGGCGTCCGCATAGTGCGGTTGGCGGCGCGCCAGCACATCCAGCACCACGTTCAGATCGAACAGCACCCGTAGTTTCGGTTCGGATTCAGCGGTCATACTTTTCCACCAGACAGATAGTCCTGATAAGCGTCCGTAGACACGTCCGCCGGCAGGATGCCGCTCAACCGCCGCAGGATCGGCAAATCGTTTCTTGAAAAAATCGTCTTCGCACCCTATTGACATAGACCGAAACCTGTGTTATATTTATAGGTGCTCCGGTAACGATACCGGTATCAATGCCGGAAACAGTACCGGAACGGATTCCCCTATCATTGAGGCGCTATGCAGCGTTCCAGAACATCACTCACCATTCGGGATGTCGCCGAAGCCTGTGGCGTTTCGGTTTCCACCGTATCGCGCGTTTTGAACAATAAGGATGATGTCGCACCGGAAACCTGTGAAAAAGTGCGGCGTGTCATTGCTGAATTGGGCTACACCTCCAGCCTCGCCGCAACGAGTATGCGCAGCCGCCGCACCAACGTCATCGGCGTGCTGTTGGTGGATTTAGGGGATCCTTTCAGCCTGGAACTTTTCAAAGGCATCGGCCGGGCCGTTCACGGCACCGAGTATGACTTGATTGTCTATAGCAGCGGCTATGTCGCGGCCAATATGCAGCCAGGGTGGGAGCGCCGCCATCTCTCGCGCCTGGGCGGCGGCCTCGCCGATGGGGTGCTGGTGGTGACGCCGACCACCGAAGACCTCAGTCCCGTATCCCCCCTGGTAGCTATTGATCCACATGAACATAATATTTTCCCAGCCGTCATTTCGACCAACCGCGAGGGCGCCATCGCGGCGATGGAATACCTGATCGGCCTGGGGCATCGGCGCATCGGCTTCATCACCGGGCGCCGGGGCCTGGTCAGCGCGAGCCGCCGGCAACGGGGCTATGTCGAGGCGTTGGAACGCGCCGGGCTGCCGCTGGATCCTGAGTTGATCCAGGAAGGCGACTATACCCGCCAGAAAGGTTTCCACTGTGCTCAACGCTTATTGCGCTTACCCAATCCGCCTACGGCTATTTTTGCCGCCAACGACAAATCGGCGCTGGGGGTGCTGGATGCGGCGCGCGAGGCCGGCTTGCGCGTACCCGAAGATCTATCGGTGGTTGGCTTTGACAATATCCCCCAGTCCGCCGCTTATGTCCCCGGTCTAACCACAGTGGATCAGTTCGTCAGTGAAATGGGGTATATTGCTACGACTATGCTCATCAAGCTGATGCACGGGGAGGCGCTGGAAGAACCGCTATGTAAGGTCCCAACACAATTGATTATCCGGGATTCCTGTCGGGCCATCAATGCCTAGACTTACAGAATATTTTCATGTTTCCTCTGTAAACCAGGGTAGGTGTTAGGTTATTGAGGAAGAGGACGATGAGCGTCTGACAATTTTCCTTGAACTGCTGTGACCGATCTCTGACCGTGCCACCGTAGGGGGCTGACAATTTTCCTTGAACTGCTGTGGCCGGTCTCTGATCGTGCCACCGTAGGAGGCTCGAGCATTTTCCAATAATTTGCCCTATACCCTGTGCACTATGACTATTTGCTGAGGAGGTGCGTATAAGCTATATTACCAAAACATTCGATTAACCCGTATTTGATAAGTCCATGTCAGTTTCAATCAACAGTATTCACTCAAAAGTATCCGGAGGGAAAAATGAAGGAGAGAAAGAAACTCACGCGCAGAGAGTTTCTGCGCAATGCGGCCATTTTTACGACCGCAGTGGTAGCAACCGGCTGCGCCACCCCCACGCCTCAGGTCATTAAGGAAACCGTCGAAGTCGAAAAAGAGGTGACCAAGATCGTCGCCGGCACCCCGGTGGTGGAGAAAGTCATCGAAACCCAGGTGGTTGAGAAGATCGTCACGGCGACACCGCAACCCGTGGCTAAAGAAAAAGCCCCCGATGTGTTGGGGACCTTCCCCCGCAGCGAAACCCTGATTGCCCGCATCCTCACCGGGCGTGTCGGTACGCCTGATAACTTCAACCTGTGGGTGGGTTGGAAGTGGCAAGACCGCGGCATCCAAAACCTGGCCGACGAGCCGCTCTGGACGGTGGACTTCGCCACAGGCAATATCATCAACGGCCTCGCCGCCGATAACCCGTCATACAACGCTGACTTCACCGAATGTACGGTCCCGCTCCGCAAGGGCGTGGCCTGGAATGACGGTGAACCCTTTACTGCTGCCGATGTGGTTTTCACGGTCGAATTGCTGATGCAATATCCCGGCTTCAATGCCCATACCTTCTTTGTGAATAACGTGGCCTCGGTGACGGCGCTGGACGACTACACCGTCAAATTTGTTTTGAAGCAGCCCAACTCGCGCTTCCACACCACCTTCCTCGATCGCTGGGGCTGCACTCGCATCATGCCCAAGCACATCTTCGAGAAGCAGGCGGACCCGGTCCAGTTCACCTTCAATCCGTATGTTGGCTGTGGCCCTTACAAGCTTCACAGCTTTGACCCGCAGGGGAGCTGGACGGCCTGGGAGCGACGCGAGGATTGGGACAAAAGCCCCACCGGCATTATGTACGGTCAGCCGCAACCCAAATACGTCATCTACCAGTACTTTGCCGATGAAGGCGCGCAGATTCTGGCGCAACTGACGCATCAACTGGACGTGGCAGAGCTTTCTGCCGATGGCCTCAAGGCCCTGTTGGCGCAGTCCAAGACTTCCCGCGCTTACCAGCCGACCTTCCCCTTCGTGGTCAACAATGACCCCTGCATCACCGGTATCCTCTTCAACACGGCGCGGCCGCCTTTCGATAACGTGGATGTCCGCTGGGCCTTGACGCTGGCAATTGACATCGTCGAGTATACCAGCATCGCCGTTGACTCCTCGGGTACCCTAAGCCCCGTGCACATTCCGCATCTGGGGCCCTACCCCCGAGATTACATTGCACCTATGCAGGACTGGCTGAAGTCGTTTACGATTGATGTCGGCAACGGTGAAAAGTTTGCGCCTTATGATCCAGATGCGTCCAAACGGGTTGCCGCCTACGCCAAGAGCCGCGGCTATGTTTTCCCCGATACGCCGGAGTTCATCGCCCAGGCTTTCGGTCTTGGCTGGTACAAATATGCCCCCGACATTGCCGAGAAACTGTTGCTGAAGAACGGCTTCTCGCGGAACGCCGACGGCAAGTGGCTGCTGCCCGATGGCAAGCCCTGGAAGATTTCCTTTATGTGCGGTACGGTGCTGTCTAACCACGATGCGCGCAATGCCGCGGCGGCCGTGCAGCAGTGGAAGAAGTTCGGCATTGATGCCGAGATGTATAACACCGAAAATGGCGATGGTCTGGGCGCCACCGGCGACTTTGATGTGAGCGGCGCCTGGCCGGCGCAGGAGCCGTGGGGTGCAGGCCCCGACCTGTACCGCGTGCTTGACCGCTGGAACTCGGCCTACAAAAAGCCCGTCGGAGAGCGCACGCAGGGGCATTACTCGCGCTGGACGAGTGATACCATGGACGACATCATCAAGCGCCTGCGCGAGACAGACCCCTTCGACACCGCGAAAGTGATTGCTATCGGCACCGAAGGCCTCAAGGAAGCCGTCAAGAACATGCCCGGCATCCCGACCTATGGGTATATCGGCTTTGTCGGCTGGGATGAGTACTACTGGACCAACTGGCCCGGCAGCGAAAATGCCTACAACGAGCCGTATACACACTGGCCCAACTTCAAATACACGACGCCTTTCCTGAAACCCACCGGCAGATAGACAGTCAGTGGTATAATGATCCTGGGCGGGCGAAGCGCCCGCCCAGGATCCCTTTTGATAAGCGAGGTGATTACCGTGGCGTTTGTAAAACGATACCTTATCCCGCGTTTGATCCAATATGTCCTGGTTATCTGGTTGGGGATCACCGTTGTTTTTCTCATTCCCCGCATTACCCCCAATGACCCGGTGATGCGTATGGTCGGCGAATTGCGGGGCCGCGGTTCGACATTGGAACCGGGGGCCATGGACGGCATCATCCGCGACTTAACCGAGATGTATGGCCTGGAAGGCTCCTGGCTCGATCAATACTGGGCCTTTTGGGGGCGGCTGTTCCGGGGTGATTTCGGCGTCTCCTTCTTCCAATTTCCCGCCCGTGTCAACAAGCTCATTGCTACCGCTATGCCCTGGACTTTGGGCCTGTTGTTGACCACCACCATCATTACCTGGGTATTGGGGAACATCATCGGCGGAGTGGCGGGTTACTATTCGCGCAAGGGGTGGTCGCGGATCCTGGACGCCGTCGCTATGATTGTCCGCCCGCTGCCTTATTACATTTTTGCCTTCACTTTGCTGTTGCTCTTTGCTTACGTCGTCCGCTGGTTTCCCATTACCGGCGGGGCGCCGTTGGGGGCTATCCCGACTTTCACCTGGGGGTATATCAAAAGCGTTCTCTGGCATTCAACTTTGCCGGCGGTCTCGTTGATGGTTTTGGGAGGCGCGGTCACCTTCCAAACGATGAAGCTGATTGTGCAAAATATCAATGCGGAGAACTTCGTCCAGTACGCCAAACTGGGGGGTGTGAAAGAGAGCCGCATTGTGAGCAAGTATGTGATTCGTAACGCTTTGCTGCCGCAAATCACCGGCCTGGCGCTTTCCTTTGGGCAAATCTTCAGCGGAGCGTTGATTACCGAGATTGTCTATGGTTACCCGGGCTTAGGTATGTTACTTTATAGAGCTATCGTCAATGGAGATTACAATCTCATCATGGGCATCACGATCTTTTCTATCGTTGGCATTACCACGGCAATTCTGCTCGTTGATTTGACGTACCCCTTGTTTGACCCACGGGTGAGATACTACTAAGGAGGTCATGCAAGTGAAAATCCTCAGAGATTTATTCAGAGATTACCGCTTCTGCGTCAGTTTCGGCGTCCTGGTGATCATCGTGTTCCTGGCCTTTATGTCCATCTTTTCGCCTTACGATCCTACTTTATGGAATGTGGTACCGAAAGATCTAAAACCGTCAGCGGAACACTGGCTGGGCACGGATGCGAACGGCCAGGATATTTTCTGGCAGGCGACCTTTGCGGTGCGCAATTCCTTGATCATCTCGCTGATTGCCGGCCTGGTCTCAAGAGTGATTGCCATCCTGGTCGGTATGGTTGCCGGATACCAGGGCGGCGCTGTTGATCGGGTGTTGATGTTTATCGGCGACAGTTTACTGGTCATCCCGCTCTTTTTGATTATGGTCATGTTAGCCATGCTGGTGCGACAGCATATGAATCTGGCAGTCCTGGGCCTGATGCTCTCGGCTTTTGGGTGGGCCTGGGATGCGCGCTTGATCCGTTCGATGATTTTGAGTCTGCGCGAGCGCGACTTCACCAAGACGGCCATTCTCTCAGGGACGGGAACGGTCAAGCTGGTGCTTAACGAATATATGCCCTTTACGATGCCCTTGATCTTCTCAACGTTGATCAACAACATCGCCTGGGCGATCGGGCTGGAAATCACCCTGGCTATCCTCGGATTGGTCAATCTCAATATCCCTACCCTGGGGACGATGTTGAACTGGGCGCTTTTCTATCAATCCATTCTGCTGGGGCGCTGGTGGTGGATTTTGACGCCGGTGGTCTTATCGCTTTGCTTGTTTATCGCGCTCTATTGGCTCTCGGTCAGTATCAGCGAATATCTGGATCCACGTACGCGCGTACAGCGGGTGGGCGCATAGGGAGGCCATGATGAACGATACCATCTTGCGCACCGAAAAATTGAAGGCCTTCTATATTCTCGATGTTCTCGGCACCCAGAAAATCGTTCAGGCGGTCAATGAAATAGACTTGAACATCCGTGAGAATGAAGTTTACGGGATCGCCGGCGAGAGCGGCTGTGGGAAAACCACGCTACTGAAGGCGCTGGTAGCCGCCGTAGAGCCGCCCTTGCGGATTATGGATGGGTATATTTTCTACTATGCGGATGGTCGAGCGATTGATATGACGACACTTGACCCCGAAGCCAAGCGCCGCCTGCGTTGGGAGCATATTTCTTATGTACCGCAGGGTTCGATGAGTGTGCTCAATCCGGTCATCAAGGTTAAGGAAACGTTTCGTGATTTCATTTCGAGCCATGTGGAGGGGCGGACACGCGAGGAAATTTTTACTATTGCCAGGGGATATATCGCCGAGTTAGGACTGCCGCCCGGCATTTTGGACGCCTATCCCCACCAATTGTCCGGCGGGATGCGCCAACGAGTCACCATCGCGCTGGCGACGTTGCTCAAGCCGCGCCTCATCATCAGCGATGAGCCGACGACGGCGCTGGATGTGGTGGTGCAACGCGGCGTGGTGCAACTTTTGAAGGACATCCAGCAAAAGTTACAGAACACCATCGTGCTGGTGACGCATGACATGGGGGTTCACGCCAACATCGCCGACCGGATTGGCATTATGTACGCCGGTAAGATCGTTGAAGAGGGTACCACGGAGACGATCTTTGGAAATCCTCTGCATCCCTACACTCAGTACTTGATCAATTCTCTGCCGCGTTTCGGCGATAAGTCGCCGCGTCAGAGTGTGCCCGGCAGTCCGCCTTCGCTGGCGAATGTGCCCAGCGGGTGTCCTTTCCATCCGCGTTGCCCTTATGCTTTAACGGTCTGTATGGAGCAAATGCCCGCTTATCTCTATCTGGACGATCAACATCGTGTGGCCTGCTGGCTGGTGGGAGAAGAAAAGTATGGAAGAAAAGGTGCTTGACATTGTTGAACTGACCAAAGTTTTTACCATCGGAAGCCTCTTGTCGCGGGTCAGAATTACGGCGGTGGATCGGGTGTCCTTTCACGTTCGCCCGGCTGAAATCTTTTGTCTGGCCGGTGAGAGCGGTTGTGGGAAGTCCACGACGGCGAAAATGATCATGGGGTTTGAGGAACCCACGTCAGGCACCATCATCCATAACGGCAAACCCTCTGGCAGGCACGAAAAGGTGTGGCTGACGCAGAGGACGCAGGCGATCTTTCAGGACCCTTTTGGCACATTTAATCCGCTGCGGACGGTGGATCGTTATTTCTTCGAGACGCTGCACAATTATAAGCTGGTACAAAGCCGGGCAGAGGCGATTGACTGGATTGACCGCAAGCTCAGGTCGGTGGGGCTTTCTTACGAAGAATTTGCCGATAAATATCCGAATGAGTTTTCCGGGGGGCAGTTGCAGCGCATTTCTATCGCCAGGGCGCTGTTGACCAACCCGACGCTGCTCATCGCCGACGAACCGGTTTCGATGGTAGACGCTTCTCTGCGTATGTCTATCGTCAACCTGTTCAAGCAGCTTTGCGATGAACTGGGGGTCAGTGTGCTCTACATCACCCACGATTTGGCGACGGCTTATTACGTCAGTGAGCGCATTGCGATTATGTTCAGAGGCAACATCATTGAAATGGGGCCGGTGGAGCAGGTGTTAATGGAGCCCAAACACCCTTATACCCAACTGTTGCGTGAATCCATCCCCGAGGCCGACCCGCGAAAACGTTGGGCCACCAAAATCTCTTTGACCGAACTGGAACAACAGGAATATCTGCGCACCGGCTGCAAGTTTGCCGGTCGGTGTCCCCGCGTGATGAACAAATGTCTTGAGCAAGCGCCCACCGATGTTCTGGTGGATGATACGCTGGTCAAGTGTTATTTGTACGCTTAGGGGACAGGCCCCACGACCGGAATAAAACACACAGCCCCCGACGATGTCGGGGGCTGTGTGTTAAGTATGGAGTTGTGCAGGTTCAGAAGTCTTCAAACTCGTTAATCACGCCCAATGGGCTACCGGCCTGGATTTCCAGGTCGCCTTCGTAGATGATGCACGGGGCCTCGTATTCCTTCTCCATAAATACCTGTACACTCCTTTCTCCAATTTACCCATGATTACCTTTATTTTACCACACTGCGATTATGTAACAAGTACCCTGATCCCAAGGGGTGCATTTCAGGACGGGAGCAGTCTTTTTGAGTTTTCCCCTCTCACCCCCTGCCCCCGCTCTCCCCGCACGCGGGGAGAGCGGGGGATTTCTCAAAGGGGGATTTTGGGCGGCGAAGCCGCCCAAAATCCCCCCCCTATTTACCTCCCCGCCCCAAAGGGGGCGGGGCCGGGGGTGGGGGCGCAAAAGTGCAATGTTAGCCCTTAGCCTCATTGTGGGTTCTGAGGGAGATTTATAACCAATCTAAGTGCATTATTTCAGAAGTTTATCTGACTTTTTACCCCGAGCTGAAATGCACTCAATCCCAAAATCCAAAATCTGCAAATCTAAAATCCAAAATCATCCAGCTTGCCCTTCGCCAGTCCGATGACGGTATCTGCCGCGCCGTAATACACCCACAGTTCGCGTCCCAACAGGACTGCACCGCAGGTAAAGACGACGTTGTTCACGTCGCCGACGATCTCCCATTCGGCCTCCGGCTGCAAAATCCATTCCGGCTGGCGGGCGATGACTTTGGTAGGATCATCCAGGTCGAGCAGCGCCACGCCGAGACGATACCACAGCTGCTTATCCACGCCGTGGTAGATGAGCAGCCAGCCTTTCTCCGTTTTGATCGGCTGCGCGCCCGCGCCGATCTTCTCTGCTTCCCACTCGAACTCCGGCTGCATAATGCAGACGTGATCCGTCCAGTGCAACAGATCGTCGGAGAACGCCAGGTAGATGTTCGGAGCAGGCCGGTGTAGCATGCAGTAGCGTCCACCGATCTTCTCCGGGAAGAGCGCAGCGTCCTTATTGTTGCCGAACAGCGTATCCGGGATCACGACGCCCTGTCGCTGCCAGTGGATGAGGTCGGCGGACGTCGCCAGGGCGACCTGAGTACGTTTCCCGTCATAGGCGGTGTAGAGCATGTAGAACGTATCGCCGATCCTGGTCACGCGCGGGTCTTCGACGCCCTGCGCCTCTTCGGGGACGACATCGGAGGCGAGCACCGGCTCGTCCAGCCGCGTAAAGTGGATGCCGTCGTCGCTGACGGCGTAGCCGATGCACGAGCGGTTGGGATCGCCGGGATTGTGGGCCACGGCGCGGTACAGCAGGTGGAACTTCCCACCGTCGTGGATCGCCGCCGCATTGAGGACGGCGCTTTTTTCCCAGGGAACATCCTGGCGCGGGGTCATAATCGGCCTGTCGCCGACGCGGTGTAAGCGTAACATAATTGCCCTCCTTACGTCAACGGATTTAACGGATGAAACGGATTCGTACACCTGACAGGTCTTCTGAGACCTGTCAGGTGTGATCTTCGGGGATTGTAGCATAGATTCCAGACGCTCCAAGGCGACTGTGGGAACTGCCATTGAGCGTATTTCAACTTCGGGGCAAATCTTGCTGTGGCAGGTCTCTGACCGTGCCACTGCTGGATCAGACGCTGCGCAGGCGCGGTCTGGAGACCGGCCTGAGCAGCGTCTAGTTGCCGTAGCTGATAAATTGCCCCCATCCTGAAATGCATCCACCTCCATTTTCCTGCTTGTTGCTGATCTCGGATTATGATATGATAGAGACAAAAGGTGAGGAGCATAATAGATATGCCCGAAGTCAGTCGCTCGGTCGTGCAGATCGAGCCGTTGGAGTAGGAGGAACTATGTTTCCCAGAGTCAAACAGGTTCGCCATCTTGGCGATTATCGCCTGGAGTTAGGCTTCACGGATGGCGTCACGGGCGAGCTTGACTTCCGAGAACGGGTGGTCGGGCGCGGGGGAATGTTTGCGCCTTTGGAAGATGTGGAGTTCTTCAAGCAAGTGCAAGTTGATGAAGAAGCCGGCACGTTAGTCTGGCCCAATGGTGTAGATTTGTGCCCCGACGTGTTATACAGTCAGGTAACTGGCAAGCCAATCCGCTTCGAGCAGGAGGCACAATCGCGGACCTCCCGCTCGAAACGTTTCCGGCGGCTTGAGCCGTCTGGTTCTACGGCTGTTGTTTGATGTAGGGCGGCCGGTTCGCCCTACAGCATCGCCCGCAAAAACTGCCCCGTGTAACTTTCCGCCACGCGCGCCACATCCTCCGGCGTCCCCGCAGCGATGATGTAGCCGCCCGCGTCGCCGCCTTCCGGCCCCAGGTCAATGACCCAGTCGGCGTCGCGGATCACATCCAGGTTGTGCTCGATGACGACGACGGTGTTCCCCACATCTACCAGCCCGTGCAGCACTTTGAGCAACTGCGCCACGTCCGCTGCGTGCAGACCGGTGGTCGGTTCGTCGAGCAGGTAGAGCGTGCACCCGGTGGCTTTGCGGCTCAACTCCTTCGCCAGCTTGACGCGCTGCGCTTCCCCGCCACTCAGCGTCGTCGCCGGCTGGCCGAGTTTGAGGTAGCCCAGCCCCACGTCCGTCATCAGCGCGAGGCGGCTGTAGGCTGCCGGGACGTCGGCGAATAACTCGGCGGCCTCGGCGATGGACATCTCCAGCACATCACTGATCGTGTAGCCGCGATAGGTCACGTCCAGCACCTCGCGTTTGAAGCGTCTGCCGTGGCATGCCGGACAACGCACCTCCACATCGGGGAGAAAGTGCATGTTGACCGTCAATGTCCCTGCACCCTGGCAGCGCTCGCAGCGGCCGCCCGGCGTGTTGAACGAGAAATGCGCCGCCGTCAGCCCGCGCGCTTGCGCCTCCGCCGTCTCGGCGAAGGTCTGGCGGATGGGGGTGAAGCTGTCGGTGTACGTCGCCGCGTTAGAGCGCGTAGTGCGCCCGATGGCCGACTGATCCAGGGTGATGACTTTGTCCAGGTGTTCCCAGCCGCTGATGCCGAGGTGTTCGCCCGGCGGGTCGCCCGCGCCGTAGAAGCGTTGACGCGCGGCGCGGTCGAGAATGTCGAACAGCAGCGATGACTTGCCGGAACCGGAGACGCCCGTTACGGCGATGAGCAGGCCGAGCGGCAGCGCGACGGTGATGTTCTTGAGGTTGTGCTCGCGCGCGCCGTGGATGACGAGCTGTTTGCCGTTCCCGCGCCGCCGCGTCCGTGCGGGAAGCATCTCACGCCCGGAGAGCCAGCGTCCGGTCGCCGTGTCGGCCGCCGCTATTTCGTCCGGCGTCCCTGCGGCAACGATTTCCCCACCGAATTTCCCGGCGCCCGGCCCCATATCAATCACGTAATCGGCAGCGCGCACCATATCCAGGTCGTGCTCGATGACCAGGACGGTGTTACCCAGATCGCGCAGTTGGCGCAGCACGCGGATCAGGCGGTGCGTGTCGCGCTGGTGCAGGCCGATGGTCGGTTCGTCGAGGACGTAGAGCACGCCGGTCAGCCCGGAGCCGAGCAGCGAGGCCAGCCGCAGCCGTTGCGCTTCACCTGCGGAGAGCGTGGGGGAAGCGCGCAGGAGCGTGAGGTAGCCCGCGCCCACGTCAATCAGACGGCGCACACGCGCGCGCAGGTCATCGAGGAGCGGCGTGATGATGGGCTGTTCTTCCGGCGTTACGAGGGCAGGCAGGTGTTCCAGCCACGTCGCCAGCCCGGTGAGCGGGAGCCGCGAGAGGTCGAGAATGGTCTGCCCGGCAACCTTGACGGCGCGACTTTCGGGGCGCAGCCGGTCGCCCGCACAATCCGGGCAAGTCTGGGTAATGAAGAAATGCTCCAGATCGTCGCGGCTTTCAGGAGTGCGTGCATGGTCGGCGTAGCGGCGCAGCAGGCCGGTGACGAGGCCCTCGAAGTTGCCCTGACCTACGGTCATCGGCGGCTTGATGTCGGGGAAGTGCTGTCGGAACGCTTCACCGTAGGTTCCGTAGAGCAATAAATCACGTTGCACCGCGCCGAGTGTTGCGATGGGCGCGTGCAGGTCGAAGTCAAAGCCGTAGTAACGCCCGGCGTTTTGCAGCGTTTGTCCATAATACTGTGCTTGCGCTTTGTTCCAGATCAACACACCGCCTTCGACGACGCTGCGTTGTGGATCGAGCAATTGGCTCAGATCGGGCCGGCGCACCGTCCCCAAGCCGGTACACATGGGACACGCGCCGGCCGGTTTGTTGAAGGAGAAGTGCGCCATGCCGAGTTCCGGCACAGGTGCGCCACAGTGCGGGCAAGGATAGGTCTCGCTCAGGTCGAGTGTGTCGCCGGCGTCTTCCAGCCCTCCGTTCGCCTCATTTTCCCACCCCTCGGAGGTAGATGGCGGTACCTCCTTGCCGCAGTGCGGACAGGGGCGGCGTCCCATGCGCGCAAAGAGCACACGCAGGTAGGTATAGACTTCGGTGACGGTGCCGACGGTGGAGCGTGGACTGCGGTTGGTGTTGCGCTGTTCCACGCTGATAGACGGCGACAATCCCGTGATGCCGTCCATTGGCGGCTTGCTAAAATATTCCACCATCCCCAGCGACTCCATATACTGCCGTTGTCCTTCCTGGTACAGAATGTCGAACGCCAGCGTGGATTTGCCGGAGCCGGAAAGCCCGGTCAGCACCACCAGTTGGTTCTTGGGAATGCTCACCGTGACATTTTTCAAGTTGTGCAGCCGCGCGCCTTTGATCGTAATTGTGTTGTGCATTGTCTCCTCCGTAATGTTGGTAGACAGTAGACCGTAGACGGTAGACGGGGTTGGGGCAAAAACCCTGTCTACTGTCTACCGTTTACTATCTACTGTCATTATACAACCCTGGTGTGCAAATGGAGGGTTACACACGAACACCCCGGAGGGTTCCCGGGGTGTTCGGTATAGAGGGAGTGCTGATTACGCTGTCTGTACAGTACGCTGCTTGAACCATTGCCAGCGGCGTTTGGGCTGACGGTGTGTGAGGTCGGAAAGGTATGGTTGCCCGGCCTGCACACTGCGCAGCAAGCGTTGCGTTTCCGCCTGTTTGAGCGCGTCTTGGTGTTGTAACATCGCTATTTTTTGTAAGATGTCTATGTTCAGTCCCAGGTTTTCCATACTGACCTCCTCTGGAAGAGTGTTGGAACGTTCAAACGTGTGAACGTTAGAATGTTTTGGGTAGCACAAGTCGAAAATCCGTTAAAATCCGTTTAATCCGTTGACAAAGTTTTCCCGTTGACAAAGTTTTCCCCAACCGCCGGCGAGTAGCCCGCGCTAGTGCAGGGCGGCAAGAAGTTTGGCGGCGTCTTCGGGCGTCAGCGTGCCTTCCTGAACCATCCGCAAGACGTGTAAGCGTTCCTCGCGCAACTCATCGGCTGTGGGAGCAGGCACGGCCGGCGCTTCGGGCGGCGTGGGCGGTGTTGGTGACGTCGGCGGCATCGGCGGCGTGGGCGGAGTCGGCGGGGTAGGATACCCGCTGGCGCGCTGCCAGCGACGCTCGGCATGTTCGGCGCGCATACGGGCGCGTTCGGCCTCACGCTCGGCAACACGACGGGCATGCTCGGCCTCGCGTTCAGCAGCTCGCCGTGCCTCTTCGGCGACCCGTTCGGCGGCACGTTGCGCGTGTTCAGCAGCGCGCTCGATGTGCATGCGGATGCGGTCGCCATCAATGTAGCGCAGGCCCTCTTGCAAACCGGCTTCCAATCCGGCCATCGCCTGAGCGACGCGCGCTTCGATCATCGGGCCGAGGTCGTTCAGGGCATCGAGGAAGCTGAGGTCAATGTTGAAATCGAAGTCGAAGTCCTGGTCATAATCGCCTTCAACGCCGTAGCGCTTGATAAGTACCCGCCCGCCAACCTGCGCTTCGATGAGAGCTTCGCCCTCGCCTAGCACGCCGGTGAACATACCACCTTCCTGATGCAGTTCCAGATCGGCGATAGTGGTGCGCACGCCGCCGCCGGCCCGCAGTTCAAAGCGCACGTTAGCCTCTTCGGGCAGGCGGATGACGAGATCGCTGCCCGCGCGCACGGTGTACTCCATACCCGCCGTGAAGGGCGGTTCCAGGCGCACATCGGAGCCGACGCTCCTGGCAGTTAATCCCTGGCTCAACCCTTCGGCCTTGAGGTCACTGCCGACGCTGGCGAGAGTCGTCTCGCCGGAGACGACGTCAATGCGCGCATCGCCGGCGACAGATTGCACACTGAGGTTGCCGCTGACGTTTCGCGCGCGCAGGTCACCCGCGACGCTCTGGATGGTCGTAGGGCCGACTTCGCGCAACGAAGCGTCACCGCTGACACTGGTGACGGTGAGATCGCCGTGCAGATCGCGCACCTTGAGATCGCCGCGGACGGTCTCGATGTGCACCACAGCATCGGGGGGACACACGATCTGGCAATCGGTCCGCGCACGGACGGTCAACCGGTCGCCTTCCTGGCTTACGCTGAGTTCGGCGGGTTCGCCGGCCGTCTTGATGGTGACGACCTTTGTATCATCCCCCTTGAGCGTGAGGTTCCCCAGACATTCAACGATGGTGAGCTGGGCCTTTTCCGTGATTTCAAACGTTTGTGTAGCCATTGCCTTTTCTCCCTTTTTAGATTTCTTCGAGAAGCTGTAGTGCTTCTTCGAGACCGATTTCCTTGCGCGCCAGACGATCCAAAATTTCCTGATGGCGCACTGTGTCTGCCACCGGTGGCGTGGCTGGAACGGCCGGCGTCATCGGCGCAGCCACTGCCGGTACGACGCGCTCGCGCTTCAGCGCGCGGATGATCTCATCCAGGCGGCTGCGCACGGTGGGATAGGAGATGCCGAGTTCCTCCTGCACACAATTGAGCTTGCCCTCGCAGAGCAGAAAGACTTCCACGAAGGCGCGCTGCTCCGGGATGAGCCGCGAGAGGCGATCCATTTCAAATCGCCCGCGTATTTCGGTGCCGCAGGTGCGGCAGATCAATTGACTGACGTGTAAATCATCGTGACAGACCGGACATTCAGACGGCACAGCGTACATGTCATATCTCCTTTAGATTATTAACTCTTATATTGAGAATTATAACATATTACTTAATTTTGTCAATACCCTTTCCCGGAAAATCATCCATAAACCTGTCCCCATTCTGAAGTGCACTTTTGAATAGGGGGGATTTTTGGCGGCGAAGCCGCCAAAAATCCCCCTTTGAGAAATTCTCCCGCTTTCCCCGCACGCGGGGAGAGCGGGGGCAGGGGGTGAGAGGGGAAAACTCAAAAACCTGTCCCTGTCCTGAAATGCATCTTCAGCAGCGATTGGCTTGACAAAAAACGTTCTTACCTTACAATGGGGGTGTAATTCTCAGGAGGCTATGCTGTGGACAAGTTCAAGTATTTCATCTGCAATGCGCAAATGCCCGCAGGCGATATGGGTGTCTTGCCTTGTCGCAGTGTGCCTCTCGGAAGGTTAAAATAATCTAACCGTAAAACACAAAAGGCCGTGGGCGTCTGCGACATCCACGGCCTTCTTTTTGTTGTTGTGCGCTTTTCGCGCGTCGAAGGCCGGGGACCCCACCACCGGCCTTTTTTGTTGGCATAATCGAAGGAGGAAAAAAACTATGTCTGCACAAGCGTATCAAAACTATGTCTATCGTCCAGCGCGTATGGAAGACGCGGAATCTGTGACCGAGCTGTTCAATCTGTGCTCCTTGAAGGACATCGGCGCGGCGCAGTTTCTCGTGGAAGACAACCGCTCCTGGTGGCAGTCGCCGGGATTCAACCTGGAAGCCGATACCCATGTGGTGCTCACGCCCGATGGTACACCGGTTGGCTATGCGGATCTATGGGATGTCGAGCCGCATGTCCGCCTTTTCGGCTGGGCGCGCGTCCATCCCGATTACCGATGCAACGGCATCGGCACACACCTCGCGCAATGGCTGGAAGCACGCGCCAGGGAATCCATCCCTAAAGCACCCGCAGGCGCACGGGTGGTGTTGCTGCAGGAGACCCTCGCGCATGATGAAGTCGCGCAGTCGCTCTTGCGTGAACAGGGCTACCGCCGTGTGCGTTACTTCTTCCGCATGGCAATTGAACTGGATACATCTCCACCCGCGCCGGTTTTGCCCGAAGGCATAACCATTCGTCCTTTCATTCGGGGAGAAGAACGCGCGCTTATCGAAGCGCAGCGCGCAGCGTTCAAGGATCACTGGGGGTGTGTCGAACAGCCTTTTGAGGAGGAGTTCGCCCGCTGGATGCACTGGATTGATAGCGACCCGGATTTCGATCCGTCGTTGTGGTTCGTCGCCGTGGCGGACGACCGGATCGTCGGGATGTCGCTCTGTTCACCCAAGGTCGCCGAGGACCCGGACATGGGCTGGGTTGGCACGCTTGGCGTCCTGCGGCCCTGGCGCCGTCGCGGGGTGGCCCTGGCGTTGCTGCATCACAGCTTTGGGGAATTCTACCGGCGCGGGAAACGCCGTGTGGGATTGGGGGTGGATGCAGAAAGTCTAACCGGCGCGTTGAGCCTGTACAAAAAGGCCGGCATGCATCCGATACGTCAATACGCCAGCTTTGAGAAGGAGCTGCGCCCCGGCATTGAATTAAGTACACAAACTTTAGAGCATCAGAAATAACAATCTGAACCACGAATCTTCACAAATCTACACTAATTTTCCATTTGTGGTCATTCGTGGTCGTTCGTGGTTGATTTTGAGGAGATACTTACAATGAACGCTTATCTGGAAATGACAAAGCGCGCGGATTCGCGCATGACTATGTATATCGAGACACCGACGATTGAGGGGCTGGTCTTTCGCGGCTTCCGTGGGTCGGAAGACTATCCGGCGATGGTCGCCATCATCGAAGGCTGCAAAGAAGCCGACCAACTTGAGCGTGCAGTGACGGTAGAAGACATCGCCCGGGACTACAATCACTTGATCAACAGCGATCCCTACCGGGACATGCTTTTCGTAGAGGTGCATGGCGAGGTCATCGGCTATGGCCGTGTGTACTGGTTCAAACTGGACGATGGCACGTACACCTACGGGCACTTCGCGCAGCTTCTGCCGGCATGGCGCGGCCTGGGCATCCGCCGTGCCATGCTGCGGTACAACGAGCGCCGGCTGCGCGAGATCGCAGCCGGTCATGCCGGCAGCAATGGGCATGACTGCGCTGGCCGATATTTTGAGTGCTGGGCCAGCAAGACGGAGACCGACTGGCGCACGTTGTTGACCGAAGAAGGCTACACCCCTGTGCGCTACGGTTATCTCATGGTGCGGCCCGACTTGGAAAACATCCCTGATCTACCGCTTCCCACCGGGCTAGAAATACGCCCGGTACGTCCAGAGGATTATTTGACGATCTGGTATGCCTCCAAAGAGGCTTTCCGTGATCACTGGGGCTATACTGAGGATGAATGGGATGAGACGAATCTGCGGAACTGGCAGGAGAGCCATACCTTTACGCCGGAGCTATGGCAGGTTGCCTGGGATGGTGATGAAGTCGCCGGTATGGTGTTGAACTACATTGATGCGCAGGAAAACGTAGCCTACAACCGTAAACGCGGCTATACGGAGAACATCTGTGTGCGCCGTCCCTGGCGGCGGCGCGGCCTGGCGCGCGCGTTGCTCGCCCGCAGCCTCGCCGTGCTTAAGGCGCAGGGGATGACCGAGGCCGCACTCGGCGTGGATGCACTCAATCCCAATGGTGCGCTGCAACTTTACAAGAGTATGGGTTTCAGTCCGGTGAAAGAGGATACGGCCTTTCGCAAACCGTTGACATAAGGTGATTGCATTCCACCTTGCAAAACTAAAGCGGGACGCACTTTCAAAAAGTACGTCCCGTCTTTGCATGTTATTTGCGCTCGTCGCCGACTTATGATACTATAGTTTCATAAGCTGCGCGGAAAACTTGCCGCTGAGTTCGGTCCATTGCAGTCATTTCCAGAGGCGCGATGTGCATAACGGGATTGCGTCTGCCACGAAACGAGAGGTGGTTTCTGTTGCCGTCATCATTGGGTCGGCATTGCTGGCCTGGGAAACCGCAGTGCGGTTCAACCACACCCCGGTTTACCTCCTGCCACCTCCTTCGACAATTGTGGGTAAACTCTGGCACAATGCCGGCTATTTGTTTGAAGCCGCCTGGGTCACGCTCGGCGAGGCGTTCGGCGGGCTGCTGCTTGGCCTGACGGTCGGCATTGCCGTTGCAGTGCTCATCACCTTCTGGACTCACCTGGAACGCGGCGTGCTGGCGCTCTCCATCCTCGTCAAGGCCACACCGATGGTCGCCATTGCACCGCTGTTGATGATCTGGTTCGGTTTTGGCCCGCTGCCCAAGGTCATCATC
This sequence comes from Chloroflexota bacterium, assembly GCA_019873645.1. Taxonomy (GTDB): domain Bacteria; phylum Chloroflexota; class Anaerolineae; order B4-G1; family SLSP01; genus DSWT01. Next base: position 70,699 of record JAIOAX010000016.1, on the reverse strand, counting down.
ACCGCCCTGTTGACCTTCTTCCCGGTGCTCATCAACGTCCACAGCGGCCTGCATGCCGTAGATGACGCGGTGTTGGCCCTCTTTCATTCACTGCACGCCGGGCAGTGGGAGGTGTTCCGGCACGCACGCTGGCCGGCGGCGTTGCCGTACCTGTTTGCCGCGCTGAAGGTCGTCGCGCCGCTCGCCGTGACGGGGGCCGTCGTCGCCGAGTGGGCCGGCGCGTCCGTGGGACTGGGACGGGCGATGTGGCTGGCTTACACCAACCTGAATCTGCCGATGCTCTTTGCCGCCATCTTCTGTTCTGCTTCGATGAGTGTAGGGCTGTATGCAGGTGTTGTCGCGTTGGAAAAACGCGTGGTGTTTTGGCGGCGGACCGTTGAAACATGGGAACGTTAGCGCATTAGAACGTTACTGGATAGGGTGTCCTGTGGTCTCCGCAATAGGGGTGTAAGGGAGGGGGCAATGGGCATTGGGAAAGCTATCCGCAGGTCGGATTGTCGGCGCACGCGGATGGGCAGGCCGAAGCAACGAGCGCGCATTGCCGGCGTGCTTCTGACGCTGCTGGTTATTTTAAGGCTTGCCTGCCTGGTTGACGCGGGGCGCACCGTGCAGGTGGGGGTCTATCAGAATAAGCCCAAAGTGTTTATGGACGAACAGGGACGCGCCTCCGGGTTGTTCATCGAACTTTTAGAGGAGATCGCTGCACAAGAAGGCTGGCAGTTGGTTTACGTCCCTTGTGCGTGGGCCGATTGCCTGGCGGCGCTCGAAGCCGGAAAGATTGATCTGATGCCGGATGTTGCTTATTCCTTTGAACGTGACGCGCGATACGATTTTCACCGCACGCCGGTCGTTCAGAGCTGGTCGCAAGTGTACGCACAGCCGCGTTTGCCGATCTACCGGCTTCCCGATCTGGCCGGCCGGCGCGTTGCGGTACTGCGCGATTCGATTCAACAGACGGCCTTTGAACAAATGATGCGCGGATTTGGGTTTGAAGTTGAGATCGTGGCGACCGATTCCCTTGAAGCAGCGTTTGAGCTGGCAGCCAGCGGTAAAGCCGATGCGGCGATCAGCAATGTTTTCTTTGGCGATTACTTCTATGAACAATATGGTCTACGTAAGACCCCGCTTGTGTTCAATGCTACCACCCTGTACTATGCTACGGCGGAAGGGAGGAATCAGGACCTCTTAGAAGCCATTGACCGCTATCTGGAAAGCTGGCAGAAGACGCCCAATTCTTTTTATTACAAGACATTGAGCCGCTGGACAGGTCAGTCGGCCGCCTCTCGCTCTTTGCTGTATCTGCGTTGGGGAATCGGGATTGTCGGTGGGCTGTTGCTTGGAGCGTTGGTCGCTCTCTGGTGGCTACATCGTCAGGCGCGTCTGCGCACCCAACGTCTGGCGCAGACAGATGCGACATTGCGCGAAACCGAAGAACGTTTCCGTGTAGCCTTCCATACCAGCCCGGACGCCATTAACATCAATCGCCTGGTTGACGGCGTGTACGTGGATATCAACGAGGGCTTTACGGCGCTCACCGGCTACACCCGCGAGGACGTCATCGGCAAAAGTTCCCTGGACCTCCAAATCTGGTACGATCCTGCAGACCGGCAGAAGTTGGTGGAAGGTTTGAAAGCGCGCGGTTATTATGAAAATCTGGAAGCGCGCTTTCGCTCCAAAAACGGTGATGTGCGTATCGGGTTGATGTCGGCCAGGGTCATCATGCTTCAAGGCGTTCCTCATATCCTCTCCATTACCCGCGACATTACCGAACGTAAACAGGCCGAGGATGCGCTGCGCGAGAGCGAGGCGCGCTATCGCAGCTTGTTCAACAATAACCATGCCGTGATGCTGCTCATTGACCCTGACGGTGGCGCGATTGTGGACGCCAATCCGGCGGCCACAAAATACTATGGCTGGACGCAGGAGGAACTCCGGCAGAAGAAAATCAGTGAGATCAATATTCTCACGCCGGAGGAAGTGCAGGCCGAGATGAACCTGGCGCGCAATCAGCAGCGCAATCAATTCTACTTCCGTCACCGCCGGGCCGACGGTACGATCCGCGACGTAGAAGTTTTCAGCGGGCCGATTTCCATCCAGGGGCGCGCGCTGTTGTATTCGATTGTCCACGACATCACCGAACGCAAACATGCCGAGGCGTTGCTTAGGGAGAATGAGCAACGTCATCGCCGTTATGCCGGGCTATTGGGGGAATTGATCGGCGGAGGACAATTTTTTAAGGGGACGTTGGGTGAGAATCTGCAAATGATTGCCCGGCTCTCTGCTCATGTGATGGGCACCGAAAGGACCAGCATCTGGGTCTATAGTCAGGATTATACCGAAATCGAATGTCGTTGCCTGTACACTCTGAGTACAGATTCCTTTAGCTCAGGTGAGAAGCTGTACGCTGCCGAGTTCCCCACCTACACGGCCAGCCATAAAGTCGGCAGCGTGATCGCCGCTTATGATGTGCGCACCGACCCACGCACTTGCGAGATTCCCGCCGCTTACTATGAGGCTTATGATATCCATTCGCTCCTGGACTCGCCGGTCTGGATGCGGGGACGCTTGACCGCTTTGTTGAGCTTTGAACACGTTGGCGAAAAGCGTCGCTGGCTACCTGAAGAAGAGCAACTGGCGTTGACTCTGGCAACCTACATCTCCTTCTGCCTTGAGGCGGATGAGCGGGCGCGGGCGGAGGAAGCGTTGCGGAAGAGTGAGGAACGGTTGCGCGTGGCGCTTACGGCGACGGAGCAACTGTTGTCCCAAATCCAGGCGCAGGCCCGTCAGGTGCAGGACATCATAGACACCGTCCCCGAAGGGGTGTTGCTCTTGAGTGCGCGGGGGTGGATCCTGCTGGCTAATCCGGTCGCCGAATCCCTGTTTGAGTCTTTGGGGATGGATATCAATGCGCAATTGACGCATTTTGGCAATCGCTCTTTGACCGAATTGTTCACTTCTCCGCCTCAAGGATTGCGCCACGAGGCGATGGTGGATGAGCGTATCTTTGAGATTATCGCCCGACCGATTGCCAACGGCCCCGAACCGGAACAATGGGTATTGGTCATTCACGAGGCCACCCAGGAACGCGCTGCGCGTCAACAACTTGAACGTCAGGAACGCCTGGCCAGTTTGGGGCAACTGGCGGCCGGCATCGCCCACGACTTCAACAACATCCTTGCCAGTATTGTCCTGTACAGCCAGTTGTCGCTGCGGATGCTCAATTTGTCCCCGCAACTCCGTGAACGCTTGAATGTGATCGTCGAGCAGGCACATCGTGCGGCCGACCTGGTTGATCAGATTTTGGATTTTGGTCGCCAGGCCGTGCTGGATCGGCAACCCGTAGACCTGGCAGCCTTGTTGACTGAGCAGGTGAAACTGTGGGAGCGCACGTTCCCGGAGACGATTCGGATCACCCTGACGTATGGCGCGGAGGCTTACTCTGTCAACGCCGACCAGACACGCATGCAGCAGATGTTTATGAACCTGGCGCTGAACGCACGCGATGCCATGCCGGAGGGCGGTGAATTGCGCATTAACCTGGAGCGGCGGTACCTTGCCGACGTAGAGCCGCCCGGCGAGTGGATACGTGTGGAGGTGAGCGATACCGGCACGGGCATCCCCGAAGAAATTTTGCCGCACATCTACGATCCGTTCTTCACCACCAAAGAACCCGGCAAGGGCAGCGGCATGGGATTGGCGCAGGTATACGGCATTGTTTTGTCGCACGATGGGCACATTGACGTCAAAACTCAGGTCGGCGCGGGGACGACCTTCTCGATTTATTTGCCGGCGCTGCAGATTGAGCCTGCTGCACCGGTTTTGGAGTCGGAAGCTTTGGCTTTCGGCCACGGCGAGACGATTTTGGTGGTGGAGGACAACCCGACGGCCCGCGCAGCGATTGTGGCTGCCCTGGAGATGTTGCAATACCATCCCCTGGAAGCCGCCAACGGCAAAGAGGCGCTGGACATTGTGACGCAGCATTCTGATGAAATTGCTTTGATCTTGAGCGACCTGGTCATGCCAGAGATGGGTGGTAAGGCGTTGGCGGCGACCTTACGTCAACAGACCCCCCACATCCGTCTTGTGGTGATGAGCGGACACCCGTTGGGGACGGAAGTAGAGTCGCTGCGGGCGGCCGGCATCGTCGGATGGGTGCAGAAACCTCCTGACCTGCAAGCATTGTCTGAGGCATTGGCGCAGGCCCTGGCTGCTCCTGCGGCTGTCTGACGGCTGGTGAACTTTGCCGTGGCTGGCCTCTGACTGTGCCACCGCCGGGTTTGACAATCTCTTTAACTATGGTATTATCTTCCCCGTCAACGGGGCGTAGCCCAGCTTGGCTAGGGCGCTACAATGGGGTTGTAGAGGTCGACGGTTCAAATCCGTCCGCCCCGACTGAAGATAGAGAAAAGGCCGACTGTCTCAAGAGTCGGCCTTTTGTATCACTGCCTGCTATTTAGACTAACAACCCGTAGTACCACGTGGTACAAATCACTTCCTGGTTAAATCGCTCTCCCATCGCTCAAAAGGGAACGTCAGTTCCCCGTGCGGTCCAGCGCCCGGCATCACACCCCAAAACCGCGGATCTGGCGATCCGCTTCAAGCACCACTTCAAGCACCACTAACTCATGTAAGATTTCCGCTACGCTGTATTAGACTAACAACTACCGGCCCGCCCTTGTCAGGATAGGCAGCTTGACTACAATACCGGTATGAAGACGTTGCGGGTTCCCATCTATCCAAGCGCCGACGTCGTCTTTCCGGGTCAGCTCTTCCCCATCTTTGCCGAGCCAGGGCGTGTGGATTGGCTATTGCAGGCATGCCGCGAACAGAACCTGCCGCTGGGGATAGTTTTTGTGCCGGATGCCTATGGGCATACCCTTGCCACGGTAGGCACGCTGGCCTATTTACTGGACGACGTTCCCCAAAGGCTGGCGGAATTCTCCAATACCGTTGTGGTAGGGCAATATCGTTTTCAAATCCTGCAAATTCATCAAGACCAGGTCTATCTGGAAGCTACGGTTCAGCTCTGGCCCTGGCTTGAGGAGCCGCGTCCCGGTTGGCTGTCCATCGAGCTACTGGGACGTTATCTGCACCGTTACGTACAGGCGCTCTCCCGCACTTTGCCGGCGGCCTTGCTGCCGGAAGTGTTGCCGCCGGGCGTCTCCACGCTGGGCGTCCTCGGCGCGGCGTTATTGCCCCTGCCGGCTGCGGAAAAACAGCGTTTGCTGGAGATACCGACCGCCAAGGTTCTGGTCTCTGAGGTGCTGAACTATATGCGTGTTTACGTCCCTTTGACCGAACGGCTGGCAAAGACCCCCCCGAAAGCGACGCCATCCCATGAACTTATCTCCCTCAATTGAAAATGCCCAACGCGACTATTTGACTAAAGACTACCTGACTAAGGACTACTTGACTCCATGACCAAATCCCTGCGCTGGCACACCATCATTACCATAAATATCTTCTACCTGGGCCTCACCACGCTAACGCAAACCATGGTCCCTCTGGTGTTGCCGCTGCTGGTACAACAGTTTGTGGGAGAGGCGCGACAGGGCGCTTACTACGGACGCCTGCGCCTGTGGGCCTTGATGGCGGCATTGCTGACGCAGGCGTTGATGGGCATGCTTTCGGATCGCTCCACATCGCGGTGGGGGCGGCGCCGTCCCTTCATCTTTACCGGAACGTTGCTGGACCTGGCCGTTCTCGTCGCCATCGGTTTCTGTGCTCACATGAACGGTCTGGCCGGGTACACGATGCTTTTTGTGCTCTACGTGCTCCTGCAATGTTTCGCGAATACGGCGCAGAGTGCCCAACAGAGTCTTATCCCTGACCTGGTGCCGGAAGAAAAACGCGGCCGTTTCTCCGCCGTCAAGGCGTTGTTCGAGGTGCCCATGCCGGTGGTGCTGGTTTCCTTTACCATCGCGCGCCTGGTCGGTGCCGGCAACCTGTGGGGCGGGCTGTTCGTCTTGATGGCCGTGATGCTTGTCACCATGCTGCTGACGATGCTGGTCGCGGAAAAACCGTTGGCTGCGGCCCCGCCACCTCTGGACTGGCAGCCTTTCTTGCGGTTGCTATTGATGACCGGCCTGTTCACGGTGACGATTCTGCTTATGGGTGAGGGGGTGACGCTGACCGGCCACTTGTTGGCAGGCATTGCATCGCCCGTCGTGCTCTGCGGGGTGATGGGGACGGTCGGCTTTGCCGCGATGACCGTTGCTATCGTGGGCGGGGTGGGGAGCAGCTTCCGCGTGTCCGTTGGGGCCGCAAAGAGCCGCGCTGTTGCTTCCTTCGCCTGGTGGGTCATCAGCCGTCTGGCTTTTCTGGTCAGCGTGACGAATCTGGGCGGCTTCACCTTGTATTTTCTTCAGGCGCGTCTGGGTTTCACGCGCGAGTCGGCGGCCGGCCCGGCCGGCCAGATGATGCTGCTGGTGGGCGTCTTCATTCTGATCGCGGCGTTGCCTGCCGGCTGGTTGGCGGACCGGGTGGGGCGGAAAAAAATTGTGGCATGGAGCGGCATCGTTGCCGCGCTGGGGACGGCGATTACCCTGTTCGCCGTCAATCTGACGGCCGTACTGATCGGCGCATGTGTCATCGGGGCAGCCACGGGCGTCTTTTACACGGCCAGTTGGGCGTTGGGTACCAGCCTTGTGCCGGAAGGGGAAGCCGGACGCTATCTGGGGATTTCCAATTTGGCGGGAGCAGGCGCCGGCGCGGTGGGGGCCTACATCGGCGGGCCGGTGGCGGATTTCTTCACGCGCGCCACACCGGATGTCCCCGGTCTGGGCTATGTGGTGCTCTTTGCCATTTACGGACTGCTGTTTTTGCTCTCGGTGGTGACGCTCGCCAAAGTCAAAGAATGATTAACCGCAAATCACACCAATCTTTACTGGCTCTCTTGAAAGAGGTTCAATTCACCGCAGAGACACAAAGAACGCAGAGGAAAGTTTAAATCAATAAAATTGGTGTTTGAATGTGAAAGACTCAATCTTATTGAATTCGGCGTAAATATCTTTGCGCCCTCTGCGACTCTGCGGTGAAATTTTTGGCGAGATTCGCGGTTATCTTCCAGACGATATTGAGTTTCTAGCGGATAGCGTTCTCGGTCTGCTTGTCGAAGAGATGCATGCGGCTCATATCGAAGGCTGCGGCCTTTGTTGAACCGACAGAGGTCTTGGTGCGCGGATCGAAACGCCCGATGAATTCCCCGTGCGGCAGCGTGAAATACGCCAGCACTTCATTCCCCATCAATTCCGTCACATCCACGCGCCCTTCGACCAGGGCCGGCAGGATGCCGGGCGGCGCGTAGTCGGGATCGTGGACGTGCTCCGGGCGGATGCCGAAGATGACTTCTTTGCCCAGGTAGGGGCGGTAGGTGGCGCGGCGTTCCTCGGGGATGGCCACCCGGAAGTCCCGGCAATCGGCGTACATAACGCCGTTCTCCTCAATGAGGGTGGCGTCGAAGAAGTTCATTGCCGGACTACCGATGAAGCCGGCAACAAAGACGTTGCCGGGCAGATCATACAGGGTTTGCGGCGTGTCTACCTGCTGTAAGATGCCGTCCTTGAGCACGGCAATGCGTGTCCCCATCGTCATGGCTTCGGTCTGGTCGTGGGTTACATAGATGAAGGTGGTGCCCAGGCGCATGTGCAACTTGGAGATTTCGCCGCGCGCCTGCACGCGCAGTTTCGCGTCGAGGTTGGAGAGCGGCTCGTCCATCAAGAACACGTTCGGCTCGCGGACGATAGCGCGTCCTACCGCCACACGCTGGCGTTGACCACCGGAAAGCTGCTTGGGTTTGCGATCCAGCAGGTGCTCGATGCCCAGGATGGCAGCGGCCTCTTTCACCCGGCGATCAATCTCCTGCTTGGGAACCTTGCGCAGCTTCAGGCCGAAAGCCATGTTGTCGTAGACGGTCATGTGCGGGTAGAGGGCGTAGGACTGGAAGACCATGGCGATGTCGCGGTCTTTGGGCGGCACATCGTTGACCAAGCGATCGCCGATGTAAATTTCGCCTTCGGTCACTTCTTCCAGGCCGGCCAGCATGCGCAAGCTGGTGCTTTTTCCGCAGCCGGAAGGACCGACGAAGACCAGGAATTCTTTGTCGGGAATCTCGATATTGAGGTTCGAGACCGCGACCACATCGCCGAAACGCTTGGTGACGTTTTTGTAGGTAACACTTGCCATAGAAAAAATCTCCTTTCAGTGAAGATGGTGTTAAATCTGCTCAATCTGCTGCCCCATCAGGTCAGCACAATCCGCACACCCAGTTCGCTCAAATCCCAGAGCGGTGGGTTGGGGGCCTCGCGTCCGGTGATCACGACATCCACTTCGCCGGCCGGGGCGATAAAAATGGCTCCCACGCGCCCCAGGCGTTCTGGTGGCACAAGCGCCACCATTTGTGAGCTAAGGGTAAAGAGCGCGCGCGCCATCGCCGCGTAGTCGCGGCGCTCGTGGGTCAGGCCGCGTTCAGCGTCCAGCCCGCCGGCTTCAAAAACCACCATATCGGCGCGTACCCGTCGTAGCGCCTCGTCATCGCCGTAGAGACCGTCGTCTGCGGCCGCCTGCCCGCCGATGAGGTGCAAGGTGTGCCGGTGTTGCCGGGCCACGCGCCACGCGACGTTCAGCGCGTTCGTGATGATGGTCAGGTGCGTGTGTTGGCCGAGAAAAGGCACCATCTCTGCCGTCAATGGCCCTGGTCCCAGAAAAACCACACTTTGATCGGGGACAAAACGCGCTGCGGCTTCGGCAATCCGGCGTTCAATACTGTGGCCTGCGTCCGCGCCTGTCGTTTGAGGTTCTGGGGCATCGCCCAGGCGGAGTAGCGCGCCGCCGTGGACACGGTGCAATCGCCCTGTTTGCTCCAGCCAGGCCAGATCGCGGCGGATGGTGACCGGGTCTACATTGAAAGTGCGGGCCAGTTCGGCGACGGAAACACTGCCGGTCGCCTGGAGTTGCTGCACAATCAGGCTTTGCCGCTCGTTTTTGAACATAGCCCTGGCCCAACGGTTTTACTATAGCATGGGATGCACGCTCTGTCAATCAAATGGACAAAAATCGTGCATAATCGTACATAATCAAACAAATCCAGACATAACCCGCAATTCGTAATTCGTAATTCGTCAATCGCCCTCCCGGGTTGCCGCAGGGGTCGGCAGTGGCGTGATGGGCAAGCCATAATAGCCCTCGATGACCTGGCGGAACAGTGGTGCCGCGACGGTCGAGCCTTCTCCGGCGTTCTCAACGACCACGACCATCGCAATTTGAGGATCGTCCGCCGGAAAATAGCCGGCGAACCACGCATGCGGCAAATCGTCTTTGTTCGCGGGTTCGGCGGTGCCGGTCTTCCCGGCGACCGGGATGCCGAGGCCCCGGAAGCGGTGCGTGGCCGTCCCAAAGGACGCCGTCGTGACACCATAGAGGGCTTCTTGAATGACGTTCAGATGTTCCTGCGAAACAGGCAGCCGACCGGTGGCTTGAATACGCGCGACCTGCTCGGTGTTGCCGGCGCTGTCCATAAACCGCTCCACGACGTAAGGGCGATAGAGGGTGCCGCCGTTGGCAATGGCAGCCATCATCCGCACCACCTGAAGGGGCGTTGCCAGCAAGTACCCCTGCCCAATGGCGAGGTTGACGGTATCACCGGTCCCCCAGTTCACGTGATAGGTAGTCAGCTTCCATTCGGGATCGGGCATTAACCCCGCGGCCTCCGTAAATTCGGGAATGCCGGTTTTGGCGCCAAACCCAAAAGCGCGTCCATAAGTCGGCAAAGTCTCCGGCGCGATGCCGTCCAGCGTTTTACCGACCTCGTAGAAGGTAACATTGCAGGAAGCCGAAAGCCCGTCTTTGAGAGTGATGATGCCATGGCCGGTCTCCAACCAACACTTTTTACGGTTGACTTCGCCCAGGCCATCCCAATAACCGGGACAGGTGAAGCTGCTTTGGGCCGTCATGCCGCCGGCTTCCAGCGCCGCCGCCAGCGTGACGATTTTGAAGACCGAGCCGGTAGGATACAAACCCTGGACTGCGCGATTGAGTAGCGGCAGGTCGGGGTTGTTCAGGACAAGCTGGCGCGACCAGGTATCCGTCAGGCGGATGAACACATTGTTGTCGAAGTGCGGGCCACTGGCCATCGCCAAAACGGCGCCGGTGCGGATATCCAGCGCCACGATGGCGCCGCGTCGCGCCCCCAGGGCTTGTTCGGCGCTGTGTTGCAGGGCGCGATCCAGCGTCGTGTAGATCGCGCGTCCACGTTCCGGCCGACGTTCGCTGAGCGTCTTGACGAGCTTCCCTTCGGCATTGACAATCGCAAGGCGGCCTCCGTTCCTACCGGCCAGAACGGACTCTCCCCATGCTTCTAATCCCGAAATGCCCACCAGTTCGTCGCCGCGATAGCCGCGTTGCCGATAGGCGGCATAGCTTTCCGCCGGAATCGGCGAGACCCAACCGATGACGGTGGAGGCCACGCCATCAAGAGGGTAGAGCCGCCCGGTGCGCTCGCGGCGCTGGATGCCGGGCAGGCTGAGCAAGTCGTTGTACGTCAGGCTCTCTTCGCCGGTGATGTCGGCGATGGGAATGTACCAGTTTGCCGGCTGCCCGGCGTAGGCTGCCTGAATCTTTTCGACGGCCAGCCCCAGCGCCTGCGCCAGTGCGTTGAGGACGGCACCCTCATCCTGGATTTCTTGGGGGATCACGCCGACGGTGACGATGCTGCTAGGGACGGCCAATCCCGCCCCGTTACGGTCGTAGATGTTGGCGCGCGGCGGAAGTTGATATTCGACGGCGAAAGTATTCCCGCCCACCAGATCCGGCCAGATGGTATCCCTGTGCCAGTCAACGCCCCATTGAGGGCCTTCCATAACCAGGCTCAGTTGATTGTCCGCTTGCAGGTCGCCGAACAGGCCAGTATGCCAGATCTCGGTGAAGCTGATCCAGGCTTTGCCTTTTTCAAGCGTCAGTGTTTGCGGGATGAGCGTGACGCTGATGGTGGTTGTGACATCCAGCGCGTTGCGGTAGGCCTTTTCAAAGTCGGTCTGTGCCAGGCCGGCGCGCAACGAGGGCAGGAGCAGGGCGTACATCGCGGCATAATCGGCCGCTTCCCAAGCGTTCAGGAAACCCCGGCCCACGGATTCCGGCGTGGCAACATCCGGTGTGGATGTCGGCGTTGGGGTAGGGGATGGCGGCAGGGTAGCCGAGGCGGCGGGAGAGGGCGGCAGGGGCGTCGGTGTACCGTTGCACCCGCTCAGCAACACCGTGAGGGTAAGGTAAATGAACATACCCCATCTGGCGCACGCATACATATATTTTCTCATAAACTTGCTCCTGTATCCGGGCCAGGACAGATATAGTTGAAATGCGTTAGACAGAGATCGGGAATGTTCACCGGCAGTGATAGCCCCCACTCGGCCAGCAGCGCGGCGACGGCGCACAATGGCAGACCGACGACGTTGGCATAACAGCGCTCCACACGCGCAACCGGCCGGAATGTAGCGTTTTGAATGGCGTAGGCTCCGGCTTTGTCCAGTGGATCGCGGCTGGCGACATAGGCTGCGATCTCTGCGTCTGTATAAGGGCGCATAAGCACTTGGGTAGTGACGCAGCGTCCTAGCTCCTGTTGTATGCGTGGATGGTAGAGGATGACGGCGGTATGGACGGCATGGGATCGCCCTCGCAAGGAGCACAACATCGCACGCGCTTCCGTCGGGTCGCGCGGTTTGCCGAGCGGCACGTTATCCAGGTCCACGACCGTATCGGCTGCCAGGATCCAGGCGCCACGCACGTTTGCCGCGACAGTGTAAGCTTTGGCGCGCGCCAGCCGGATCGTCATCGTCAAGGGTCCCTCGGCTTCCAGCGGTTCTTCGACGACGTCCGCGCCAGCCAGGCTTACAGGCAGGCCGAGCCAGGCGATCATTTCGCGTCGCCGGGGCGATTGGGAAGCCAATACCAGTTCCATATGCATAAGGCGATTATAGCGGTTTTGCGGAGATGGTAAAGGGGTGTAGGGATGCTCGGAAGGCCATAAACTTCTGTACGCCAGGTATTTTCTGGACTCAAGCCGGCTAAGGTCAAATTTTGGTTATGACAGTACTAATTTCCTATTGCGTTCTCTCTTGAGATAGGATAATATATAGGCAGGTTGAAAAAATAACTCTTTACAAACTTAAATCTTAATATAGGAGGTGTTGCAATGTTGTATCTACCACGTGAGGAAGGCCAGGGCCTGGTCGAGTATGCGCTGATTCTGGTGCTGATTGCTATCGTCGTGATCGTTGTCCTGACACTGTTGGGGTCACAGATTTCGACCATCTTCAGCCAGATTACCAGCGGTCTGGGCGGCTAAGCGTAAGAATGTCGCACAAAAAAGTCCCGCGCGCAAGCGCGGGACTTTTTTATATCCGGTTTGAGATGGTTTGACCTCTATTTGTTTAAGCCGATAATGTGCAATTTGAACAGAACTGGAAAACTGAGGCACGCAGCGCAATGTCTCATAGGGAACAAAACCGACCTTTCTCCTGGACGTGGTTTGCTCTGCCCACAGCCGCATTGTGGTTTCTGGTGGTATTGGCGAGCTTTGGTTTCTATGTCTCTCTTGTGCCGCAGCCACCCCATGATTTGTGGTGGCACCTCAAAATCGGTGAGTTGATCTATACCACCGGAAAAATCCCTACGACGAATCTGTTTGCCTGGACACTGCCGGAAGACGCGCCATTTTTCTATGGCGCATGGTTGGGACAGTGGCTGCTGTATGGGATATACCGATGGGGTGGTGTGGCGCTGTTGCTGTTTATCCGCACGGCGATGGCCCTGGTCGCGTTTGGCCTGCTTGGTGTGGAAGCTAAACGTCGGTCGGCGTCGTGGCGGCTGGCCGCGCTGCCTCTGACCTTCGCATCTTTGATGGCTTTCAATAACCTCATCGTTCGTCCACAAATCTGGTCATGGCTGCCCTTTGTGTTCTACTTCATTTTGTTGTGCCGCTATGCCGATGGTGCGTTGCGCGCACGCTGGCTGCTTCTCTGCCCGCCGCTGATGGTTTTTTGGGTCAATGCCCATGGTGCTTTTATCCTGGGATTGGTCTTGTTGGGGATTTTCACCACCGGCGAGGCGCTGCGGACATGGTTCAAGCTCGATGGCGCGCGCAGTTGGCGTGAGGTGGGATGGCTGGTACTGGTCGGCGGGTTGACGGCGCTGGCAACCCTGGTTAATCCGCGCTTTGTGGGCATCGTCAACTATGTGATTGGGCTGATGACCAATCCCCCTAGCCAGCAGCTTGTGGTGGAATGGCAATCGCCCACACCGAACGGCATCGCCAATATGGCGTTCTACATCGGCATTCTCGTGCTGTTGCTGGTGTTGACCTATACTCGCTACCGCCCCACGCCGACGGAGGCATTGTTGCTGGTGGGTTTTCTGTGGCTGGCCTGGAGCGGGCAGCGTTATGTGGTCTGGTTTGGCATGACCATGATGCCATTGTTGGCCCGCGCATTGAAGGAACTACCGTTGCGTTGGCCTGCCTTTGCGCCGCAACGTAATTTGCTCAACCTCGTGCTGGCGGTCTTGCTGTTTATACCGGTGTTGCTGGCGCAGCCATGGTTCGTCGAGACTCTGCCACTGCCGGCGGGGTACTGGGCACAGGTCTGGCGCGATGTCCCCGAAGGTCCGCTTTTGTCTACGCTGACGCCACTCAAGGCGGTGGCGTATCTCAAGGCACATCCCGGAGGGCATCTTTTTAATGCTATGGGCTATGGTAGTTATCTCATCTGGGCGTTGCCTGAGCAACAGGTTTTTATTGACCCGCGGGTGGAATTGTATCCCTACGCACAGTGGCAGGATTATCTCAGAATTAGCCATGGGACACGATATAATGAGATTTTGTCTGCCTACGGGGCCGACCGGTTGTTAATAGATGTGACAGAGCAACGTGAGCTGTTGGAATCCTTGAAAAACGATCCCTTATGGGAACAGGAATACGCTGATCCTCAGACTCAACTGTGGCGGCGGCGGCCTTTATGAATCATTCATCCGCAATAGCAACGGCTACGTCTGAGTCATCGCGCCACAATGCGCCGCGATTTTTCTGGCAGTGGGTTGTGTTGTGCCTTATTTTGCGCTTGATCACCGGTATCTGTGCGGCCTGGGTTTCCCCCTTACGTCCTTTGACGCCGTTGGAGCAATCTGTGGCCTTGTGGCCACCTTCTGTGCCGTTAAGGCAATGGTTGCAGCGGGTCTGGCTGGCGCCTTGGGAGCGCTGGGATGCCGTCTGGTATGTGCGGATCCTCACCGAGGGATACCGCTTTGGCAATGGCACCGATGCGTTTCATCCGCTGTATGCCTGGTTAGCGTGGCCATTGACCCGCATCGGCGTAGAGCCGCTGGTGGCTTTATCGCTGGTGACATTGGCCGCGCTCAGCGCCTTTATATATGTGTTTGAGCGGTTGGCGGCCCTGGATTTGTCTCCGACGCAGATTTCAACGGCGTTTTACCTGGTGTTCTTTTTCCCGGTGGCTTTTATCTTTTTTGCCCCTTACAATGAAAGCCTGTTTATGCTGTGGGCGGCCTTGACGCTATGGTGGGCCAGACGGCGGCGCTGGTGGTTGGCAGGCGCCGCCGGCGCGCTGGCTGTGTTGACCCGCCAGCAGGGGCTTTTCTTGATGATGCCGCTGGCATGGGAACTGTGGACGTCCCACAAAGGCTCAATCCGCGCTCTGCTGCGTGCCTGGCGGGAGTGGTTGGCGCTTGGGTTGCTTCCCCTGGGGTTGTTGTTGTGGACGCTCTATCGGGTTTTCGTGATTGGTGGACCGCAGCTCGATTTCAGTTCTCCTTTCAGATTGATCTATTCGTTGATGATCTCGCCGAGCGCCGGCAAGGTAGGCGCGGCGCATGTGTTGACCTGGCCCTGGAAAGCGGCGGAACTGGCGCTCATTCGCCTGTGGCGCACACCAGATACTGACTTGATTGTGAATCTGGTGTTGGGGGCGATGTTTTTGATAGCATTTGTCCTGGCCTGGCCACGTCTACGCCCCTCTTATCGCCTCTATGGACTGACGGTCGTGGGGATCAGCCTGAGTTACCATACAGGGATGGCGCATCCGTATATGGGACTGCCGCGACATTTGTTCCTGGCCTTCCCGGTATTCATCGGGCTGGCGCCACTGATACGACGTTCCTGGCAGCGTCTGTTGCTGGTGGGGAGCGGAGCCGTGGGGATGTGTTTTTTAACTGTGTTGTTTGTGTTGGAGACCTGGGTACCGTAGGAGAGCAGACTTAGGGGAGGGAAAGGGGCCAATGGTAGCTCAAGAAACGCAAAAACCACGGGTTTTAGTGGTCATTCCGGCCTATAATGAACAAGGAAAAATCGGGCGGGTGGTGCGGAAGGCCTTGACACAGGCCGTGGACGGCATTGTAGTGGTAGATGACGGCTCGCGGGACGATACTGCGGCTGAAGCGGCGGCGGCTGGCGCCTGGGTCGTGCGTCATGAGCGCAATGCCGGCGTGGGTGCGGCAATCCGCACCGGCATTGATTACGCGCTGGCGCATGATTTCTCGGTGGTAGCGATCCTTTCCGGGGACGATCAACACGATCCCACAGAATTGCCCGGCTTGCTGCGCCCGATCCTTGAAGAAGGCTATGATTTTGTTCAAGGGTCACGCCGTTTCCGTGGCTTGCAATCGCCCAACATCAACTGGTTTCGTCGTTTCTTCACCTGGGTCTATGCGGCGACCTTTCGTTTATTGACCGGTTTTGCCTGCACCGACGCGACCAACGGCGGACGGGCGTTTCACGTGCGGATTTTTGCCGACGGCAAGATCAATCTCTGGCAAGACTGGTTAAACACATACGAGTTAGAGCCGTATTTGTTTTACAAAGCGGTGCGCGAGGGCTATAAAGTGACTGAGGCGCCCATGAAAGTTATCTATCATACCGGCGGTACGACCAAGATGAAACCAGTGCGTGATTGGTGGCGGATTTTGCGTCCGATGATTTATTTGACGTTGGGGGTGAAAAAGTGAATTATGCGGTGAAAAGCGAACTGAGCGGTCGGCGGGTGCTGGTGACCGGCGGTGCAGGTTTTATCGGCTCGAATCTGGTGCGCCGGCTGATTGGCGAAGGCGCGGAAGTCACGGTATTGGACGACTTCTTCACCGGGCGTGTCGAGAACTTGCGCGGGATTGATTCTGCCCACTACCATCTGGTGCGAGGTAGTGTCACCGATGCTGGCTTAGTGCGAGAACTGGTCTCGCAGGCGGAATTGGTTTTTCATTTGGCCGCACGTAATATTATTGCCTCGACTCGTAATCCTTACGAGGATTTTGAGACCAATATCGGGGGGACGTTGAATGTGCTGTTGGCCGCCCGTGATTTTCACCCACAACGGGTGGTTTATACGTCTTCGGTTTCGGTTTATGGCAATCCGCGTTATTTGCCCATCAATGAGGATGACCGGATCAGTTTATTGACGCCTTATGCGGTCAGCAAATTTAGCGGTGAGGGATACTGTCAGGCATTTTATGAAAGCTATGACGTGCCGGTGGTGGTAGTGCGCTATTCCAATGTTTACGGGTTGTGGCAAGACCCTCAAAATCCCTATTGTGGTGTGGTGGCGAAGTTCATGCAGCGCGCGCAACTCGGGCAGCCTCCGGCGATTCACGGCGACGGTCAACAGACGCGCGATTTCACTTTTGTCGAAGATGCGGTCGAAGCGACCTTACTGGCGGCGCTGTCGCCAAAATCCGAAGGGGAAGTTTTCAATGTGGGCACCGGCGTAGAAACCAGCATCGAAGCATTGGCCCGTGCCGTGCTGGACTTGTATGGATTGGAGTCCGCACCGATTTACATTGATCGCCGCGACATTGATAATATTCGCCGGCGGGTGGTGAATATCGAGAAAGCGCGCCGCGTATTGCGCTGGGTGCCGCAGGTGACCTTGCTCACGGGGCTGCGACGGACCAAGCAATGGTTGGAAACGCCTGAAGCGCCTGACCGGCTTTCGATGGCGTAGTCGAGTTACATCAGGGAAACTGCCCCAGTGGCTTCCTGTTCCGGCATCATGAGCCACGTGTAAGCCAGATAGAACGCCATCATCCACAGCGGTACGCCGATCTGCACCGCAAAGGGCAGGTGCAGGACTTCCAGTTGCGCGTAAACCAGCGGCCCGCCGAACAAAAACGCCAGCCACAACAGGACAAAGAGCCGCCGCCATCCCAGTCGCAGTTCCGGGCGATGTTCCCATAACAGCAGCGCGGGAATGAGCAGGAGGCTCATTTCGTAGATGTTGGCGTGGGGCGTAATCCAGATGAGCAGACACATCATCCCGGCGTAGAGCAGGTGTTTGTCTGTCTGGTAGCGGCGTACAAAACGCACAAAGGCTATCCCGCCGATGCCGATAAAAATCCAGCGCGCTATGGTGGCTACGACCGGCAATCCCGGCAGCAAAAGCAACCAGAACTCATAAAACGTTTGCATGTGCCAGAGTTGTCGTCCCGGCCAGTTGGGAATGTTGGGAATGACGGTAAGCGCAAAATCAATGTAAGCGCGGCTGGCTTCGGGCAACGTCACAAAGCATAGTGCCACCAGGACACTTCCCCCTATGCCCATTCCCAACAGCGTGCGCCAATCTTTGCGCCAGCGCAACAGCCACAGGAGGCCCAACCCTAACAACAGTTGTGGTTTGTAGGCCAGCAAACTGGCTGTCATCCCGGCCCAGAATGGTCGCTCCCGCGACCATAGCCGATAGGTCAGGGCAAACAGAAACAGGCTCAGCAGAGAGTTTTGTCCGAATGCCATCGCCGCGAAGACCGGAAACCAGGTGAGACACCAAACGAATACCGGTCGCGGGTGAGTGGCCGGGAGAAGCAGCCATTTCAGGCTTAGCCACAACAGTAACAGTCCCAGCAGACTCCACAGGGCAAAACTCCAGACGTAGGGCAACCGGGCGAAGGGCCAGAAGAACCAGGCCATAAAGGGTGGCAGGATAAAACCGTAGAAGCCGGATACCTCTGGCCCCACAAGCTGAATTTCCAGGTCTGCCTGATACTGGATATCGTAGAGGCGTGTGGGATCACCGTAGCGCACGATGTAGCCGGCGGTGTAGTATTGCAGGAAATCGGTGCCGATGACCTGCCCGGCCAAATCGAAGTTCCCCGGCCCCAGGAGCAGGCTTATCAGCCACGCTGCCCACAGCGCGCCGCCGAGCCATTTGGCATAGTTCATACGGCGCGGTGTCAGCAAGGGCGTCAGCCAGCGGAGTAGAGGGTGTTGTGTGATTTGATTGGACTCAGACATAGGTTTCCTTAAAACACTGGAAAGCTACAGACGTAATACTTTGATACCGGCATGGGCCTTGCGCGCTAATTCCCTCAGGGAACGAACCCGTGTGAGACGTTTCCAGATATAGCGCGGGCGCAGATAAAACCGTTTGTATGCCTGGTTCAACATAGTGATGAGTTCAGCGGTTGAAAGTTCTTGTTCCCAGTAACGGGGCACAAAATTGGGTGTTGGATCGGCGGCAAACTTTTGCCAGAAATCTTCGGTAAAGACCCCCTGAGCCAGGCCATCGAAGTATATCTGGGTGCCCGGAAAAGGCGTCAAAATCGTGATGTGCACATAGTCCGGATCGAGACGCTCGGCAAACCTGATCGTTTGCAAAATGTCTTCTCGCGTTTCTGTAGGAGAGCCGATCATAAAGTAGGCCAATGTCTCTATACCGGCTTTCTTGGTCCATTTGAACGCATTTTGCACTTGGGGCAGGGTGATGCCCTTGTTGAGGACTTTGAGGATTTTTTCAGTACCGGCTTCTACGCCATAGTGGATGCGTTCACAGCCGGCGGCGCGGAGTGCTGCGAGCAGAGACTCATCCACTGTATCTACCCGCGCGCGAATGTCCCAGCCGATATCCAGTTTTCGCTGCCGGATTTCCTCGCAGATGCCCAAGACGCGCTTGCGATCTACCGTAAACGTATCATCGTAAATGAGGAATTCATAAATGCCCAGATTGACGCAGGCCGCCATTTCATCCACGACGTTTTGGGGAGAGCGCGCACGGAAGCGTTTGCCGAGGTGCGGGCGGTCGCAAAAGGCGCAACGGAACGGGCAGCCGCGGCTGGTAAACATGGTCGTGATGGGGTTGCGACGTGCCAGTAGAGAGGAGTATTTTTGATACGGCGTCAGGTGCCGCGCGGGAAACGGTAGACTGTCCAGGTCTTGAATCATCGCGGCGGCCCCGGTTTTTACAATCTGACCAGCGTGACGGAACACCAGTCCGCGAATCTGTGCCAGTTGCTCTGGAGTGTCCAGGTGTTGTACCAACTGGTAGAAGGCTTCTTCTCCTTCACCTATAACGACAAAATCAACGCCGGGCAGACTGAGCGTTTCTGCGGGGAACAAATGCGCATGCGGCCCGCCTACTACCACTCGCGCCTGGGGGGCATGGGCTTTCACCACCTGGATGGTATGGATAACGTCCAGCAGCGTAAAAGTCATCGCTGTCAATCCAACGACATCGGGAGCAATCTGTTTGATCCGTTCGGCGAGTTGTGTGTATGATAGTTCTTCCACCTGGGCATCAATGACGGTGACTTCATGTTCACGCGCCGCATGGGATTCCAGGTATGCCGCCACGTATAGGAGTCCCAGAGGCGGATTGTATCCCCGTTCCTCTTCTATGATGGCCGGGTTGTTGCCGATAAGTTCTTGTTCGCTCGGTGGATTGATTAACAGAACTTTCATTTCCTCTCTCCTCTGTATGTCATTGTGTTCATAACGGGTATGGGAATACTTCAGCTTTTGCGTCCAACGACCAGTTGATTCGCCATCATGAACTGAAGTCCCAATGGCCCAAAGACCCGCTCGATGGTTTTTTCTGCCGGAAAACCGATGGGGGACAACATAAACTTACGCGCTTCTACAATCTCGAAACCATGCTTTGTCACGCGTGTGGAGAGTTCCTTGAGGGTAAAAGTTTGGCTGTGTTGGGCGTCCTTCAAGATCCCCAGGATTGCAGCGAGACAGTCCATCAACGGATTGGGGGTCGTCAACACCAGTAATCCGCCGGGCCGTAGTATCCGCCAGCATTCGCCCAGTAAGGCGTCTGCGTTGGGGACATGTTCGATGACCGCCGTGGCGATGACGGCATCTGCCGCCTGGCTACGCACCGGCAAGGCCAGGGCATCTCCCTGTCCTTTGTACACGCCTTCAAGAACCACGGCACGCAGGAGCGGCAGGCTGTAATCAATGCCCAGGAAGGTCAACGGTCCCAGGCGTTTGCGCAAGTCGGCCAGCATCAATCCATCTGCTGTACCGACATCCACGATCACGCGCAAAGGTCTGTGGTGATAGCGGCGCAGTACGCGTTCTACTTCGTCGGTGCGGCGGCGCAAGCGATAGATAAACTGTCGTTTGTGGCGGCGGCCTTCAAAATAATCAATATCGTAGACGCCCGTCGTCATTCTTCCTCCCGGTAATAATTCGGCAGCCGCCGATCAATGAGTTCCGCGAGCATCCCTACCGCTGCGATTTGAACGGCCGCCATAATGATGACCACGGTGCTCACATCGGCCAGACGTTTCAACACCGCCCAACTGAAAATGCCCCATAGCAATCCCAGTAACAACAGGAACCCGCTCAACGGCAGGAAAATTTTAAGCGGCGCAAAGTACAACGCCATCCGCAGAATCAGATTGACAAAGTTCAGCGTGTCGCGTACCGGCTTGATCTTCGATTTCCCGGTTCGCGCCATATAGTTGATGGGCATATAGGTGACAGCATAGCCGTTGGTCAGCATCCCCAACGTGAGCGTGGTCGTGAAGGAGAATCCGTCGGGGAGCATGCTGAAAAACCGTAGCGCAACGGCACGTTTGAAAACCCGTAGCCCGGAGTTGATGTCGGGAATAGGCTGCCCGGCGATTAGTTCGGCAAGCTTCCCGATAATCCACTTGGCCGGTTTGCGTATCCAGGGTATGACGACCTCGGTGCCTTTCCGTGCACCGACAACCATATCGTAGTCGTTGTTGGCGAGTTGGTTTACAAGTTCAGGGATGCGCGCATTGGGATAAGTACCGTCGGCGTCAGTAATGCAGATGAGGCCGTAGTGCGCATGACGAATGGCCGTTTTCAACGCTGCGCCGTAGCCCAGGTTGCGTTTGTGGGTGAGCAGGCGTACATCGGGATACTGGCGGACGACTGCTGCGGTGTTATCTTGCGAGCCATCATCTACGACGATGATTTCGTGGGCGAACGGCGCGTTTGTCAACACGTTACGCAACTGTTCCAGCACCGGCCCAATCCCCAATTCTTCATTGTAGGCGGGGACTACCACTGATACGCCGGTCATCATGGTGTCTTGAATCTGGACATCCACTATAGTCTCCACCATAGCCTCCTTGTTGAAAGTAGCTTGATTGTTGTTAATCGGGCAGCCCCGCATAGGTCAGGATGATGCTTGTGGCGTCACGATAGACCTCTCTCCACTCTCCAGACGCGCGCGCCGCCGCGACTAACCCCGCTTGTTCTTGCAAACTGAGCATCAGCGTGCGGATTTCGTATCTTTCAAGCCGCTCTTCCCAGCCGGGCGCGGCGGCGGAAATGCGCAGGTAATCCAGCCACATCTCGGCGGGATAGAGTTCAATGCGCGGGTCCACGAAGACCGGATACTGCGGTTGCGCCGCCCAGATGAGGTAACTGCCAAACCCCATATCATGAAATAACGGTCCCGGCACGTGTTCTCGGAGTAGAAATTCGGTTGCGGCGACGGGTGTCTCTGCCGAGAGCCAGCCCGCTTTCTCCGGCGGTAGTGGCCACCAGGGTTTGAACCATGGTAGGGACAGCAATGCTCCCAGCACCACCATGCTGGCCAGCAGCACGTTGAGTAAGGAGTAAGGAGTAGGGAGTAGGGAGTAGGGAGTAGGGAGATTTGCTGACTCGCCGATTCGCTGATTCACCCATTCGCCGATTCTTTTCCCATGCTCCGCCAGTGTCGGACCCAGTGCCAGGCCAAACCAGATTGCGCCGCGCAGTGTTTTCAATCCCAGGGCGCCAAAAATTAGAAAGACCAGCATCTGGAAGGGGGTGGGGCGCTTGGGGGAGAGCGCCAAAACGGCGGCGCTGAGCAGCAAGCCTCCCAGGAACAGCGTCCCGCCGAGCGTGTTAAAGGTGGGGGCGGCCCACTCCACCACCAGATTCTGGATCACCGGGTTGGTGGTCATCGAAGTAACATAGTGCACTATCCCAATGCCGCGTGGGTTGAGCAGACATGCCAGCGTTGCGGCGCATGCGGCGACGACCGGTGCACACAAGGGCCGCCACCGACGGGTATGCCAGGCGTTCCAGGCTTCCTCCGCGCCCCATAATCCGATGAGTGTCAGTCCCAGGGGAAAGGTGCCGTGACTGTTGACCCAGATCGCCATGCTGAGGGGGAAGATCAACAGCAACCAGGCACGCGGGCGGCGGCGATAGGCATCCATAGCGTTCAGGAACAAAGCCGCAATGAGGAAAGCAATGGTCTGAGGCCGTACATTCCAGTCGTTGATACCCAGCGCGGCAGCGAAAAGCGTTCCGAAGGCCGCGGCGCGCCAACTGCCGGAACAGCGTAGCGCCAGCCCCAGGATTAAGGCGTAGGTGGTGGTCACCAGGATACTTTGAAAGCAGATGACGAGCGGCACGCCGCCGAGTCTGTAAAGCTGATATAATAGCCATTCCGGTAGCCAAAAGGTCTGGTAAGCCGGGTAGGGCGTGCCGGTCAGCATTTGCGAGTAACGATCTACCTGGGGAATCTGTCCGGTACGCGCCAGTTCGCGCCCGGCGGCGATGTGCCACCAGAAATCATGCGGGCGGATAGGGTGGGTGTTCACGAAGATGAAGATACCCGCAATGACTACCAGTCCCCAGAGATGTTCGATGGAAATATGGGGAATATGTGACCGTACCCCGGTTTTCATTTTCGGTTCACGACGGTATGACAAATGATACGGAAGAAATAGTACTTTTTTCCTATTGCTAGAATTTGGTAAGAATGTATAATATGGTTAACATTTAGTAAGGAGCCCCGCCCTCCTTGCTAAATGAGATTGGTTACCCTCCTTTCGTAGAGACACGCCCCTGCCCAGGGGCGTGTCTCTGTTTATGGCAACTTATGCAACCAGCAAGCGTCGGCAGCCATCACAATAAGCCTCTTCTCCATTCTTAACCTTGCGCTGTGTGGGCTTCAGGACTTCTACCCCGCACATGCCACAGATTTCGCCGTTCAAGCGCGCTACGGGGATGCCGCCGGTGCGGCTGCGCAGGTAGTGATAGGTATCGAGAATGTTAGGCGGGATGCGTTCCTGGACGTGTTGGGCTTCCTGGTGCAGCCCCTGTTCGCGCGTTTGCAAAGTGTCTCGTTCGGCGGTGAGCGCCTGACAGAGCGTTGCCCGCCGGGCGCTGACCTCTTGCAGATGCGTTGCGGCGGCCTCCGCGTCAGTGTCGGCTTCTTCACGGGCCACCATGGCTTCGAGCAGGTCGTCCTCAAGTTTGGCGATGCGGCGGCGCAAGGATTGCGACTTGGCCTGCAAATCTTCCAGTTGCCGGGGATTGGTGACGCTGCCATTGTAGAGACGCTGCTCGGTTTGTTGCAGGTCGGCCTGCACCCTCTGCAGCTCAAACTCGATGTCTTTCTGCGTTTTTCCGGCCGTGCGGGCTTGCTGGGCCGTTTGTTCGGCGCGCTGGCGTGCCTGTGAAAGTTCGGATTCGTCGTGGAGGCGGGCCGCGATCTCGGTCAGTCGGCGGTTGATCTGTTGCAATTCCAGGTCAATCTCTTGAAAGCGTAACAGCGCGTCTGTCCAGGGCATGTCCACTCCACCTCCCCAGGAAAATAAACCACGAATCTACACAAATCTTCACGAATGGACAGCAAAATTGGTGTAGATTCATGAGGATTCGTGGTAAGAGTTTTTCTTGTAATTGCTGCAGCGCTTGGGGGATAAGTTGGCAGCCCACCTTCGCGCAAGCAGCAAGTCCTTCGTAACTATGCTGTTTTGCGCGGCAGCCACAGGTGGCGCACCAGCAGGAAAGCCGCGCCGGCGATGAAGAAGATGATCGCAATCAATTGCGCCGTAGCTATGTTGCCGATCATCCAGGCGTCGGGGCGCAGCATCTCGGTGAAGAAACGGATGACGGCATAGCCCATCAAATAGGCTATCAGCAGATCGCCTTCCAGCAGTCTGGTGCGGAAGCGCGTGGCAATCCACATCAGCAGCAGACACAAGGCCAGCGCCGCCAGCGATTCGTACAGGAAGGTGGGATGGAAGAGCGTTGTCTCCGGGTACTGAATCAAATTTGTGTAAGGTGGAATGCGCTGCGATGCCGGGACGCGTAGTCCCCAGGGCAGGGTCGTGGGTGGGCCATACAGCTCGATGTTGACGAAATTGCCCCATCGGCCGATGGATTGCCCGATCGCCGCCCCTGGCGCGGCGAAGTCGAGCCATTCGAGGGGGCGCAGGCCGCGCTTCAAGCAGAAGAGGATCACGCCGAGCGCCCCGCCGATGACGGCGCCGTAGATGCCCAGCCCGCCATTCCAGATGTAGAGCGCCTCCAGTGGATGCTCTTTGTAGTAGTTCCAGCCGAGTAAGCCGTCGCTGGGTTGCGAGAACACGTGGTAGACGCGCGCGCCGATGATTGCCAGCAGCACGACGATGACCAGCATGTCCCAGATAATCTCCGGGTCTTGATCGGCGCGCTTTGCCAGGTACGCGGCAACGTTTGCGCCCAGGATGATGCCGGTGACGATCAGGACGCCGTACCAGTGCACGCCAATCGGACCGATTTGGAACAGGATTGGACCAACAGGTGGTGTCATACAGTAGCCTCCAGAGATAAGTTTGTTGTGTCGAGTTTGCGTTCCAGCGTATGATACACATCCTCGAAATAGGCATTCAGGTGGGGATAGGCGATGGCGACAAGCCCTGCTCCGAACAGCGCACCGGTGAGGGTGCGCATCAAAGGCGTCGTCTCGAAGGGGGTGGGGATAAGACCGGGAAGCAGCACCCATACGACATAGGAAAGCCATTGGATACCGCCGTCAAGCAGCATCGGCAGGATGCCAAAGATAAAGTAACGCCACATTGGCCAGGGGCGTATTTCCCGTTTATCCCGCAGTATGGCGTAGGCCAGTCCGCCCAGGAGCATGCATCCGTAAATGGCGACATCGCGCTGGCACAGCGCGATCTTGTAGCCCGTGGATACATCGCCTGTAAACAGACGCAGCGCGTTCATTTCGGCTACGCTGACGGGTTCCAGGAGTGGATAGGCAAGCTGCGGCCCGAAGAGAAACCAGGAGCGGAAAGGGTATTGATGACATAGCGGACGGTAAAAAGCGTACAACAGGTTTGCCAGACCGGGCAGGCCGATTTGGAACGCCACCGGCGCCAGTACCGCCCCGCCGAGGAACAAAGCCGTCAGGGTGTTGAACAGAGCCAGCCAGTGACGCGCCAACCAGAAAACGAAGCGGTTTAACGTATCTACCCATGCGCGTTGCCCCGGCGGAATCTCTTGCTGCATCCGTTCTTGAATACGGCGCTGCGCTTCGTTTAGGATGGCTTCGACGTCCGGTGTGCGGTTATCGGTATCCTCCGATTCGCTCATCTCCCCTCCGCAAAACTGCGCTCAATTATACCATGACCGGAGGGGAAGAACAAATCCGCGTGACTTTGGCATCAGGGGAATTTCTCAAAGGGGGATTTTGGGCGGCGAAGCCGCCCAAAATCCCCCGCTATATGCTCTTTCATCCTCAAAGGCGGGGGCGCAGGCTAAAAACGCCTTGAGTGGCACCGCACCTGCTAATGCGCGTAGCGCAGCACCGGGTTGCGGGCTGCCCTGACCTCATCCAGCCGCCGCACGGGCGCGTTGTGTGGCGCTTCATGCAGCAGTTGCGGGTTCTCACGTGCTTCGGCGGCGATTTTGAGCAGGATGTCGGCGTAGTTGTCCAGCGATTGCTTGCTCTCGGTCTCGGTCGGTTCGATCATCAGTGCCTCGGGCACGATGAGCGGGAAGTAGTTCGTGGGAGGATGGACGCCGTAATCAATGAGACGCTTGGCGATGTCGAGGGCGTGGACGTCGGGCGCGTCCTTGAAGCGGCCTTCGACGACAAACTCGTGTTTGCAGATGCGGTCGTAAGGCAGGGGATACACGCCCTTGATACGGCTGAGCAGGTAGTTGGCGTTGAGGACCGCATGTTCGGCAGCCTGCCGCAGACCTGTTTCACCCAACATGCGCATGTACGTGTAAGCGCGCACGATGACGCCGAACTGTCCCCAGAAGGCCTTGACCCGCCCGATGGATTTTGGCGGATCGTAGAAGATAAAGAAGGGGTCTTCATCGGGAGATGAATCCGGGTCAAGGGCCACGATGGGCGCGGGGAGGTAGTCCGCCAAATGCGCCGCCACGCCTACCGGCCCACTTCCCGGCCCGCCGCCGCCGTGCGGCGTGCTGAAAGTCTTGTGCAGGTTGAAGTGCATCACGTCAATTCCGGCATCGCCAGGGCGCATGATACCGGCCAGCGCGTTCATGTTCGCACCGTCCCCATAGACCAGTCCACCGCAACTGTGGACGATGTCCGCGACCTCTTCGGTGTGTTCTTCAAAAAGCCCCAATGTGTTGGGATTGGTGAACATCAAGCCGACAACACGCTCACACACCTGCGCGCGCAACGCCTGCAGGTCAATGTTGCCGCGTGCATCGGAGGGGATTTCCACCACGCGCAGGCCGCTCATACTTGACGAGGCCGGATTCGTCCCATGGGCTGAATCGGGAACCAGGATGGTATCGCGGGCGGTATCGCCGCGATCCAGGTGATATTTGCGCATGATGAGCACGCCTGTCAACTCGCCGTGCGCGCCAGCGGCGGGTTGCAGCGAGACGGCGGCAAAACCGCCGATTTCCTTGAGGTATTCCTGGACGGAGTACATGATGTACAGCGCGCCCTGTGCCGCTTCGGGGTCGAGCCACGGGTGGACGCCGGTAAAGCCGCCCAGCCGTGCGGCAACTTCGTTGACCTTGGGGTTGAACTTCATCGTGCAAGACCCTAGCGGGTACATGCCCTTATCAATGGCGTAGTTCAGTTGTGACAGCCGCAGGTAGTGCC
Organism: Chloroflexota bacterium; assembly: GCA_019873645.1. Lineage (GTDB taxonomy): Bacteria > Chloroflexota > Anaerolineae > B4-G1 > SLSP01 > DSWT01. The sequence goes on along the minus strand of JAIOAX010000016.1, from coordinate 43,595 downwards.
GCACCACATCCACTTCGCTGACTTCAGGCAGCGGCAGTGCCTCGCGTAGCATGGTCTTGGGAAGCGGGCTTTCGGGAACATCCAGTTGTGGCGGTTTGACGCCTTCGCGTCCTGATGCTGAAAGTTCGTAGATTAAGGGTTCGCTCATGGGTTATGCCTCCTGGGTTTCACCGGGGAACGCCCGCAGCGCTTCGGCGAACAGGTCAATTTCGTGGCGCGAATTCATTTCGGTCACGGCCACCAACATGTGCTGTTGCAGCGCCGGGTAATCGCGTCCCAGATCATAGCCGCCGATGATTTCCACCTCCTCGATGTCGTTGAGCAGGAAGTGGTTGATGTCGGCGACCGGCGCGGGACAGCGGACGACGAATTCGTTGAAGAAGGGATGCGTCTTGACCACTGAGAAGCCCGGTACCTTGTCAATGACCTCGGCTGCATAGTGCGCCTTGTGATAGTTCAGCTCGGCAATCTTGCGCAGGCCGTGCTTGCCCAGGGCCGCCATATAGACGGTTGCGGCGAGGGCCATCAAGCCTTCGTTGCTGCAAATATTGGAGGTGGCTTTGTCGCGGCGGATGTGCTGTTCGCGGGTGGTGAGAGTCATCACGTAACCGTCTCTGCCTTCGACATCTACCGTTTTGCCGACCAGCCGCCCGGCCATTTGGCGAACGTATTCATTCCGCGTGGCGTAGAAGCCCAGATACGGCCCGCCGAAGTTAAGTCCCAACCCCAGCGGTTGTCCCTCGCCGAGGACGATGTCGGCCCCATACTCGCCGGGCGGTTTGAGCAGCCCCAGGCTGATGGGGTTGACGACGACGGCCAGCAAGGTCCCCTTGCCGCGTGCGTGGACTTGCTCGGCGACGCCTTCCAGGTTGACCAGCCGGCCCAGAAAGTCCGGCGTTTGCAGGATCAGGCAGGCCGTGTTCTCATCTACCGACGCGATAAGCTGTTCAAGGGTGGTGGTAGGCTCGTTGCCTCCGACAATACTCAATCCCATCCCTTGTGTGTAGGTGTGGACGACTTGCCGGTAGTGGGGATGGACGGTGGGCGCGATCACGATCTTGGAGCGTTTTTTGCGAAAGACGTTGTAAGCTTGAATCACCGCTTCGGCAGTGGCGGTCGCGCCGTCGTAGTGGCTGGCATTGGCAACCTCCATGCCGGTGAGGTCGCAGATCATGCTCTCGTATTCAAAGATGGCTTGCAGCGTGCCCTGGCTGACCTCGGCCTGATAGGGGGTATAGGCGGTGTAGAATTCCCCGCGGCTGATGACGTAATCCACCACGCTGGGCACCCAATGCCGATAGGCACCTGCACCCAGAAAGGTAGGGACAACGTTCGCATTGACGTTCATTGCGGCAAGGAATTGCAGTTCCTGCATGATCTCCAGCTCTGCTAAAGGCTCCGGGAGATCGAGATGGGGATAGCGGTATTTTGTGGGGATGTCCTGGAATAGATCGTCCAGTTTGTTGACCCCGACCGCGGCTAACATTTCCTGACGCTCGGCATCCGTATGCGGTACATAGACCATAATGGTGCTCCTCAAATATGAAATCAGCAAATCGGCAAATCAGCACATTGTCTGATATTTGCTGAAAATAATATTAGGAGTTACGCACTGCGCTATTTTCTGCCAGGGATTAAAATGTTTAGTGGGCGGCCTCTTCTTCCTCGAGAACCTTTTGGTAACCATCGAGGTCGAGAAGCTCATCCCATTCGGCCATGTTCGTGGGGCTGATGCGGATCATCCATCCCTTGCCGAAGGCATCTTGATTGATCAGTTCCGGGGTGTCTTCGAGTTCCTTGTTTACAGCGATCACTTTGCCACTCATCGGCATATATACATCGGCGGCGGCCTTGACCGACTCGACGACGGCGAATTGCTCGCCTTTGGCAAGAGTTGCGCCGACTTCGGGTAACTCTACATAGACGATGTCAGAAAGGGTGCTTTGGGCGTAATCGGTGATCCCCACAACGATGTCGTTGTCTTCCCGGCGCGCCCATTCGTGGGTTTCCTGATAACGCAGATCGGTTGTATGATGACTCATGATTATTTATCCTCCTTGAAAGTTAAATATAGGAGTTACGCACTTTGCTATTTTCTGACAGGGATTGACAGGATTTTCAGGATTAAAGAAGGCCTTGTAAGGGCTTTTTCATCCTGTCAATCCTGTCTAAAAAAACGCACTGCGTAACGACTGTCATGTCATGCGGTGACAATGGACAGCAGTTGTGATAGGGGCGATGGTTCGCGCATATCCTGGAAACTTTGCGTGTAGGGAATAAACACATCCGGGGTATGCGGCAGCCCCAGCGAAACATCCACCGGCTTGGCATTGGTGGCATCGTTGAAGATGAGCAACCTTTGTTTGCCGGGCAGGGTGTTCAATGCGACGCCTGCCAGGAGGCGCGAGGTTGTTTCGGCTGAGGTTACGACGGCTAACCGATCACACTGCGATTGAATGTGCCACATCAGGGGGAGTGTGCCTCGCCCCAAATCCATAATAACGAAATACCCGGCTTCGCGCAAGATGCCAATTGTCCTGTGTACCGTCTCCATTCGGATACTGCTGAGGTCCATAACCACCGAAGGGGTAGGGATGAAGGAGAAGCCGTGGACATCTTGCAGGCTGAAACTCTGGATCAGCGTCAAAGTGATGTCGGCAGCACTACGCGATAACAGTTCCAGACTATGGCGTGCGCCTTCGATTCCGCTCCACAGGCCGATGCTGCCGACCGGAAAGGCCAGATCGAGCAAGATCGTCGGGCGGTTGCGCCATTGGGCAGCGTGCCGGGCCAGGTTGAGCGCCAACGTGCTGACGCCGACGCCGCCGCGCAGCGACAACAACCCAAAAACGCTCCCTTTTTCCGCCTGGGGGGTGTGCGCTTCGAGCTTGAGGCGTTGGACGCGGTTCAGCGCCGCCTGGATGCGTGCCCCTAGTTCTTGATGTTCGATCTGTCCTTTGGTGATGAAATCGTCCCCGCCGATGGTATAGCCTTTGATTCGGTCGTCTACAGCGTCGAGGGCGCTGAAGAAAATGATCGGAACGGTGCTGAAGTGCGGATCGGAACGCAACTGGCGGCAGACTTCATAGCCGTCAATATCGGGCATCATGATGTCCAGTAAGATCAAATCGGGCTTCAATTGTTGCGCGATGCGCAAACCTTCTCTGCCGGTTGTGGCTTCCGCGACTTCGTGGCCCCAACTGCGCAGCATGATGTTGTACATCATCCGCGCGTCGTCGTCGTCTTCGATGACCAGGATGCGATATTTTGGCATGGCTACCCCCTGAAAATAACGAATAGCGAGTGGCGGTGTTAAGCCGCGACCGGGATGGGAATAATGAAACTGAAGGTGCTTCCCTTTTGATATTCGCTTTCTACCATGACTTGTCCACCGTGCATCTCGACGATGCTGCGGGTAATCACCAACCCTAATCCCGTTCCCTGGACACTTCGCACGGCCGTATTGTTGGCGCGGAAGTACTTGGTGAACAGGCGATTGAGTTCTTCTGGCTTCATGCCAATGCCATTGTCTTTCACACTCCAGCGTACGTAATCCTTCCCATTGCTGCTCCACACATCAGCGCTAACCACAATGGTCCCGCCAGCAGGCGTGTATTTGTTGGCGTTGCTGACCAGGTTGGTGAGCACTTGAATCAACCGTCCGCGGTCGCCGTGGACTGCGGGCAGGCTCGGTGGCAAGAGCACCTGTAACGTCTGGTTCTTGGCGGCGATTTCCTGTTCAAATGCCTGTACGGCCTCGCTGACAATCTCCTCCGGCACGACGTTCCCCATTTCCAGGCGCAGGCGTCCGGCTTCAATGCGTGATACGTCCAATAAATCCTGTACCAGGCGATCCATGCGTCCGATGTTGTTGCGCACAATTTGCAAGAACTGTTGTTGTTGTTCGTTAAGCGGCCCGCCAATCCCCCGCATCAGCAGGTCAATGTAACCCTTCATCGAGGTCATCGGTTGTTTCAGCTCGTGGGATACGAAGGAGATAAAGTCGGTCTTGGCATTGTTTGCCTGCTGGACAATCTGGAACAGCCGCGCATTTTCGATGGCGATGGCCGCATGGTCGGCCAGCCGCACGATCAAGGCTACATCGCTGTTCTCGAACTGCTCACGCTGTTCGGATTCCAGCGCGATGACCCCGATCACGCGCTCTTCACGTTTGATAGGGACGGTCAACTGCGCTTGCATCCCCGGCACCACCTGCTTGTAGTCGGGGTTGTGTTCGACATCGGTGATCAGCAGGGTCTCACCGGTGCGCACCGTCACACCGATCAGCCCCTCGTCCAGCGGCCAAAGGTTATCCTGTGTGTGTTGTTCGAACATCTCCGGCGGATAGCCGCGGTGCGCCAGGAAGCGTAACCCTTGGGTGCCGTCCTCTTTTTCTTGCAACGCGGCGATGAGGCCGATGGTTGCGCCGGTGATGCGGACGGCCCATTCGAGCGTCTGTCCCATCACCGCACTGTAGTCCAGCGTGGCGTTGAGCTGGCGGTCAATTTGTTGCAACGTGGTCAGCTCTTCCAACCGCGCCTGCAAGGCTTGATCGGTCATGGTGAACAGTTGGGCGTTTTCGATGGCGATGGCCGCCTGTGCCCCAAAGGCCAGCAGCAATTCTGTGTCTTCGCGGTCGAACGGGCGCGCGTCTTTGCGATTGAGCACTTCCAGTACGCCGATGGTGCGCCCCCGCGCGTTGAGCGGCACGGCAATAATGGATTGGGTGGTGAACTCGGCTTTCTTGTCGAAGCTGCTGTACCAGCGCTCGTCATGGCGGGTATCATGCGTGATGACCGGACGATTCTCGGCAAAGGCGGCGCCGGCGATGCCCTTACCTGCCGGTATGCGCATCCCCACCAGCTTGGCCCCCGCCGGCCCGCTGGAGATACGGAACACCAGATCGCCGCTCTCTTCATCAAGCAGCAACAGCGATCCCGCCTCGGAATTGAGCAGGCTGGCGGCATTGCGCACCACCAGGTCAAGCACTTCGTTCAGGTCAAGGCTGGAAGCGAGCAGGTTGCCGATCTCATTGAGCGTGCCGAGTTGGCGCGCGCGGGCTTCCAACCGTTCGAGCAGTGCGTGCCGCTCGATGATGGCGGCGGTGTATGCTGCTACGGTGACAAAGAAGTTTTCATCTTCTTCGGTGAAAATCGTGTCGGGGTCGAAGGTTGAGGCGACCATCACCCCCAGGGTCTTGTCACCGGCGGTGAGCGGCGCGCCGAGCCACGCCCGTCCGAAGCGTGTGCCGCCCGGTTCAATGCCGCGTCGGTGACACTCTTCAACGTAGTCATGGGTGCGGATGGGCATGCCGCTGGCGATGACCGCGCCGGTCAACCCCTCCTTGATGTTCCAGGTGACGTCGGGATACAGCCGCTCGTCCTCTTCGATGTAGAAAGTGAAGGCCAGCCGTTCCTCATCGGGTTGGCGCAGGGCAATGTAGAAATTGGGCATGGCGATGACGCGCTTGAGCTGGGTGTAGATCAGCTCCATCAGGTCGTCAATCTGGGTGGTGAAGTTGATGGCTTGCGCGATCCAGTACAGCGAGCGCAGTTCCTGGGCGCGTTTGGGCTGACTTTCGGCAAATGCGGCGCGTTCCAGCCCCAGAGCCGCCGGATGCGCCAGGTGTTGCAGCAGACCTTGTCGGATGTCATCGTAGGTCTCCGCATCGCGCGGCGCGCCGAGGCCGATCCACCCTTGTTTGCCCAGGGCAATGAGCAGCGTGACCCCGCGTTCCTGCAACTGCGCCTGTTCTGCCGCCGTCTCGACCGGCGCATCGGGAGCGGGCAAGGGAATGAGTCGTTCGGCCGGCTGTACGGCGAGCCAGCGCGCCAGCGGCGATCCAGGCGGATAGACAATATCCGTTTCCTGCACGCGGTAGTGAGACGTGGGGTGGAGCAGGGTGACTTCCAGGTGGCGTGGTTCAAATAACGCCATAATTTCCGCACGCAGCGTGGCGATGATCTCCTGGCGCAGGTTACTTGTCGCGGCAACCTGGGTAACGCGCGCCAAGGCCGGGGGGGCCTTCTGGAGCAAGGGGTGGCGTTCCAGCAGGCGCGTTTCCAGGTAGCGGTAGCTCCAGCGTCCTGCCAGCACGGCGGCGCTGAGGAGCACGGCGGCGATGACCATACTGCCGGGACGTTCCAGGGAGATCGCGCCGCCAAAGAGCAGCAGCAACACCCACAGCCCGGCCAGCACGCCCAGTACCAGCAGCGGGATGAGCACATATCCCCACAAGCGTGTTTGCTGACGGATGCGCTCCCGCAACAGCCTGACGACCGATTCCGGCGCGGCCTCCAGAGATGGGGGATCCGTGATGCTTAATTCGGGATGCATGATGGGTGATGTCTGTTTCATCATTCGCTATTCGTAATTCGCTATTCGTAATTCGCCATTCCTATTGTAGCATGGCAGGGGAGAGTTGCAACCCTCTGTTTGTTTGCAGATGTGTTGCAATTTGGGGACGGGCGATGGGCTTGTTGCAATCACAGCAGCCTAGAGACGACCTTGCCGGGGTGCGATTATAACTATATTCTAATCTTTTTGCAGGTACTTGACAAACTACGCAATCAGGAGTAACATAATAGGTGTTGTGACCATCGTGCAGGCCGATGTGGGGCATCCATAGCCGACCGGCCTGTTAATTTTATTGATTGTTAGCCGCATAGCTACTCCCTTCTGAATCTACTGCTTCACGTTTGGACACTTCTGGGTTCCTGTGCCGGGTTGGAAGCGTTTGTAATCAACATCATTGTTCCGCTTTGCATGGTTCGGCAAAAAATGGAGGCTCCTCGATGAGTAGAAAAGCTGCTGTGTTCAATGTGTTGGTGGTTGTAGCGCTGGTCATGGGATTGCTGCCGTTGCCGGCTCTGGCGGCGTCGCCATCTGCATCTTCAGCTAATCTGGATGAACCTGTCAATACGACGCAGCCGGATAACCCCGTAGACAAGATTGAGCCGCTAGTATTAGAGCAGCTCACGACCGATGGACGCACCGATTTCTTCGTCTGGATGAAGGAAAAGGCCGATTTAAGCCCCGCTTATAAGCTGAAGACCAAGCAAGAGCGGGGCCGTTTTGTCTATGAGACCCTGCGCGCCGTCGCCGAACGTACTCAAAAGGATGTGCGCGCTTATCTCGACCGACAAGGTGTGCAGTACCAGTCTTTCTATATCGCCAACAAAATCCTGGTGCGCGGCAGCACTCAGACCCTGTTGATGAATCTGGCGGCGCGGGCAGACGTGGCGAAAATCACGGCCAACCATAAGTATCAATTGCCCAAACCTTTCGTCAATCCCGCTCCCGCCGGGCACGTTCTTGCCGTTGAACCTAACATCAGTTTTATCAATGCCGATGATGTGTGGGCGATGGGCTACACCGGGCAAGGGACGGTGGTGGCCGGTAACGACACCGGCCTCGACGAGACCCATCCGACGATTGCCCCGCACTATCGCGGTTGTCTCAATCCGCCGGCCTGCACTGCTTGGGATCACAACTACAACTGGTGGGATGCTACCTATACGTATATGACGGATCCCTACGATGGCCATGGCCACGGCACCCACACCACTGGTACGATGGTGGGCGACGATGGCGCGGGGAACCAGATCGGCGTGGCGCCGGGCGCGCAAACTATCCACTGCAAGAACATGACCGACGGCGGCAGCGGCGATGACGGGACGTTTACCGAGTGCTTCCAGTGGGACCTGGCGCCGTGGGACTTGAGCGGCAACAATCCGCGCCCCGATCTGGCGCCCGATGCGATCAACAACTCGTGGGGCTATTGGGGCGGCGGCGCGCCGCAGTTTGAGGACGAGATCATCGCCTTACAAACGGCGGGCATTGCCGTCGAAGTCTCTGCCGGCAACGAAGGCTCGTCCTGTGCAACCTTGCGTTCGCCGGGTGACTACGCGCGCGTGTTGACGACCGGTTCGGTCAATCATAGCGGCGGCGTGCTGCCGGGAACATTGACGGGGTTCAGCAGCCGCGGGCCGTCGAGCCTGTATCCCGGCGATTACTTCCCCGATGTGATGGCGCCGGGTGAAAACATCCGTTCCAGCCTGCCCGGCGGCAGTTATAGCTGGTGGAGTGGCACTTCGATGGCCGGGCCGCACACGACGGCATTGATCGGCCTCCTGTGGTCGGCCGCTCCGGCGCTGCGGGGGCAGGTTGAGACGACTTATCAGATCATCAAGGACACGGCGGTACCGCTCACCGGCCAATACGGTTCAAGCTGCGGCGGCGACTACACTGAAGGCCCGAACAACGATTGGGGCTTCGGCACGATTGATGCACTGGCCGCCGTTCAGAGGGCGCTGCTGATGAGCGGCGCCGGCTACCTGAATGGCGTGGTGACGGACGCAGACAACCTGTGGCCGATCGAGGGCGCGACGATTGTGGCGCAGCATGACGCCGGTTATACCTGGAACGCCACAACCGACAGCAGCGGCTATTACACCTTGACTGTCGCCGCTGGCGTGTTTACGGTCACGGCGACGCATCCGCATTACCTTAGCTCTGCAGTGACGGGCGTCGTGGTGGTCACAGATACGACCACGACACAAGATTTCAGTCTGACGATGCGTGGCCTGCTGTTCGGTTTCGTGACCGATGCCGACAACGGGACGCCGCTGCAGGCGTTAGTGACGGCGGACAATGGGACGACTGCAAACACCGATCCGGCGACGGGCTACTATCAGATGTGGCTTGATCCCGGCGTGTATACGGTGACGGCGACGGCGCAGAACTACGCGCCCGAATCGGCGGCAGTGACGATTGTCTCGGGCGCGGTCACGCAGCAGGACTTTGCCTTGCTGGCGGCCGTGGTATTTGTCCCTTCTCCCATTCACGTTACCATACCGCTGGGTACCTACGCCAGCGTTGGGGCGACCTTGACCAACCGGCAGCCATGGGATTATGCCTTTGAGTTTAAGGAGCAAGCAGGCGGCTTTACACCGCTGGGCCGCCCGGCGGTCAAACTCGAGCCGTTGCCCGGCATCCCGGCGCAGGTCTTTACCGGTGCCGCGCCCGATGGCTATGAATCGCAGCCGGCCGTCGAAACCACGCAGCCCGGCGGCGTGTGGCAGACGCGCGCCAGCGCCCCCTTTACCTCGATGGACAACGTCTACGTGGATTACGAGAACAAAGGATACCTGGTCGGCGGCTATGGCGCCAACGGGCAGGTGGGCATCTACGATGCCGATACCGATACGTGGACGACCGGCGCGACCGAACCGTCGCCGATTCAGTATCCCGTGGATGGCTGCTTTGGCCTTAACGCCGATGGCGATCCGGTAGTGGTGCTTTTTAACGATACCGTCAGCGGTGTGACGACGCTGCATCGCTATAACATTGCCACGGATTCCTGGGACACCCCGCCCGTCCCGGCCGATTTCCCGGCCAACGGACTATGGGCGCACGATGTCGCTTCGGTCTGGCGTTACTCCGGCGAGAATGTCTGTTATATCTCAGGCGGCGCCACCGCGGCTGGCGGCGGCAATACCAGCGCGCTGTATGCTTACTATCCCGATAGCAATACAGCCGTCAATCTGGGGGATTTCTCTTACCTCCCCGGCGGCTTTGACTTTCACGCTTCCTGGTACGTGCCGTGGATCGGCAGCCAGGGCGGTATCTGTGTGGGCGGCGGCGTGAATTCTGCCAATGTGGTCTCGGCGGATACGCAGTGCTACGACATCGGCGCCGGGGTCTTCAACGCCGTCAACGCCGACCTGGGGCCGATGCCTGCGGGCGTGTGGGGCATGGCCGATGACATTCTCTATGAGGGCGGCGATTATCAACTGTGGATCGCTAACGGCGTAGACGCCAGCTCCTCCCTCTGGCCTAACTCGGCCTACTATAGCCAGAACGATGGTCAATGGTACATCGGGCCGGTGCCCTCCCGCGTCGTGTATCGTGTTGAGGGCGTCAATATCGCTGCGGGCGACGGTGCCTCCTTCTACGTCGTCGGCGGCTCGACCGGCGGTTTTAGCCCTAGCAGTGGACACGAGCGCAACTATTCCCCCGATTATCCGCCGGTCTTTGGGCAGGATGTTCTCTGGTTTGGACAGGTCCCCGTTTCCGGCGTGGTACCGGCGTCGGACAGCCTCATTGCGACCATGCTGTTTAGCGCGACGCACGACGCTGGGGTGCATCAGCCGGGCGACTATGAGGCCACGCTCAATGTGCAGGGCAGCCCGCGCGTCAAAGTACCCGTGAAGATGACAGTCGAGGCGCCAGCCACGTGGGGAAAATTGGAAGGTACGGTTACGGGATTGGGAGCGTGCGATGCTAACCCGGCCCCGCTGAAGAATGCGCAGGTGATTGTCGAGGGCAGTCTGGGAACGGTAGTCACATTGACGACCAATGCTGCCGGCTATTATCAGCTCTGGCTGGACGAGGCCGAAACGCCGCTTGCCGTTACGGTGACAGATCCCGACCACGAGGTGGGGGTAGCCACGGGCGTGGTGATTGTCGCCGGCGCGACAACGACCGTGGATTTCAGCTTGCGGTGGCTGAGAGCCTGTCTGACGGTGGAGGCCCCCCCTCTGGAAGCGACGTTGAACCTGGGCGACAGCGCCACCTTGCCGCTGACCCTGACCAACACTGGCGCGGGCGCAGCGACGTTTGCGATCAGCGACCGTGAAACGGGCTTTACGCCGGCGGTGTTGGCGCAAGGTCATGGAGAGTGGTTGTATCGCGCCGAGACCGGTGTGCTGCTGGAGAACAACAGCGGTCAGACTACGTTGGCTTACCCGGCGGCGTTCCGTTGGACGCCGGATAAGCCGCTGCTGGCGGTTAACATTTTGATCTACACCGACGATCCCTATCATAATCCCAAATATCTGGACACGGCATTGCAAGCTTTGGGCTTAGCTTACACGGCGCACTATGACGGCGATTGGAGCGGTTTCGAGGCCGACCTGAACGCCGGAACCTGGGATGCAGTCTTTGTAGCCGGTGATAGTTATTGGTCGCCTTCATCGGTTTTGACGGCGTTGAATACCTATGTGCTCGGTGGCGGCAAACTGGCCTATCATAGCTGGACGGTGGGCAGCGATCCCGGCAATGCGTTGTGGACGACCTTGGGATTTACATTTATAGGCAACGATTATGATCCGCCCGATCCGGTCTACTGGTGGGATGCGGGGCATCCTGTCTTCAACAACCCGGAGGCGGTGCCCGAATTTACCGTTTTGGACGGCGGCCTCTATCGCACGTATGGACAGCAGGTTGAACCGTTGCCTGGCTTTGAATCACTGGCGGGTTACACGACCCCCGGCCCTGATCCCAACCAGGCGGCGTTGGTTCTCGGCAATGATGGGCGCACTCTGTTCCGGGCTTTCCTGGATGCGCAAAATGGTGCGGACCTGGACGGCGATGGCCGTCTGGACGGCGTTGAGCTGTGGATGAACATCGCCAACGGTGTGCTCAACGGTTTCGGCGGCGATGCGCCGTGGCTGTACGAAAATCCGCTTGCCGGTACGGTTCCTCCCGACGGCGGCCAGGTTTTGGTGGATGTGACCTTCGATGCCGCGGCTGTAGGCCAGCCAGGCGAATACCTTGCGACGCTCCAGGTGGATAGCGACGATCCGCTTAACAACCGTTACACCTTCCCGGCGCGGATGCTGGTGAGTGTGCCGCCGGATTATGGCAAACTGGAAGGCGTGGTGAGCAGTCTGGGCCATTGTGATGTCAATCCCACGCCTTTGTACAAAGCCGATGTGGTGATTGAAAGTGCTGGCGGCGTGACCTACTCGCTGCCAACGGCGCCCGACGGTTCGTATAGCTGGTGGTTGAAAGAAGGCGATTATACCGTCATGGCCTCCTCTGCTGATCACACGACAGAAACGGCGTCGGTGACCATCGTCGCGCAGCAGACAACCCTGCAAGACCTGGCCCTGCGGTGGCTGAAGCCGTGCCTGAGCGTGGATCCGCAGAGCCTGGAGGCGGCGCTGGAGATGGGGGCGAACACGACCGTGCCGCTGACGCTACAGAACACGGGCGCGGGTATGGCGACGTTCGAGCTGCGCGAGCAAGAGCAGGGCTTTGCGCCGCTGATGCTTGGTAGCCCGCTGGTGGCGACCATTCCGGCCGGCCCGCTTGTTGCTCCTGAAGGTACCGCAGTTGCCGGCGGTGCCTACACCTCGCGGCCGGCGCGCTCTGTCACGATTGCACAACGGTTCATCCTTGGCGCTGCGCCGAATGTGTTACTGCTGTCTGCCGATGATGGTAATGGCGAACCGATGCGCAGTCTGTTGCAAGCCTACGGTGACCTGGGGATGGTGGATGTATACGATGCGCGGTATGGTACTCCGACTCTGGCCGAATTGCAGGCTTACGATGTGGTGGTGACGTGGAGCAATTACGTCTATCAAGATGCGGTGGCGATGGGCAACGTGCTGGCCGACTATGTGGATGCCGGCGGCAAGGTGATCAATCTGATGTTCAGTATGGGCACCCACGGCTGGCAGATGGGGGGGCGGTTTATGGATGCAGGCTATACGGCCGTCAACGGTACAAGCCTCAACTTTGCTATCTCCTGTCTGGGGGGGTATGATGCCGCGCATCCGGTTATGTCGGATCCGACGGTGATCACCAGCGTCTGTGACTATTATCGGTTGGGTGACACCTACTTGACGCCGGGAGCTGCTGCGATTGCTTACTGGCAAGATGGTACCATCTTCGTGGGCGTCAAAGATGATCAATCGGTAGTGAGTATCAATGCTTACGTTGGTCCTTACTATCAGTGGAGCGGCCAGATGGACGCAGTGTTGCACAATGCGATCCTGTGGCTGGTGGGTGGCGGGGACGCGCCGTGGCTGAGCGAGGACCCGATCACGGGGACGGTGGGCGCAGACAGCGCAGTGGTGGTAGATGTGACGTTTGATGCGGGCGTGCCGGAAGTGACGCAGCCGGGGGAGTACTACGCCACCTTGAAGGTGCTGAGTGATGATCCGGTGCAGGGTAAGATCGGCGTGCCGGTGACGCTGACGGTGAGTGCACCGGCGACATGGGGGAAGCTGGAAGGGACGGTCAGCGGGCTAGGGTACTGCGATGTGAACCCGGCGCCGTTGAAGGACGCAGTGGTATTCATCGAGGGCAGCGACGGGGTGACGTGGACACTGACGACGGGAGCGGACGGGAAGTACGTGTTGTGGCTGGACGAAGCGCACAGCCCGCTGACGGTGACGGTGACGGCGGCAGAGCACGAGAGTGGCGTAGCGGACGGTGTGGTAATCGTAGGGCAACAGACGACGACGCAAGACTTTGCCTTGCGGTGGCTGAAGCCGTGCCTGAGCGTAGACCCGGTCAGTTTGGAGGCGGCGCTGGAGATGGGGGCGAACGCGACCGTGCCGCTGACGTTGACCAACACCGGTGCAGGCGCAGCGACGGTTGAGTTGCGCGAGCAAGATCGCGGCTTCCAGGTCACGCTGGGTGGACCTGGAAGCATCACCTGGCTGAAGCAGACGACGGAAGGGGTTGCGGTGACGGGGGCTGACAGCGGGGCGACGCTGGCATTCCCGAAGGCGTATCGCTACACACCGGCATACCCGACGGCGGGGTACAACATCCTGATGTACGTAGATGAGTGGTGGCACATCGCGCCGAACACCTATCCAGAGCAAGCCATCGCGCGGTTGGGGTTGGCAGCGACGGTGCATGCCGATGGTGACTATGCCGGCTTTGAGAGTGACCTGGTTTCGGGCGGGCCGTGGGATTTGGTGGTATGGCAGGGGGAGAACTACTACGCGCCGGGTTCGACGCTGACGGCATTGCTGAATTATGTGCAAAGCGGCGGCAAACTGGCGGGGACCTACTGGCAGCAACTCAGCATTCCCGCTGACCCGTTGTGGGCGGCAATGGGCTTCGCGTATGTGGCGAACGACATAGCGGCTATGCCGGCGTACTGGTGGGAGGCGGAGCATCCGCTGTTCAACGAGCCGGAGAGCGCGCCGGAGTGGCTGACGCGCTTCGCACGGTCGGGGACGTCGCAGGGCACGTACCTGGAGCCGTTGGCGAACGGGGAGGCGGTGGCGGGATACACGCTCACGCCGACGCCGGGGCAGGCGGCCATCGTGATCGGGAACAATGGGCAGACGGTATACAAGGGTATCCGCGACCTGTCGAGCGACGCCGACGATGATGGCGACGGCGTGCCGGACGCGGTGGAGTTGTGGGAGAACATCATCACCGGCCTGTTGCAAGGCTTCAGCGGGGACGCGCCGTGGCTGAGCGAGAACCCGATCACGGGGACGGTGGCAGCGGATGGCGGTACCGCATTAGTAGATGTGACGTTCGATGCGGGCGTGCCGGAAGTGACGCAGCCGGGGGAGTACTATGCCACACTTAATGTGCATAGCGATGACCCGGTGCAGGGTAAGATCGGCGTGCCGGTGACGCTGACCGTCTTGCCGCTTCCCAGTATGGGGCGCGTCCACGGTTACGTCCTGGATGCCTGCACCGGTGCGCCGGTCGAGGCGACGGTTGACATCGCCGGCGGCAATCCCATCAGCCAGACCCAGAGCAACAAAGATACCGGTTACTACAGCGCGTGGCTCTACGCGGGCGACTACCCGTTGACTTTCAGTGCGACCGGCTACCTGGACGCTGTTGACAATGTAACCATCATTGCCGGCGAGACGGTGGCGGTGGATGTGTCCATGACGCCGGATCGTCCATGCATCGCCGTCGCGCCGAACAAGCTGGAAGCCTGGGTGCTTTACGGCACGGAGGTTTACACACATCCGGTTAGCCTGGACTTGCTCAACAAGGGCGGCCAAGACCTGACCTACGAGATTCTGGAAACCGAGAGCACCCTGACTCTGGCGCGGTCGGTATTCCCGCCCGTTGTTGGCGATTCGGCCACAGCGCCGACGGCGTACAAGCCGTCTTTGTCCAGGTCGCAGTTGGCGCGCACCTACCTGCTCGGCGGGACGGCGGCGGTCTTCAAAGATGCGGACCCCTGGGGGACTACCGATGTTGAGGCTTTCCTGACGGCGCAGGGCATCCCCTACGAAGTCCACACATCGGCCGAGTTTGGCACACTCGACTTTAACCAATTCGGGATGATTGTCATCTCTAGCGACCAGCCCCAGACGTTCTACGATAACTACGCGGCTTATGTGGGCAAGTTTGAGGATTACGTCGCGGCGGGCGGCTTCCTCAATTTCTTCTCTGCCGACAGTGGTTGGAATGGCGGAGCGCTTACCGCGCCGTTGCCCGGCGGGATGAACTGGGCGCAGGCTTATGAAGACTCCAACGTGATCAACGATCCCGCGCATCCAGTAGTGCAGGGTGTACCTAGCCCATTCTATGGGAATAGTGCCAGCCACGGTCACTTCCTCAACTTGCCGGCCAACGCCCATATCATCGCCAGTGAAGTGACTGGCGGGCAGCCGACCATCGTGGAGTACGGACTGGGCGCCGGGTGGCTGATTGCCTTTGGTCAGCCCCTTGAAGTTGCGCATGCCTGGGGGTGGGATGCCGGTTTGATTATGGAAAACACGCTGTTGTGGGGCTACAGCTTTATCCCGACTGGCGATGTGCCCTGGGTATGGGAGGAGCCGGTTAGTGGAACGGTGGCGGCCGGCGATACGGCAAATGTCGCCGTTATGTTCACCGCTCTCTATACCGATAGCACCCCCATGCCGCTGGGCGACTACACGGCCGCTTTGCTCGTCAACAACAACGCTGCTGAAGGCAGGCAGAGAGTGCCGGTGCTCATGCACATCATCAGCCAGATGGTGACGCCCACGGCGGCCTTTACGGCGACGACGCCGGTGTGCATCGGCGCTGATGCCTGGTTCTACTTCACCGGTGATAAGGGTTTACCGTTCGCCAATCAGTACACCTGGTGGTTTGGCGACGGCGCGAGCGTGACCCGTGCGACTGCCGATCCGGTGAGTCATGCCTACACTGTCGCTGGCGTCTACACGGTCACGCTGGAAGTCTGCAACGACGTCGGCTGTGACACGGCGATGGATGTGGTGGAAGTGACGCCGCTGCCGGTGGCCGGCTTCAATGCCTCGGCTTCCGAGTTGACGGTTAGCTTCACCAACACCTCGCTGCACGCGCACAGCTACTTCTGGGACTTCGGCGACGGCGTCACATCCAATGAAGTGGATCCTGTGCACACCTACCCTGCCGATGGCACTTACACTGTCACTTTGCAGGCGCTCAACGACTGCGGTTACGACGTCTACACCGCGGCATTGACCGTCTACGCAGAGTACATGCTGGATGTGAACATCGTGGGCAGCGGCGCAGTGGCGAAGGCTCCCGACCAGGCGACTTACCACTACGGCGATGTGGTGACGCTGACCGCGACCGCCGATCCGGGGTGGACGTTCGCCGAATGGGACGGCGGGGTGACGGATAACCCGAAGCAAGTGACGATCTTCGGCGACACCGTTGTCACGGCGACCTTCACGCAGGATGAATACACGCTGGATGTGAACGTCGTGGGCAGCGGCGCGGTGGCGAAGGCTCCCGACCAGGCGACCTATCACTATGGCGATGTGGTCACGCTAACGGCGACCGCCGATCCGGGGTGGACGTTCGCCGAATGGGACGGCGGGGTGACGGACAACCCGAAGCAAGTGACGATCCACGGCAATACTGTCGTCACGGCGACCTTTACGCAGGATGAGTACACGCTGGATGTGAACGTCGTGGGCAGCGGCGCGGTGGCGAAGGCTCCCGACCAGGCGACCTATCACTATGGCGATGTGGTCACGCTAACGGCGACCGCCGATCCGGGGTGGAGCTTCGCCGAATGGGACGGCGGGGTGACGGATAACCCGAAGCAAGTGACGATCTTCGGCGACACCGTTGTCACGGCGACCTTCACACAGGATGAGTACACGTTGACGGTGAACATCGTGGGCAGCGGCGCGGTGGCGAAGGCTCCCGACCAGGCGACCTACCACTACGGCGACGTGGTGACGCTGACCGCGACCGCCGATCCGGGGTGGACGTTCGCCGAATGGGACGGCGGGGTGACGGACAACCCGAAGCAAGTGACCATTCACGGCCATACCGTCGTCACGGCGACCTTCACGCAGGATGAATACACGCTGGATGTGAACATCGTGGGCAGCGGCGCGGTGGCGAAGGCTCCCGACCAGGCGACTTACCACTACGGCGACGTGGTCACGCTAACGGCGACCGCCGATCCGGGGTGGTACTTCAGCGGGTGGAGCGGCGACCTGGGTGGGTTGGTCAATCCGCAGCCGTTGCTCATCAACGGCAACAAAGCGGTGACGGCGACCTTCACGGCACAGCCGCCGGAGACCTATACCCTGACGGTGAACGTCGTAGGTAACGGCGTGGTGACGTGGGTGCCGGCCGGAACGGTGTTTGTCTCCGGTACACCTGTGGCCCTGACGGCCACACCCGACCCCGGTTGGAGCTTTGCCGGTTGGAGCGGCGACCTGAGCGGCATGACGAACCCGGCCAATCTCACGATGGACGGCAACAAAGTCGTCACGGCGACCTTCACGCAGGATGAGTACACGCTGGATGTGAACGTCGTGGGCAGCGGCGCGGTGGCGAAGGCTCCCGACCAGGCGACTTACCACTACGGCGACGTGGTGACGCTGACCGCGACCGCCGATCCGGGGTGGAGCTTCGCCGGGTGGAGCGGTGGCCTGACGGGCAACCCGACACAGGTGACAATCCGCGGCCATACTGTCGTCACAGCGACCTTCACGCAGGATGAATACACGCTGGATGTGAACATCGTGGGCAGCGGCGCGGTGGCGAAGGCTCCCGACCAGGCGACCTACCACTACGGCGACGTGGTCACGCTAACGGCGACCGCCGATCCGGGGTGGTACTTCAGCGGGTGGAGCGGCGACCTGGGTGGGTTGGTCAATCCGCAGCCATTGCTCATCAACGGCAACAAAGCGGTGACGGCGACCTTCACGGCGCAGCCGCCGGTGATCTACACCCTGGACGTGAACACCGTAGGCAACGGGACGGTGACGTGGACGCCGCCGGGAACGGAATTTGTCACCGGAACGCTTGTGACCTTGATAGCCACAGCCGATCCCAACTGGCGCTTCGTCGGCTGGAGTGGCGACCTGAGCGGCATGACGAACCCGGCCAACCTCACGATGGACGGCAACAAAGTCGTCACGGCGACCTTCACGCAGGATGAATACACGCTGGATGTGAACGTCGTGGGCAGCGGCGCAGTGGCGAAGGCTCCCGACCAGGCAACTTACCACTACGGCGATGTGGTGACGCTGACCGCAACCGCCGATCCGGGGTGGAGCTTCGCCGGCTGGAGCGGCGGCCTGACGGGCAATCCGACGCAAGTGACGATCCACGGCCATACCGTCGTCACGGCGACCTTCACACAGGATGAGTACACACTGGATGTGAACATCGTCGGCAGCGGCGCGGTGGCGAAGGCTCCCAACCAGACGACCTACCACTACGGCGACGTGGTGACACTGACCGCAACCGCCGATCCGGGCTGGACGTTCGCGGGGTGGAGCGGTGGCCTGACGGGCAACCCGACACAGGTGACAATCCGCGGCCATACTGTCGTCACAGCGACCTTCACACAGGATGAATACACGCTGGATGTGAACATCGTGGGCAACGGCGCGGTGGCGAAGGCTCCCGACCAGGCGACTTACCACTACGGCGACGTGGTCACGCTAACGGCGACCGCCGATCCGGGGTGGTACTTCAGCGGGTGGAGCGGCGACCTGGGTGGGTTGGTCAATCCGCAGCCGTTGCTCATCAACGGCAACAAAGCGGTGACGGCGACCTTCACGGCACAGCCGCCGGAGACCTATACCCTGACGGTGAACGTCGTAGGTAACGGCGTGGTGACGTGGGTGCCGGCCGGAACGGTGTTTGTCTCCGGTACACCTGTGGCCCTGACGGCCACACCCGACCCCGGTTGGAGCTTTGCCGGTTGGAGCGGCGACCTGAGCGGCATGACGAACCCGGCCAATCTCACGATGGACGGCAACAAAGTCGTCACGGCGACCTTCACGCAGGATGAGTACACGCTGGATGTGAACGTCGTGGGCAGCGGCGCGGTGGCGAAGGCTCCCGACCAGGCGACTTACCACTACGGCGACGTGGTGACGCTGACCGCGACCGCCGATCCGGGGTGGAGCTTCGCCGGGTGGAGCGGTGGCCTGACGGGCAACCCGACACAGGTGACAATCCGCGGCCATACTGTCGTCACAGCGACCTTCACGCAGGATGAATACACGCTGGATGTGAACATCGTGGGCAGCGGCGCGGTGGCGAAGGCTCCCGACCAGGCGACCTACCACTACGGCGACGTGGTCACGCTAACGGCGACCGCCGATCCGGGGTGGTACTTCAGCGGGTGGAGCGGCGACCTGGGTGGGTTGGTCAATCCGCAGCCATTGCTCATCAACGGCAACAAAGCGGTGACGGCGACCTTCACGGCGCAGCCGCCGGTGATCTACACCCTGGACGTGAACACCGTAGGCAACGGGACGGTGACGTGGACGCCGCCGGGAACGGAATTTGTCACCGGAACGCTTGTGACCTTGATAGCCACAGCCGATCCCAACTGGCGCTTCGTCGGCTGGAGTGGCGACCTGAGCGGCATGACGAACCCGGCCAACCTCACGATGGACGGCAACAAAGTCGTCACGGCGACCTTCACGCAGGATGAATACACGCTGGATGTGAACGTCGTGGGCAGCGGCGCAGTGGCGAAGGCTCCCGACCAGGCAACTTACCACTACGGCGATGTGGTGACGCTGACCGCAACCGCCGATCCGGGGTGGAGCTTCGCCGGCTGGAGCGGCGGCCTGACGGGCAATCCGACGCAAGTGACGATCCACGGCCATACCGTCGTCACGGCGACCTTCACACAGGATGAGTACACACTGGATGTGAACATCGTCGGCAGCGGCGCGGTGGCGAAGGCTCCCAACCAGACGACCTACCACTACGGCGACGTGGTGACACTGACCGCAACCGCCGATCCGGGCTGGACGTTCGCGGGGTGGAGCGGTGGCCTGACGGGCAACCCGACACAGGTGACAATCCGCGGCCATACTGTCGTCACAGCGACCTTCACACAGGATGAATACACGCTGGATGTGAACATCGTGGGCAACGGCGCGGTGGCGAAGGCTCCCAACCAGGCGACCTACCACTACGGCGACGTGGTGACACTGACCGCGACCGCCGATCCGGGGTGGAGCTTCGCCGGCTGGAGTGGCGCCCTGAGCGGTACGACGAACCCGGCCAACATCACGATGAACGGCAACAAGGTCGTCACGGCAACCTTCACGCAATCGTGCATCCAGGTGGCCGGTGTGGACTTTAGCTGGTCTCCGACGCAACCATTTGGCGGCGAGGTGGTCACCTTCAATGCCAGTGTGTTGACGGGTACGGCACCGTTCACCTATACCTGGAACATCGCTGGTGAGAGTAAGAGCGGCAGCAGCGTCACCCACACCTTCCCAACGCTGACGACGGCTCAGAGCTACAACGTGACGTTGACGGTTTTCAACGCCTGCACACCGAACGGCGTCGCGCGTGAGAGGAGTATCATTGTCAGACCGCGTGCCATCTACTTGCCGCTGGTGATGCGGAACGTGCCCTAAGCGTTTCACCCAATAATTTCAAAACGCCCGCGGTGGTCACTGCGGGCGTTTTGATTGTCTAAAAAATTTGTGCGCTTCGCGGTTGGAATTCTCATTGGGGAAACGTCGCCACCTCTCCCTCTGGCCCGGCGAGCGGCGTGAGGCGGAAGCGTTCGTAGACGGCGAGGGCGACATGCGTTGGACGTTCTGTCACCGTATAGGGATGCGGATCGAGCAGCACACCGTCGCGGACAATCCATTTAAGCGTGGGCAGTGCGCCCAGGCCAGGCTGAATGTCGTGCATCCCCAGCCATGCGCCATTTGCGCCGAGCAGCCGCGCGCTGACGGCATAATCGTTGACGATGGGCCGCGCCACGCGCCAGCGCAGGTTGAGCACGAGCGTGTCATCGCGCTGCGCTGTTGTGCTGCCGGTCAGTACCATTTCGTCGCCGAAGGGGATGTAGCGTTCGCTGGATGCTGGTTTGGGCAGCGCCAGGCCAAACCAGCGCGCCGGACGGCCATCGGCGCGGGTGAACATGAGCTGTGGGGGCATATCTTTGGGGACGGGCAACCGTACTGTCTGGCACTCACCGGTTTTCAATGGCTGAACGAACGCGCGTTCATTGCCGGATTGGACAACCAACGCCTGCCCCGGCCCGCACCAGTGCAGATAGGCCAGTGCATCGCCATCGCGTACGTTGTAGTCAACGCCGCGCAACCACGGCCCGCCGTTGAGGATCACGCCGGGCCAGAAGCGGGTCACCGGCAACGTCGGAAAATCGCAGGGACTGTGCAGTTCGGGAAAGGCAACGCTGCCCAAATCTTTGAATGTCCCATCGGCAACCGTGTACGTGCCAAGGGTGGGGTAGAGGGTCTCCGTGCAGCGATCCACCGGCAATTGCCATACCAGATGGGTGAAGCGAATCTCACCTGTTGCCGTATCGCTGCCCAACCAGCGGTCGCTTTGCGCCAGCAGTGCGCCATTGGCGTCCCATAGGCGCGCGGTGAAAGACGGCGCCGGTTCCTGTGGGGCGGTCGCCTGCCACGCCAGATGCAATTCCACCTGACGCCCCGGCTGGATTTCTCCGACAAGGCGGTAGCCCAATATCCGCACTACGCCCAGATCGGCGTCCAACGGCGTGAAGTCCAGTCCCTTCGGCAGCGCGGTCAGCGGGCGCCGGTAAAAGCGGAACCCGCCGCCCACCGGCGTGGAGGTCCACCCCTCCCACGTGTAACCGTGCGTTGTGAACAGCGCCCGATTTCCAGCTTCCTCAGCGCGCCGTCGCCACACTTCCTCGTACTCTTTTCCTGCGACGGGGTAGACATAAGCCACTTCTACCTGTGGATTGCGTCCTTCCACCTGTTGCAGCGCCCACAACGGCGTCGCCCAATGCCAGTCGGCGAGGATCAACGCATCCGGCGGTGCCGCTTCCAACAACGGCGCGCTGCGTGCACGAATGGAGGTATCGGCGGCGAGAACGGCGAAATCCGGCACGTGAACGATAAGGCGAAGGAGCAAGAGACTGTAGGTAATGAGTAATGAGTAACGAGTAAGGAGTAAGGAGTAAGGAGTATGGAGTATGGAGTATGGAGTAAGGAGTGATTCGTGATTTGCTGATTTGCCGATTCGCCGATTCGCCGATTCGCTCATTCGCCGATTCTTTGATTCTCTGACTCGCCGATTCGCCGATTCATAATTCGTAATTCCACTCACCCCCAGCCCAAACACAATCACCATTGGCACATAGGCCGGCATCAGGTACTCGATAGTTTGCGGGGCGCGGTAGGTGATGGTGACGAAGGTATGGATCGCCCACGCAACCCCCAACGCTGCGGCGAGTTTGCCTTCGCGGCGCAGCAGCCACAGCCAGCTCAGGCCGATGACCACCAGGAAAAGCGGCGGAAATTGCAGGCGAAAAAGGGTGGGGAGCAGGGGCAGGCGCAACGCCAGATCATTTCGCGTAGCGAAGGCGAACATATCGCCCTCAAAGCCGCGCGCCAGCACGTGATCCCAGAATCCCGACCACGTCGCCAGGTTGCCGGGCGCAAGGGGGACGTTGGGCATGCTATCGCGCAGCGGCAGATAGAGTTGGGGAATCAGCCACGCCAACGCTGCCACAACTACGGCCTTCCACCAGCGGCGCGGCTGGATGACCAGGCGTGGATCCATCAACACCAGGTAGAGCGCCCATCCTGCGGCGACGAAGATGAGCGAAGGGTGATGCCCCACGCCCAATCCAAGAGCCAGTGCAAGTTCGAGCAGCGGTGGGATTTTGCTACGCTGCCTTCTTGTTTGCGCGGCGCGGTAGCGCGCCAGCGCCAGAAAACCCCAGGCTTCAAAAAGCATGGTCGGCATGCGGATGTTAGCCATCGTCGCCTGCGCCCAGAACGTGGACGCCCCGCCGAACAGCAACGTCGCTGCCAGTCCACCAACCATTGCTGCGCGTGTTGGGTAACCCCACGCACCGGCCCAGACGCGCACGGCCTGCGCGATGAGCACGAGCGTGGTCGCCGCTAACGCCGCGCTGAAGAGGTTGACGGCAAAGAACGGGCCACCGAAGCGAAACAGACGCATCCATAACGCACTGGCGATGGTGTACAGCGGATACCCCGGTGGGTGCGCAATCCCCCAGCGTGCGGCAGTGAGCTGGAATTCGCCGCTATCGGCCGGGAGTACATCGCGCGCGGTGGTGGCGGCGTAAAGTATGAAAAAGGCGAGCCAGATGAGGAGTAGACAGTAGGCGGTAGACAGTAGACGGGGGGGAGACGGTAGACGGTAGACGGTAGACAGTAGACGGGAAGAGGGAGGGGAGGGATGGGAAAATCGCGCGCCGGGATGGGACGCGCGATTTTCTTGGGTTGCTTGGGTTGCCGGGTGTTTGTCGGCCAAGCATCACTCCGCCATTAGCTTCATAGCGCGCTCGGCAATCTGGGCGGGAGTGAAGCCGAATTCTTCCTTGAGGCGCTGGTACGGTGCGGATGCCCCGAAACGATCCAGGCCGATGGTGTCGCCGTAGCTGCCCACATAGCGTTCCCACCCCAGCGTGACGCCTACCTCAATCGCCAGTCGCCTGATGACATTGGGCGGCAGGACGGTGTGTTTGTAAAAGAGCGGCTGTTGCTCGAAGAGTTCCCAGGAGGGCATACTCACCACCCGCGCGCCGACGTGTCGTTCCTGGAGCAACTTCTGCGCTGCCAGCGCATCGGCGACTTCGGAGCCGGTAGCAATGAGGATGAGATCCACGCGCTCCAGCGGTGACTCGCTGAGGATGTACGCGCCGCGCGCCACACCTTCCAACGCCAGATCGGCAGCCTCCGGCAGGATGGGCAGATTCTGGCGCGTCAAGGCCAGGGCGACGGGACCGTTCTTGTGTTCGAGCGCCACCTTCCACGCAGCCGCGGTTTCGTTGGCGTCCGCCGGGCGGATGACCGTCAGGCCGGGGATGAGGCGCAGCGACATAACGTGCTCTACCGGCTCGTGCGTTGGGCCATCCTCGCCTACATAAATGGAATCGTGGGTGAAGACGTAGATGACCGGCAACTTCATCAGCGCGGCGAGGCGCACCGCCGGACGGGCGTAGTCGGAGAAAACTAGAAACGTGCCGCCGTAGACTCGCAGTCCGCCGTAGAGCGTCATCCCATTGAGCAGGCTGCACATGGCGTGTTCACGCACCCCGAAATGGAAGTTGCGCCCCAGTGGATTCTCCTTTGAGAAGTCGCCGAAGCCTTTGAGATACGTGTTGTTCGACGGCTCCAGGTCGGCCGACCCGCCGAGCAGCTCCGGTAAGGCCGGCGCGATAGCGTTGAGCACTTTGCCGGAAGCGGCGCGGGTGGCGATGGCGCCGCTGTCGGGGCGGAAGCGCGGCACGGCTTTCTCCCAACCTTCGGGCAGCTCGCCCTTGAGGACACGTTGTAATTCGGCTGCTTCCTGTGGATACGCAGCTTCGTAAGCGGTGAGCAAGTCGCGCCATTTGGCCTCGGCGCGCTCACCTTGTGGGACGGCGAGGCGGTAGTGCGCAATCACATCGTTAGGGACGAAGAACGGTTCCGGCGAAGGCCAGCCCAAATTCTCTTTGGTGAGGCGGACTTCTTCATCGCCGAGCGGGGAACCATGGGCTTTCTCACTGCCTTGCATATTCGGACTGCCGTAGGCGATCTTGGTGGCACAGACGATGAGGTGCGGTTGGCCTTTGACTGCTTTGGCGGCGCGGATGGCGGCGTCAATCGCGTCAATGTCGTGGCCGTCCACGCTTTGTACATGCCAGCCGTAAGCGCGGAAACGCGCGGCCACGTCCTCGGTAAAGGCGATGTCGGTGGAACCTTCGATGGAAATGCCGTTGTCATCGTAGAGGTAGATCAGACTATCCAGCCCCAGATGGCCGGCGAGCGAAGCGGCTTCATGAGAAATGCCTTCCATCATATCACCGTCAGAGACGATGGCGTAGATGAAATGATCGAACACCACATAGTCAGGACGGTTGAAACGCGCCGCCAGATGTTTTTGCGCGATTGCCATGCCGACGCCATTGGCAAAACCCTGGCCCAGCGGCCCGGTGGTTGTTTCGATGCCGAGGTCGAGATCGTATTCAGGATGGCCCGGAGTCTTGCTTTCCCATTGCCGGAATTGCTTGAGGTCTTCCAATGTCATGGGATAGCCGGTAAGGTACAGCAGACTGTAGAGCAACATCGAGCCATGGCCAGCGGAAAGCACAAACCGGTCGCGGTTAGGCCAACGTGGATTGCGCGGGTTATGCTTGAGGTGGCGCGTCCACAAGACGTAAGCGACGTCGGCCATGCCCATCGGCATACCGGGATGACCGGACTTGGCCTTCTGGACGCCATCCATTGCCAGGACGCGCAGGGCGTTGATACAGTTTTGGTCTAAGGTTGTTTTTGGCATTGAAATCCCTCCTGGAAATTATTTTATGCATTGGGTTTTCTTGTCAGCAGATTAAGCGGATTGAGCAGATTCTATGTTGTAAAACCCGCTTAATCCGCTAAATCTATTCCGACTTGATTATCCCACATACCATCTCTATCGTGAGCTCGGTTGGAAAAATTAACGTTTTTCCGGCGGCCTCCGCTGCGGCGATGGCAGTTTTAATCCGCTGTATGCCTGCTGCATACTCTGCATCGCTTAACAACGCCAGTTGTGACGACATGTGCTTCTGCAAGAACGGGTCGTCAAGCACGGTTGCGCTCGTTTTGTTGTCAATGATGCGTTCGATCAGCCGACGCTCGACGTGCTGAAACCCGGCAGCGCGCATCCAGTCTAGCACAATTTCCCACGATGGAAAGCGCGCCAGATCGGCCTCGTAGGCGCCCGCGAAGTAGTCGTAGATATACCAGACATCCCGTTGTCCATGCGGGTTCATACCGATGATCACCAATGCTCCGCCGTCGCGCAGCACGCGCCGTGCCTCCTGGATGAACGTCCGTTGTCTGTCCATGTGGTGGATGGCGTTGACGCAGTACACGAGGTCAAACATCCCAGCGGCGAAGGGTAAATACTCCCCCCATCCGCGGATCAGTTGCAAATCCACCTGGCGTGCGCGAGCCTGGGTCAACATTCCCCTGGAAGGATCAAGTCCGTAACCACGCTTTGTGAGGGTGTGCATCTCCGCCAACCAACGCCCTGTCCCGCAGCCCACTTCTAAAACGGTTTGCGCACCGAGGTTAAGGGCCAGATCGGTCAGCGCGCGGGCCGTCGCCGGGCGGTCTTTGTCTCCCACAAATCGTTGATTGTATGTCGGTGCAAGGGCGTCGTAATTGACGTGGCTCATGATACTTTCCTCGAAAACCGGTAAACGTAGAGCAACCTGTCAGTTTGCGTCTGGGACAAGCGAACAGCTTGTACTACACGATTCGCAAACGTAGAGCAACCTGTCAGTTTGCATTTGGGACGAGCTAACAACTTGCGCTACATTTTTATCCAATCGTTTCCATATTTGCTAACGCCCGCAAAGCCACGGTGACCCGGCGCGGCGGCTCGGTGAGCAGGCCGATGTCCTCCCAGTACTGTCCCAACCGCGTGAGGACGCTGCGCGAGACCCGCCCATCGAACGCCGCATGCAGCTTGCTGAGTTTGAAATAACCGTTCAACTCGTCCACGGCGTAGGCGACGATCTCGCGTTCCAACGCATTTAGCTCCGGGAACGATGATGGCGGGCGCACCTGTGGGTCAATGACCGCTGCCGAGAGCATTTCCATCCACAGGACAGCGTCATCAATCAAGTGCCCCATCTGAAAGTAGAGCCGGTTTGACCACTCCGCTTCACCGTCGAGGTCGTGGATGAAGGGCGGCGAATCTACCAGCGTGCCGTAGGCAGCGAAAGGAAAATCGGCGGCGTTGAACAGCCCCACCGTCGGCGTGACGGCTTCGGCGCGGAGCACGTCCCAGCGTTGTTCCGTCACGGTGAAGTCCAGTTCAAATGTCACCAGGACGCCGCCGGCCAGCCGCCAGTACCAGCGCGAGCCGATGCGTCCCTGGTATCCTGGCGTCCGCGCGGCAATGGCTTCCAGAATTTGATCCGCCAGTCGCAAGGTCTGATATGAAGGGTAAAAACGAGCCATGATGTTTCCTCAATGGTCTATAGTTATCAGTCGGATAGTCGCATAGTCGCATAGTCATCAAGTCTCAACGGATTGGACAAATTGAATGGGCTGAACGGGTTGAGCAGATTGCGCTGCAAGAAAGTCTCTGACCCGGCGTTCTTCGTCTTCACGAGACGTAAGCTCGCCGTCAAGTCGCGCGGCGCGCAAGGCATCGAAGATCTGACGATACAGCGGGCTAGGTGGCAACCCAAGCTGTTTCAAATCTTTGCCGGTCAAGAGACATTGCACCTGACGCCATTCGCAGGCGTAACGTTCCAGTTTGGTTTGAATATCAGAATCGTCGCTTGCCAACCATCCTAGCGGCAGGAGTTCTTCGGGCAGCGGCTCGAGCAGCGCTACGATCTGGCTGGGCCGCTCTAAGGTTGCCACTTGCGCCAGCGCCTGTTGCAGGGCCGGTAAAGCGCGCAAGGGGCCGCTGATACGCCGCGGCATCAACAAGCGGCGCAGAATGTTTTCCAATGCCTGGGGTGTCAGCCGGTAGAGAAATAGCCCCCAATAGAGAAAGCCGAGTTCATGAGCAACGTCAATGTTCCATAGAGCCAAAGTCTCCGGCTGTCGCAGGCGGACAAACCGCTCATGCAACCAATCATCGCAGAGCAGGTTGGGGTGAATGTGGGCCAGCGCGCCGAGCGATTGTAGCCGTTTCAGGGCTGCTTCGGGCTGCGCTTCTTGGAAGATGAGGTCAAGTTCGTGGCGGATGCGTCCCCCAGTGATGCGACCTAGCAGCGGCAAGGCGTCGGCGATCAACGCCTCGGTTTGCTTGTCCATGTGAAAACCCAACCGCGCCTCAAAGCGCGCTGCGCGCAAAATGCGCGTGGGATCGTCAATGAAGCTGAGGCTGTGCAACACGCGGATCACGCCGGCTTCCAGGTCGGCTTTGCCCCCATAAAAGTCCAACAGTTCGCCCCAGTGCTGTGGATCCAGGCGGATGGCAAGCGTGTTGATGGTAAAGTCGCGCCGATGCAAGTCCTGCTTGATCGAACTGCGTTCCACCAGCGGCAGCGCTGTCGGATGTTCGTAGAATTCTGTCCGCGCCGTCACCAAGTCAATGAATTTGGGTAGATGGGGATTGGGGATTGGGGATTCTTTATTCCTAACACCTAATTCCTGATTACCAGTTACCAATCCCTGATTCCCAATGACTAATTCCTCCCACGGCGGGAGCATCCATTTGACCGTCCCAAAGCGGCTGTGGCTGTGAATTTCGCCGCCAAACTGTTGCGCCAGCGCGCATCCTAGCTCAATGGCCTTGCCCTCGACGACGATGTCCACATCTGTAAGGGGATGCCCAAGCAGCAGATCGCGCACGATGCCACCGACGAAGTAGGCGCTATATCCTTGCCGGTCGGCCTGCACGCCGATTTCGCGGATCAACGTCAAGAGCGGCTTGGGGAAGTAGTGTTCCATCTTTTGGGCAATGTCTTTTTGGGCTGTGCCGGCTTCCAGCAGGGGGAGGCGGATCATATCGGTGCGTGTCACCACGCCGATGAGTTGACCGTTCTCGACAACCGGAATCTGGCCCCAGCCGGTGTGGATCATCAACGCGCGCACCCGCTCCGTCGAATCATCCGGCGACACGTTGACTTCGCCGGGACGCATAATGCGTTCCACAGGCTGGTGTTCCCAACCGTGTTGCATGGCGCGATCTACGGCGTTGCGCGTCACCAGGCCGAGAATTTTCCCTTGCGCGTCCACGACGGGGAAGCCTTCGTGACCGGTGCGCTTCATAATGTCGAGAACCCCATGAACGGGATCATAGGGAGCTACGGTGCGCACGCCGAGCGACATCACGTCGCGCACCTTGATGCGTGGGTGGACGAATTCGGGTAGCTTATTGCGCAGTTCAGCGAACACCTCCACCGCCGGGCGTTGGCGGATGAGCGCGGCCGCTGCACGGTTATGGCCGCCGCCCCCAAAGTGCGCCGCGACAGTGGCGACATTGATGTCATCCGTATCGCTACGCGCCACCAACTGCGTATTGCCGCTGATTTCGACTAGCACAAACAATGCTGAAGGGTCAAGTAAGTCGCGCAGCTTGTGCGCCAGCGTCGAAATTTCCTCGTCCGTACCGGGGGGGGATACGGCCCAACTCAACACGACCGGATGCCCGTCAATTTGCAGCGTCTCCACATTTTCCTTGAGCGTGTCATAGATGGCTTGCTGGGTGGGAGTGAGAGGGTGTTCCAGAAATTCGGCGGCGATTTCCAGGCTGGCGCCTTGATCCATCAGCCAGGCGGCGGCGCGCAGGTCGCGCGACGCAGTACCGGCGTAGGTCAGACTGCCGGTGTCTTCGTAGATGCCCGCAAGCATCAAAGTCGCTTCGACATGATTGATGGGGATCATCCTTGCGGAAAGTGCCTCGACAAGCAAAGTCGTCGTCGCTCCTAACGACTCACCTTGAAAACGCCATCCCTCAGGCAGGGTTGCGGGCGGCGTGTGATGGTCAATAATGAGCACATCATGGATGTCTTTGCTCATCCCGCGCACGTAGGTCAGGCTTTGGGTATCCACCAGGATCACACGGCGAATGTGTTGTCCACGTGGGAGGGTCTCTGGATCCACGAACGGCAATTCACTGCTGTACAGCGTGAGAAACGCCCGCACATTGGCATTGACGCGACGCGGCAAGACCGGTCGGGCGCTTGGATAGAGTTTGTGCGCACCCAACAGGCTGGCAATGGCATCAAAATCTGCGTTCTCGTGGGTTAGAATGACTTGCATACCGTGATTATAACACGAAATGGGAGCCGCGTGGACCCTCCAAACTTTCTGCTGCGGATGCTTTTCAGATTCGTCCGGTGTCGCAAGAACGTTTTGTGCACTGCCTGGGGACGCTCAATTCTGATCAGCTCCGACAAATTCTACAGGCGATCCAGATTATGATTGGGGGAGCATGACAACTGCGAATTTCTGCTATAATGGCATTATTCCTATTCTGCGAGCGAAGGCGGCATGGCGACGATGAAACGTTACAAAGTGATCGTAAATCCCATCTCAGGCCGTGGAAACGGCGAACGGTCTATCCCTTTCATCAAGAACTTATTGGAGCAGTATGGTTTATCTTATGACCTGGTGTGTACCGAGTACCCCGGTCACGCAATAGTGTTGGCGCAGCAGGCGGCTATGGATGGCTACCCCGTCGTTGTAGCCGCCGGTGGGGACGGGACAGCCAACGAGGTGTTGAACGGTTTGATGCAGGCGCAACAAAGCGGCGTGCAGGCGACCCTGGGCGCGTTGAGCGTGGGGCGCGGCAACGATTTCGCTTTCGGCGCCGGCATCCCCCATGCCCTGGGCGTCGGCTGCGCCGTGCTGGCGGCGGACCAGCGCCGTTTCATTGACATCGGCTACGTGGAAGGGGAATTGGTTCCGCAGGGCCGCTATTTCGGCAACGGCGTGGGTATCGGCTTTGACGCCGTGGTGGGCTTTGAGGCCTTGAAACTGAAGCGGCTTAGCGGTTTCCCTTCCTATGTTGTTGCTGCGCTCAAAACCGTCTTCCTGTATTACCGTGCACCGCTGTTGCGCATCGCCTACGACGATCAAGTGCTGACGCAACCTTCGCTGATGGTCTCGGTGATGAACGGTCGGCGTATGGGTGGGGGCTTTATGATGGCGCCCCACGCCAGCCCTGACGATGGTTTCTTCGATCTGTGCCTGGCGGCGCATGTGAGCCGCGCCCGCATTTTTCCCCTTATCTTGCGTTTTATGCAAGGGACGCAAGGCACCCATCCGGCCATCCGCACCGGGCGCGCGCAACATGTCACTGTAACGGCCATAGAAGGCGTACTTCCCGCCCACGCCGACGGTGAAACCATCAGCGTCGAAGGGCGGGAATTGACCATGCGTATCCTTCCGCGTCAGCTCGAAGTGGTGTGTGCGGAGGCGGCATGATGTTAATGCCCTGGCTGGTCAACACAACCCTTAAAGGATTGACCGGTTTGCTTTGCCGTGTGGATGATGCACAACTGGCGCGCGTTCCGCAGCGCGGCCCGCTGATCGTGGTAACCAACCACATCAATTTTCTCGATGCGCCGGTGTTGCTTTCGCGCGCGCATCCGCGCCCGGTGACCGGTTTTGTGAAAGCCGAAACCTGGCAGAATCCGGCGTTGGCCTTTCTGTTTGATACGTGGCAGGCGATTCCCCTGGCACGCGGGGAGGCCGATGTGCGCGCCTTCCGCGCGGGCCTGGCCGCCTTGCAGGACGGCGCGATTCTTGCTGTGGCGCCGGAGGGTACCCGCAGCGGGCATGGACGCTTGCAACAGGGCCGTCCCGGCGTCGTGTTGCTGGCCTTGCATAGCGGCGCGCCGATCCTGCCGGTCGTTTACTATGGCGGCGAACAGTTTCACGAAAACATCCGCCACCTGCGGCGCACCGACTTCCGCATCGTTGTCGGGCAACCGTTTTATCTGGACACCCGCGGCGTCAAGGTCACGCAGGAAGTGCGCCGCGCGATGGTGGATGAGATGATGTACCAGATCGCCGCGCTTCTTCCGCCGGCCTATCGTGGCGTGTATGCTGATTTAGAATCCGCCACTGAATATTATCTGCATTTCCCCGAAGGCAGCTTCAGCAATCTCGCTATGTCAATGAATCAAACGTTTGAACGTTCAAACGTTCCAGCGAATTTTGGAGGAGGGCACTGATGACACTGAGGCTCTATGATACCTATACCCGCTCGATACGTGAATTCGAGCCGTTGCATCCGCCGGAAGTGGGCATGTATACCTGCGGTCCCACCGTTTACGATTACGCACATATCGGCAATCTGCGTACCTACATTTTTGAGGACGTGTTGCGCCGCGTGTTGATGTTCAACGGTTACAATGTTAAGCACGTGATGAACATCACCGATGTGGGCCATTTGACCTCTGACGCCGATACCGGCGAAGATCGCATGGAAAAAGGCTCGCGCCGCACTGGCCTTTCGGCCTGGGAAATTGCGGCGATGTACACGCAGGAGTTCAAGGCCGATTTGCAGCGGCTGAACATTTTGGAGCCGACGATCTGGTGCCGCGCGACCGACCATATTGCCGAGCAGATCGAAACCATCCGCTGCATTGAAGCCCGGGGCTTCACTTATCGCACCTCGGACGGCATTTACTTCGATACCTCGAAACTGCCCGATTACGGCTATCTGGGACGCCTGGACATCGAGGGGTTGCAGGCCGGCGCGCGGGTTGATTTGGGTGAGAAGCGCAATATCACCGATTTCGCCCTGTGGAAGTTCAGCCCACCCGGCCAGAAACGGCAGATGGAATGGGACAGCCCCTGGGGAGTGGGGTTCCCCGGCTGGCACATCGAGTGTTCGGCGATGTCGGCCAAGTATCTGGGGCCGTTCTTCGATATCCACTGCGGCGGCGAGGATCATATCACGGTGCATCATACCAACGAGATCGCACAAACACAGGCATGCTACGGCACACGCCTGGCGAATTTCTGGCTGCACGGCTATTTCTTGCAGATTGACGAAGCTCGCATGGGCAAATCCGCCGGCAATTTCCTGCGCGTACAAACGTTGCTGGAGCGTGGCTACGACCCGCTGGCCTATCGCTTTATGTGCCTGGGGGCGCATTACCGCTCGCGGCTGAACTTCGCCTGGGAAGTGCTGGATGGCGCGCAGACGGCGCTCAATCGCCTGCGCGCGGCCGCGCAGGCATGGGGCGAGCCAGGTGTGGTGGATGAGGATTACCTGGATAAGTTTGCCACTCAGATTAACGACGACCTGAACATGCCGCGCGCGCTGGCCGTCGTTTGGGACCTGGTCAAAAGTGATCTGCCTGACGCGACCAGGAAGGCGACCCTGCTTGCCTTCGACCAGGTGTTGGGGCTGCGGCTGGCGGAATGGAAGCCGGTCGAAGAACCGATCCCCGACGCGGTTATGGCGCTGGTGGAGCAGCGCGTCATCGCCCGCAAAGAGAAACGCTGGCAAGACGCTGACGCCCTGCGCGCGCAAGTCGCCGCCGCCGGCTACGAAATCGAGGATACGCCGCAAGGCCCGCGCGTGCGCAAACGCAGTTAGTCCCGCAACCTGTACAGTTGTGCTGCGTATATGGATGATGTTGGAGACAGTAAGAGCAAGTTGTCAACGGATTGAACGGATTTGAACGGATTTTTGACTGTTCGTTCGGGAAACCATTTCCCATCACTCATTACTCATTTCTAATCCCAGGAGGGTATTACCATGAAGAGTCACGAGATTGATTACCAGATTTTTGGCGACGACCTGCAATTCGTCGAAATCGAACTGGATCGCGGCGAGACCGTGATTGCCGAGGCCGGGGCGATGGTGTATATGGAAAACGGCATCGTCTTTGAGTCAAAGATGGGTGATGGCTCCAAGCCCAGCTCAGGTTTCTTCGACAAGGTGTTGGACGTAGGCAAGCGCGTTATCACGGGGGAATCGCTCTTTATGACACATTTCACCAACGCCTATGAGGGGAAACGCCATGTCGCTTTTGGTGCGCCGTATCCCGGCAAGATCATCCCCATTGACCTGGACGAGGTCGGCGGCGAATTGTTGTGCCAGAAAGATTCTTTCCTCTGCGCGGCGCTCGGCACCGAAATCAGCATTGCCTTCAACAAGAAGATCGGCGTGGGACTGTTCGGTGGCGAGGGCTTCATCCTGCAACGCCTGCGCGGGGATGGGATGGTTTTCATCCATGCCGGCGGTACGATTGTGGAAAAGCGCCTGCAGAACGAAAAAATCTTGATTGATACCGGTTGTATCGTCGCCTTTGAGAGCCAGATCAGCTACAACATCGAACGTGCGGGCAATCTCAAATCTATGCTCTTCGGCGGCGAGGGCCTGTTCCTGGCAACTTTGCAGGGCACCGGACGGGTGTGGATTCAATCGCTGCCCTTCTCGCGCCTGGCGGACCGCATCCTGCAGGCTGCGCCGCAAACCGGCGGTAAGAGCACCGATGAGGGTTCGGTTGTGCGTGGGCTGACCAAACTGATGGGGAGTTAGTTATTTAGAGGGGCTTACGGGTGAATCGCCGGGGTCTGGACAAACTCCGGCGATTCCGTGTACATTCCGGGTACATTCCGGCTTCAGCCGGTTTAGTGGGAGATTTTTTATGCGTGTGAAGAATTGCATTGTATTGTTGCTCGTGTTGGCTTCCCTGCTGACAGGTTGTGCCACGCCCACGCCTACCGTCGCGCCACAAGCTTTGGTACAGCCTGCAGCCACACCCCTGGTATTGCCTGTGGATGTGGCGCCCAAGACGGTGGAAGATTTGCGTTCCACCGGCGCGATTGCCATTATTGATGTGCGGGAGCCAGAGGAGTATGCCGAGGGGCGCATCCCCGGTGCTGTGTTGATTCCGTTAGGCGAGCTATCAAAACGGCTGGTTGAAGTTCCCACCGACAAACCGGTCGTGCTGGTATGCCGCAGTGGAAACCGCAGCACGCAGGCGTTGCAATTGTTGCAAAAGGCGGGCTTCACCAATGTCCACAATATGACCGGCGGGATGAAAGCCTGGATCGCCGCCGGTTACGCCGTCGAGGCTGACCGCTGAATTTGCTGTTCGATAAAGGCCCGCGACGTTTTTAACGTGGAAAAGTCCTCGACGCCGGCCAGCTCGATGATGAGCGGCCCGCGGTAGCCGGCGTCGTCCAGGGCGTGCAGGATAGCCGACCAATCCAGCACGCCTGCGCCGAGCGGCAAGTGCCGTGGCCCGACCGGCGCATAATCGGCGAGGTGCACGGTGGTCAAGCGTGGTCCCATCGTCTGGATCAAGGCGATGGGGTCTGTGGGTGTCTCGCCGGCCTGAAAGCTGTCAAACGTGAAACCGAGGGGGACGCCGAGCGCACTAAGGCTGTGCACCTGCTCCGGTGTGCGCAGGTAGCACCAGCTGACGTTCTCGATACATAACGTCAGGCCGGTAGCATAAGCTTGTTCGGCGGCCCAGGCTACGCCGTCCAGAAACCGCGCGACGAACGCAGGATTTTTGAAGCCGAAACGGATGCCGTGCCACGTCAGCGCGTGCGCTCCCAGGCGGTTGGCAATCTCCAGGGTGTGGTGGAAGCGTTCGCGGGCTTCATGCAACATACGCGGGTAAGGCGACCACAGTTCAAAGAAATCGTTGTGCAAGTGTAAAGAGTGCACCCGCGTCCCGCCGGCGCGGCGACGTTGATCGAGTATTTTCCCGAAGTCTGACGTATACTCCTCCCGTGACTGGAGAAAGACCTCGACGACCGCAAAGCCCAGTTCCCCGGCAGCGGTCAGTGCATCCTCGGTGAGATAGGCGGGATAAAATGCCGCCGTCGAAACGCCGATTTCCGGCTGAGCCATAAGACCTCCTCGATTACCGTTTGCACGTTGGAACGTTATATCTGGAGGGCTTCTGGTGGCGCAACGTCGTGGTCGGGCAACAGGTCTTCGGCGTTGCGGATGACAGGGAAGAAGTAGCCCCCCAGGCCTATCAGGAGGGTCAGCAATCCGGCAAACGCGAACTGCAAGCCCATCCCGGCGCCCGGCCCGCTGCCGGCAAGCCACCCGAAAAGCGGCGTCAGAGGGCCGCCGGCTTGCATGGCCGGCTCGAAAACCTGATCAGCCAGCGGCCCGGCGAGGATTTGACTGAGCGGGCTGACAAGCCAGGCAATCAGACGCCGGCTGGCAAAGACGCGCCCTTGAATGTCTGGCGGCACCTTGGACTGCCAGATGGCCTGATTTGAGCCGTTGATGAGCGGTGTGAGCATGGAGGTAAAGAAGCCGGCGGCAAGCCACCCTGGCAACGCCTGACTGAGGCCGGCGGCAATGATCCCCAGGCCGCTCAATGCCCAGCCGGCCAGGACCCCGTGAACGCGTCGCTTGAAGCCACCCCATGCGCCGATCACCAGGCCGCCGACAACCCCCCCGATGGCCGCCGCGCTTTGCACGCTGCTGAAGACCAGCTCATTACTTCCCGAACGTGCCAGGATCATCGGCGCGTAGACGGCAAAAGCCAACGCACTGAAGAAATTGCCGATCAGGAAGACGGTCTGTAGTCCCAACAAGCTGGGCTGTTTGAAGATGTATTTGAAACCGAAGGCAGCTTCGTGAAGAAAGTTGCCGCGCGCCTGTTCCCCGGCGGCCGTGCGTTCGGGTTGCGGGATGGACACAAAGAGCAAGGTGCCGATGGCAAACGCGGCGCTGAGCAGATCAATCACCAGCAGACCGAGCAAACCCGGTTTATTGCCCAGATTGGCGACGAACGTTGGATCGAAAGTAGTGCGGATCATAGCTCCCAGCGGGCCGATGAGTGCTCCGGCAATCATCGGGGCGAAGATGCCTGACGCGGAACCGGCTGTCTCCAGCATAGCGTTGGCGCGGGTATAATGCTTCTTTTCGAGCATGGTGCTGATGGCGGCGGAATATGCCGGCCATTGGAAGCCCTGAAAAGTGCCGCTGACGAACGCGGCAATGTAGAGGTGCCAGATCTGCAACTTACCGCTGAGATAGAGAATCAGGATGAAGAGCGTGGCGGCGGCAGCAGCCAGGTCGCTGAGCATCATCATGAGCTTGCGGTTGCTCCGGTCTACCAGGACGCCGACAATCGGCGCAAAGGCGATCATCGGCGCCATAAAAAAGAACCCGATGAGCGTGAGCGGCGTCGCCCGCCCACCGCTGACGTCAAAGGCCCACAACGTTAACCCGTATTGGCCGACGGCCGTGCCGAGCAGGGAGAGAATCTGACCGATCCAGATAATGGTGAACGTGCGCATGCCTCCGGAGGGGGTAGCATTATTTCTCATGCTCAATCCTTTCAAGATGATTCAGTGGCCGTTCGGTAAGATTTTTTATATGGAATGTGAATATCTTAATGGGGAACGTAAAATTGTCAAGGTTTTGGTCAATTCTGATGCGCAGGCGCGGTCTGGAGACCGGCCTGAGTATTGCGCCGTTGCGCTCTCGCTGTGGCCGGTCGCTGACCGCGCCATTGAAGCATTTGACGGATTCCACTGCCGCGTTACCATGGGGATATGAGCAACGTTGCGGTACGATTGATTTCACTGATCATGTTGTTCCAGGCGCGTCCTACCTGGAAGGCCAGTGACCTCGCTGCGGAGCTGGGCGTCTCTGAGCGCACTATCCATCGCTATATAGGCATGTTGGAAGAGCTGGGGATTCCGTTGTATTCCGAACGCGGCCCTTATGGCGGCTTTGCGCTGGTGCGTGGCTACAAGCTGCCCCCCCTGGTCTTCACGGCAGAAGAAGCGACCGTGCTCTATATGGGCGCGAATTTAGTCGGTGAGGTGTGGGGACAAACATACAAAGATGCCGTCACAGCTGTTACGGCTAAACTGGACAATGTGTTGCCCGACGACTTGCGGCAGGAGGTCGCCAGTGCCCAACAAAGTCTGGTTATCAGCGGCCTGACGGCGCGGGATTATCGTCCCTGGGAGCCGATGATCCACACGCTGCGCAACTGTATCATCGGGCGGCGTTGTGTGCGCCTTGTGTACCAGGATTTCGCCCTGGAAGAGACCTGCCGCGACGTTGAGCCTTATGCATTGACGTTCCATAGCGGATTGTGGTATCTGGTGGGCTTTTGTCGCTTGCGTCAGGCCATGCGTACCTTCCGCGTGGATCGTATTCAACAGGTCACGCCGTTGAAAATCCCCTTTACCATTCCCCGTGATTTCTCGGCGCGCGATTACATCGCCAAGACCTTGAGTTTTGAGCAGAACTATACCGTTGTGGTACAGATTGCCGCTGAGGTTGCCCCGCATATCCGCGAGCGCTACGGTCACTGGATGCAAGTGATCGAACACCCCGACGGTTTGGTGACGGCGCGCTTCGGTGCCTCAACGTTGGAATGGGCCACCGGTTGGGTGCTGAGCTATGGGCGCGCCGTGCGCGTGCTGGAACCGCCGGAATTGATTACCCGTGTGCAGGCCGAAGCCGCGGCGATTCTCCAACGGTATGGATAAGCGTTAGCACATCAGGCCAAAATGCCGGCCTGAACGGGCGCGGTCAGGAGACCGACCCGGGCAATCCCCAAGAGGAAACGCGCTAATGGATTTTCTGCCTCTCGGCAACTTGCCAAAGTCAGAAATTAAGAGTAACATGTCTATAATAAAGTTTTGTTTCTGTGATTATGGCGGTTATAGCGTCTTGCGCTGCGGAAGGACCCCCTATGGAAGGACCACGTATACTTATTGTTGGAGAAAAAGGAACTCCTCTCGATGACCTTGTCGGGGGGCTATGGGTGGCCGGGTACCGGGTATTGGGTGTGGTGAGTCTGGCGGAGGCAACGCGGCAACCCTGTGGGGAAATTGCGCCGGACTTGATCTTGATGGATGTGCCCACAGGCACGTCGCTGGAAAATTTGCAGGTCGCCGAAAAACTACGTAGTGACTTTGACGCCCCGTTTCTCTATCTTGCCGATGCTGCCGATGCCTTGTTGTTACAGCGCGCCGGGATCCTCGCCCCGTCAGGCTATCTTCTCAAGCCGGTTCAGGTGTCTGAGCTGTGTGCTGCCATTGAGAGGATATTGTATCATCGCTCGGTAGAGATGCGTCTTGCCGAACGCGAAGCCAGTTATCGCGGCCTGTTCGAGGATGCGCCTTTTCTGGTTTGGGAAGAAGACTTCAGTGCGGTCAAGGCCTATCTCGATAGTCTCCGTGAATCCGGGGTGACCGACCTGGAAACCTACCTGCGCAGCCACCCGGAGGTGGTGCAGCATTGCGCCTCACTGGTCAAAATCCTCAACGTCAACCAGACCTCGGTTGAATTGTTTGCCGCGCCGGATAAAGACACCTTGTTACAGGGGTTGCCCGCGCTTTTTGTGGATCAATCTATGGCTGTCTTTACCGAAGAAATCCTGGCTTTCTCCCGCTGGCAAAAACGCTTTGAAAGCGAAATTGTCGGACGCAAATTGAACGGCGAACTGATGGATACATGGTTTCAGGCGACCCTGGTTTCCGGCTATGAGGAAACGTGGGGCAAGGTGTTCATCACGGCTACCGATATTACGGCTCGCAA
The DNA here is from genome assembly GCA_019873645.1 of Chloroflexota bacterium. GTDB lineage: Bacteria > Chloroflexota > Anaerolineae > B4-G1 > SLSP01 > DSWT01. The sequence goes on along the minus strand of JAIOAX010000016.1, from coordinate 4,424 downwards.
ACGCGCCGAGGAAGCGTTGCGCCAGGAGCGGCGGCTGTTGCGCGCGGTGGTAGATCATCTGCCCGATGCCATTTATGTGAAAGACCGGCAGGGGCGCAAAACCCTGGCAAACCGCGCCGACCAGATTAACATGAGTGTCGCTTCAGAAGAAGAAGTGTTGGGCAAAACTGACCGCGATATTTTCCCACCGGAGATGGCCGTGCGTTTTGAGGCTGTGGATCGGCAGGTTTTTGATACGGGGCAGCCGCAGCTCAACCATGAAGAATATCTGTGCAATTGTGAGGGACGCTGTGTCTGGCTACTCACGTCCAAATTGCCGTTAAAGGATTCATCGGGACAGGTTGTCGGTCTGGTAGGTATTGGCCGTGACATTACCGAGCGCAAGCGTATGGAGCTGGAACGCGAACTGACCATCGCGCTGCTGCGGTTGATTAACGAGAAGGAAGACCTGCGCGACCTTGTCTGCGCCGTCCTGGACTTATTGCAGCGCGATCTGGACTGCGAGGCTATAGGCATGCGCCTGCGGCGCGACGGCGATTTCCCGTACTTTGAGACGCGGGGATTCTCACCCGAATTTGTACAGACCGACAATTCATTGTGGAGACTGGTTGCGCCGGGAGTTCCGTCGCGGGATGGCGCCGGGAACTCATCCCTGGAGTGTGGTTGTGGCCTGGTTCTGGAGGGGCATGTTGATCCGACGCAGCCATATTTTACTGCGCACGGGAGCTTCTGGACCGGTACGGCAAGCCGGTTGCTGGCAACTGCTTTCGGGGCCGATCAAGGCGCTTGCCTGCGGACATATTGCTATGACGCCGGCTATGAGTCTATTGTGCTGGTTCCCTTGCGCCTGGGCGGAGAAGTCCTGGGATTATTGCAGCTTCATGACCGCCGCCCTGAGCATTTTGACCGGCAGACTGTGGCCTTGCTTGAACGGTTGGCCGACAGTCTGGCTACGGCAATCGCCCATCGGCGCGTCGAAACGGCCCTTAAACGCAGCGAAGCGACGTTGCGCAGCATCTTCAGCGCGGCTTCTATTGGCATTGGGCTGGTGGTCGGGGATCGCGTCATCGCCCAGGTGAATGACCGCATTTGTGAGATGACGGGATATACGCCGGAAGAACTGATCGGGAAGAACGCCCGCATTTTATATCCCACCGATGAAGACTATGAATATGTGGGACGGGAAAAGTATCGTCAAATTGATGCATACGGCACCGGTTCTGTTGAAACCCGCTGGCAGCGTAAAGACGGGCGGGTGCTCGATATATGGCTTAGCTCAACCCCCCTTGATTCTGCGAACCGTGCTGCCGGCGTCATCTTTACGGCTTTGGACATCACCGAGCGCAAACGGGTAGAGCAAGAACGTGAGCGTTTGTTGCGGCAGGTGCAGGAACAAACCTTGCAAATGCAGCAGATCATGGAGACCGTTCCTGAAGGGGTGGTCTTACTGGATGCGGAGCTGCGTGTACTGTTGTGCAATCCCGCTGCGCATACCCATTTGCCGGTGCTGACGTCTGTAACGGCGTGCAAACCCGGACAAAAGCTTGAACAATTGGGTGGGCGTCCGATGGCCGAATTGCTCAGCCCGCCACCGCGCGGGTTGTGGCATGAAATGAGCGTGGGGCGACGCCATTTTCAATTGATCGCACGGCCTATCGAAACCGGCCCGATGGTGGGGGGATGGGTGTTATTGACCCGCGATGTGACCGAGGAGTACGCCTTCCGTGAGACGGTGCAACGTCAGGAACGCCTGGCGACGGTCGGGCAGCTTGCCGCCGGCATCGCCCACGATTTCAACAACATCCTTGCCGGGATTGTGCTGTATAGCCAGATCTCATTGCGCTTGCCCGGTCTCCCCGCTCAATTGCGCGAGCACCTTAAAATTATTGCCGGTCAGGCTCATCGGGCGGCAGATCTGATCAACCAGATTCTGGACTTCAGCCGCAGTCAGGTGTTGGAACGTTTGCCGTTGGATCTGGTGCCTTTGTTGAAAGAGCAGGTCAAATTGTGGGAACGCACCTTGCCGGAGAACATCGAGGTGAGTTTTGATTACGAGGCGGGTATTTATACTGTCAGTGCTGATCCCACGCGGATGCAGCAGGTGTTTATGAACCTGGTGGTGAATGCGCGTGATGCCATGCCCGACGGGGGAAAACTGCACATTGCTTTACGGCGCTTACACTTCGACAAGCCCAAGCAGGCGCCGTTGCCCGATATGTCTCCTGGGGACTGGATAGAGGTAGCGGTAGCGGACACCGGCGCGGGAATCCCGGATGAAATTTTGCCCTACATCTACGATCCCTTCTTTACTACCAAGCCGCCGGGCAAAGGGACCGGCCTGGGATTAACGCAGGTTTACGGCATCGTCTCCAGCCATGATGGATTCATTGATGTTAAAACGCAGGTGGGGGTGGGGACGACGTTTCTCATCTACCTGCCGGCATTGCCCATGCCAGAAGCCTCACAGGCCGCGGCCATGGATGACCTGCCTCTTGGCCACGGCGAAACGATTCTGGTTGTTGAGGACAATGCCGCCGCACGCGCCGCGATTGTTGCGACACTGGAGCTTTTAGACTATCGCGTTCTGCAGGCCGAAAACGGCAAGGTGGCCTTGCAGGTCTTTGCTGAGCACCGTCAAGAGATCGCGCTGGTATTGAGCGACCTGGTGATGGCCGAGATGGGAGGCAAGGCATTAGCCCAGGTGTTGCATCAACAGGACCCGACGGTGCGCGTGGTTGTGATGACCGGCCATCCATTGACGGAAGATCGTGAAGCCCTGCGCGACATCGGCGTGCTGGCGTGGATTCAAAAACCGCCGGAGCTGGAACATCTAGCCAGGGTTTTGGCTAACGCTTGCTCAGGGATGCCGTCTGACAATTAACTCAGACTTACGCGTTCGCAGCTTATTTTCGCTGCCGCGGGCACCAAGAGCTGTAAGCTGCTCTCATCCAATTACTGCTCGGCCTGGATTGTCAAATCCAGGCCGAGTCAGTTGAAGGTTGCAAATGTACCTGCTATTTACGGCTGATTCCGCAAGACAAGCGGCAGATAGATTCTATAGGGACTGACCGTAATAACAACTGTGTCCGGCGTTGGATCGGCCAGCCCCCAACTATCGGTCACCGTCAGCGTGAATGTGAGCACGCCCGGCTCTGGCGCGGTGAACGTCGTGCGGCTCAACGTCGGCGTGAAACTCACCGCCGCGCCGCCCGTCTGCCGCCAGAAGTAGGTGAGTGGGTCGCCGTCGGGATCGCTGGAGGCGGAGCCGTCGAGCGTCACCTGCGCGCCCGGTTGCACGGTCTGATCCGGCCCGGCGTTCGCGGTCGGGGCGCGGTTGGTCGGCTTGAGCGTGAACGTGGCCGTGACCCACTTATCGGCGTTCATTGTGATCTGGCATGTCGGCGATGTTCCAGCACACGCGCCGCTCCAGCCGGTGAAGTCGGAATCGGCCTGTGCGGTGGCGGTGACGACCACGAGCGTGCCGCTGAGGTACTCGTGCGCGCCGACGGTGGGCGTGACGATGCCGTGGCCGTTGCCCGCTGTGGCGATGGTCAGCGTGTGACTCACGGGCCTGAGTGTGAACGTCGCCGTCACCGCTTTGTGCCCATTCATCAGCAGTGTGGTCGGGTTCGCGCTGCTCTCCAGGTCGCCCGACCAGCCGGCGAATTGCCATCCCGCCGCCGGACTCGCACTCAAGTCCACCACCGTGCCGGAGAGGTAGCTGTGCGCTCCCACCGCCGGCGTGACGACGCCGCTGCCCACCATCCTCATCGTCAGCGTGTAGTAGGTTGGCGGCGTGGAGAGGAAGGTCGCCGTCACGACCTTATTCGCATTCATCGTCACGTGGGTCTGCGTGAGAACGCCGCTGGCGTCGCCGCTCCACTGGCCAAAGTACCAGCCTGTGTCCGGCGTCGCGGTGAGCGTGACCACGTCGCCGTAGAGGTATGCCGTCTGGCTGGGAACGCGCGTCACCGTCCCGTTGCCCACCGTGTTCACCGTCAGCGTGTAGGTCAGCGCGCGGAAGGTGGCGGTGAGCCACTTATCGGCGTCCATCGTCACCGTGCAGGTGGGCGAGACACCCGCACACGCGCCACTCCAGCCATCGAACACCGAACCAGCCTGCGCGGTGGCGGTGACGACCACGAGCGTGCCGCTGAGGTACTCGTGCGCGCCGACGGTCGGCGTGACGATGCCGTGGCCGTTGCCCGCTGTGGCGATGGTCAGCGTGTGACTCACCGGCGGCGTGGGCTTGAGCGTGAATGTGGCCGTGACCCACTTATCGGCGTCCATCGTCACCGTGCAGGTGGGCGAGACACCCGCACACGCGCCGCTCCAGCCGGTGAAGTCGGAATCGGCCTGCGCGGTGGCGGTGACGACCACGACCGTGCCGCTGAGGTACTCGTGCGCGCCGACGGTCGGCGTGA
>JAIOAX010000015.1 GCA_019873645.1 Chloroflexota bacterium | reverse complement strand
GAATATCATTCGGCAATGTGGTTTTCGCTATATCCCCGATGGGCAACGCGCCGCGGCCGCCGCACCAGACCGGGGACTCGCCTGGTTGTGTTAGAGCGTTGATAAGCCCTGCTCTGGACGTTTTAGATTTGCATTCAAGCGTAAATCTTACTATAATGAGATGAGAAACCTCAAACCTGGCGTCATCGAGTTAAGGGGGAAAAGACAGCGATGTTCACAACACTCCTTACCCAGGCCGGACGAATGTTGATGATTGAGGGAGGACTGGCCTGCCTCCTGGCAGTGATCCTCGGTTTCCTCTTTTGGAGATCGAAATGGGCCCCCCTGATGCTGGGGCTGCTGACCCTGGTGTGTAATGCATTATTGCTTCTCGTATTGGCTCTGGTCTTCAAACCTGAACAACTGCCTTTCTACCACCTCCTTCCAACCATAGCCAAATTCCCCGACAGCGCAGCGCCTTACCTGGTCCACCTGTATTTGATCCTGGAAGTTGCTATGTGGGGCACAGCCCTGGCCGGGACGCTTGGCTATTTTTTCAGCCGGGAGATGGGGGCGGCTATCTTTAGTATCGCTTTCACCATCGCGGCAACCTTCTGTGCCATTGTCGCCGCTGCGCCGTTCTACATCTTTGAAACCCCCGATACGACCTGGGCTTTGCTGCTCGCAGTAGTGCTGGTGGGCACAATTGGCGTGTGGCTGTTCACCACGCTTATGCTCAAAGGGAAAGGGGCGGCCTTGCTCTCCCTGCTGTGGTTTGAATTCTTTCTCGCGTGCTGGATCGGCTATCTGGCCGCCGGGCGGATCGGACTGTTGCTGATCACCCTGCCGGCGCAGATCCTCTTCTGGGGGGCGTTATATTACTTCTCGATCCTGTCTCTGCCGCTGCCGAACCATGAAAAAATCCCCACTATGCTCAATGTGTTGCCCCTGGGTGAGGAGGTCGTCGCGCTGGAGCAGCTTGCCAAACCGGATTTCCGCTGTCTGTTCCCCTCCGCCCAAGACGATAGCCGGACCAACGCCTTGCGCAGCGTGCTCACCTTCCACCTGGGGACAAACTACCCCTATTACGTGATCGAAGACTGGAAAACGCGCGAAACACAGGACAAGGAAAAGCCCGATCCGGCCGTCCGTGGAGATCCGTTCCTGCAATTCTTCGCCGGGCCGGGGATCATCTTGACCGATTGCGGCCATCTGGCCGTGACCTCCACCGGCATCGTTCTCAGGGTCTGTCCACCGGGGCTGAGCTTCACCAAACAGTTCGAGCAGCTTTACACCGATGTGGATCTACGGCCACAACTGCGAGTTACCACCATCAAGGCGGAAACCAAAGATGGCATCACGGCAAGCATCTTTACCTTTATGCCCAATCGCATCTGGGCCGATGGGCGCAAGGTTGAACTCGGCAGTTCCTATCCTTATGATAAAGATGCCGTCCTCAAGGCAGTCTATGACCATGCGGTGGTCGAGCACAAATTTGAGCGGGGCGCCGATCAACTTGTCGCCGAAGAATTGAAGCTCCGTCCCTGGCACGAACTGGTGCTCACAATGGGGCCGCCGTTGCTTAAAGAAGTGGTGGCGCATTATACCTGTAACGAGCTGCACATGGATACTGCGGACCCCGACAAGCCCAAATACGAACCTGCCGAGGAACCTGAAGAAGTCAGTAACCCAAACATCAAGGGAGTTTACAGCGCCACGCTTACGCCGGGTGAGAAACTGCGCAATTTTATGGCGCGCCGCCTGACTGCCGACGAACTCAAAGACCTGGCCTTTGACGTGGGCTGCGCTTACCCGCTCTTCAAATATCGGGCCGAAGGCGACCTGGCGGACGCGCTGGTCGAGCACTTCGCCGGGCACGGGGGACTTGGCTGCCTGGCGCAACAGATCCAAAGACGCTGGCCGAGCAGATACATCGCGCGGCTTTTCCCCATCCCGATCTCCTGTGAGCTGCCGGTCAAGGTTGAGGTGCTCATTGCTACGTCTACGGGCAGCCGCATTTCACTGCCGGACCTGTTGGAGACCCTGGCCGACCACTTCGACATTTCTACAGACCAGGTCACGATTATCGGCGCCGTCACCAAGGGTTTGCGCGTTTTGGTCGGCGTGCCCCGCGCAGCTGTGAGTGAAGACGTCTTATCTATCCTCCCAAAGGATAAAGATGCCAAATGCGCCCTCATCTCGCTGACCGACTTTGAGCTGCTGTCGCGCGAGGCGCAAAACGCCTGGCGTTATGCGTGTTGCAGCACGCCGCCCACGTTGTATGGGGATGAATTGCAGGCAGGCATAAGCTGGGACGACGCCCTGTATGCTTCACGCCGCCGGAATCCCCGCGAAGAAATCGCCGGCGCCTTCATCGGCAAACTTAAAGAGACCATGAAACCGTTGGGGATTGAAGTTGTCGGGGGTGGCATCAGCGACATCAAAGTTCCCGAGGACATTCTGGCCCAGCGCATCAAAAACTGGGAGGTCAAACGCGAAAAAGACATCGAAATCGCCGTTGCCGAAGCCCAGGCGCGCATTGCCCTCCGCGAACAGGAGATACTCGGCGAGGTGCGGCTGGAGATGCTCTCCCGTCTCACCCAAATCTTGCAGGAAGCCGATAGCGGTATCAGCAAGCGCGTCCTGGCGATCAAGCTCTTCGAGGCAATGGGGATTCAGTTACCAACCGAGTCCAAATCCACAGAGGAAGGTACCGCCCTGCAATTGCCGACCGGGGTTTGTCTGTCTCCCTATATGGTTGAGCTGCTCCGGCATATCAGCAGCTAAGGCCCTACGAGGAGGAAAAAAAATGTTCAACGCCAAAAGAATGGGACAATACTATCTTCGACTCCTCATTGCCGCCTTCATCGTAGGGATGGGACTTTTCATCTTAAGCCTGGTGGCCGTCTCCCTCGCTACCCGGTCCTACAATTGGCCGATTGTCCCCCACTGCCCTGAAAGCCTCGCCGGCGAGCCTCTGGCGACGGCTTTCGACAGCGACGGCGTGGTCATCAACGCGGCGTTGACCCATAAGCGGGCCAGCGAGACGCTCGAGGCGGCCGCGCTTTCCACCACCGGCGTGCAAGCAGAAGACAGAAACTATTTTTTCCTCAGCGACATCGTTCCGGCGACAACGGCAGGCGGTCAGTTTAAGGCCCGCCTGAACGTTCTGGATACGGCCCCGGAAGGGTATCACGATGTCACCATTATCTTTTCCAATAACGATACCCCGATAGCCCAAACCGCGAAGTGTCACCTTACCATCCGGATAACAAAGGTACAAAATCTCGATGGTACGACAACCATCGCGACGATTCAAGCAGTTGAAAATCCCCAAGACCCTTTTCAGACATACTTCCAGCTATTCAGTCTGCGTATTTTGGGGGGGATGTTGCCCGGCGTGGGGGGCATTATCACCGCGTTGCTGCTGGTCGCCGTCTTCATTACCGCCCTGTATCGGCTTGAGAGCTTGCGGGAAGGGGTACAGTTCCTCATCTATCGCATTTTCGGGCGTCCAGGCTTTGCGCCTTATCTGATCATTCAAGGAGGGAAAATTCTCCTGGGGAAGGATTCTGTCAAGAAGATCGGTGGTCCGGCCGGCCTCGTCATCCGTTTGGATAGCGCTGTGGTCACCGAGAAAGGCGGAAAACTCGCCCGCGTTCTCCGCGGGCCGGGCTTCCCGCGTCTGACGCCGTTTGAGAAAATCTGGGATATCATTGACTTACGCCCGCAACGTTGGCCGTTCAAAGTGAGCGCGATTACCCGGGACGGCATCCCCATCACATACGAAGTGGCTATCAAATATAAAGTCATCAACGACGATGAGAACATCCTCAAGGCGACTGCCTGCAAGTGGATCCGCGAAGCGTGGCGCACAGAACCGGATCGCCTCATGAGCTGGGACAAACGGGTCATCTTGGGCGCCACCGAAGGCACCATGCGCACCAAAATTCTCGCCCAGTACCAGCTCGATGAGCTGCTCGATGTCAATGTACGTCGGCAAATCCGTCAGGCGCTCCTGGAGGCTCTCACAATTTCTACCCGCGATTTCGGCGTCGAAATCATGGATGTCACACTCCATGACATCGAATTCCAGGGGCAGGTACTCGAAGAGTGGGCCAAGACCTGGCGGACGCGGCGCGACATCGAAGTCCAAAAGATCGAGGCCGACGAGCGTGTTCAGGAATTGAAGATGCGCGAACGCGCTGTCAATCAGGTGCGCCATGAAATGCTGGATCGGTTGATCGGCACGCTGACGACGATGACCGAGGAACAGGGTCTCGACCGGGTTTCGGCAGACTATGTGTTGCTCAGCTTTATTGATATGATTGAGCATACGGCCGCAGCTCAGCGGGTTTTCATCCCCGAAGACAGTTTGCTGCGCTTTGACCGGATCAAGAAGGAATTGAGGTAAGCTCACGGAGACAGACCTTGACTGCTTATCCGCACATCCAGGTAGGATGTGCGTTTTTTCATTTGCTTGAACGCCTCTCCGTGTTACAATAGTGACCGATGAATGATCAAAACCATCCGCTCTTGCAAACGCTGAACACCCAGCAACGCGCAGCCATCATCACGCCCGACGGTCCGGTACTGGTGCTTGCCGGCCCGGGGTCCGGCAAAACGCGCGTACTGACTCATCGCATCGCCTGGATGTTGTCAGAAATGCACGTCCCGGCCTGGCAGATTCTGGCCGTCACCTTCACCAACAAGGCGGCCCGCGAGATGCGCCACCGCCTCGACACCATGCTCGGTGACGCTGCAGCGCAGACAATGACGCTTGGCACCTTCCACGCGGCCTGCGCTCGCATTCTGCGCCGTGAAGCTGCGGCCGCCGGGCTTTCGAGCAACTATCTGATCTTTGACACCGACGACCAGCTCAATGTGATGAAACAAGTGGTCAAAGACCTCGGCCTGGACGACAAACGCTATCGGCCCCAAGCGTTGCTGAGCGCTATCTCGGCGGCAAAGAACGAACTCGTCCCGCCGGATGCCTATCCCGTGCAAACTTACTACGACGAAATCGTCGCGCGGGCTTATGCGCGCTATCAGGACACGCTGCGTAAAAATGACGGCCTTGACTTCGACGACCTGCTGATGGAGACGGCGAAGCTGCTGCGCAATGATCCGGACATCCGCGATAAATATCAACGCCGCTATCGTTATCTGCTGGTGGACGAGTTCCAGGATACGAATATGGCGCAATACATCATCCTGCAATTGCTGGCGCAGAAACACCGTAGCCTGTATGTAGTTGCCGATGAAGATCAGTCTATCTACTCGTGGCGTGGGGCCGACTACCGCAACATTCAACGCCTGCGCACGGACTTTCCCGAACTGCGCCAGTATCTCCTGGAGGAGAACTACCGCTCCACGCAAATTATCCTGGATGCCGCGCAGGCCGTCATCGCCCCCAATCCCGACCGCACGCCCAAGCATCTTTTCACCCACAAGCGCGGCGGCGACCCCATCACCCTGCACGAAGCCTACGACGAGCAGGCAGAAGCCGATTTTGTCGCCCGCGAGATTCAGACACTGACGCGCTCCGGTCATGCTTACAGCGACATCGCCGTGATGTACCGCACCAACGCCCAATCCCGCGCGCTGGAAGAGACCTTTGTGCGCTACGGCATCCCCTATCGCCTCATCGGCGCCACACGCTTCTACGCCCGCAAGGAGATCAAGGACGTGCTGGCTTACCTGCGTCTCGTCCAGACGCCGGACGACGACATCAGTTTTATGCGCGTGATCAACACCCCGCCGCGCGGCATCGGTGCGCGCACCCTGGCGACCATTGCAGCGGCGGCAAACGCTCGCGGCGTGAGCCTCTATCAGGGAATGAGGCATCTGCTTCAGGAAAAGCAGTTCAGCAGTCGGGCCGCTCAAGCCCTCAACCGCTTTGCGATGCTGCTCCAGGAATGGCGCGCTCTCCATGAGCAGGCCGGCGTGCTTCAGCTTCTCGACCATATCCTGGCCGATACCGGTTATCAAAGCTATTTACATGATGGTACTCAGGAAGGTGAATCGCGCTGGGAGAACGTGCTGGCGCTGCGGGCCGTGGTTGCCGAGGCGTCGGAGATCACTTTAGCCGATTTCTTGACCGAAGTGGCGTTGGTTGCCGACATTGACGAACTCGGCGAGGAAGTCCGCGCGGTCACACTGCTCACGCTGCACAGCGCCAAAGGGTTGGAATATCCGGTGGTCTTCCTCACCGGCTTGGAGGAAGGGATGTTGCCGCACAGCCGCTCGCTGGATTCGCCGCAACAGATTGCCGAGGAACGGCGGTTGTTCTACGTCGGGATGACGCGCGCCGAAAAACGTCTCTATCTGACCTATGCTTTTCGCCGCGCCTGGGGGCGCTATGGCGACAGTGAGCCGGCTGCGCCTTCGCGCTTTTTGAACGACTTGCCGGATGCTGTCCTGAGCCGTCCGCGAAGGAAACAAAAACGGGCCGAACCGCGTCAATGGAGTGTCACCTGGAATGAGGCTTCACGCTCGCGCAGTACACCGGCGACGCCGCAATTACAGTATCGTCAGGGACAGCGTGTACGTCACGCCCATTACGGCGAGGGCATGGTGTTAGAAAGCCAGTTAGACGGACGCAGTGAAATGGTCACCGTCCTCTTTTCTAATGGCGTAGGGGTCAAGCGTTTATTAGCCAGCATGGCCCCGATGGAACCGATTGCGTAGCTATCAGTTATTAGCTTTCAGCTATCAGCTTTCAGCTATCGGCTAATCGCTGGTGGCTGACCGCTGACTGCTGACGGCTGACGGCTGACGACTGACGGCTGCTTGTGGAGGAATGGGAATGAGAACAATAAAAGCAAAACGGTTGACAACCGGAGCGACAACTTTGGTCACCTTGCTCGCCATTGCCGGAACATTGCTCGCCGCATCTCCACCACAGGGTAGCATGAATCTTCTGGCCGCCGCCGAGACCGAGCCGAACGATTCCTACGCCACGGCTAACGTCTTCGTCATCCCTGGAACTATGACCGGGGCGATCAATCCGCTCGGCGACGAAGATTATTTCAGAATCGCTACAGATTCGGGACGCATCTATACCATCAGCATCACCCGTGCAAGCACCCAAGAGCGTCGTATTGATATCTACACGAACACTTACGCCTGGGTAACCAGCGCCCAGACGGATCCGGCACATCCCACGGTGAGCCTCTCTTTTCAGGCGGCCACCACGCTTTACTATATTCGCGTGACGGCGCCCAACAACGATCCTACGGCCGGGCCAACAGATTATACGCTCGTTGTTGATCCGCCGGTCACCCCCACACCAACGCCGACCAGTACCTCCACGCCAACGATTACCCCCACGCCGACCCAGACGCCGATGCCGCCGCCGCCTAATATCCCTGTCGAGAGCGAACCCAACGACAACGTGGGAACGGCGAATACCTTTGCCGTTCCGGGTAAAATTGTAGGCGCCATCACCAGCATTTACGACGTGGACTGCTTCGCCATCAACACCACCGTCGGTCTGCAATACCGCCTTATCCTGAGCGACTATGGCTACAATCGCTGGCTCAAGGTCTACGACAACAACGGCTACTACATTATGGGTAACACCACCGCAACCAATCATGAGGTGGAATTGACCTTACAGGCCGCCTTGACCCGCTATCACCTGTGCGTGTCCAGCGTGACCACGGCTTCGCCTTCCAATACGCTAGTGGATTACATATTGGAGGTCATCATCCTCCAGCCGACGTTGACGCCAACCCCTACTAACACACCCAGCCCGACCCCTACACCCACCTCTCAATCTGCGACGGCCACGCCTAAACCTACCTGGCCCGGCGGATTCGATGCGTATGAACCTAACTACAATTTTGAACTCGCTACCACCGTCGCCTCGGGGTTGACGTATAATCTCAACTTCATGCCGTGGGGTGGCGCGACAGTGGACAACGATTTCTTCAGGATCCGCGTCAAGCCGGGGTTGCAATTGACATGTGAGACCAGCAACCTTGATCCTGGCGTTGACCCGCGCATGGTGTTCTACAGTGGGCCGGGAGAGCAGTATTTCTTGATGGCAAACGACGATGTCGCCCTGGGTAATTTCAACAGCCGCCTTTCGTATTATGCGACTTACGAAGGCTTTCTTTACATCCTCATCGGCCAGGGAGACCGAATGGATATCCGCGATGCGACGAATAGCGATTACTCGCTCAAGTGCGAATTGAGCGTCCCCGGCAGCAACGCCACACCCGCACCCGAAAAGGCGGACGCAACGCCTCAACCGCAACCAACCCCACGTCCCACTAGCACGCCGCAGACGCCGGCATCGCCCATCGCCACACCTACGCCACCGCCAACAACGGAACCGAGCAGCAAAGAACTGAGCTTCCGCTTGATCACCACCCCGCCGCCGATTGTGCCAACCCCTACCCCTGGCGGGTTCCGCACCTTCCGCGTTTGGGTATACTATGATGCAAATGGGGACGGTCAGGCCGGCGCCGGTGAAGGCGTTCCCGGCTTCTTCGTGAGTGTACAGTCCCCCGAAACCAAAGCCGAGCTGGCGCGCGGCTATACCGATGATCAAGGGCAACTCTCGTTCACCGTGCCGACCGTGGGAACCGTGCGGGTGTTGATCCCGCTCTTGGGCTTTGACCGGCTCGTTGAAGCCACCCGCCCGGAGGTCAATGTGCGCATCGCACCTCCCAATCTGCCGGCTATCGTTCCCTGACGCGGACAAGCGAGCTGTACAATGGTATCGAAAACGGTCAAAGACTATTACGCAATCCTCGGCGTTCCCCAGAATGCCACGCCGGAACAAATTCGGGCGGCCTTCCGGCACATGGCGCGGATCAACCATCCCGACATCAACACGTCGCCGGATGCTGCCGAGCGTTTCAGAGAAGTCAATGAGGCTTATGAGGTGTTGGCCGACCCGGAAAAGCGCAAAGCCTACGATTACTTTACCAATGTGACAGGCCACAGCACGGAGACCGTCACGCCGCCGCCTTATGTCACTCCGCCCGCCGCTGCGCCGGTGGCGTCTCCGCCTTACGTCGCGCCGAGCGGCAGCGTCCCCTTCCCGACGGCTGCGGCGGTCAAACGGCGGCAAAAGTCGCAGCGTCTCACCCCGCCGACGTGGGCTATCCTGCTGATTCTGCTCGGTGTGTTTATCATCGTAGCGGTGGGCGTGGGAGAATTGCTTGCACTACAGCGCAAACGCGCCATCGGCGGCGCGGAGTCCGTGACCGTCAACAAGCTGATGACATTTACCGCGGCGCCCACCATCCCTGCCGACATGGCCGTTGTCCAGGAAAGCGGCATGCCGGTGCTCACAGCGCGCCCTGAGCAACTGGACATCGCCGGGACGATTTATCCGGTTGTGGCGGTCATGCCGGAGCAGGGACGCTGGCCGATCCCCTACGAACAGTCGGGCATCGCAGTGTGGATTTATGGGACGGTGATTAATTACGTCGTCGGCGTCCCCTATGCCTCCACAGCAGAGTCGCTGTTGGCCGGGCTGTCGAGCGCACAGCGCATCACACTCACTCTCGATAACGGCAGTGCGTTAGTTTTTGGCTCGCCGCAGGTGCAGCGAGTAGCCGTAGATGATCTTTCCCCAATGACCCAGGATAAGCCGGGACTGACGCTGATGATGCTCAACAGCGACCAGAGCAGCCGCTTGATCGTACAAAGTCGCTATCTGCCGGAAGCAAGCTTCTTCGCTCAGGATCAAAAGGTGGATGGGCTAAAATTCGAGGTGCTGGAATCGCAGATCCAGGAGAGCAGCAGCGATGTAGTTTATTTCGTCATCGAGTACCAGGTGACTAACGAGAGCGGCGCACCGCGGGATGCCACCTTCTTCGATATGGTGCTTGAGGACAGCAGTGGACAGCGTTACACACTCAACGAAGCGGCAACAACGTGGGGCCGCTATGGGCGTTTGAGCCGAAGCCTCGCCGCCGGTGAAGTGGCGCAGGGCAGCGCTGGTTATCAGGTTCCGCGCACGATGCCCTCCCCCGTCACGTGGATTGTGCGCAGTGATCCCACCTCGGCCAACAGCACGCGCTTTTCGCTGTCCTACACACCGCCACAGCCTGGCCCACCGCAACCTGATGTGGAGCTTTCCAGTGCCTTCGCCGATGGCCCCCGTAACGTCATCGTCATCAACGGCACCATTTATAATGATGGGGAATCGCCGCTCATTGTGACGCTGGAGAACGTCAAGCTAACGTATAGCGGCGGCGCAAGTTCCCTGCAAGCCTCCATGCCGCTGTTGCCGTGGAACATCGCCCCCGATGGCTACCAGGAGTTTGAGTTGCAGTTTTTCCGCCCCTCCGGCGTGAATTCTGTGTTGCTGGAGATTCTGGGATTCACTTTTCGTATTGAGGGGTTAGAGTAGACGCAGCGTTCAAAAGACCCTCAAGGTGTTCAAAGCCTTGAGGGCTTTTTTATTTCAGCATAGCCAGCACCCCAAAACGTCCGGTACGTCCGTTCTCGGCGCGGTGTGAATACCACTCGTCCACCCGGCCAGCCGTGCATAGGCCGGAATTGACGATCTGCGATACACCCACGGCCCGCAATTGCGCCGCCACGGCTCCCGCCAAATCCAGATACCATTGCCCGTTGCGACACGCTGCCGCCGTGACACCTGCCGGCAATGTTGCCTGGATCGCCTGTACCACTTCCACGCCGACGCTGTAAAACTGCGGTCCGATGGTCGGACCGATGCCGGCCCATACCTCTGCCGGTGACGTGCCAAAAGCAACCTGCATCGCCGCTACCGTCGCCGGGGCAATGCCCGCCGCCACGCCGCGCCAGCCGGCGTGCGCCAATCCCAGCGCACGGTGTCCCGGATCGTAGAACAGAATCGGGGTACAATCGGCGAAACGCAGCAACAGTGCCACACCTGGCGCATCGGTGATCAATGCATCGGTTGCCGGAATCACGCGGCCGGCATCCTGTACACCGACACGCACCACATTACGCCCGTGCACTTGATGGGGACTGACGATCTGCGCCCGCGCAATGTCGAAAGCTGCACACATGCGGCGGTGGTTTTCCTCCACCGCGGCCGGGTCATCACCGACCGTGTGCCCCAGGTTCAACGCTGCCCACGGCGCGGCGCTGACTCCACCCAGGCGCGTGAAACAGGCATGGGGAAAATCAAAGCCCGGTCCGTCAAACGCATACCAGACCAGGCCGTCCTGTTCTATCCGGCGCATCAAGCCCGCGGCGACAACGTCCGAAACAACGTCTTGAGCACCAGTGCAACCCAGGCGACGACCCACGCGCCAAGCAACATCCCCGCCAGCGCAATTTTCTGTTCGTCCACGACAGGCTCGACCTTCGCGCCCTCCGGGCCGACTTCGATATAGGCAATCGGACGCGCCCGTCCGCCGGCACCCCCGCCGCCGCCCGCTGCGCCGGTTTCTGCGCCCTGGCAACAAGCCTGAGTGTCATCGGTTTCGGGACGAGCGTCTTCCGCGCCCGTACCCTTGCCGCAGCACGCTTCTTCTGCTCCACAGCAGGCCGGCCCCCCGCCGAACCCGGCGCCAAAACCATAGGCGATCTCTGCAACAGGGATCAACACCCGCTCACCAACCTTTTCCGGTTTGCCAAAGACTGCATCTACATTAACATTATCCACCAGCGAAACGATTTTATCCAGGACCATCTTGATCTCATCCATCGTTTGCCTCCTTATGTCAACGGATTTAACGGATGAAACGGATTGAAAAGGGCGAACGCTCCTACATTATAATTCAGACCCAGGCCTGAGCAAGCTCCCCCCAATCCCCAATCCCTAATCCCCAATCCCTCATCCCCATCTCCCCTTGTGCACTTGTCACAATTATACGTTGGAGTATCATTAACATAGACGCACTTAAAGAAGGAAAACCTGATGAAAACATTCAGTCGGGGGCAGAAAATTATCCTGATCGTCCTGGGCGTTTTGGACTTTGTCGTGATCGCGGGACTGGCAAGCATTGTCATCGCGGCTATGCGCACGCCGCTGCCTCCCCTCCCGCCTCTCTCACCCACCGCCACAGCCACAGTTTCCGCAGTCATCATCCCGCCCACATGGACGCCGACCGTGCCGCCGACGGAGCGCCCGACGCCGCTGCCGCGTCCTACCAATACGGCAACCCCTACAGCCACACCTAAACCCCTTCCTACCGACACTCCCACACCTACAACAACGCCTACGCCCAAACTTGTCGCCGGACCTATACCCCTCGAAGGTGCGGAATTCGATTATGTGCTCCCTAACCGCATCCCCGGCTGGACATGGTATGCTTATGTCAACTACAAAGGCGGAGATTTCGATCCCCACAACTCGTTCGCGGAACCCGTCTTTACCGCCGCCGACGATCCGGTGCGCCAGATCCACGGTGCTACCTTAAAAGTCGAAACGATCCGCTGGCTCAAATTCCGCGCCTGGGTCTACCAGACGGTCACCGTGACTGTCGGCAGTACCGTGCAATTCAAGATCAAAGCCCAGGCATTTTCTTCGCTTGACCGCCTCATTGTCAAGGCCGGCATTGATCCTACCGGCCAGCCGCATTGTGATGCGGTACAGTGGGGCGAGGCACAGTGGATCAATCAGGATAGCGGCATCGTCACGCTGCTTTCACCCAAAGTCGTTGTGGCGGCGCCGCAGGTCAAGGCAACGTCCACCCCTACTGCGACGCCAGACCCACGGGAGCGGGAAGCGCCTGCACCCACAGCCGAAGCCGCGACCGAATTGTTGGGGCGCGTGACCGTCTGTTTTTACGCCGAACCTTCTTATCCCCACATCAACAACGCGGCGTTCTTCGATCAAGCCGAATTGATTGCCATACCGCCGCGCTAGGTGAAGTCAAATAAGGACTATCAGATTACCAGACTAACGCCTATCAGACTATCCTTAACTACGAGGAGTGTAACCGAACCTGCGGTACAACTCCATCAATAAGAATTTTCAACAGGGATGTACAGGATACACGGGATTTTATATCCTGTACCTCCTGTCTATCCATGTGATTTTTAGGGGAGAGCTATGTCAACAACGCCAGAGATTTACGACACTGTGGTTGTCGGTGCCGGCCTGACCGGCGCGCTGATCGCCCATCATCTCGCCGAAGCGGCCTTAAACATCGTCGTCCTCGAAGCTACAGAAGCGCCCGGCGGCACTGTCGGCAGAGGAACAGGGCTGGCCCTCCTGGGTACACCGGCGCCTTATGTAGCCTTGCAAACCCGTCTGGGCCCCGATAAAGGACGGCAAGTGTGGGAACTCACGCGGCAAAATCTCGACCTGTTGACCGCCATCCTGCACAAACTACACCAGGAAGCCACACACGTCGGCAGTTTCCGCATGACCGACGATGACACCGAAGCCGGATTATTGCAGGAATCGGCCGTGCTGTTGCGACAGAACCTGTATGCGGCCGAAATAGACGACGCAACTGAGTATGGCTATCTTGTCGGCATGCGTACCGCCGACGATCTGGCGTTTGACCCAGCGGCGTTGACTGCCGCCCTGCTCGATCATGCCAACATCACCGTTGAGTATGAAACCGAGGTGCAGGCCATTCGTCCTCACCCCGGCCCGGTATCGGAAAACGCCACCCTGAGTGTGTGGGCACACAAACGCTACCTCCTTGCCCGGAAAGTTGTCCTGGCTAACGGCGCGCACGCTATTCGTCTAAATCGTAAGCTAGGCAGCATCCTTTACCCGACCTCAATGCACGCCGTTGATTTCCGCAATGCCGGTGTACTGCCCACACCTCTGGTGCTCCGGCAGGGGCAAGTGGTCATCCAGGCGCATGGCAACGACTGGCGCATGGTCGGTTGGACCGGCGCGCAACAGGATGTACTGCCGGCGCTGACGGAGGTCGCCCAACAGCTCTGTCCGAAGGCCCCGGTTATCGGACGTCATTCGTGGTGGGTAGCCCAGAGTACCGATGGACTGCCTGTGGTAGGCCAGGTACCGGATATGCCGAACGTCTACACCGTCAATGGCTTGGGGCCGTGGGGATTGAGCTGGGTCTGCGTCGCTGTGGATCGTCTGATCGGTTTACTCCTGCATGGCGAAGAGGTCGGCGTGCTGACATCGGAGCGATTTTTTGTACCTTGACAACCAGGCGGCCCATTCTCAATCCTCAAGAGCTATGCTATACTGAAACGTATCAGGAAAGGACAGAGTTATGCTGACGCAACCTACCGAGCAAATGACGCCGATCAAAGTTGTCGTTGTGGACGATCATCCCTTTTTCCGGCAGGGATTGCGCGACGTGTTAGCTAAGGAACCCGATATTGAGGTCATCGCCGAAAGCGGCGACGGTCAGGAAGCGTTGGAGTTGCTGTCCCAAATCCAGCCAGATGTGGTGCTGATGGATGTCAATTTGCCCACCATGAACGGGTTACAGGTGACCCAAAAACTTAAAGGTCAACACCCGAACATCAACGTGATCATTCTCACGGCTTATGATGATGAGGAACAAATCTACCATGCCATCCGTATCGGGGCTTCGGCCTATTTCGCCAAGGATGTGGAGCCTGGGCGGCTGTTGGATACCGTCCGCACCGTAGCGCAGGGATATTATGTGATCGCCGGAAAACGCATGACGCCAGGACAGGCCGAACAGTGGTTGTTGGAACTGTACCGCCGCTATGGCCTTAAGCCGGAGGACGTGACTTTTTCACCACTGACCGACCGCGAGATGGAAATCCTGGAACTGATTATTGAAGGGCTAAGCAATAAGGAAATCGCCCTGCGTCTGGGGATCAGCCAGCAGACCGTCAAGAATCACGTCACCTCCATCCTCGCCAAATTGAACCTTTCGGATCGCACCCAGGCGGCCATCTACGCGCTGCGCCACGGGTGGGTGCGCCTCCCGCAGCGGGCATCCGAAGAAGCATAGAGGGTTGTGGATTTGCGATTTTGGATTTGCGGTAATGAAAATTTCACCGCAGAGCACGTAGAGAGTGCAGAGATTTGCTATTTTTCTCTGTGCAATCTGTGTTCTCTGTGGCTATGTGCAAAGGAGGTACAATGACCGAGAACACCTGGGAACAGTTTTTAGAGAGCTGTCGGCGGGAGAACGAACAGATTAAAAAGGAACTCAAAGAAGTGGACATGCTGATCCAGCAAACATCCGTGGAGGTTGATCGTTTCATGCAAACCAACTCCCGGGCCGTGGCGCGCGCACGCCAGATCGAAGCCTCGTTTGACACAACGCCCAGAGAAGACATCAAGGCAGCCTACGATTCGCTGGTGGACAATCAACGACGGCTCTTCACTATGCGTGGGCAGCTTGAAAAACTCCAAAGCGATCAGAAGAACCTGACCCGCCTGGCACAACTCTACCAGGAAATTCTGAAATTTGCCGGTCCCGTTGAAGACGAAACGCCCCATGGAGAGGAGGATAAAGGCGTCGCAGCACCGCAGGCGATGATCATCAGCATCATCGAAGCCCAGGAGCAAGAGCGACTGCGGCTCTCGCGTCAAATGCACGATGGCCCGGCCCAGGCGCTTACCAACCTGGTACTCCAGGCCGAAATCTGCGAGCGTCTTTTCGACCGGGATTCGGCGCGCGCCAAGACCGAACTGGCGGAATTGAAAAAGAATGTCGTCAGCGCGTTCAAAGCTGTGAAAGGCTTTATCTTTGATCTCCGCCCGATGATGCTGGACGATCTGGGGTTAGCCCCTACCATCCGCCGCTACATTGAGGGTCTCACCGACAGCGGTTTCACCGGACTGACGCTGCACATCACCGGCAAGGAGCGCCGGCTGGCGCAACACAAGGAAGTGACCATTTTCCGGGTCATTCAGGCGCTCATCCACCTGGGGCGCGACCAGGATCAGGCCACCAGCATCAACGTCGTAATGGACATCGGCGACAATCAAGTCAGCGTCAGCGTTGAGGATAACGGCAACGGCTTTGAACTTGACGACAATCTCACCACGCCCGATGCCTTGCGGCTGAACCTGCCCACCCTGCGCGAGCGCATCGAGATGCTGGGCGGAAAAATCACCTTCCGCAGCAGCCCGGGGCAGGGGTTACGGGTCAACTTCTCCTTACCGGCAGAGCCGGTAGCCGCCTGAGTGCCTAAAGTGAGCCGTGCCGCAAAGCATTGCACCGGTGGAGAGCACCTTCTTCCACCGTTTGCAAAGGAGAAGGGCAATCTGCTTGTTTTTTTGTTATTTCCTACTTGACAAAAGGCCGGTGTTTATGCTATAGTATAGGCGAAGAGCACAAGGTGGCGCTGCTACCTGTGCTCTTTTTCAGGCAATTTTTGAGGCTAAGCGATGTGCCTCCCACCAGGAGAGCACATTTTAATTTCATGATGACCGTCAGTTGACAAGCAGCCAGATTTGGATATGCTGATAGGGTAAGTGTAATCTCACAATCACAGGTAAGGGTGCAATATTGGTTATCGAAGATGATCTGGACGACGCGCTCCTGGAAGAAGAGGAGTTAGCGCAAGAGGAAGAAGAGGAAGAAGAAGGGGACGTCGAGGAAATCCCGGTTTTGGTTGAGGAACCAGAACCCACCGGCGAAGAATACTTGCTGGCCCTGGGATATGAGCGCGGCTATGTCACTTTCGAGGAGATTCTGCGCGTCTTCCCCGAAGCGGAGGAAGATGTGGATCGCCTGGATGAAATCATCGGCGCATTGATGGAATCGGGGATCACCATTGGGGGCGCCGAAGGGAAAGCTGCCGACAGCTATTTAGGATTCGACGAAGAAGGTGAAGAAGGAAGGGCCGAAGAGGATATCTATCGCGCCATCGAGGTTGATGATACCATTGGCCTCTACCTGAAAGAAATCGGTAAGGTGCCGCTGCTGACCGCCGAAGAAGAGGTAGAGCTGGCTATCCGTATGGAAAACGGCAAAAAAGCGCAATTGCGGCTCAATAGCGGCAAATATCACAGTGAAGAGAAACGCTGGGAGCTGGAACGCGCGATTGACGATGGCATTGCCGCGCGCGAGCACCTGATCCGTGCTAACTCGCGGCTGGTCATCAGCGTCGCCAAGAAATACATCGGGCGCGGTGTGCCTTTCCTGGATTTGATTCAAGAAGGTAACATCGGCTTGATCCGCGCCTCCAACAAGTTCGATTACAAGCGCGGGCACAAATTTTCCACGTATGCGACCTGGTGGATCCGCCAGGCCGTCACCCGTGCCATTGCCGACCAGAGCCGCACCATTCGCGTGCCGGTGCACATGGGGGATCAGATCAACAAGATGTTGCGCATTTCCCACCAACTGACGCAGCAGTTGGGACGTGGCCCCACGCCGGAAGAGCTGGCGGCGGAAATGGAAATCCCGGTGCGCAAAGTCGAACAGATGCTCGACGTAGCGCGTCGGCCGCTTTCGCTGGAAATGCCCACCGATGAAGAAGAAGAGAGCACCCTCGGCGACTTCGTTGAGGACAGCGAAAGCCCTTCCCCGCCCGATGAAGTCAGCACCACGATGCTGCGCGATTTGCTGATGGAAATTCTGGTAGACCTGCCGCCGCGCGAGGTGAAAATCCTGCAAATGCGCTATGGCTTGTTGGACGGACAAACCTACACCCTTGAGGAAGTCGGCAAGAAGCTGGGCGTGACGCGCGAACGGGTGCGCCAGATCGAAGCCCAGGCGCTCAGTCGCTTGCGCCATCCCGCCCACGCGCGGCGTCTGCGCGACTTTTTACGGACTTAGAAGCCAAACCTGCCAGGTCTCGAAAGACCTGGCAGGTTTTCTTATTTCACATTGATCACACTGCCGGCGGCGGCGCGCGTCAGGCGGTCGCGGATCGCCAGCCCCAGCCCCGTCGCGCCGAAATCACGGGCCAGAATCACTGTCACATTCGCATGATCCAACGCGCGCAGGGCAGTGAACAATTGCCGGGCCACTTCATCCAGCCGCACCCCCATCCCGACGGTCTGAAAAACCACCTGCAGGCCGGTAAAGGCAGGCAGGTCCTCTTCGGCCAGCAACAACCCCACCCGTTGCCCGCGCCCTATCTCTTGCACGGCTGCCTCGCGCATCGCGTGTAAAACGGCCTCGCGGGGGCCGCAATACAGCGTTAGCCTGGCGCGCGGCGCATAATGTTTCGTCAATACCCCAGGGGAAGGCAAGGGAGCTTCTGGAGAAAAGAGTCGTTCCGCTACCTGGACCTCGCCGAGTACCGCCATCAATGCCTCGCGGCTGACCCCGCCAGGGCGCAAAATCGTCGGTACAGGTGTGACCAGCGAGAGCACGGTAGATTCCACCCCTACCGGCGTCGGCCCGCCGTCTAAAATCACATCCACGCGCCCTTCCAGGTCGTCCAGCACATGTGCGGCCTGGGTAGGACTGAGATGCCCAAAACGATTGGCGCTCGGCGCGGCGATGGGAAATCCGGTAGCACGGATCAGGGCCAACGCGACAGGATGCGCCGGCACCCGCACGGCGACCGTAGGGCCACCGGCAGTCACAGCAAGCGGCACCTGCGGGTGGCGCGGCAAAACCAGCGTCAACGGCCCCGGCCAGAAGTGCGCTGCCAGGGTATAGGCCACCTGCGGCGCCTCCGCAACCACTTGCGGCAATCCCTCACAGTCCGCCAGATGAACGATGAGCGGATCGCTGGCCGGTCGGCCCTTCGCCGCGAAGATGCGTTGCACGGTCCCGGCATCCAGCGCATTGGCTCCCAGGCCGTAGACCGTTTCGGTGGGGAAGGCTACCAGGCCGCCACGGCGTAAAACGGCCGCGGCTTCCTCGATCACTGCCGGATCGGGAGTGACGGGATCAATCGGAAGGACAAGCGTGGATCGCATACGTCAGGCCGGGCGTGGGTGATCTTGGGCGCGTCCGACCGCGACCAGGGCGCCGCGTTCCAGGAGGGACGCGGCAAAGCGCAGGACATCGCTTTCGACCTTCGTCGGCTCCGCGTCGAATTCATGAGCGATGGTATGCGCGATCTCCCGCAGGGTACGCACGCCGTCGGCCAGGTGCAACACACGCGCGCCTGTGGCATTGAGCACGATAAACTTGCCCTGTTCGGGCAACACGACCACCAGTTCGTTGCCGCTTTCGCGCGTCACGATGGTGGACGCCCGCCTCAAGACATCATCCCAATTCAGCATCAATGACCTCCCAAAATGTCGGATCGCACCGAAAATGGAGCGCGTAGGCCGGCGTTTGGCCCAACACCGTCTCCCAACGCGCCAGTACCTCCGGCAGCCATAGGGGATCGGCGGAAAGCACCGGCGTATTGGCAACCAGCTCACCGAGCGCTTGCGCCGTCGCAAGCGGCGCAAGAAAGACCTGGCTATCCTTCACCAGTCGCAACAAAGCGTAGAGTGTCACACAGCGCACGTCGCCGCGGCGTTTGCCGAAGGGTGTGGCGTACATCTGCCAACCGGTTGCCGTCGGCCACAGGAGCAACAAATCATCGTTGAGCACCGCATCCGGTGCCGATAACCGCGCCGCCGTCGTCTTACCGCTACCGGAGACGCCGAACAGCGCGTAGCCCCGGTCACGATGCACCACGCCGGCGGCATGAAAAAGGATGCCGCCGCGCGCAAAGGCTTGCAATGCCAGGGCAATCCGCAAGAAGTAGCCGATATCGGCAGGGGTTGCGGCGGGATGGGCAGCCAACCATCCCTGACCCTGTGTGGCATCCACAGTGGCCTGGAAGCCCGCCGCGCGCAGGAGGCACACACCACCGCGGCACTGGGGAAGCGTCTCAAAAAGCGGCGACTGCGGCGTGTCCAGGTGTGCATCCACAGTCAGTTGCACATCCCATGCTAACGTCTCCATCATCGGAGTCCAGGAGTCCCAGGCCGCCCGGAGCGGCGCCAGCCAGGCTTCCGGGCCGTACACATGCAGTGCCGTTCCCGCAATCCCCAGGGTGAAGAGCGCGCCGTTCACCGTTTGAAGCTCCGCCACAGGACGAATAAGGCCAACAAGATCAGGACGCCGCCCTCGATCTTGGTCCATACACGCGGAAGCCCGGCGCGCACGGTCACCGTTTCAGGATAGGTGTTGATGGTACCGTCCCACTCCACTTCCTCGATGCGATACTGATAGCGGCGCCCCGGCATGACATTATCGTCGGCGAAACGATAGCTCGCGCCGACCAGCTCATCGCCGACCGCAGGGATCAATGTGGGATTGACCTGCACAAAATCACCATCAGGTGCAGCCGCGCGGTAGACGTTGAAGCCGGCCGTGCCCACCTCGCTGGCCGTCTCCCAGGTAAGCAACACCGGCGGGATGTCACGCCACAGCAACATCAGACCGCCGACAGACAGCAACAAGGCCAGCAGGAATCGGAGCCAGGGGAAAACGCCCTGCTCAGGAATACAACGCCCGGAGCATAACCTCCGGGCGATTTTAAGCGACAAGAACGACCTCATGCTTCAGCTTGAGAAGCGGCATGGGCGTGCTCACTTTTGCGCCGCCGCCGCTTGTGCTTTCTGCGTGATTTCTTCCAGGGCAGGAGCTTATCCCAGATCGAGGCGGGTTTTTTATCGTCGCTGTAGTAATAGTAATAGTAGTAATAATGGTAGTAGTAATAATGGTAGTAGTAACCGCCCTTGCCCTCGGTGGGCACTTTGTTGAGCACGGTGCCGAGCAATGACGCACCGCTTTGGCGGATCTGTTCCACCGCCTGTCCAAGAGCCTTGCGAACGGTGCTGCCCGGCTCAATCACCAGGAGCATACCATCGGTCTGCCCTGCGAGCACGACTGCGTCGGCGGCCGCCAGCATAGGAGGCGAGTCTACGATCACCACGTCGGCGATTTCCTTACAGGCTGCCAACACCTCACTCATACGCCGCGAGCCGAGCAATTCCGTCGGGTTGGGGGGCATCTTACCCGCCGGCAGCACCCACACATTTTCTACATCCCCTATTGGCCTGAGATAAGATTGAACGTCGCTCTCGCGACTGACCAACGCATCGCTCAACCCCGGCTCACGGTCGGTCGCCGCGTAACGGTGGATCTTAGGACGGCGCATGTCGGCATCCACGATGATGACCTTCTGCCCGGCAACGGCCAGGGCCAGGGCCAGGTTCAGAGAAATCGTGGACTTGCCTTCGGTGGGGCTAGGGCTGGTGACCAACAGCGCGCGCAGCGGCGAATCCACGGCCGCAAACTGCAGGTTGGTGCGCAACAGGCGGAAAGCTTCCGCCGTCAACGACAGCGGTTTATGGATGACAATCTTCTGTCCGGTGCCGTTCGAGCTGGCTATGTCGTCCTCATACCAGATCTGTCCCAAAATCGGCGCCTGCGCCAAAGACTGCGCTTCGTCGGGGGTCTTGACCGAGGTGTCGAGCATTTCCCTGAGGAAAACAACCCCGACCACTGCCACCGCACCCAACACAGCCGCAACCGCCGCATTCGTTGACTTGCGCGGACGAATCGGTTTTTCGGGAAGGCGCGCCGGCTTTACCACGCTGATCAAATCCACCGACTGCAAGCGCGCCAGCGCTACACCCTGATACGCGCTGCTGTACCGCGATAGCGAATCCTGCAATTGTGCGATCTGGCTTTCGATCTGCCCGCGTTCCACAGAATCCGTCACCTGAGGTAAGCGCGCCCGCAAACGGGCCAGGTCCTCTTGAACGGCGGACATTTGGGCGAGGATTTCTTGTTCGGTCGTCTCATAACGGGCTGCTTGACGGTTCTGGTTGTCCGCAATAAATACCTGGGCCGTAGCATTCGCGTACTCCATGGCCAGTTTAGGGTCGGTACTCTCTACCGCGATTTCGATCAACTGTGTGTCGCGCACCTGCTGTACGGTCATCTTGGCAGGGAATCCATAACGCATAAAATACTGCACGGATTCTTCGGTGAATCCCATTTCACGCAAAACAGCCTCACGCAGGGTAGCACTCTTGATAATTTCGGCATAGGTGGCGGCGACCCGCTGCCCGGCCAGAACATCCTGATAACTGGTGGAGCTGCCGTAAGCACTGCTCGGCTGAACCAGCAACTGGGTTGAAGCCTGATACACAGGGGCAATGAACCACGCACTCACGATGTACGCCGCTGCGCCGGCCAGCACGGCGCCCAACACAATTAACCACCACCATCGGCGCAAAATTTCAATGTATATCCGCAGGTCAATTTCTTCTTCCATCCTCGAATTATCCTCCTGATTATGAGACAGCGCGATGTGGGAATCATAACAACCGCAGCATCTGCGTGCACCGACAAAGCTATGGGATTATAACACACCCAGGGGTAGACGCAAATAAGGGGAGAACGTGGGGATTACAATACGTGTTCGGTGCGTTTCTGCGCCTGCGCCAAGTCTCCAACGATGGCTTTGAGTTCGTTAAAATGGTGGGTACCCTGTAGTCTCCTCACTTTCAATTATACCACGACTACCATCGGCAATACAATCATAAAAAATCTATTTCGAGAAACAAAATTTTATTTGTTATAGGCAGATCATTCCAATTGACCCTGCAATGTCATCAAGATGCCCATTACGAAAAAGGGAACAAACGCTCCTCTCCCGATAATCCAAGTCGTGGCATCTAACATTCCATGCACCACCATGCCAACCAGACTGGCTATCCCCGCCAATGCCAATGATTCCAGCACATGATTATTCGTTTGACGGTAGAACCGAAGACTGCTCAGCCCACTGAAGCCCGTGATGATTAAGAGCGCCAAAAACGCAATCAACCCGGGTATACCCAGGTCTACCGCAACCTGAAGCAACAGGTTGTGGGCATGCCCAACCTTGCCGCTTAAACCAGACGTAAAGAAAGGATAAAACGTGTCAACAATTTGATTAAAAGTGTTGGCTCCAATGCCTGTAAAGGGGAAATCTTGTATCATATACAGCGCCCGCCCCCAGATTTCCAGGCGACCTTGCCACCCGGAAATGACGCCACTCGAGCTCACTTTATCCAATAGCACAGGTAAATAACTCCGCCAGGCCAACAACCCTATACATGCTAACCCTATAGGAATCATCCATAAAAAATAACGCCAGCGATATGCAAGGATAAGAAACAAGATAACACCCGCAGCAATCCAACCGCCTCTAGATTTAGTAAGCACAAGCATGATCAATATCAACAGTGTAGCCAAACCACAACTCAGGCGACGGAACCACGGCTTATCCAACACTCTGGCTATAATACCCGGCACCAGTCCCACAACCGGAGGTGAATTTTTTGATAAATCAAAGACCAGGAGAGCCAGTGGAAATGGAAGTAACATGGCCAATGCGCCAGCCAGCATGTTTGGATGAATGGTATCCTCAGTTAATGTGGGGAATAAAGTATACACATGGCTGGGGATCACAAATGACTTGATATTGGCAAACCAGCCTACACTGACAGGAGCAACTAAAGCCAACCCTAACCCTATCCATACCAACCCAAGAGCTAACAACATGATCTGGGAGCTGTTCTTCGTCCAATTCGCCAGTCCGTATATCAATGCCAGCCCTGCCAATAGCCGACTGATAGCTACAAAGGTCAATGCACGATTTGTTGTAGCCCAGAAAGTAACCGGGATCATCAACAATAGCAAGCACACAGGCCACGTAACAGGTAAATGCACCGTCAGATAGCCACGACCCAGCCAACGCATCAGCCATAAAGCGGCAATAAGCTCCAGCCCCCATATTGCCCATCGCTCGGTAAAGGTGGCCAGAGCCACACCTAATGATAGAGGGAATATTTCATAATCAGCCAACCAGGCCGACCAGGATTTCAATTTTTCCCAGATGGATTGCAACATACGCTTTTCTACTCAATGACAGTGATGAATCAATTGTTTAAACAACGTACCGAGGCTAGACGCTCCTTCCCACATCACAACGAGCGGATGCAATAAGGAGTAGAGCCACTGTTGCCATAAAGTCTGCAAGTTATAGCGTTCTTGCAGCCAGGTTCGGCCGGGAAACAAAAGCCACACGAGGAGCCGGCCGTAATCTACGCAGCGGTTTACAATGAGCATCTGGACGACATGATTCCATGTGTGGCCGGCGTCCGGTTCACGTTGCACACCCTGTCTGATCAGCCATTTCCCCAGAGCCATTCGTAAAGGATCAGGTCGCAAGGCAACTAAAACTTCCTTTGGCACTATACTTGTGCAGTATTGTGCAATCCACCACAGAGGAAAGTAGCAAGTCAGCCGCAAACCGTTTGTACGCGCGCGTTGCACAAATAGCTGCCAATCCAGATTGCCGCGTTTGAGCAATTGCAAAATATCCACATAGCCACGAAAGTGGGTAAAGCCATGCAAAGAGAGGTGAAGGCAAGTATGAAGAAGCATGTCTTCACATGCGAGAGTGCGAGCAACCGCTTGCCCTAACGAGAAGGGAATAGCATGCTCCCACAAGGGCCCAAGGTCTACTTTTACGACATGGCGCAACCATTCAATGGTCAAGAGTTGCCAGTGCAAATCCACCGATACAACAGCACCTTGAAGCTTTCGAACAAACGATGACTCCCCGGTCCACCTTGTATTGAAGGGGTTGATACGCTTCAAAGGTTCAGGTTTAGGTTCAAAACCTAACTGTTTCAGAATGATAGCCGCCTGTGATACATGATCAGGATGAATGAGTAGATCCATATCTCCCATAGGGCGCAAAACAGGATCAGGATACACAGTATAGGCTAACGCGACCCCCTTAAGCACAAGAACAAGGATACCGGCGGTCTTGAAGGCATTCAGGAGTTCAATCCAGGTCTGCTCCTGTACTAACGCTGCTGCCT
The DNA here is from genome assembly GCA_019873645.1 of Chloroflexota bacterium. Taxonomy (GTDB): domain Bacteria; phylum Chloroflexota; class Anaerolineae; order B4-G1; family SLSP01; genus DSWT01. The sequence goes on along the minus strand of JAIOAX010000015.1, from coordinate 79,928 downwards.
GCGCGCTATAGTAGGCCTGTTGCAAACGAGTTTCAACAGTACGAGGTAGAATACAAGCCTTAGTCTGATTCTTAAAGTGGTGGAATAAAAAAGGCCCCAGTCCATGGTGGCATGCCCAGGTCGCCAAAGCATCCCATTTTTGGGAGGCGACAGGACAAGCGTCATTGAGCAACAGCTCGAGGATCTCGAGAAACATTAGGATACACTTGCGGGGGCACAGCGTTATGCTGTGCCCCCAACCTAGGCTCAAATTTTAAAAACCTTATGCACCGCGCGCGTAGAATCGTTGTATAGCAGCCACAACATATTCGCGTTGTTCCGCCGTCAACTCGGCATACATAGGCAACGAGATAATCTCACCGGTGACCTGCTCGGTTACAGGTAAATCGCCAGGTTTATAGCCTAGCTCAGCGAAAGCCGGCTGGAGATGACAGGGAATCGGATAGTGGATACCTGCACCTATCCCTTGCTCTTTCAGATAGGCTAACAGCGCATCCCGTTCCGGCAGCCGCACCACGTACAGATGAAAGACCGGTTCCGCATAATCGGGGACATAAGGTGTTTGTACCTGGGGCAACGCCGAAAGCAATTCGGTGTAGTGCGCCGCATTACTGCGCCGTTGTGCGTTCCAGTCACTCAAATGTGGCAATTTAGCACGCAGCACGGCAGCTTGAATCTCATCCAGACGGCCGTTCAACCCAACCATATCATGATAGTAACGCTTGGGAGAGCCATGGTCACGCAACAGGCGCACCCGCCGCGCCAGCTCATCGTCGTTTGTGGTGACCATTCCTCCTTCGCCATAAGCGCCCAGGTTCTTAGAGAAGTAGAAACTGTAAGCGGCCATGTGTCCCAACCCACCGGTATACCGTCCTTTGTAACGCGCCCCATGGGCCTGGCAGGCATCTTCAATCACGTAAAGATTGTAGCGTTGGGCAATTCCCATAATGGGGTCCATATCAACCGGCTGTCCATAAAGGTGGACAGGGATGATGGCACGAGTGCGTGGAGTAATCCGCGCCTCAATCTGCGTCACATCCATATTATAGGTCTTAGGATCAATATCTACGAAGACCGGCGTCGCGCCTGCAAGCACAATAGCCTCGGCTGTAGCGATAAAGGTATGCGAAACGGTGATGACCTCATCACCAGCTTTTACGCCACAAGCACGCAACGCAAGATGCAAAGCCGTGGTGCCTTCAGAAACGCCGATGGCGTGCTGGACATTGTTATAGGCGGCAAATTCCTTTTCCAATGCCTGCACATTTGGCCCCAAGAAAAGATACATGCTATCCAGAATCGCCTCGATGCGCGACAGGATATCCTGCTTGAGGGGCTGGTACTGAGCTTTAAGGTCAACCAAGGGAATGTTCATCATAGTATTATCTACTCCTGTTCAGACTGAGATTGAGGATAACCTTCCAGATACCGGATAATCCGGGCAGGTACGCCGGCCACTATGGCCCCGGCCGGCACATCGCGGGTCACAACACTGCCCGCGCCAACGATAGCTTTTTCACCTACTGTGACGCCACATAAAATCGTCGCATTGCTGCCGATCGAAGCACCCCGCTTAATCAAGGTAGGAATACATTGCCAATCCGCCTCCGTTTGCAACTCGCCGGCCTCTGTGGTCGCACGCGGATATTTATCATTCGTGAACATCACGCCATGTCCAATAAAAACATAGTCCTCAATGGTTACACCTTCACAGATAAAGGTGTGGCTAGAGATCTTAACACGGCGGCCAATCTTCACGCCCTTTTGAATCTCGACGAAAGTGCCGATTTTGCTCTCGTCACCGATTTCACAACCGTAAAGATTGACAAAGGCGTAAATTCTAACATCCTTACCCAATTTGACGTCAGGTGCAATCCGCACAAAATCGCCGCTCACCATGCCAGTACCTCCCGCGCCCCTCCATTAATCAATGAACGCTGTGCCATATCCAACACTTTCACCACCCGCAATCCATCCAAACCGTCGCTCCGTGGACGCTGTCCGGTGGCAATGCACTCCGCAAAATGGCGACATTCACCTCTCAGGGGTTCGGACCATGGTACTGGATAAGGGATCCCCTCGCCTGTGCGGTAAGAGAGATGAAATTCTTCTAAAGTATCCGAGTAAGGCGGTATGTCCACCCCTTTATCATACAGCAGGATTTTATCATCGGCGATGTCGTCATAAACCAGCATTTTCTTGCTTCCCACAACAGTGCAGCGACGAATTTTGCATGGATCAAGCCAGCTCACACGAATATCGGCCAACACGTTATTGGGGAAATACAAGGTCAGATAAACAACTTCGTGCAGTCCACTGTGGGGACGTACATAAATTGCTCCCCGCGCACTGACCTCGGTGGGCGAAAGACCCAAGGCAAACATAAGGAGAGAGACATCATGAGGCGCCAGATCCCACATGACGTTAATATCGGGCTGGAAAAGCCCTAAATTAACGCGGGTAGCGTTAATGTAATAAACATCGCCTAACTCCCCATCTGTAATAATCTTGCGCATCGTTTCTACTGCCGGATTATACTCAAAGGTATGCCCGACCATTACCACGCGCCCGGCACGCTCCCCTTCAGCAACGATTTCCTCTGCCTCCTTTACACTACCTGCCAGGGGTTTTTCGATCAGCACATGTTTACCGGCACGCAGAGCTGCCAACGCCAATGGATGATGAGCACGAACCGGGGTTGCAATCACGACGGCTTCCACATCCGAAGCCAACATTTCAGTATAATCACGTGTCGCCTGCACTTGAGGATAGAGCGCCTTGAGGTGATCCAGACGATCCTGCCGGAAGTCACAGACCCAGGCCAACTCTGTCTCCGGCAATTCATGAAAATTCCGGGCCAGCTTAGGCCCCCAGTAACCACAACCAACAAGACCTACTTTTAGCATAGTACTCTCCTTTCATATCGTGAATGAAACTCTGATTGCGGTCGGGGCTTACGCAGACTATCCGAATTTTACCACCGAGGACGCAGAGAGCGCCGAGTTTTCTGTGTTCTTCGTGTTCTCAGCGAACTCTGTGGTGAAAATAATCGCATCTGCATAAGTCCTGTAATGTTTGATATCTGAACTGACCCCCGAAAATTGGACAGGTTAGATAGTTCAAATACAATCTGTCCAAAGGGGGAAACATGGTCAAGCGAAGAGTATTCACACCTGACTTCAAGGCCCAGGTCGTCCTGGAAGAATTGACCGGCGTCAAAGACAGAGAGCAACTCTGTCGGGAGCACCAGTTGAGTTCGCAGGTCTTGCGGCGGTGGCAAGAAGAGTTCGTCGCCCGTGCGCCCGAGATTTTTTCCACCACGCCGAGCCGGGGTGAGGAACAGGCGCGCATCGCGGAGCTAGAACGGCTGGTGGGTCGGTTGACACTGGAGTTGGAAGTGGCAAAAAAAGCCTCGCACATCTTGACCTCTCGGTCGCCCGCAAGCGGGAGGTGATCGCGGTGCTGGCGCAAGCGTATCCGGTAACGGTCATATGCGCGGTGCTGGGGGTACCACGCAGCAGTTACTACTACCGACCTTTGGTAGCGCCCGATAAGACTCGTTTGCGGGCAGCGATCAAGCAAACGGCCGCGCAATGGCCTAAATACGGCGATAGCCGTATTACTGCGCAGTTGCGGCGGGCTAAATGGTGCGTCAACCGCAAGCGGGTGCAGCGTTTGATGCGCGATATGACGATCTCGGCTCAGATCAAGCGCCGCAAGCGGCGCACGACCAACAGTGAGCACGCTTTTCCGCGCTACCCGAACCTGGTCTTGGACTTGCCGGTTGAGCGACCAGAACAAGTGTGGGTGTGTGACATCACGTACATTCACCTGCACAACGGCTTTGTTTACCTGGCGGTGATTATGGATGTCTTCACCCGTGGTATCCGCGGCTGGCATCTGGGCCATGACCTGGATCACACTCTGACGTTGACGGCGCTGCAGCAGGCGTTGGCCAAGTACCCGGCCCCGCAGATCCATCACTCCGATCAAGGTGTGCAGTATGCCGCGACCGCCTATACCGCCGTCCTGCAAGCGGCACAAGTCCAGATTAGCATGGCTGAGCAGGGTGAGGCTTGGCAGAATGGGTACGCCGAGCGGCTCATCCGCACCATCAAAGAAGAGGAGGTTGACCTGTCTGAATATCTTGATTATCATGATGCTTACCGTCAGTTGGGGCGCTTTCTGGATGATGTCTATACCCACAAGCGCATCCATTCCTCGCTGGGTTATCTGACACCGGCCGAGTTCGAGGCCCAGTGGCGTACTGAACAGCAACTGCCCTGCGAGGGCAAACTAAAAAACGCTTAAAAAGTGTCCAGTTTTTGGGGGTCACTTCAATCCCACCAGCCACCAATCCTATTTCCCTTACCCGGCCCCTTTGCCTGATAATGCCGCCCAGGGGGTCAATAACAAGATTTTAAGATCCATCCAGAATGATCGGTGTTCGATATAGTACAAGTCCATGCGAATCATCTCATCAAAAGAGACGCGATTGCGCCCTTTTACCTGCCACCAACCGGTCACGCCAGGGGGAACATCCAGCCGATGTTTGTGCCACTCTTCGTAAAGCTCCACCTCATACGGCAAAGGCGGACGTGGGCCAACCAGACTCATATCCCCACGCAGTACATTCAGAAGCTGCGGTAGCTCATCAATGCTGGTCTTGCGAATGATCCGCCCAACTCGTGTGATGCGAGGATCATCTTCCATTTTAAGACTGACTTGCTTGCCAGAAGCAGCCCCTACACCGATGTTCTCCTTAATCAGGCGCTGCACGTAAGCTTTATGTATCTCAGGATCTGCATCGCAGCGCATGGAACGAAACTTGAACATTTCAAAAGGCCGCCCATTTTCCCCTATCCGCTTCTGTTTGAAGAAAACCGGTCCGGGTGAATCCAACTTAATCAACAGGGCAACCACACCGAATAACGGAGCAAGAAACAGCAACCCTATAGCTGCGGCGATAGCATCAAACGCCCGTTTGAAAAATCGCTGCCACCCGTGGATGCCCGGCTGTCCCAGATCAATGACAGGAATACCCCCAAAGCCTTCCAGTGCCGCGCTGGGGAAAGAGAGGGCAAACAAATCAGGAATGACGTGGACATGGACCAACATCTCTTGCAATGTTCGACATGTCTTGATAAGCTGTTCGTGAGCGCGCAAAGGTAAGGCTACTACGGCATCCTGAATACGGTAAGTCTTTACAACATCTGGCAGTTGCTCCAACGTGCCTAACACCGGCAGATCAACAAAACGGAGCCCTTGTTTACCGGGGTCGTCATCCACGTAACCAACAATTTTTATGTCCGCCCAGGCACACTCTTGTAATTGTTCCACGGCCCTGCGCCCCACATCGCCGGCGCCCACAACGATGACCGAACGGTAGTTTTCAGAATGACGCCCCCCCCATGCACGCCGGTACGTCCACCAGATGATGCGAGTTCCAAGAAGCAGCGTCACGTCAAGAATAAAGAAAATCGGCACCATCACACGCGGAGTTTCACGATAGGTAAAATACAACCCCCCCGCGAATGTCATCGTGGCGACACAAATCACCAAAAAAACGTTAAACAATTCGGTCTTGAGCGTTTGCTGACGTCGTCCATCATAGACTGAAAATAACAACAGATAGAACGGCCAGATCAACGCCACAAGCACAAAAACGTAGGGGGACATGATTTCGCCGGGGCTGATGGTCGCCCAATTGACCCAGTGACCGCCTTCGGGAATCTCCAACCGTTGAACCACCTGAAGTAGCCACAGGGGCAGTTGACCGACTCTGGCGCGCAGAAGCACGGCAACATAGAGCATTGTCAGGGTGCCAAGCCAGTCAATCAAAAAGAAGGTGATTATGCGTTTGATGCTAAATTGCCGAAACATAGTATAAGATATTCTCCCAACGCCGCATGACGGTCGTGGCGTAAAGCACAATTCAATGCCAGGACAAACACCGATCAGACCAGGAAACTCACGCTTCTTTGAAAGTATCTATACTTATGCCACTTTGCTCCGCGGGGCAATACGTTCACTTAAATCTTTCCCTTGCGCCAACCATTCTCTTTTCTTGCGCTCATTCGACTCTTTGATCACATCGAGAAATGGAGAAGGGCAAACGGTCTCGAGCAATTCAATGTTTGGCATGACACAATGGCCGCCGATAAAGCCCGGCCGAAAAACGACAGGGGGCAGGTAATTAACTTCTTCTGTCAACAACATAGCCTCATCATAATCTGCGCCAAGAGTCGCGCAATATCGCTCGACTTCTTGCGCCCAAGCGATCAAAAGACCAAAATAAGTGGTTTCAATAATTTTCGCCAGTTCGAGTGATTCACATTTAGAAACCTGGCGTACTTTGAAGCCTGCGTTTGCCAGGTATTCCGCTCCGCGTCGTCCGGCCTCAGGGGTTACTCCAGCGATGAACTTCGTATAGTACATCAAGTCTTGACGCATGCGAGTGTGTTTTCCACGAATCGGGCTATAAGCAACCTCTCCCCCACCAAGCGAATCATAGATTGCACGGGTAGTACCAGGGACTACAGTAGAATGAACGATCGTCAGCTCTGGTTGATATTGTCGGATATAATTAGTCACCACACCGACATAATTCCCAACCTGAAATGGAATACAAATATGCAGAACCCTTACCTTGGCCGGGACTTCAATCGGATTGATATCTTGCCCCATAGTGGCATAGGTTTGCTGTAATATCTCCATCAGTGGCCGTCCTGTTTCACCGAGACCGATCACCAGATCAACGCTATTATCATTTTGCGACATTTCGGATTCTCCTCGAAGATAAATTTGTGCATATAAAAAGACTTGGGGGTAATTACAAGTTGCAGCTAACTAGACGCAGTAAGACGCTCCATAATGGACCAGTATACCTGTTTTTCAGCAGACCAGTTACATCTTTGGGACAATGCCAGGCCATTTTCAATAAGCGTTCTGCGATACTCTTGGTCATGGTAAAGTCTTAAGACGCATCTGGCAAATCCATGATAATCATTAGGTTCAAAAAATGCAACCTGCGAATCATTGTAATAATGGGCCATAATCGGGGTCTTGGCCACAATCGCGGGCAACCCAACAGCCAAATATTCGGCAACCTTCGTGGAAAAGTAGATATTACCAAATGTCCGGTCGGCTTGAGGTGAGATGCCAATGTCCGAAGAACGATAAACATCAGGTATAGCAACCAATGGAATAGGAGCTTCAAAGGAAACGTACTCTTCAACGTTCAATTCCCTGGTCAGTTGTTGAAGTGCAGATGTGTAGTCCCCCTTGCCCAGGATACGGAGATGGATATTGGGAATTTCTGGTATTAACAAGGGCAAAGCCCGAATAGCCGTCTGCAGCCCATACCGTTCGGCAATGGTTCCAGCATAGATTATATTAAATTTACCATTCGCCGAGAGCGGTGGGATTCCTGAAAATCCAAAAATTTTCTCATCAGGCCAATTCATGACAACGGATATTTTCTCCGGTCGAACTCTTTTTTTACTGATAAACAACTGGCGTATAGGTTCATGAATGGTCAAAACATGATTTGCCAGAGCCATGCAGGCCGTTTCCAACATAGAGATTAACCGGTCGCCTAAGCCGTTCTCACGCCATCCATATTTGATCCTGAACGATTCCGGCATAGCCTCATGAGCATCAAACACTACCCGGCACCCCATCAACTTCGGCAGCAAGGCGGCCAAAACCAGAGTGTCGGGCAAATTGGCGACTTGAATAAGCGTGTAATGGTTCTTCAAATGTAAACGCAAGGCCAATAGAGCTGCGAGGATCAAGAAAACACCATACTCATATAGATAACGTAAAACACTCCCGTGTTCGCGCCCCAATGCGATTCCAAAAGCATGCACACCGTTTACAACTTGTTCGGGCGGTTCCCCATGACGTTGTAAGCCTATGACATCAACGTGATAACCCACCTCAGCCAACGCCTCGGCCTCGCGGCGCACGCGTGGATCACTCAAGTAATGCGATTGCGCAATCATCAAAATCTTAGGCATAACCATCACCTTTTACTTAGAAAACTTTTCCACAATAGCAGCCACAATCCGTTCATGAGCATCTCCATTACCGAAAATGGGTGGGTGCTCCGACGGCGGCGTGAAGTCACGGATAGCTTCTACAATCGCATCCCGTTTGGCGCCGGCAATACGTTTCCATCCGGCGCGGAGAATTGCCGGGAACCAGGTAATCTCGATCAGCACGACGACCGGCTTACCCAAAATGTAGCCCTCTCTCCTGACGCCGCCGGAATCGGTCAAGACCTTGTCACATCCAGCCAAAAGGGTAACAAATTCCTTATAACCTACCGGTGGGAGCAATTCAACATTCTTACAACTTTCAACACGGTCCAAAAGGCCGAACTCTTCTAGCTTCTTACGAGTTCGGGGGTGAACAGGAAACAGGATGTGTTGCCCGGATTGGATAAATCCCTCAACAATCTCGGTCAGGCGTTCCCGGGAATCCACGTTCTCTGCCCGATGCACCGTCGCCAGATGGTAGTCACCGCGGCGAAGTTCCAACTCCAGACTCTTTACAGTATGAAGCAAGATATCCTGCATTACGTCGCCTGTAAACACCACGTCCGCTTGTGGGAAACCCTCGTCCAACAAAGCCGCAGTAGCTTCTTCCGTGTTCGTTAAAAGCAACTCGGACAGGTGATCGGTTAGACGACGATTAATTTCCTCCGGGTTATACCGTGCATCCGTGCGAATGCCGGCCTCAACATGCGCCACAGGAATGCGTAACTTCGCCGAGGCCAAAGCTCCAGCTAAAGTAGAAGTCACATCGCCGTAAACCAGGGTTACATCCGGCTTCTCTTGCAACAATATCTCTTCTACGCCGGTTAAAATAGCAGCCGTTTGTCTGGCATGGGAACCGGTTGGCACTTCCAGTTGATAATCGGGAACAGGAATCTGCAACTGATCAAAAAAGACATCGGACATTTCTCGATCATAGTGTTGACCGGTGTGGACTAAAACCTCCTGTATCCCCAGTAACTTGAGGCGACGATTAATCAGCACCTCCTTGATGAAATTCGGGCGCGTTCCCACCACTGAAACAATCTTCATTTTTGCGTTTAGCTCCTCTTTTAGCTTTCTAAATCCAGAACAGGCGGCAGGTCAATAAACCGTCCCAACTCCTTGATCTGGTCCAACCAACGCTGACGCTTGAGCAACGCCAAAGCTGTCATCTCGTCTCGTAGTTCCTTTTCCCGGCGCCGCATCTCCTCAACCCCCGCCACGATCCCTTCAACCGTGTTAGGTACCAATATCGTCCCCTTGTCAAAATACGAACGCAATGTCCTTTGATCAGAAAGGATGAGAGGTTGTCCGTAATACAATGCTTCCCAAGCTCCCCGTTGCATCGTGTGATCTCTGGTCGTCAGTACCATAACAGCGTTCGCGCTACTGAGGTGCCGAAAATACTCAACACGCGGCACAAAACCTGTAAAGTATACATTGGCCGGTTTTGTTTTGAGCAGTGTTTCACTACCCCGCCTGTAGTCGCCGGTAATATAAAATTCTACATCGGGTATAGATTCAGCAGCTTTCAAGACCAGATCTATAGGTTCATCCCATGCAAAGGATGAAATGACCACGACCTTCTTAAAGCTGCTTTCCGGAGGCAACATAGCCTCGGCCATCACCTGTAACGGGGCGTCGTCTAACACCAGCACCTGCCCGGGCCAGTGTCGGGTATACTCTGCAACTTCGACGTTGTGGATTAAAGTGACAGCAGCATATCTCGACAACCAACGCTGCAGGGGCAAGCTCCAGTTCCAGGCAGGCGAGTTAAAACAACTGGAATGAGCATCAATCACGAAACGGGTATCCTTACGAACGCGCGAGTACAGGAAGACAACCAGCGGCGCAAATAACGGTGGATTTTGAACCAAGACAACGCCGGGCCGATACTCTCTTAAGTAATTCCAGGTACGGATGGCTGAGGCCAGGTATCTTACCGGCAAAAGAAACGGCAGCTTTTTCAAATGCGGATAATGGATAAATAGCATCGTCATCGCCGCGTCGAAATGCGCCACAAAATCCTCGGCTCGCGGGCTGAAATTTCCCCAAACGATGAACAATGCTTTCCTGTCATCCCTATTTAGCATCGCTACACCTATAACAACTTTAGAAAAGTAACAAGGCGATTGATTTTATGAGCGATTCGAGAGTATTTGTAAATGATCCACCAACGGCACAGATTGATCCGATTCTTCTGATAAGCATCCCAACGCCTGGCATAGTCATCAAATACCGATTCTCCGGTAATTCGCCCAAAGATAGTCATTCCATCAATGTGTAACTGATGGTAGAAACGATCTGCCAGATAATTCTTATAGCCTAAACAATACAGCGTCCAAAAACCGGCATCATACTCCGGAGCTTTTGCTACCAAGGTCGTTATCCCCTCCTCGAATAACTTCTTTGCTCTCTCCGCCCCGGTAACGCGATAATAATCATAGATTCCCCAGAGAGCAAAATAAAAACCGTTTAGGATGTGCTTTGCATACAGCGGCGCTGTGGATGGGACTTCTTCAAAAAACACCCGATTATGCGCATCAATATCCCTGACCCCCCCTTGAGAACCCAAGACTTCAAATGCTGTTAAGGCTTTAGTGGCGCTCTCCAGATATGCAGGGAGCGGGTTTATTTGATAAGCACGCAATAAGACCGAAATACCCATTCCCTGACCCATGGCCGAAATCCAGGGGGGCGTGATATAAAATTTATAGTTGGGTATGTCATATTCCCATCCATACCCTGTTTGGCTCCTTTTTTGCATTTCGACCAGGAAATCTGCAAGCTGCAAAAACTGCCGTCGGGATTCATCAGCGCCATCATGAAGATATTTTTCATGCACCGCCAACGCATACGCGGTGATTAAAACCGGATGATAGCGTGGGCCGATTGGATCTCCGTAATCCCACAAAGGAATCCCCTGGCCGTCCATCTTTCTGGGAATAAACAACTCATAGCGGAAATCATGGTAATAATGCTTCAGCGGTACCCCATGAACAGACAAATACTTAGGGATCCGGCTCTCTTTTTTCATAAAGTTGGGGCTGGAGTGCATCACATCAACCGACATTGAAAACCTTTAAGGGGTTACGGGCGATCGCCGGTATACTCTTGGAGCCTGTTTTGACCTCGGCTGTGGGTACCGCATAGGCACATACAGAAAGGGCGTAAAAAAGCCACAACGATTCCCCCACACCAGAATAAGTGAAATAAGCATTGGCGATTCCCATGATACTCAGCATAACAAGCAAAACCATGCTGATTTCAGCAAATATCTTATTAAAACCCATATCCGTTTTATATGTCCTTAATAAACCGGTAAACACAATGGCAACATAAGCCAAATGCGCCAGTAATCCGATAACGCCACTTTGATACAACAGGCCAAAATACTGGCTTTCCTGGGTCGTCGTTATACCAAGCCCGATTTCCACAGGGATATCTGCCCCGTATCCAAAGATAAAATTTTGGCGAATGACAGGAAGGTAAATCTCGGACCAGAGCATCAGCCGATGAGTAAAAGTGGTCGGCACCAGGTTCAACTCGCCGTTACCCACTTCGCCAAACTGAAGCGTCAATCGGTTTTGAACAAAAGGCCAGAAAACCCAAACGCCTATCCCCACCAGCAGGAGCGCAAGAACGATATATTTCCTCCGTTTTCTCTCAGAAAACAGGTACAGCCCCCCTATCAATAATCCCACAGCCGGGGCTATGGTGACACTGGGCACGAACGCCAAAGCGCTTAACCCCATACATGCATACAAAAGCCGGGAATCAATCAAACCTTTGTGGCGGAAAAGTAACAGGGCGCACACCAGGATCTGAATAGCACAAAACGCCCCCAGTCCCCCCCAGCTTCCCAGAATCGAAACAACCCTGGTGTAGCTTTGAGCCTTTGTGAGATGAGCCGAAGGATAAAATTGCCACAACAGGTCTTCGACAAATTGCACATGAAGCGCCTCCAGGATAGCTAGAAAAGAGACAATCATCCCGGCTACCATGAACGCATACAAAACCATTTTTAAGTCTCTTTTGTTTTTCACCACACCACTTACAATTTTATACAATAAGAAGTACTGAACAGCGCCCAAATATGTAGCAATGTCTTTGAACTGAAATCCCCCTGAGAGATAAAAAGTTCTGATCAGAGGAATTATGCCTGTTCCCAAGAGCAAAACAAGGAAGCCTTTATCAATAAAACTAATATTAAAAGGATAGTCGCCGGCTTGTTGTTTAGCCATCGTTTTGCGCAAAACATACACGCAGAAAATAAGCAACAAGATAATTTCATTAGGTCTAAACAACGGCACAATGCTGCCGCGCGCCATTCCAGACACAAGAAAAGTCAATAAGATCAGCACCGCAGCCAGGATAGCCGGACGCCTTAATGACACCGTGAACAAGAGAAATGCTCCAACAAAAATGATAAGCCCGATCATCTTGTTACGCTTTCTTGATCCCTGACAATGGCTTTCAACGACCACGCCGCCGCCTGGGCCAGCATACGGAACTCCTGATTTTTCTGCATCAAATAAGCCCGTATTTCTTCTTGCGCTTCCAACAAAAGGGTTAATTTGACGGCGAGCGCCTCGGGAGATAACGCCGCGACATCCATCAGCCAGCGGTCATCCCCAAAAATATCCCGCGACAGGCCGCGCGCTTTTTGACTATAAGCGATAAAGAGCGTCGGCACATTCGACGAGATTGCCGCAATTGTTGAATGGGTTCTGGCGCCGGCGAATACCTTGCATTGCCCGATTACCCATTTGGACTGACCGGCGTTAAGTCCCCTAGGTACCAAAAACAGGCGAGAGGAATAACGTCGCAAATTTTGATAAATATGCTCAAGAAACAGATAATCATCCACTTTCTTGTTTTTGCCAGAATCAGACATGACGTGAGGAATAAGGACAACAGGAACTGTAGTTTTTTCAATAACAGATTCAACGGCCGAGGAAGCCAATGCAACCCAATCGGCATAGTTTTTCTCGGCCCTTACCTGTCTGCGTAAATTGTGCCACACTAGTGTAAAAAAGTTACGAGAGGTATACCTGGCACGAAAATCCCCAGCTAAAGGGCTTAGATTGATTCCAATAGCTCCTTGCTTAAGGGCTTCCGTGATCTCAAGGGGTAATTCAACCGGAGCAGGTGATAGCCAAAACGCCGGATCGGCTACCAATTCCACATTTTCGGAGACGCCGATGGAATCCAGGTAGCGCACCGTCTCCCTTTCGCGCGCATAAATTCGTGTGACCGTCCGCAATTCAGCCGCCGCCCATCTCTCGTAGGCTTTATCTTTTGAGAAAGGCCCAACCGACGCGCCCCACAATACCACCGGTTTGTGATACTTTTTTGCCAGTTCTATAATTCGAAAATGCCTGTCGGGGTAGGTAAAACTCAAAGTGAACAGGTCGCCGCCCACCATTAAAACCGCATCGCTGTCGCGAATGGCCTTGTCCCAGATAGGTTCATGATAACAATAATTGATGATCGCCTCTGAAAGTTTGCTGCCCCCCCTACCAAGGAAACCTGTCGAAACAGCCCGGTTAAGAAACCATTTCAAGGAATATTTGTTAAACTCCGGCATGGGTAAATGCACAATATCTGGATCGAATTCGTTATCTTTGTCCCGGCAATATTTATCAGGATAATAAGCCGAATAAAATCTACAATTGCCAAAGGCGTCTCTTAATAGGATTGCCGTACTACGAACGATGGCTTCGCAACCCCGATTGTAATAACTGCTACTTCCAGCGAGAAAAAAGGTGTATTGCCGATCAGTTTCCATACACAACCTCCAAAATGTACGCCAAGCGCCATTCAGGCAAAAGTTACCGCGAAAACAGGCGTTTATTCACGGCCACGACTATCCTGTAAAGCAAACACACCGGAAAAATTTTTCTCTCGGTCACACGAAAACTTCTGACGGCATCGCCGGGGTCAAAATGCCTTCGCACCTGGGCGCGCATAATATCCGCTAACCAAAATCCCAACCGCGTTAGCAAGGGCACTCGTTTGGACGGCGCAACCCTTTTCTGCGGCACATAGGCCCTTCCTTTAGCAAGGTTGAGTCTATCCGCAAGGTCGGTTCGTTTTCTTGTCAATACGCCTCGCTGGCTCACCATCACGGCCTCAATGGGGATTTCTTGCAGCGACAATTCCGAAGCGGCGGCGCCTTCGATAAATAACTTCTCGATTTCGCTGTGCCTGATCAAAGCGATGGAAAACCCTTCGCTCTTTTCCGCATAGCCTTGAAGCCAGGCATCCATCAACACCACATCGGCGACCTCGGCAAAAACATCGTCACAGTAACTGCAGGCGTTATGTTTAAAATAGCCATACGACCATATTCTTCCCATTCCCTCAGACCGATAAATCGTTTTTTGATCCTTTGCTCCCATTCTTTGATATTCTACCATCAGCCCATAATCATTGGCAGGTCGCTTGTAATCTTTTACGCGAAATTGGACCCTGCAAACCACTGAAGCCTCTATACCCAGTTTCGCAGCCATATAATCCACAAAACGTGTAGAAGGCAGTTGCCCACATGCAAGGCCAACATAATAAATTATTCTCGTGCGCAACTTGGGGATTTTTGCGGAGGCTAAACGTAAGGCCTTTAAGTAGCAGGGTAATCCCGTAACGGCATATCGGCCTGAGTGGTTAAGCACATACTGAATAACTTCAGATAATTGATTGGGATAATAAGAAGACCGCGAGGCATTCCGAACATCCAGAGAAGCGGTAAAAATATCAAACTTAAAGAACGTATCCTCATTTTCGGCCGGCCTCACACAAATCACATGATCAACACGTTGCTCGGTCAGCAATTTTTCGAGTAGCCATGTCGCCAGTCCACCCGAAGAACCGTTAGCACGGTGGTCATCCACGTTCGAAAATCCCACGTAACTACTCAGGTAGTAGCCGGTTTCTCGCGTATGCTTTATCCCGGCCTGCTGAGCAAATAATGCAGACGCTATCGTGTCTTCATTTTCGTCCCGATTACCAAAAGGACAACTGGTAAGACACAGATGACAATTTGCCAGACATTTCCCATGGACATCAACCGGATTGAATTCTCCAAAGGGTGAGAGCATCATTTTTAATGTCTGCGATGGACAGATGCCGGCGCAAACGCCACACCCTATACAGAAGTCATTCTTAACGATAATGCTACATACATTATCTGACACCATCTGCTCCCCCATAGAGAAATCGTCCGTCGGAATGGCAATCCAATAGCCTGTAACAGGGCGTTCAGCCGATACTTTTCCGTATACCGTTTGTGCGTAAACGCAGCAAGTTCATGATAAAACCCAGCATTCTGGCATCGTTTTTTATCAAGTAAAGGTAGTAGATGATGAGGATTACCCCTGCTACCCCAATCAACATCCATGAATTTGTGTTGAGCATCAGCAGTACACCAAGCAGGATCCCGACCGGGATGAACAAAAGAGTATTATTGAAGAGTATTCTGAACATTTTAGATAAAGGAACGCCAGAATGTCGCATAATCGCCAATGAGAGGTATCCGTAAACGATTATACCCGAACCGGCGTAGATAAAAAGCGCCAGTCGCGCATTATTCAGAATCCCTCCTATAAGAAGGGAAATGATCCTGGTCACAATGATAACGACATTAAGCACCAGACTGAATTCTTGTTTCTCCAGAAGCCGAAACA
The DNA here is from genome assembly GCA_019873645.1 of Chloroflexota bacterium. Classification (GTDB taxonomy): domain Bacteria; phylum Chloroflexota; class Anaerolineae; order B4-G1; family SLSP01; genus DSWT01. The sequence continues at coordinate 64,201 of JAIOAX010000015.1, read as the reverse complement.
GATTGCTTAGAGGGGCAGAGATAAACCAGAAAAAAGTCCAGACGCTGAGGATTTGCGTATAAACGCCGGCTTCGGCCCAACGGCTCCCCAACACAACCACAAATAAATCCTTGCCTATAATCGTCAGCACGAGAAGGGGAAACATCCCCAGCACGACCAGATAATAAAAGGTAACCTCGACCATACGCGCCAATGTGCCAGCGGCTTTAGCCTCAGCCGCTCTAGGATAGAAGACTTGTGCAATCGCACTCCCCACCAGGCTCATCGGCACCCGTAGCAAGTTGTTCCCCACAGAATAGAATCCGGCCACCGCAGAAGAAAAATAGGCCGCTAAAAAGAAGGTTGGCAATTGCGTTGATATAGTATTCAGCAGCACACCCCATGTATCAAACAATGGGAATTTCTTGTAGCGTTTAAGTCCCTGAAATATCTTCTTCCAGCTCCATGACTTTAACAGGAATTTCCCATCATGGATCCAGATTTGCCAACCAAGTATCAAGCCAGATACGACGGCGCCTCCTAACACATAAGCCAGAATCAGACTGCCGCCGGTAGCATAACCGATAAAACCGGCAATGATTTGGAAACCGATTGTAACCATAGAGCCAAAAACCTTCGCATAGGATAACCAGGCAAAGTTTTTCCTGCGGGTACTCCAATAATTTAACGCCGGATGGCCTATCGCAATCCCGCCCAGGAATAGCGCAACTGGAACCCACCAAAGGTACGGCTCTAACTCCGGAGTATTGAGTATTTGCACGATTTGCGTATGGCCTACCCAAACAATGAGGGCGACCACGCCAGAAACAATGACGGAAACCAAGATACTTCCCAGCATAATATTAGCTGCATCTTCGTCCGATTCTGGCAGCATAATTGCAAATTCGTATCTCAAACAAGCCACAGCAGTCAGGACTGCCAAAATTGAAGTAAAGACAGACAATATACCAAACGCCCCAGGATCGTATAGCCGGGCGAGCAATGGCGATGCTAGAATGCCCAGTCCCTGGGCGATAACCGTGCCAAATACCAGAATAAGGACGTCAATACCAAAGCGGCTGCTTTTGGGAGCAGAAACTACGGTGGCTAATTTTTTAGATAACAATTCGGCATCAGTCATCGATCACGTTCACAAGTGGTATTTATGATAAAATCCGGAAGGTTGAGTGTACTCAATAAATGAGTCTACTGAAAAAAAACTAAAAATCTCACCGCAAAGGTCGCCGAAGGCGCAAAGATTTTTATGTCGGATTCAATAAGATTAAGTCTTTCGCGTTTCATTAATGAGTCTACTGAAAAAACTAAAGATCTCACCGCAGAGTCGCGGAGGTCGCAAAGATTTTTATGTCGAATTCAATAAAGTTAAGTTTTTTGCGTTTCATTACTAATTTCATTGATATAAACTTTAATTTTTCTCGGCGTTCTTTGCGTCTCTGCGGTGAATTAGACTTTTTTCATGAGAGTCATTAATAACTTTATTGATATAAACTTGAATTTTTCTCGGCGTTCTTTGCGTCTCCGCAGTGAATTAAAGACTTTTTCAGGAGAGTCATTAAATATAATACACAAAATGATATAGCACGCAACTACGGTCCGCTCAAACGGCGAATAGCTTGCTGAGCAGCGCTGTTATCAGGATTGATCGTCAGCGCCTTTCGGTAGGCTTGCAATGCCTGCCCCCCCTCCCCACTCCACTCGTAGATTTGCCCGGCTCGCACATAATATAACTCATTGGGGCGGACCATAAGGGAAAGAGCTTTTTCAATGCTGACCTTTGCTTCTTCAGGCTGTTCATTTAAGCGATAGGCTAAAGCCATCTCATAATACACTGCTGCGTAAGCAGGAAATTTCTCGACGGCTTCTTTATAGATAGCCAGCGCCAGGTCAAGATTACCCGCGGATCGCGCTGTATTCGCTCGCGCAATATACCATTCACGTTTTGGATTACGCTCAAGCGCAAGACGGTACCACGGTTCAGCCTCGACAAAGCACTGCTCGCGCGTCAACACTTGCGCCATAGCGAAGTAACCATCACCTTGTCCCTGATCAATGACAATAGCTTTTCGAAATTCCGCAATAGCCTGTTCCGACCCATCGCCACGCTCATATCTCGCCCATCCAAGACCAATGTGAGCCGTCCAGGCATCCGGGACCTGAGCAATAATATTTTCATACAGGGTAGCTGCTTCATCCCAACGTTTCTGGGTGCGCAACACATCCCCCAGACGAACAGACCAGTCAAGCCAATGCTTGGAATCAGGGAAAGTCGCCAACGATTGCCGCAAAATATTTTCCGCCCGACTATAATCTTGTCGGTAATTTAACAAAAAGTTCACCAACGGCAGAGCACCCAACTCTGAATTGAGTGTCCAGACAACCTCGTATGCCGTCAGCGCCTCTTCTAAACGACCGGCCTGCGCCATCTGCGAAGCCGCCTCTAGCATAGCTTCAACATCCCGGGTCTGCTGCCAGATTGCCATAGCGCCAACAAAATCGCCCTGCGCCAAAAGGGCATCCGCCCTCAAAGCCAGGGCAAATCGTTCTCCTTGAGCGGCCTGTGAGGCAACAAGCACCTCGGCGGCGGCCGGATTACCGGATTTCAAGGCAGCAGAGGCGATCCACAACGCCGCCCGAGCGTGCCCCTGGGGAGGCAGTTCATGCACAGATTGATTTGCTGCTAAACTATTAAAAGTATGATGTATACAATGTACCGACCAGGCATTGAGCAACCACAATTGACACACTGAAGGCAAGACCACCAGAGCCAACACTGCAACGGCCAATAGGAAAGGGGATACCAAAGTGACGCCTTTGTGGTTCAGCATCCTTATCAACCTGATTTGCCTTGGATGGGACGCAGGAACTCGGCAGTTTCTGAATTCCGACACAACACCTACACCACCACATCCTCGGCGTAGCTGTAGACCTCGATGCCCAGTTCATTCGCCAAGGCCCGTGCGCGTTCCTCAACCATCGGCGAGATGACCAGCATCCGGTCGGCCTTCCGGTTGTGGCGTTTTTCGTAGAACGCCACTTTACGCGCGAACGTGTGCATTTCAGCGCGACTGATCGAAGATTTGATCTCACACAGGATAAGCGTCCCATTCTGGATGATGACATCCAATTCTATCTGGTCAGGTCGCCCGAACACTTCGCCCGCGTCATCGTATTCTCTCACATTGAGCACTTCGACGCCGAAAGAGGTTCCCAGAATCCCGGCCAGTGCATTGCGGAAAGATTGTTCAGTCTGCAAGCCCCAACGTGCTCCTAATGCACCGATGGTACTATCGTACTTCCGCCCCAGTCCGCGGATTTCAGCCAACATAGCATTAATCGTCGCCTGATTTTCTTCCCACTTGCGGTTCTGCTCTTCCCACTTGCGGTTCTGCTCTTCCCACTTGCGGTTCTGCTCTTCGCGCAGGGCGCGGAGTTCTTGCTGATTGGCCTCCCACTTGCGGTTTTGCTCCTCCCACTTGCGGTTCTGCTCCTCCCACTTGCGGTTCTGCTCTTCGCGCAGGGCGCGGAGTTCTTGCTGATTGACCTCCCACTTGCGGAAGTTTTCCTCGCGCTCACGACGCAGTTCATCCAGCACGCGGTCAAAGCGGCTTTCGGTCTCGTTCTTGTCCGCATAACGTTCGCGCGTCAGGCTCAGCACCCATTCGCGCATCTCGCGGTCGCGCCGCAGAATACCCGGCAGCTCTCGGCGGATCAGTTGGGTTAACTGCGAGTTTTCCATACAGATATCTCCCGTACCATTACAACCTGGGTGTTATAGCCATACACCCGCCGGTAAATCAAAACCCCGCACCGGAAGCCAACTTTGTGAGGAACTCATCCGCATTCTAACCGAAATCGTTAATCTGGCAATCCCTCGACAAGTAAAAACTGCTCTACCAGGACGGTACCCATGCTTTGCTTTCCGCGCGCCAGTTTGCTGTCAACGGTTTTGCACCGCTCTCAAATCACCCCTAACTCCCGCAGCACATCCAGCGTGCGGGGCAACGGTTCCCGCCACAACCACTCCACCCGCAGCCAGAAACCGGGCAGCATCAGAGACTCATACCGCCCCTCGCGCCCGCCAAACACCAGACGGTAATACTTGCCCTCCAAACGGTAAAACTCACCCCACTGCGCCTGGGGGTCAATCAGCCAGTACTCCGGCACGCCGCCGCGCGCATACTCGTAGAATTTAGTCCCGCGATCCCGCTCCGCGCTCTCCTCCGAGACGATCTCCACTACCAGGTCCGCCGGCCCGTCCAGGTGCGTCTCCTTTAGCCACTCCAGGTGCACCGTCGCCACGAACAACAAGTCCGGTTACACTCTGTCCCAAACAACCGGGGATACCTTGTCGGCGTAGCTGTATACCGGGAACAAGATTTCCCTATACGTATGCCAAACTGGGATCATCTCGAATATACGCCAATTGCCGGCCCAAATAGGGCAACGGCGGCAACCCATGCCAGTATCGCAGGAGATGGTAGACCGGTGAAGTCAATAGCCGGCAGGCATCTATCACGTCACGCCACGGTTCCCGGCGGATCTCGCTGATAACGGTCACATCAGGCAACCGCCCAAAGTCCCAAGCCGCGCACAGCCGCGCGATGAAATCCACACGCTCCGCAAGAGTATTCAACAACTGGGGTGGCTCGCAGTCCGGGTACAATGTAGCATCAATCCATGAGACAGCCATACAAGAATACCTCACGAAACCAATTGCGCAACTGCATAGCCTGGGTCCGCGCTTGTTCATCCTCAATCTGCATCAGGGGACGATGCTGTTCAATACGCGCCAAATGTGTTTCGATAGCCAATCTGGCGCGCATTTGATCGGTATCGCTGCCGGATAATTGCTGCCGCCGCCGCCACAACGTCCAACACTGTTCCGGTGTCATCAAACCCGCCTGGCATACAGCATAAATATCCCGAAAATCACGCGGCGCCCCACGCTCAACCAGGGCAACCATTTTACCGGCAACCAGGTCGGGGAAACTATCCAGCCATACATTCACCCATGGGAGTTTAACCGACGGTTCCAATTGCGCATCCCGCGCCGCGATTTGAAAACTAAATACAGCCTGCCCTTCCACACTCAACTCAACACTGACAACATCACCCCATGTCCGTGTCTTGATCTGTCCATACGGCGCCAGCGTCATTTCCAGTACACGGACGACCTGAGTACGCACTTGTGGCGTAGCAGAATCAGTCCACCAAGCATCCACATCGTGGGTCGTACGATAATCCAGATAATGTAGCAATCCCAGCCCGCCACCCACCGAAATCGCCTCACCCAACCCTTGAGCGGCGAGGGCATTTAGACAAGCCTGCATATACCCAGACACATGTGTGGGACAGCCCGGTGTATTCATCTCCATAAGCACCGAAACACGGTATCAAGCCATTTACAACGCCACGTCCTCGGCATAGCTGTAGACCTCGATGCCCAGTTCATTCGCCAAGGCCCGTGCGCGTTCCTCGACCATCGGTGAGATGACCAGCATCCGGTTGGCCTTCCGGTTGTGGCGTTTTTCGTAGAAGCGCACTTTGCGCTCAAAGATGACCATGTCCGATTTGCTCATAGAGGCCTTGATTTCACAGAGAAGCAAGGAACCATTCTGGATGATGACATCCAATTCTATCTGGTCAGGTCGCCCGAACACTTCGCCCGCGTCATCGTATTCTCTCACATTCAGCACTTCAACGCCGAAAGAGGTTCCCAGAATCCCGGCCAGTGCATTGCGGAAAGATTGTTCAGTCTGCAAGCCCCAACGTGCTCCTAATGCACCGATGGTACTATCGTACTTCCGCCCCAGTCCGCGGATTTCAGCCAACATAGCGTTAATCGTCGCCTGATTTTCTTCCCACTTGCGGTTCTGCTCTTCCCACTTGCGGTTCTGCTCTTCGCGCAGGGCGCGGAGTTCTTGCTGATTGGCCTCCCACTTGCGGTTTTGCTCTTCCCACTTGCGGTTCTGCTCTTCGCGCAGGGCGCGGAGTTCTTGCTGATTGGCCTCCCACTTGCGGTTTTGCTCCTCCCACTTGCGGTTCTGCTCTTCGCGCAGGGCGCGGAGTTCTTGCTGATTGACCTCCCACTTGCGGTTCTGCTCTTCGCGCAGGACGCGGAGTTCTTGCTGATTGGCCTCCCACTTGCGGTTCTGCTCTTCGCGCAGGGTGCGAAGTTCTTGTTGAGCGGCCTCCCACTTGCGGTTCTGTTCTTCACGCAGGGCGCGAAGTTCTTGTTGAGCGGCCTCCCACTTGCGGAAGTTTTCCTCGCGCTCACGACGCAGTTCATCCAGCACGCGGTCAAAGCGGCTTTCGGTCTCGTTCTTGTCCGCATAACGTTCGCGCGTCAGGCTCAGCACCCATTCGCGCATCTCGCGGTCGCGCCGCAGAATACCCGGCAGCTCTCGGCGGATCAGTTGGGTTAACTGTGAGTTTTCCATACGCCCCTCCCTTGTATAAACATTTTACCACATTTTGCCGTTGGTAAGGAAACTTTCGGGTGCATTTCAGGATGGGGCAGGTTTTTTGCGTTTTCCCCTCTCACCCCCTGCCCCCGCTATCCCCGCCTGCGGGGAGAGCGGGGGGATTTCTCGAAGGGGGATTTTGCGCGGCTTCACCGCGCAAAATCCCCCTCTATTTACCTCCTCGCTCCCTTTGGGGCAAGGCTGGAAGCGGGGGCGCAAAAGTACTGTCCTGTGCTACGCTCAGAAACTGATAGCCAAAAACTGACCACTAACCACTCCCCTCCAACACCCGTGCCGGCCCATCCGACTTGCAGAAATGCACGCTGTAGCGCGCTCCGGCATTAGGGTGCGCCGCCGGATAGCGCGCGTCAATGAAGGCGCGAATTTCCTCGCGGCAGGCCGGATCGCTCAAGGCGATACAGCAGCCGCGGAACCCGGCGCCGCTAAAACGCGCGCCGTACACACCGGGGGTCGCACACAGGATGTTGTAAAGCGTCACCAACTGCGGACAACCCGATTCGTAGTTGTGGATCGAGCTGGCGCCTGATTCGCGCATGAGCTGCCCGATGCGCATGACATCGCCCGCACGCCAGGCCGCCACGCCTTCGCGCACGCGCGCAATTTCGGTAAAGAAATGTCGCGCCCGCCGGTTCAACGGCGCAGGCAGCCGTTCGCCCAACTCGGCATAGACGGCCTCCGGCACCATCCGCAAGCGCGGCTGTTCCGGCGGCCTCTGCCCCGACCAGGTGAGCAACAAGCGGGCCGCTTCCTGGCACTCGGCCACGCGGTTGTTGTAATCGGTGCCTACCAACGCCTGTTCCACGCCGGAGTAGACGACCAGGATGTCGAAACCGTTCTTAGCGGGCGGGATGGGAATCTTCTCGAACGCTACAGTCTGGCAATCCAGGTAGGTGAGTGTATCACGTTCGCTCATCAGAATCATAGACTGATCCATGATGCCGTTTTTCAGACCCAGGTAGATATTCTCGATGTAGCGGTCAAGCTGAATGTTTTCGGCAGGAGAAATCGTCAGGCCGTTCGCCGTCTCCAGGGCCAGCAGATACGCTACCCCCACGGCCGCCGAGGAACTCAGACCGCCGATGGGCATATCCCCCCCCACCACTGCGTCAATGCCGGTGTGCAAGGTGTAACGTTGTTGCAAGGCCAGCGCTGCACCGCGCACATAGTTGCCCCAGTCTTTCGCCGATTTGGGCGGCACATCATCCAGGGTAAACTCCACGCAGCCGGGGAAGTTCAGGCTCTCCACACATACGCGCCGGTCGGCGCGCGGCGTGAAGGCCAACAGAATCGCCTGATTCAGCGTCATGCCGGTCACCAATCCATCCTGGTGATCCACATGCGCGCCGAACGGCGAAATCCGCAACGGCGCGTAAACGATTCGGATGTCCCGGTCAGCGCAGCCTGTCTGCCGTTTAAGGTGCTGTTTTAAGACTTCGAGCTGCATAAAGTCTCACTGCGAATTCAAAAACCCACGCTGTTCCAGATAAGCGATGATCTTGCGCGCGTTGGCTTCCGGTGTCGTCGTGGTCGTATCCAACACCAGCTCGGGGTTGAGCGGCTCTTCGTAGGGGTCATCAATGCCGGTGAAGCCTTTGATTTCGCCGCGGCGCGCGCGGGCATACATCCCTTTGACATCGCGCTGTTCGCACACCTCAATCGGGGTGTTGACATAAACCTCGATGAAGTGCTCCTCGCCTACCATCTTGCGCGCCTCGTTGCGGGCCGCCCGGTAGGGGCTGATGGCGGCACAGATCACGGTGCCGTTGTGGCGCGTGATCTCGCCGGCCACAAAGCCGATGCGCAGGATATTGGTGTCGCGGTCTTCCTTGCTGAAACCCAACCCCTTTGAAAGATGGGTACGCACCACATCGCCATCCAGCACGGTCGCCTGGCGTCCACGTTCAAGCAACATCGGTACGAGGGCCTGGGCGATGGTGGTTTTGCCCGCGCCGCTCAAACCGGTGAACCAGATACACACGCCCTGCTTGTGGCGCGGTGGATTCGTCTCCATCAAAATTTGCGCGGTCTCCGGGCGGGTGAACCATGCCGGCAACAGCCGGCCCTTGGCCAGATATTCGTCGCGCACTTGTGTGCCGGAAATGTTGGCCGTTTTGGCGTGTGGGGGAACTTTGGAGACTTCCTCGTAACGGTCTTCGTCCACTAAGTAGACCAGTTCCTGGAAAGGTATGGCTTTGACGCCCAGTTCATTCTCATACTGCATGAGCATTTCCTGCGCTTCGTAAGGACCGTAGAACGGCTTGCCGGAACTGTCGTTGCCCGGCCCGGCGTGGTCGCGCCCGATGATGAAATGCGTCGCACCGTAATTGCGCCGAACGAGCGCGTGCCACAATGCCTCGCGCGGCCCGGCCATGCGCATTGCCAGCGGCAGCAAACTCAACAAGGTGCTGTTTTTGTCGTAGTAGTTATCCACCAGCGCTTTGTAAACGCGCACGCGCGTGTAGTGATCCACATCGCCGGGCTTGGTCAGCCCCACAACCGGGTGAATGAGCAGGCTGCCCTCGACCTGCGCGGCAGCGCGTTTGGTCAGCTCTTCATGAATGCGGTGCATGGGATTACGGGTCTGGAAAGCCACGACATTGTGGTTGCCCATCGCCGCCAGAGCCGCACGTACCTGCGCCGGCGTGCGCCGCAGTTCCACAAAATCGTAGTAAACCGGCAGATTGAGCACTTTGAGTTCACCGGAGATGCACAGGTCGCGCCACCGCTGCATTTCGGAGACCAGCGGATGCCGATGATCGGTGGTGCCGCAGACCAGGCGAGCTTCGCGCAGCGGGTCCCAGCGGAAGACTTCTTCGATGCGCATCACCGCGACGATGTAGTTGCGCACATCGCGCAGGGTAAGCCACTCTTCGCGCGTCGGCAAGTCCTCTTTGCTGATCGTCAACGTGACGGGGATAGGGAACAGCGTCCCGTCGGCTAAACGCATCTCGGTGAGCACGCGCTGGTAGTCGGCCTTGGACATAAAGCGATCCAGCGGCGAAAAGCCACCTACCGCCAACAGTTCCAGGTCGCACAGGTTGCGGTCGGTCATTTGCAGCGAAGGGTAACGATTGGCTTCGGCAAGAATGGCCTCACGTTCCTCACCGGTCACGACCAGAGTGACAAGTTTTCCTCCATAGGGAGAAATCAAAATGTCTTGTGTTGGTTGAGTTGAGTGCATAGAAGCTCCTGGCGAATTACGAATTGCGAATTTCGATGGTTTGGAGAGCGTGTAACAAACGTTGCATCTGCACGCTGTTGGTGAGGTCGCCGCGGGTGCGCTCCAGGACGCCCCGCAGTTGATCCACGCGATGGCGCAGCCCGCCGGTAATCGCATCGGGGTAGCTGAACGACATCAGCACCTCGTAGACCGCATCCATCGCCGCCAGCAGGCGTTCGGCCTCGTCCAGCGCGCCCTGCCGTAGCACATCCAGACAACGACGGCGCAGTTCACTGGCGGCCTCACATACGCCGTTGAGGCAGGTATCATACGGCAGGTTCAGACTCTCCAACGGCGGCAACGCTCCTTTGGAGATCAAAGCCAGCGTGGTGCGAGCTTCGATCAACTCTTTGAACGCATCCTGCGTATAACCGGCGTAGAACAAATCCGGGTAGGGCGTCAACAATGCCTGCATCGCCCGCCCAATGGCCTCCGCTTCGTTCAACAGCGCGTTGGCTTCATCCCATAGCTCACGATGGCCGGCGCGGATGGCGCTGGAACACAGGCGAATCAACTCACGGCTTTGTTGCAGCGCCGCATCGCGCGCCTGATTGCGCGCTTCCAGATCGGCATGCGCCGCCGCTGCCAGTTGATCCAGCCACCCCTGGAGAACTTCGTTCATGCTATCCCTCCGTATCCGGTGGATGAACACCCCCGAAAAAGGCGCGCACCAGATCATCTCCTTGACCGGGGATCACGATCTCGCCGAAGGTCGCCTCGTATTTGGCAAGGTTATCTTGCAGGGCGCGCAGCAGCAATTTCGCGTTCAACGGTGTGAAGATCACCCGCGCCTTGACACGCACCTGGGGTTGGTTGGGCAACATTTGCGCCAGGTCAAAGATAAGTTCAGATGGGGTATGCGAAATCAAGGCAAAGTTGGCATAGATGGGTTCAAGGCCGGCGGGCAATTCCACATTGATAGATTTGGGCTTCATGGTCATCCATAACCTCCTCAAAGAACAGAGGGGCGTCTCGCAGGCCCCTCTGTTGTTCAATGACACGATGTGGCTTTTTAGAAAGGAACCTCTTCCTCGGCCACATAGCTTTCTGATGTTTCTGCAACGCCGGCAGCACCGCCAACTTCACCGCCACGGTTACCAAGCAGCACGATGCGGTCCGCGGTGACTTCGTAATTGGCCCCGGCCGTACCGTCCTGGCGTGTCCAGATACGGGGGCCGCCGGTATTTTTGTCGGGGGTCAGACGCCCCTCGATCATCACTTGCTGGCCCTTGGTGAGATACTGAGCGGCAATTTCGGCGTCGCGCCGCCAGGCCGTCACGCGGAACCAGGTCGTTTCCTCGCCTTTTGTCCCGTCCGGGTTGTTCCATTTGCGGTTCGTCGCCACGCTGAGCGTCGTGACCGGCGTTCCATCGGGGGTGTAACGCATCTCCGGGTCGCGGCCCAGGTTCCCGACGATGATCAGTTTCTGATATGCCATAGGTGTGCCTCCTTTTCGTTATGGTGAACTCAATGGGAAAAAATAATCCACAGAACAACGCGCCTATCTACGGCTATTTTACACCGCTCAACGCAAAGCGCAAATTCACCATCGAGATGGGATACATTTCAGGACGGGGGCGACTTATCAGCTACGGTAACTGAACACTGCTCAGGCCGGTCTCCAGACCGCGCCTGCCAGCGCCCCCACAGTGGCGCGGTCAGAGACCGGCCACAACAAGATTTGCCCCGAAGTTGAAATGCACCCGTCGAGAGGGTTACTCGCCGCCAATGAAACAGCGCAGGCCATCCACAATCCCCTGCGCTACAACATCGGGGCGTTGCGTCAGAAGCTCACGGTCATCGAGCATGAAGCCGATTTCGATGATCGCGGCCGGGGTGTTGCGGTCAATCTCATAGTAGGCATGATAGCGGGTCATGTCATAGGTGATGGTGTCGGCGTCAAACGCCAGGCCGGTACGTTCGGCATAATGGCGGATGATGCAATCAACCAGGGCATCCGCAGAGGAAGTATGCAGGCCAGATTCGGCGCGCGTAATCTTGAAGCCGGATTTACCCGGGAAGCTACAAGAATCGGCGTGAATCGAAAGCAGCGCGTCCGCTTTATAGTCATTCAGGCGCACATCAAATTCATCCAGCAGATCCACGTTCCAGCCAGATTGCATCAGCAACGCCACCACCCGCCGTGCCACATCGAGGTTGATATCTGCCTCCTGCAAGCCGTCCGGGCAGAGAGCGCCGCTATCGTTGCCGTGATGGCCGGCGATGATGCCAACACGCGGAGTGTGGGGCGCGGGGGTCAATGGGGCTACGGTGGGAGTCGGCGCGGAGGTACTCAGGGGGATGACGATCCGTCCCGCTTCTGGTGCAGCCCCGCCCTCTGCCGGAGATGTGACCGCCACAATGGGAATCACCCCCAGGGGCACGCCGAAAGCGGCGAGGACGGCCAGCAACACCAGCACGCGCATCAGCCAGCCCACAGCCCACGGATCGGCTCCGCCAACGTTCTTGCTCATCGTCGCTGTATCTCGCTTGTCACGCCCAATCTAAAAAACTCTGTGTACTCTGTAGTGAGACTTTGGGCTTGTTGGACTCAATTAACGCATCCGTCTGCGCCATTCGTCCTTTACTTCGATCTCATCCCAGTTGTCCTTGTGAACCAGGAAATCGCGCAGCAGGCGGTCGAATTTGCTGGTTTCTTCCAACATGGGATAGTGTTGCGCCGTCTCGAAAATGAACGGATAGACATTGTAACTCAGACTTTCCAGTACTTCGTCACTGGGCGGTTGGATGATGGGATCCTCGCGTCCACAGACCAGCAACACCGGAATCTCCAGGTCTTCCAATACATCCAGGAGATTGTGTCCCATCACGTAACGCACGCTCTGCACGACGGCGTTGGCATCAGTCTTGGCAGCTTCGATATCCACTTCTTCGTAAGACTTCAGGCGACGGCCGAGGATCACCTTGGCGGGATTCTCGCCGCCGTTATAGCCACTCAACGAACGCGCGATGTCACCAGCGCTGAGAGGGGTGCAGACGGTCATCAACTGCTCAACGCGCTCCGGGTGCGCCAGGGCGAAATTGGCGCCCACAATTCCCCCCAGGCCGTGGCCGATAATCGGGACGCTACTAATGCCCATCTGATCCATAAACAGCTCCACCTGTCCCACGTAGCCGGGGATGCTGTAGCGCGTCGCCACTTTATCGGAATCGCCAAACCCCCAGAAATCCAACGCATACGCGCGATGGGAGGAAGACATGTCCACCATCGTGGGTACCCAGTAACGCCACGACCCCAACCAATCATGGAGAAAGAGCAGGGGTTTGCCACGTCCTAAAGCCTCATAATGGACGAGGCTGCTTTCAAGGATAATCGCGCTCATAAGCCATACTCCATTGGACCGGTCACACTTTACCGACTTCCCGCAAAACCTTGTTTACCTGCGCTGTCAATTCATCAGGCGTAAAGGGTTTAAGGATATATTCTACGGCCCCGGCTTCCAGCCCCTCCTGGATTTCACTCTCCTGACCTTTGGCCGAAAGGAAGATCACCGGAATGTTTTGGGTCAGCGGGTTCCCTTTCAAGGCTTCGCATGCTTGATAGCCGGTCATCCGTGGCATCCGTACATCCATCAGGATCAAATCGGGGATGATGCGCTGCGCTTTTTCTACGGCTTCCACGCCATTGCTGCACAACTCAACATCGAAGCCGGCATATTGCAGCATAAAGGCGATCAGTTCACGAATGTCACGTTCGTCTTCGGCAACCAGTATTTTAGCCATACTTACAACTCCTTTGATACGCCATCCCCATGGACAAGCCGCGAAACCCTGACGGCCAGTTCCTCCACAGAGAACGGCTTGGATAGAAATTGTACGGTCGCAGACGTCGCCGTCGGACTCAAACGCTCCGCGGCGCGCGGCGTCTCGCCGGTCAACACGATCACGGCAGTGTCTACCATAGCGGTGTCCTGTCTAAGCTGCTCTAAGACCTGGTAACCATCCATATCGGGCAAGGGATGATCCAGCACCACGACCACCGGATGCGCCGTGCGGGCGATATGCAGGGCGCGTTCCCCATTGCGTGCGGTGTGCACATGCAGGCTATGCAATTGCAACGCCGCGCGCAGCGGGTCCAGCAAACCGCGATCGCTGCTGGCCACTACGACGGTCCCCTGTTTTTTGAGCAAGGGCAGGATCACTGCCCGCAACCGCTGCTCATTCAACGGCTTAACCAGGTACTCTGTCGCCCCCAGACGCAATCCCCGCGCCCGGTCAGCCGTGACCGACACAATGACAACCGGGATGTCAGCGGTTTCGGCGTCGCGTTTAAGCAATTGCAGCACTTCAAAGCCATCCAGGTCCGGCAGGCGAATATCCAGGGTAATCACATCGGGATGCTTTTCACGGGCTATACGCAGGGCCTCTTCACCGGAAGTGGCCGTCAGAAATTCTACATCCTCCTGATGCAGCATCACTTTGAGCAAGTCGGCACTTTCACGGTCATCCTCAACCACCAAAATCGTCGCTTTGACCTCGCCTGCGATCCGCGGCGGCAGCTCGCCGACATCCTCCGTCGGCTCACCCTCGGCGAGTGGCACGCAGAAAGTGAAGGTACTGCCTTTCCCCAAGGCGCTGTCCAGAGAGATGTCCCCGCCGTGCATTTGAATCAACGATAATGAGATGGCCAGCCCCAGCCCGGTGCCGGAGACTTCATAGACGGCGGGATCGTTCTCCACACGGTAGAAACGCTCGAAAATCTTTTTCTGGTTTTCGGGGGCGATGCCGATGCCGGTATCCGAAACGGCGACGTACAATTTCGCCTTACGCACGTAAGCATACACGCTGATATGACCGCCTACAGGGGTGTATTTGTGGGCATTTCCCACAATGTTCGTCACGATCTGCGCCAAACGATCACGGTCGCCGTAAACTTTGGGCAGAGCCGGCGGCAGCACCAGCGACAAATGCTGTTCCTTTTCTGCAATTTTGGGCTGCAACAAATCTGCAACCTGTCTGATGATCTCTTCAATTGCTACGGGAGCCATCTGCAAGACCACACGCCCCGTCTCGATACGCGAGATGTCCAGCAGGTCATTGACCAGCTTGGTCAGTCGTTCGGAGTTCGTCCTGACTTTTTTCAAGAATTCGCGCTGCATGTCCGAGAGGGGGCCGGTCGCCCCCATCAAGATCAGGTCCACATAGCCCACAATCGAAGTCATCGGGGTGCGCAGTTCATGGGAAACGGTGGACACAAAATCGCTTTTGGCGCGGTCAGCTTCCACCTCGGCCGTAATATCACGGAAGACCGCCACCACGCCCAGAAATTCCTGGGACGGCGAGATCACCGGCGAGAGATGCATACTGACGAACCGGCGGCCCACTTCCATACGGTGCGCCAGGAAGTCGCTGGCGCTGTAACTCCTGGGATTCGCGCGCCAGCGGGCAATTTGCGCCAACCACTCGTGCGCCGCGCTGCCATACAGCCCCAGGATCTCGTCCTGAGAGCGTCCCAATGCCTGTTCACGGCTGATGGAGAGGACGTGCTCGGCAGCCGCGTTAAAGAGGATCACCCGGCCGTTAGCGTCGCCGACCATGACGCCATCGGCGATGCCTTCCAGGATAGCCTTGTTCTTCGCCGCCTCGTTCTGTTGTTCCCGCAACATCGCGCCGAGCCGTTCGGCCTGCTCGCGGATCAGGCGGTAGAGTTCGGCATTGTTCAGAGCATTGCCCAGTTGCACGGCGGCGGCTTCCACCAGACGCAATTCCGGCTCTCCGAACACATCCTCCACCGGCGACTGCAAGAGGATCACGCCCAGCGATTCCCCGGCGCCGCCCAGGATGGGCACAGCCAGGACCGAGCGCACTGTCCTATCGTCCATCACCAGGCAACGTTCGTCTTGCAGAGCATTGGGGACGATCAGCGGGGTGCGTTGCGTCAGTACCCAGCCTACCACGCCTTCGTTACGGCCAAAGGGCGCCGGCCGCCCACCCGGCGGGATCGGCTCCGTGTGTCCGATGGCGGCGCGGTAAAAGAGTTTGCCGGTGTTGGGGTCGAGCAAGATCACGGCGCTGCGCGAGGCCTTGACTGCCTTTTGCAGGAGCATCAACGCCTGGCTCAACACGCGGTCAATATCGAGACTGGCAACCAGCTCGGAGGCGATGTGGTAAAGCACCCCTGAACGGTCGCGCTGCAGACGCAGGTCTTCCAATGCCTCGGCCAGTTCACGGGTGCGTTCCGCCACCCGCATCTCCAGCTCTTCATTGAAGCGTTTGACTTCTTCAAACAGCCGCGCATTTTCGACGGCCACCGCCACTTGATCGGCCAACGCCGTGAGCGTTGCCACAGCCGTGGGCGTGAAATCCCCTTTGACTTTGCGATCGGCGGCCAGGATGCCTACCGAGCGACCTTCTACCATCAACGGCACCATGATGGATGAGCCAATGTCCAGCGGCCCAATGCGGGGATAGGGATCGGTCTCGGCATCTTCGATGACCAGAGGCATCCCTGTACGTGCCACGGTCCCCA
The DNA here is from genome assembly GCA_019873645.1 of Chloroflexota bacterium. Classification (GTDB taxonomy): domain Bacteria; phylum Chloroflexota; class Anaerolineae; order B4-G1; family SLSP01; genus DSWT01. The sequence goes on along the minus strand of JAIOAX010000015.1, from coordinate 48,006 downwards.
CGGCGCTTTCGTCGTGCCCGAAGGACTTACCGGCCAGCATTTCCAGGGCATAACCGGAGGTCGCCAACGGGACAAAACGCTGTCCGGTCTTGTCCTGCAGGAAGATGGTGGCGTAATCGTAATTCAGCAAATTCGTCACCGATTGGACGACGGTGTTCAAAACCAGCGGCAAATCCAGTTTGGTGGTGATCGAGCGGCTTAACTCGTTGAACAGGCGCAGGGTGTTGAGCTGGCGTTGCAGGTCCTCGATCAAGCGGTTGTTCTCAATCGCCAGCGCCACCTGCGCCGCGAAGATTTCGATGACTTCGGCGGTCAGTGCGGTGGGGGCACGCCCGTCCAGGGGATCGTCCACCGACATAATGCCCACCACCTCGCCATGGCTGCCGTACAAGGGGATGATGAAGGTGTCTTTCGGATGCCACATGCCGGGCTGGCGTTCTATCTCGGTGGGGCCGGGAATGAAGACGTCTATATCGCCGCCGAAGAGTTCTTCATAATGTTCTGCCGGGATGTAGTAACAGCGTCCCAGCCGGAATCTTTCCTGCAGCAGCGCCCGGATGCGCGGCCAGGGATGCCGCACGGCCTTCATCTGCTCCAGGCGCGCCAATGGAATCCCGGCGCCGGCCACCCGGCGCACGCTCAGCCCTTCGACGACGCTGATCAAAACGATGTTAAAACCGGTGCCTTCCTGCACGGCGTAGGCAATGTCAAGCAAGGTCTCATCCAGCGGGCGGTCCGAACGCATGGTGCGCGAGACTTCCAGCAACAGCGACATCTGCTCGGCGCGCTTGTGCATCAATTCGCCGCGTTCAAGCTGTTCCATATAGCGGCGCGCATTGCCTACGGCAATAGACGTTTGCGCCGCCAACCCGGTGACGAATTCCAATACTGTCGGAGAGAACGCCGCCGGTTGCCGACTCTGTAACAAGATGACGGCGGCCAGTTGCTCCTCGTAAAAGACTGGCTCCACCAGCAGCGTCCGCGCCTCCGGCAGGAACATTGCCATATCCGACGTTTGGGCCACGTCCGGAAGATAAATCGTTTCTTGCCGGGACAGGAAGCGTGTCAACGGTGAACCAGGCTCGGTACCGCTGCTGAGACGTCCGATCGCTTCCAGAGCAGCATTGTCGTATCCCCGCGATACCCGCAATTCAAAATCTGCGCCGCTAAAGAGAGCAATCAGTCCCGCGTCCGCCGCGCTGAAGCGAATGGCCTCATCCAGAACGCCATGGAGAATGTGATCCAGGTCAATCGTCGCCGTGATGTCGCGCGTGATCCGTTGGAGCGCTTCCAGGGCCTCAAGTCGCCGCCGCAATTCGGCGTCGGTTTGGGTGTACAGGCGCGCATTTTCAATCGCAATGGAGGCCTGTTCGGCCAATACCTGCAACACACTCAGTTCATCGTCGCTGAAGGTGTGGGGGGCGGCAAATTGCACCGAGAGCATCCCGACCACTTGATCCCCACGATGCAGCGGGCAGTCCACAAAAGCACGGAATCCTTCCTCGTAAGCGATCTGGGCAACTTTAGCGGATTCCGGGGCCTGCAACACATCCGCGACTACCACGAGGGTGTTGGTGGCTACGGCATGGCTGCGGCTGTCTTTGAGCACCGGAACACTTTGCGAGAGTTCCCGATAGCGTTCAGATACCCCCTTCGCAGCCGCCAGGTTCAACAGGCCGGTCACAGGATCGAGAACAAAGATGGCGGTGCGCTGACAGTTGAAGAGGTCCGCGACCGCCCGCACGATTTCATCGAGGACCACATTCAGGTTCAGAGAAACGCCGATTGTCGAGGCAACGGACACCAGCGAGTGCAGATGTTGCGTCCGGCGTTCCATACGCTCGACCAGTTGTGAGATACGCACGGTGCCGGCGATTTGCGAGGCCAGCATCGCCAGCATCTGTGCCTCTTCTGGGGTAAAATGCCGTCGGCCTTCGGGATTGGCTGCCGTAATCAGACCAACAAGCTCGCCGGCCGTTTCCAGGGGTACGCCGATGACCTGATGGACATCCAGGGCCACGGCCAGCGGCAACAGTCCCAGCGCCTCGACTTGGGGATCGCTCTGTGCGTCATCAATCTGCCAGTAGAAATGTTCGTCGGGAAGGTCCAGGAGCACACGCGGATCGGGGAGCGGTATGTTGAAGTGGCGCACCCATTCTTCAGGCATGCCGATAAAGGGCGTCCCGGCGACCAGGGCCGCAGCTTGTGCATCGTAGAACAGCAGACCGGCGATGCCGGCGCGCAGCATCGCCGCGACGCGCGAGGCTACTTCTCTGACGACATTTGCGGCGTTGCCGGCGCGTCCCACGGCGTTGACGATCTCACGAAGATCTTCCAGGGTGCGCAACCGTTTCTGGGCGGCCTCGAAAAGCCGGGCGTTCTCAATCGCCACAGCCGCCTGTCCTCCCAGGAGCATCGCCAGTTCCTTGTGATGGGCGGTGAAGTGCGCCGGCGCGGCCGACGCCAATTCCAACGTCCCGACTAATTCGCCGCGGGCGATCAAGGGAATACCCAGGAAGGAACGCGACCATAACTTAAGGTTCTCATTTTTGGGGCGCACCGCGTCAAAGGCCAACACATCATCAATCAACAACGGTTGTCGGGTACGCGCCAACCAGCCGCTCAGGCCTTCGTCAAGCTGATAGGTGGCATTTCTCAAGTCCAGTTCCCGACCCACGGCGGCGTTGAAGCGATAGGCCGCGCTGACCAATGCCCCTTGCTCGGCGTCAAACAGGGTAATTTCGGTGGCGTCGTAGGGGATGAGCGCCGCCACGCCGTCCATGATGACGTTCAACGTGGTCTCCAGGTTCAGGCTTTCGCCGATCTGCCGGCCGATCTCTTGTAAAGTTTGCCATTCCTGTACCTGGCATGTCCGGGCCAGGTTAACCTCAGTGTACTGTGCCCAGATTGCGGCGGCCATCTGCGCTACCGCCACGCAGGCGCCGAGGAATTCCACATCTTCCGCCGTAAACGGGGCGTGGGAGCGGCCCAACAGCAACCAGCCGCGCCAGGGCTCGGCGACAACCGGCGCCCCCAGCATATAGGGGAGCGGCGCCTGTGTCGTTGTCCAGGCCTGCGCTTCCGGGGAAGCAGCAAGCGGCACCCGCAACGCGCGCCAGGCAGCCGTGTCCAGCCGCAGGCCCTTCTCCCAGGGAACGACGTCCGCCGTGGGCGTCTCCCAGACCCAGGCACCGGCATCCGCCCCGAACCACAAGACGGCCTCTTCAAGGGCGCTGTCCCACACGGCCGCGACGCTTGAGGCGGTTGTGAGCCGCTCACTGAGCGCCTGCAAATTTCCCACCGTTTACGCCTCCGTCCTTCAATCTACCCGCCGCCCCGACCTCAGGCTTCTTGTTCCTGTCGGCGCGCTTGCCGGCGCATCTCGGCCGCCGCTTCGGTGATCTCGCGGATGTCGGTAAACGGGCCGTCGTCCGCGGTCAGTCCGCCGATTTGCAGTGTCATCAGCGGTTTGCGTACTTCCTGGTCGTTCTCATCCTTGACGACCAGGTAGCCTTGCATACGGGTCATAAAGTCATAGTGCGTTCCGACATTTTCTTTGAAGCGATTGATGATCTCCGCCCGCAGCGGGGCCACCAGTTCCTTGCGGGTGATGATAATGAAGTTGTCGCCGCCGATGTGGCCGATGAAATCATCCGCCGTGCCCATCGCATCTACAACATCGTTGAGGAGCATACCGGTGAAGCGCAGGACCTCTTCACCGGCCACAAATCCGTAGACCTCGTTGAACGCATCCAGGCCGTTGATGCCGATGTACAGGAGTCCCCAATCCTTGCGCCGCACCAGCTCGCGCAACTGTTGTTCGATCAAACGCCCACTTGCCAGGCCGGTGCTGGGACTGGTCAGACTGGCAACTTCGGCGCTTTTGATCGTATTGCGCACGCGCAGACGCAATTCCTCCAGGTCAAAAGGTTTGGTGATGTAATCATCGGCGCCCAATTCCAGGCCCTGGATTTTATCATTGCGTTCGTCCTTCTGCGTCAGGAAGATAATCGGGATGTGGCTGGTACGCAGATTGGTGCGTAACTGACGGCAAACTTCGTAACCATCAATATCGGGCAACATAATATCCAACACAATGACGTTGGGCATGTTCTGGCGCGTCATTTCCAGGGCGACGCCGCCGCGTGGCGCGACATACACCTCATACCCCTGCGACTTGAAATAGAGTTGCAACATACTGGAGATATCGAAATCATCCTCTACAACCAGGATACGACCACCACTCATGCTTTACCTCCTGCCAACGGCTACACAACCGCCATAGTTAGTCTACTCGGGCTTTCGCCTTCACTTTTTCAATGTCAGCTTCATCTAACTTGTGTTCAAAACTTCGCAGCGCCGCCAGGGCAAAACCGTGTCTGGTCGCCAAAGTGTCAATCTCCTGAACTTGCTCCAGCGAGAGATTCTTACCGAGCGAGTAATCCTCCAGGCGGCCCTCAAAAGCCAACGTCATCGTCTCGGCCAAGCATCCATAAGTCAGATCAGGCGGCAGGCCATAGTCAAAACCGAAGTCCACATTCCCCGGCACGCGCACCAGGCCGCCGTCAATCACCAGCACATCGTCGCGCGCCTGGATGACATGATGCGCCACATCGCGCGGGCGCGAGACATCACAGACTACCGCGCCCCGGCGCAGCATCTCCGGCTGGATCAAGTTACCCCCAGAACTGGTCACCGTGACCACCACCTGCGCCGCGACCACATCGCTCACGACGGTAGAAATCTGCACGTCACGGCAACCGGCGCGACGTACTTTCTCAGCGACCCCCTGTAAGGGGTCGGTTTGCCGACCGATCAAGAGCATACGTCCGGCGTCGGGCGCCAGCAGTTGCGCCACTGCCGCGCCGATCGCGCCGGCACCGCCGACTACGGCCACGATGGCCTGCGCCAGATTAATGTCCATCAGCCGCGCCGCCTCACGGGTTGCCTGGACGGCGAGCGCAGCGGTGTAACTGTCTCCCGAAGTGACCGGAATGTCCAGGCGCCGGGCAATCGTCACCCCACCATCCCCCACGACCGAGGTGTACGCTCCCAGACCCAGGATCTGCGCGCCCAGGCGTTCTGCCAGTTTACCGGCAGCCACGATTTTCCGGTATACCGTCTCCGGCGGCAGACTGAGCATCCGCTGCGGCGTGTACGGTACCGCAATCAACCACCCTTCGATCTCGGCGCCGGTGGCCTGCGAGCGTGCCCCGGTGATGTGCGAAAGTTTCACCGGCGGCCAGAAACGGCATACGAAATGAATAGCCTCTTCGGAAAGGACTTTGCCCAAGAGCGGGTACTTGCGTGCCACATCCCGCTTTGGGTCAATGGGATGGATGATAAAGGCAAAAGAGTGCATCTCATCTCTCAAGCATCGCGTCGGTATAAACGCGGATGCATCTTCTCGCCATCTTCGAGCTTCAGATGATCGCTATCCTCATAATAGACATTTTTGGTGACGACGCGCGGGCGCTCATCCGAAGCAAACATAATCACATCCGATTCGATCATCCGTGCCGGGAAGAAGATAAATCCCGAACCGATGCGCACGTTATGGCCGATGGCGCTGCCGAGCGCCGTCATGCCGGTTTCTTCGAGTTTGGTGCCAAAATGCGACCGCATCGGCTTATCCACCAGCAAGAAGTCGGTAAAGGTGTTGCCGGCGCCGATAAAGGAGTCGCGTCCCACCACACACATTTGCAAACAACTGTTTTGCGCCACCATGCAGCGGTCCATCAGCACCGTGCGGTAGAGCGCGGCCCGGAAAGGCAAGAACGTGCCATTCCCGACCACGCTGAGCATGAGCTGGCATCCCTGGTCAATGGTGACATCATCGCCGATGACGCAGTTGCGAATGACCACGCCCGGCCCGATGTTGGCATTATCCCCAATGCGGGTCGGCCCCTGAATGATGGCGGTGGGATCAATGGAGCAGTTCTTGCCGACGGTGACAATCCGCGAGGTCGTGAGGACTTGTTTGCGCTCCATAATGCCGCGCCAGAGCAGCTTCAAGACCAGGCCCAGGTCGTGCTCCAGGCGTTTCTCGAATTGCACACCGATAGCAAAAATGCCAAAGTCAATGTTGGCATGCAGGATATGGATCCAGTGCTCAATGGACAGGAAAGGTTTGGTCGGCAGATTGTACGTCAGGTCGCCCTGGAAATTGGACATGTGGGTCGGGACGTGATAGAAACCCACTTCGCGCGCTTCGGTGTCCATCACCAGGGGCCGCACAACCGGCTCAATGCCGTAGGGGTAGTACCACAGGTCGGCGACGTAATAATTGCCCTGGCGACGGATGCCCCGTTGCAAGTAAATGGCCTGTCCGGTGATTGCCGGGTCGTCCAGTTTGAAGGCCACCTGGCAGGCTTTGCCGGACTTTTGGGCGCGCTGGATGAATTCATCAATGAAACTCTGGTCGAAATACAGATTGTCGCGGTAGACCAGGGTTTCCTCGCGGTCGCTGCCTACTTCGCTGAGGGATTCGACTTCACGCTCTTCGGTGGTATAACGTGCCAGGACATCCCGCTGATGCAGCCATAGCGGATGGGTCAGCACACTCAATTCGCGCGCCGGCTCATTGAAAGGCGGTATTTTTCTTCGATCACGCAGGATGATCTTGCGCATGTTCCATCCTCGCCGCAAACTTGCAATCAGAGCGGCGTCTTATCCACCCGCAACGCACCTACAGCATCGCCACAGGCAATACACCCGATGGCTTCAACAGCAAAGTGTTTACCGCGGCTCACCCAGTACAGCGTTTCCTGTAACAATCCCTCCATCAGCGCACATGTGGGGGTGTCGGTGTGCCGCCCCCAGCAGAAGCCGCAACGCTCGGTGATGAAGAAAAAGCTATCGGGACTTTCTCCAAGCCGCACCCGTTGGTCGGTATAGCGGTTGAAAATTTCTGCCAGGACTTCTAAACCGATGCGCACCCGCAAGGGGATCGGGAACAGACGCAGCGCAAAATCCGCAAATCCGATCACCCCGCCGAACCCTTCGATACCGTACTTGAAGCATGTCTCGCCGGCGCGCCGCACGATTCTTTGTCCGCCCCGGATGCCGTAAATGCCCTCCACAGCCTCAAGCAGCCGTCCAACTTCATCAAAGGTCATCCCCGGTTCAAAATCGGGCGGCGGACAATGCTCAATATAGTATTGCAACCGCGCTGTATTGAGAACGGCATGAATTCCGTTTTCTCCCATCGCCTCCTGCATTGCCAGGAGCAGAATGCGCACAATTCTGTTGGGGAAATAATATTCACGTCGTTCTACAGTTGCGCTCACGAGTCAATCAGAAATTCCAAAATGGTGGTATGAAAGCGGTCCCGCTCATCCAGCATAGGAAAGTGCCCTGATTTCTCAAAGTAGTGAACGACATGGGTCTTGACACCCTGACGTATCAGTTCACCTTGCCCGGGATCAACGATGTTATCCTTACGGCCATAAATGCCCATTGCCGGGATGGTCAATTCATTCAATCGGGGACGCAAATCGGTAAGCCGCAGGTCGCGGATACTGGCCGAGAATGATTCCATCGTGGTCCGCGAAAGGTCTTTCTTCAACATATCGTACAATGTACGCCAGTCTTTGGCATACGAGATCGAGAGCAATTTCATGGAGACCGACAAAAGCCCCGGCACAGCATACAGTAGCCGGGCAAACTGCCGATAGCCAGATAATTTGAGCAAGAAGGCCAATCCTGAACCGACGATCGGGGAACCAACCACTGCGACGCGCGAGACGCGCTGGGGATGGGTGAGGGCCAGACTCAGCGAGACTGTGCCGCCCATCGAGTGCCCCATCACCCGCGCCCGCTCCAATCCCATGCGCTCCATAAACTGGTCCACCATGCGCACATATTCGGCAACGGAAAAAGAACCTTGTTTGGCCGACTCACCGAATCCCCAAAAATCGAGGGCGTAAGTCTTGTACTTATGCTCGGCCAGGTACTCCATCGTCGAGTACCAATAATTCCACGAACCAAGCCAGCAATGCAACAGTACGACTGGCTTTCCACGGCCAAAGGTCTCGTAATGAACAATGCCCTGGTCTGTAACAATAGAACTCATTGGATTTAACCCCGCGCCTCTTTTCCCTTATCATACCACAAAGCGCAGCGCGCCACGAAAAGAGGCCGTTGCAATTCGGTTAAAAAACGGTTACTCCTCTTCTTCCATAAGCTCCAAAATGGAATAGAGCAGCTCCAACAATACTTTCTTGACGCTCTCTTTATCAGTGGCCACGCACGGGATAACCTTGACCCCCGGCTCGACATGCAGGACAATGCGCAGGTCTTCCGGCGGCCAGGCATCCGGAAGGTCCTGTTTGTTGGCCGCGACAATATAGGGAACCGGCGAATAACTGCGGAAGGTGTCCAGGATACGCCGCGCCTCACGGAATGTCTCCGGGCGGGTGCTATCTACCAGGACGACAAACCCCAACATCCCTTCCGAGAGGATTTCCCACATGAAGTCAAAGCGCCGCTGCCCCGGCGTGCCGAAAAGGTAGAGGATCAGCTCGTCATCAATGGTGATGCGTCCAAAATCCATGGCCACCGTGGTTTGCTGTTTAATGCGCTCGGCTTCGCGCGAAATTTTTCGCTCGGTGGAGACAACCTCGATTTCACTGACACTTTGGATCAATTCCGTTTTCCCGGATGCAAAAGGGCCTGTGACGACGATTTTCAAGGTCTGCATAGCCTTATAACTCCTTGATCCGGCTGATCAGTTTTTGGATGATCCCCCGTTTGACGGCCGGACGCTGCATCTGTACGGCAGTTGACGGTACCGCAGTCGGAGGAGGCGGTGTCCCGGGACGCGCTGCCGCCGCTGACGGCGGCGCAGCCGTCGGGCGTGGCGGACGAACGATTTCCACCAATCCCGCCTGAAGCAGGCTGTAGACAATTTTGCGGATTTGCAGCTCACTCATGTTGTTGAACTGCGCGATCTGACGAATGGTGTTGCTGGGGTTAACAAATGAGATCACCCGCCATTCCTCAACGCTGAGGTTGACATCTCGCAGCGGCGTCGTCGGACGCTCGGCAAATTTCAAGGGGACATCGAGATCAGGCAATTCGTCTTGCAGCCGCTCCCATTCCTTGACACGCCGGCTGCCCTCCATAATGACGTTTTCGAGGGCAATAGAAGTTGTAATCTTTCCCTGCACCGGCAATTTGGAAGGCTCAAAACGGAACTGCCCTTCGGTCCAGGAGAAAATCTGATAGACCAGATCCAACACATAGTCACGCACGCTTTTCACGACCAGTTGCTGCTGCAAGCGACCGCTCGTGATCAGCACCTGGGCGATCTCACGATCGGATTTGCCCGGCATGTTCGTTTGGATCATGCGCACCTGTTCCGGGGTGAAGACGCTCGCCCGTTGCAGGATGGCCGGCAGACTATCATCCATGCCCTCGACGGCCGCGTAGATGAGCTTCCCCTCCCGAAAGCACAGGTAGGCATTTTTCTGCGCCCCTTCAAGATAAAGCGTCCCGGTTTTGCGGGCCAGATTAATCAGGTTCAGCAACTGAGTTATCCCGAAGTCTTCTAATCTGCCTTTTAATGCCATTTCCAACCATCCTTGATCTGGTTAAGAGGGGGCATCAGCGCCCATTGAAATCTTGGGTCTTCAAAGGCCAAAGTCACGTCGCCCCTATGTAAAACTTGAGATGCCATTGACCGTATGCAACGTACAATCATAACCATTATAAACGTGTTCCTCTAGTGAGCAAATAATAACAAGCCTATCTCTATCATAACACATATTACGATTTTTTAACTTTTATTCACGCTGAGACGTTGTTTGAAGGCCGCAGCCTGGGCCAGGATTTCCTGTGCGCCCTGCTGGGCGGCTTCGCCTTGTGTCCCCAGCATTTGAGACAGCTCCGCAATCCGCAGGTCTTCCGTCAAACGTACCACTTGCGTCACGGTGCGGCCCTGCGCCACGTGCTTCTGTACGCCGAAGTGGACGTCGCCAAAACCCGCCAGTTGGGGCAAATGGGTGATGCATAACACCTGGTGCCGGATGTCGGTCTGGGCGCCAGACGCCGTGAGTTGCCAGAGTTTGGCGCCCACCATCGCGCCCACGCGCCCGCCGATGCCCTGGTCAATTTCGTCGAAGATGAGGGTAGGGGTGCGGTCGGCGCGGGAGAGCACTGTCTTGAGCGCCAGCATCAGCCGCGCCGTCTCGCCGCCTGAAGCGATGCGCGTCATCGGTTTCAACCCTTCGCCGACGTTGGGAGCGATGAGAAACTCGACACGGTCTATGCCTGTGGCGTCAAAAGCCGCGCAGGTGACCCGGTCGGCCACCAGCGGTTCAATCCCCTGACCGGTGACCGTCAGTTCCGCAGGCAGTGCGTCGCTCAAGGGCACGCCGGCCGCGTCCTCACGCCATTGAAAGGCGACGCCCAGACGCGCGCCTTGCATGCGCAAATCCTGGAGTTCGGCTTCGGCGCCGGCACAGAGCTGCGCGGCGGCAGCCTGCCGTTTCCGGGAAAGTTCCTGACACAGGGCCGCACAGCGTTCCAGCAACGCGGCTTCGGTTTCAGCTAACTCGGCGATGCGTTCGTCACTGTGTTCAAGCGTCTCAAGTTCGGCGGCAGCTTTCGCAGCATACGTCAATACTTCCTCAACCGTACCGCCGTATTTGCGCGCTAATTGCCGCAACAGCGAGAGACGCTCCTCCACCCACGCCAGACGCCGCGGATTGAACTCCACGCCGCTCAGGTAGTCGCGTAACGCATGCGCCACGTCTTCGATCTGATACCCGACCTCTTCAAGCGCCTGCGCCTGCGGGACGAGGGCGGCATCAATGCGCGATAGCGCGCTCATGTCGCGTTGCGCCTGCCCCAGCAGATCGAGAATCGCCGGCGCCTGCCCGCGTCCTTCTTCCAGTACAGCGATCAAGTTTGAGGCTAACGCCGCCAATTGTTCGGCGTTCGAGAGGCGTACCAGCTCGGATTCAAGCGCCTCTTTTTCCCCCGGCGTCAGTCTGGCGGTGTTGATCTCTTCCACCTGGAAACGCAACAGGTCAATGCGTTGCATGCGATCGCGCTCGTTCTGACGCAGCGTGTTTAGCTCGCGGCGCACGGCGTGAATCTGCTGGACGATCTCGGCAACCTGGGTGCGCAGCCCGTCCAGCCCGGCAAAACGATCCAGCAGGAAGAGGTGTTCACGCACCCGCAGCAGGCTCAGGTGTTCGCTCTGGCCGTGCACATCCACCAGCCGCTCGGCGATGTCGCGCAGCAAAGCCACCGAGACCACACGCCCGTTCACCCGTGCCACCGTCCGCCCGTTGTTGCGTAATTCGCGGCTTAACCACAAGGTATCCGGGGCATCGCCTTCCAGCTCCTCTTGTTTGAGGATGGCAGCCAGTTCCGATGATTCGTGGGCGCCGAGGACGAACAGCCCTTCCACACGGGCATACTCGGCGCCCTGGCGCACCATGGTTGTGTCGGCGCGTCCACCGAGAAGCAAGGTAACGGCGTCAATCAGGATGGACTTGCCGGCGCCGGTCTCGCCGGTCAACACGTTGAAGCCCGGCTCCAGCGTCAAGTGCAACTCGTCAATAATGGCGAAATCTTTGATATGTAGTTCGCGTAACACAGTTCACCCGCATCACCGAAGTTTTTCCGAAGCAGGGCCCTGCCGGAAATCTGGCTCAGAGCATATACCCTTTTGCCCAATAAGACAAGCGCCGCGAGCGCAGGACAAATGATCGGGAACGGCGCAGGCCGGTCTCCTGACCGCGCCCACCCCAGAATCGCGTAAAGGTTAGAATTGATCCTATCAAATTATACCAAAATCCCTCAAAATGGGATTTTGATAGGTTTTGAGAGTCTGTTTATGGTATGATAAGCTAAAGGTACTGAATTCCACGGCAGCGGCAATCCTTAACCGGCATTGCCGTTGACCATCTGAGGGAGGGGATATGACCCGCTTACTGGATCAAATCAAGAAACCGGCGGATCTAAAAAGGTTGAAGCATGAAGAACTGGAGCAACTGGCTACAGAGATTCGACAATGCATCGTAGCGACGGTTTTAGAAAACGGCGGGCACATGGCGTCTAATCTGGGCGTCGTGGAATTGACGATTGCGCTACATCGGGTTTTCGACAGCCCGCGCGATAAGTTGATCTGGGATGTGAGCCACCAGTGCTATACGCACAAATTGCTCACCGGACGCCAGTACGATTTCGGCTCATTGCGACGGTATGGTGGGATTTCCGGTTATACCGAGCCGCGCGAAAGCGTCCATGACGTTTTCACGACCGGCCACGTGGGCACGGCCATCTCGTCAGCATTGGGAGTCGCTGCCGCGCGCGATCTGCAAGGGGAGGATTTCCATGTAGTCGCCATCATCGGCGACGGTTCCGTCACGGCGGGGATGACGCTGGAAGGTTTGAATCACGCTGGCTATCTGCAAAAACGCTTCATCGTCATTCTCAACGATAATGAGATGTCCATTTCGCCCAGCGTCGGCGCGATTGCCAATCATTTGCACACGCCGCCGGCCGCTCAGCCGACCCTGTGGGAGAATCTGGGCTTCCAGTACATTGGCCCGGTAGATGGGCATGACCTCGACGCGCTCCAGACCCACCTCCGCGCCGCCAAAGCGATCGTGGACAAACCGGTGCTGGTGCATGTGCGCACGCAGAAGGGCAAGGGTTACCGTCCCGCCGAAGAAAACCCGGAAAAGTGGCATGGCGTTGCGCCTAAGGTCATCCACAAAACCACCGCTCCCACCTACAGCCAGGTCTTCGGCGATACGGTCACCGCGATGGCGCGCGCCGACAAACGGGTGGTGGCTATCACGGCGGCAATGCCGTCGGGCACCGGGCTGAACGGGTTTGCGCAAACCTTCCCGGAGCGCTTCTTCGATGTCGGCATCGCCGAGCAGCACGCGGTCACGTTTGCGGCAGGATTGGCCGCGCAGGGGATGCGCCCCGTCGCGGCGATCTATTCCAGTTTTCTGCAACGCGCTTATGATCAACTGATCCACGACGTGGCGCTGCAAAATCTGCCGGTGATCTTCGCCATTGACCGCGGCGGCATCGTCGGCGACGATGGACGCACACACCAGGGCGCGTTCGATCTGGCGTACCTGCGCAGCATCCCCAATTTTACGGTGATGGCGCCCAAAGACGAAGCGGAACTGGTAGATATGCTCTGGACGGCGCTGACCATCAATGGGCCGGTCGCCATCCGGTATCCCCGGAGCGTTGGGGAAGGGGTGGCGTTGTCGCAACAGCCTAACATCCTCCGTGTGGGAGAGGCGGAAATGCTGCGCGCGGGTACGGACCTCGCCATTCTCGCTCTCGGTTCAATGGTCTATCCGGCGCTGGAAGCGGCCAAAGCCCTTTCAAGCCTGGGCGTGGAAGCCGCTGTGGTCAATGCGCGCTTCGTCAAGCCGCTGGACGGTAACTTGCTCAAGAGCCTGGCGCTGAATTTCAACCGCCTGGTGACGGTCGAGGAAGGGGTGCTGGCGGGCGGGTTCGGTTCCGCCGTGATGGAGCTTTTGGAAACGCGCGGCCTGAACTACGTCACGCTCAAACGTCTGGGGCTGCCCGATGAATTCATCGAGCACGGCGAGCGGGGTCTTTTCCTGAAGCGCTACAACCTCGATGCCGCCGGTATCGTCAGCGTAATCCAGCAAACGTTCCCCGAACTGTTCAGCGTACCCTGGTATTACAGCGTCGCATTGCCGGATAGTCGCGCGTTCGCCGATGTGCCCAGATTCAATGCGGACCTGCAACATCAAACGTTCAGCCGGAACGTGGCGGGCTGATATGCCGCAGCGGGTGGCGATCCTCGGCAGTACCGGCTCGATCGGGCGGCAAACCCTGGAGGTGATTCGGGCGCTGCCCGATCATTTTTGCGTCGCGGCGCTGGCCGCTGGACGTAATGTGTCACTCCTCAATCAGCAAATCCGCGAGTTTAAGCCGGCGCTCGTCGCCGTGAGCGAAGCTGCGGACGCATCTCGTGTCGTCCATGCCCATATTTTGACCGGCGAAGCCGGTCTGGTGGAGATCGTCACCCGGCCGGACGTAGACCTGGTGGTCGTCGCCACGGCAGGCAAGGCGGGCTTTGTACCCACCCTCGCCGCCATTGAGGCGCGCAAACCGATCGCCATCGCCAACAAGGAGGTGCTGGTGATGGCCGGGGCGTTGGTGATGGAGGCCGTGCACAAATACAGCGTGGAACTGCGCCCCATTGACAGCGAGCACAGCGCACTCTGGCAATGCCTGCGTGGCGAAGACAGCGACGCGGTCGCCAGACTCATCCTCACCTCGTCCGGTGGGCCGTTCCGCACCTACAGTGCAGAGCAGCTCCACGACCTCAAGCCTGCCGCCGCGCTCAAACATCCCACGTGGGTGATGGGACAGAAGATCACCATTGACTCGGCTACGCTGATGAACAAAGGTTTCGAGATCATCGAGGCGCATTGGCTCTTCGGGAAGCCCTACGCGCAGATTGACGTGATCGTTCACCCGCAGAGCATCATCCATTCGATGGTACAGTACGTGGACGGCGCGATCAAGGCGCAGCTTTCGGCCCCTGATATGCGTCTCGCCATTCAGTACGCGCTGAATTACCCCGTGCGCACGCCGCAAATCTGCAATCCCCTGGATTTGATCGCCACGCACGCGCTGACCTTTGAAGCGCCCGACACGACGCGCTTCCCGTGCTTGCGTCTGGCCCGCGAGGCGGGAATGGCAGGCGGCACTTATCCCACGGTTCTCTGTGCAGCAGATGAAGAAGCCGTGGATCTGTATTTGCACGAGCGCATTAAGTTCTCCGACATCCCCCGGCTGGTCGAGCAGGCCCTCAGTGCCCATACCGGCGTGGACAACCCCACATTCGAGGCTATACTTGAAGTTGACCGTTGGGCCAGGGCATACGTCCACGCCCAGGCTGCTTCATAATAATTTCACCACGAATTTTCACGAATCTCCACGAATGTAAGCATTCAAATTTGTGTGGATTCGTGAAAATCGGTGGTTAATCTCGGAGAAGTGAAATGGAAATCCTCCGCGCGAAAGAAATGGGCTTTTGTTTCGGCGTGAAACGCGCCCTCAAAATAGCCGAAGAGACTGCTGCAAGCGCCGCGGGGCCGGTCTACACACTCGGTCCCATCGTCCACAACACCGAGGTGGTGACACAGTTACAGGAACGCGGCGTGTGGACAAAAGATGACCTTGATGAGATTGAGGGCGGGACGGTCATCATCCGTGCGCACGGCGTCCCGCCGGAGGTGCTGGAAGCGGCGCACGCCAAAGGTTTACGCGTGGTGGACGGGACATGTCCTCTCGTGATCAAAGTGCAACAGCTTGCGCGCGCCCTTCACGCCGAGGGGTATCAGGTCGTCATCTACGGGCAACCGCAGCACCCGGAAGTCATCGGCATCGCCGGCTGGGCTGGAGAGGGGGCCATGGTTGTGCAAAACCTCGCCGATGTGGCCACCCTGCCGCGCCACAAGAAAATCGGCGTGGTTTCACAGACCACCAAAATCCCTGCCGACTACCAGGCTGTCGTCGGCGCGTTGATGGGCAAATGCCAGGAGTTGCGCGCGCACAACACCATTTGCAACGCTACCGCACAGCGTCAAGCGGCCGCCGTCGAGACGGCGCAGCAGGTGGACGTGATGCTCGTCATCGGCGAGGCGCACAGTTCCAACAGCCGCCGTCTGGCCGAAGTGTGCGCGCAGGTCAACCCGCGCACGTATCGCATTGCCGCAGCGGATGAACTGGATGCGGCGTGGTTTGTCGGCGCGGAGAAAGTCGGCGTCACGGCGGGCGCTTCGACGCCGGAGGCGACGATTGAGCAGGTGATGGCGTGGCTCAAAGACATGGTTGACTTTTCAGGGTAGTCATCTTAAACTACACATACCGGGATTGAGAATGTTCTGACACATCCAGACCTATGGATGTAAGACAATTGGTGGTTAAGCCAATGAGGGACAGCGGATGATCAGGAGAGTGAAAGTTCAAGGATACAAATCTCTACGCGATATTGACATTGAGCTATCTGCGTTGACCCTAATCCTTGGCGCTAATGCCGCAGGCAAAAGCAATCTATTGGATGCATTGGCTTTGTTGAGCCGTATGGCGACCAGTGACACCTTACGTGAAGCCTTTGCTGAACATCGAGGCATGCCTGTGGAAGCATTTTATTATGGAGAAGGCGGCGTCAAAGCCCTGTTAGCGCAAAAAGCAGCGCAGTTTACCATTGAAGTGGACGTTGATCTGGGAGACGATGTCATTCAGGATGTAGAAGAGCGTATTCAGAAAATGCGCGAAGGTCTACCTGATGAAGAAGAAAGCGGGAGTACACGACGGCGACGAATCATTGAACGGCGTTTACGTTATACGCTGACAGTAGAATTACAAACGGATTCCGGCTATTTGCGGGTGTTGAATGAGCGGTTAGTTGCATTGAACAATGACGGTTCAGTGCGTCAATCGCGGAACGCTTTTGTCGAGAAGGTAGGAGAGGACCGTTTGCACTTGCGAATGGAAAGACAAAGTCATCCTACCGTCCATGAGATCGGTCTACCTTATACTTTGATCTCGCGCCCGCTCTATCCGCCCCACTATCCACACATCACAGCTTTCAAGGAAGAATTATCACGTTGGCGTTTCTATTATTTGGAACCCCAATCTATGCGTGAAGAGTCGGCCTTAAAGGAGGTGCGCACCTTAGGGCCATTCGGCAGCGATCTGGCTGCTTTCTATAACACATTGCGAGCCAATAATCAGGCCCAGTATCGCGCTTTGCAACAGGCGCTCAAGACTTTGATCCCCAACCTGGATGGTTTCGATGTAGAACGCACCGGGGAAGGTTTTTTACAGTTGCAAATCTTTGAAGATCAGGTACCGTTCTCCGCCCGCGTCATTTCCGAAGGCACTTTGCGTATTTTAGGCTTGTTAGCGATTACTAATCCCCTATCACCTACGACGCTCATAGGATATGAAGAACCAGAAAATGGCGTGCATCCACGACGGTTGCAATTGATTGCCGAATTGCTCAAGAACGCAGCAAGTTCTGGGAAACAACTTCTTATCAATACTCATTCGCCAAACTTGCCCAACTATTTTGAAGAGGCTTCCGTTTTACTATGCAGCAAACAGAATCGAGCCACCATATTTGCCCCCTTGGATTTACCTTTGTTCTTTGAAAGCAAAGTGGAAGATGCCGTAGGAACAGAGAGAGAAACCTCATTTACCGAACGATTGCTTCGGGGAGATTACGGTGGCTGAAATCACAGTGGGCTATTTTTTAGAGGATGTCGGACAAGAAGTTTTTCTCCAGGCTCTGGTTGTCCGAATTGCGCAAGATGTGGGACTTGATAGCAAGAAATTGCGGCATGATGCGCGTAGTACAACAGGCGGCAAAGGACGGGTCATAACAGAACTGCGTAAATTTCTGCGTGATGTGCAAAGCAGCCGTACAACCAGTTTCGACATCCTGGTCATCGCGATAGACGGCAATTGCCAGGGATACCTCGACAAGCGTAAAGAACTTCAAAGTATTGTAGAGCGGTCTGGTTATAATGACGCTGTCGTATATGCCATACCTGATCCGCACATTGAACGCTGGTATCTTGAGGATGCCGTAGCCTTAGCGCAAGCCATTGGTGCAGATATCAATCCCAATACACCCCGTTACAAATGCGACCGCGGACGATATAAAAATGCGCTCCGCGAGGCGTTCAAACAAGCCAGCATTCTTCCCCCACTTGGCGGTATCGAATATGCAGCCGACATTGTTCGAGCGTTGAACTTCTATGCAATTGGCAAGGCAGATGCCGGTTTCAAACATTTTGAGGCCGAATTGCGTCATTGTCTAACAACACTGGCAAGATCTGACCATTCTCTTTGATATTGAATTGAGGCGCAGAGTACCCCTGAAGCTAAAAAAGCTCTGCGCTCTTTATGTCCCAGTGATGAGTCTGCGACTTAACAAAGTTGTATTGTTTCAAGAAAAAACGCCATGCATACTGTAGCTGTTATCCTCGCCGCCGGAAGCGGCACGCGGATGCAATCCACAATCAACAAGCACTTACTACCGCTGGCGGGCAAACCGGTGATCGTCCACACATTGGAAGCCTTTCAGCAGTGCGCCGCCGTTGATACCATTGTACTGGTCACAAGCGCCGGGAATCTAACCGCATACCAGGCGCTCGTCGCCGAATACGGGATCACCAAAGTCGCCCGGATCGTGCTTGGCGGCGATACGCGCCAGGCGTCGGCCTATAACGGACTGTGCGCAACGGACGACTGCGACATCGTGCTCTTCCACGACGGCGCGCGGCCGCTCATCGCACAGCGGGAAATCGAAGCGGTCATCCACGATGTCGTCGAATACGGCAGCGCGGTCGTCGCCGTACCGGCGAAGGATACGACGGTGCGCGTGCGCAAGGGCTTCATCGAGGCGCATCTGGACCGCAGCACGTTATGGCAGGTGCAGACGCCGCAAGGCTTCAAAGCGGCGATCATCAAAGAGGCTTACGCGGCAGCCATGCGCGACGGCGTGCAAAGTACCGACGATACCGGTCTGGTCACACGGCTGGGCGGCGCGGTCAGAATCACGCTGGGGAGCTACGCCAACATCAAGATCACCACGCCGGAAGACCTGGCCATCGCCGAGGTGTTGTTGGGGAAAGTAGACGGTAGACGGGGAGGGGAAATGTTTTACGTTGGATTTGGACAGGACAGCCATCATTTTGTGGACGAAGGGGACGACAAGCCGCTGGTTTTGGGCGGGGTGGTGATTCCCGGCGAGCGCGGGCTGAAGGGCAACTCCGACGCCGATGTGATCCTGCACGCCGTCTTCAACGCGCTCACGCAGGCCGTCGGCGGGCGCTCCATCGGTTATTACTGCGACAAGCTCTGTTTGGAAGACGGCATCACCGACAGCCGCGAGTACCTGAAAATCCCGCTGCGCATGCTGGCGGAGAAAAACTGTGTCATCAACAACCTGGGGATCAGCATCGAAGGCCGTCGTCCGCGTATCGAGCCGTGGGCCGACGCGATCAAACAGAGCCTCGCGCAGGTGCTTGGCATTGATGAATCAAAAATCGGCATCAATGCCACCAGCGGCGAGAACCTGACAGCCTTCGGGCGCGGCGAGGGGATTCAGGTGTTTGCGATTGTGAGTTTATGTCAACGGATTTCCGATTTTTGATTTTGGATTTTAGATTTTGGATTTTGAGATTCCAATTGTTGACTCTGGACCTTCAACTCAACTTTTGACTAAAAATGACCGAACTCACCATCAAGGCTTACGCAAAGATCAATCTGACGCTGGAGATTCTCCGCCGGCTGCCGTCGGGGTATCATGAGATTAAATCGGTGATGCAGCAAACCGCGCTGTGCGATGATCTCACGATTATGGATGCCCATGCGGGCATCACCATTCAGTCCACCAACCGCATGGTGCCCAGCACGGCCCGCAATTCGATCTGGAAGGCCACGACGCTGCTCAAAGAGCGCTGCGGGGTGGATCGTGGGGTGAAATTCAAGCTCATCAAGCGCATCCCCGTCGGCGGCGGGATGGGTGGCGGCAGCGCCGACGCCGCCGCGACGTTGGTGGGATTGAACACCTTCTGGCAGTTGGGGTTATCGCAGAAGGAATTGTTGGAAATCGGACAAGAAATTGGGATGGATGTGGCGTTCTGCATCCTGGGTGGGACGGCACTGGCGACCGGGCGCGGGGAAGTCGTCCAACCGCTGCCGGCGCCGCCGACCCTGTACCTTGTCATCGTCAACCCAGGCGTTTTCGTCTCGACGCGCAGCGCGTATGAAGGCTTGAAATTAGAGCGGTTCACCTTTGCCGACAAGAGCGCGCAGATGATTGCCGCCATCGAGCGTCAGGATGTCGCCGGTATCATCGCCAATCTGCACAATGATTTCGAGTATACCGTTCTCGAAGAATACCCGGCCATCGCTGCGGCCAAACGCAGTTTGCTGGAAGCCGGCGCCCAAGCCGCGTTGCTGTCAGGATCGGGCGCGAGTGTGTTCGGCGTCGCTGCGACGCAAGCCCAGGCACAGGCCATCGCCGAGACGCTCACACCGCGCTTCCCCTTCGTGTGCGCCACGTCCAGTCTCGGTGGACGGTAATTCGTGCTCGGTGATCGGCGATCGGTGATTGGTAATTCGTAATTCGCAATTCGTAATTCGCCATTCGCTATTCGCAATTCGCAAGGGAGGTTACAATGGCAAACAGGATCATCCGTGCTCCGCACGGCACACAATTGCACTGTAAGAACTGGCTGTTGGAAGCCCCGTTCCGCATGCTCCAGAACAACCTCGATCCCGAAGTGGCCGGTGACCCCGATAACCTCATTGTTTACGGGGGACGGGGCAAAGCCGCCCGCAACTGGGAGGCGTTTGATGCGATTCTCGATACGCTACAAAAAATGGACGTGGATGACACGCTGCTGGTGCAATCGGGCAAGCCTGTCGCCGTCTTCAAGACGCACGAAGACGCCCCGCGCGTGCTCATTGCCAACTCCAACATCGTCCCCGCGTGGGCCACGCAGGCAAACTTCGACAAGTGGGAGCGCGCCGGCCTGATCATGTACGGGCAGATGACGGCCGGCTCGTGGATCTACATCGGCACGCAAGGCATCCTGCAAGGCACCTATGAGACACTCGGCGCGCTGGCCCGGCAGCATTTCGGCCCGCATGCCTCGCTCAAAGGAAAGTTCGTCCTCACCGCCGGCCTGGGGGAGATGGGCGGCGCGCAGCCGCTGGCAATCACGATGAACGAGGGCGTGGGCCTCATCGTCGAGGTGGATCCGTGGCGCGCCGAACGCCGCCTGCGCCACCGCTACGTCAACGCGGTGATGGACGACCTCGATGCGGCGCTGCGCACGCTGGAAGACTACCGCGCCCGGGGTGACGCCTACTCCATCGGCCTCATCGGCAATGCGGGTGATGTATTCCCTGAATTGCTGCGGCGCGGCGTCATCCCCGATGTGGTGACAGATCAGACTTCGGCGCATGACCCGCTGAGCTATGTCCCCAACCGGATGACGCTGGAAGAAGCTGTGGCGCTGCGGCGCAGCGATCCGCAACGTTACCAGGCCGAGGCCATCCGCACGATGACCGAGCACTGCGCGGCGATGGTCGAAATGCAAAAGCGCGGCGCGGTCGTCTTCGACTACGGCAACAATCTGCGGCAGCGCGCCTTCGACAACGGCCTGCGCGAAGCGTTCAGTTATCCCGGCTTTGTCCCGGCCTACATCCGCCCGCTGTTCTGTGAGGGCAAAGGCCCCTTCCGCTGGGTCGCACTCTCCGGCGATCCAGACGACATCTACGAGACCGACCGCATCATTATGGCGCTGTTCCCGGAGAACGAGCATCTCATCCGCTGGCTGAAAATGGCCGAGGCGCAGGTGGCCTGGCAGGGGCTACCGGCGCGTATCTGCTGGCTCGGCTACGGTGAGCGCGTCCGCGCCGGCCTGGCGTTCAACGATGCGGTGGCTGCCGGGCGCATCCGCGCGCCCATCGTCATCGGACGCGACCACCTGGACGCCGGCTCCGTCGCCAGCCCCAACCGCGAAACCGAAGGTATGCGCGACGGCTCCGACGCCATCTCCGACTGGCCCATCCTCAACGCGCTCATCAACGCGGTGGGCGGCGCGACGTGGGTGAGCTTCCATCACGGCGGCGGCGTGGGTATCGGCTATTCGCAGCATGCCGGGCAGGTGATCGTGGCGGACGGTACGCCCGCGGCTGCGCGCCGCCTGGAGCGCGTCCTCACCACCGATCCGGGGCTTGGCGTCGTCCGTCATGCCGACGCCGGCTACGAATCTGCCATCCGTTTCGCCAAAGATCACAACATCTGGATGCCCATGGTATAAGGAGACAAGGGGCAGGGGGCAGGAAGCAAGAGGCAAGGTTCTTGCCCCTTTCCCCTTGCCCCTTTCCCCTTGCCCCTTTCCCCTTGCCCCTTTCCCCGCTCACAGGTATAATCCCGCGTATGGACGAGAGAGAGACTACCCCCATACGCAGGCAATACCTGGATTTGAAAGCCCGTTACCCGGATACGATCCTTTTTTTCAGGCTGGGCGACTTTTACGAGACCTTCGACGCAGACGCGGAAATCGTGGCCCGTGAGCTGGACCTGGTGCTCACTTCACGGCCGGTGGCAAAGGGCGAGCGCGTGCCGATGGCCGGTGTGCCTTATCATGCCGTCGAAAACTACATCGCCCGTTTGATCGAGAAAGGCTATCGCGTCGCCATCGCCGAGCAGGTGGGCGAACCCAACGGCCGCGGGCCGATGGAACGACGCATCGAGCGCGTCGTCACCGCCGGTACCCTCATCGAGCCGACCATGCTCGACGAGAAACGCTCCAACTATCTGGCGGCGGTGGTCATCGAAGGCCAACGCGCCGGCCTCGCCTACGCCGAAATCTCCACAGGCGAGTTTGCCACTACGCAGTTGGAAGCCGACGACATCCTCAACGCCACACGCCAGGAACTGGCGCGCCTGCAACCGCGCGAGGTGCTCATCCCCAAAACCGGCACATGGAAAGAGCGCGACCCCGAGCAACCGGCGACACGCCCGGAAGAAATGCTGCCAGGTCTGCTGCCAATGCATTTTACACCCTGGGCGGCCTATCGTTTTGAGGAAACGGCGGCGCGCCAGGTTTTGCTCGAACACTTCGGCGTGCGGACGTTGCAGGGTTTTGGCTGCGAGGGCAAGCCGCTGGCGGTGCGCGCAGCCGGGGCGACACTGGCCTACTTACAGGAAACGCAACAAGGGTTGTTGCCGCAGATCATCGGGCTGCGCACCTACGCCACCGACCACTTTATGGGCATAGACGCTTCGACGTGGCGCAATCTGGAGATCACGGAGACACTGCGCGGGGAAAAACACGGCTCCCTGCTCGGTGTCATTGACGCTACGTTGACGCCGATGGGGGGGCGGTTGCTGCGCGCCCGCCTGGCGCAACCGCTGCTCGACATCCCCGAATTGGAAGCGCGTCTGGATCAAGTGCAGGGCTTCGTGGATGACGGTATCCTGCGCGCGCAGGTGCGGCAGGCCCTCAAGCGCATCCCCGACCTGGAGCGGATGACCACGCGGGTTCTCGCCGGACGCGCCACGCCCCGCGACCTCATCGGCATCCGCGCGGCGCTGGAGGTTGTGCCGGAGCTGCGGGAGAGAATAGAAGCGGCGAATGGGCGAATCAGCGAAGTGGCGAATGGGCGAATCAGCGAATGGGCGAATCAGCAAATCGGCGAATCGGGGAATGGGTTTGGGGAATTGTTGGAAGGGTTAGAGGCATTGCCGGAGATTGCCAGCCTGATTGCCGAAGCAATTGTGGACGATCCACCGGCGCAGGTGAGTGCGGGGGGCGTCATCCGGTCGGGGTTCTCCGCCGAACTGGACGGCGTCATCCTGGCGACCAAAGATGCCCGCGACTGGATCGCCGGACTGGAAAACAAGGAGCGCGCACGTACCGGCATCAAAAACTTGAAGGTGGGCTACAACAAAGTCTTCGGTTACTACCTGGAAGTGACCAAGGCCAATGTCAACCTGGTGCCCGATCATTACATCCGCAAGCAAACGCTGGTCAATGCCGAGCGCTACATCACGCCGGAATTGAAAGAGTACGAGAATCTGGTGCTCAACGCCGAAGAACGCATCGCCGAACTGGAAGCGCGCCTTTTCCGTGAGGTGTGCGAGCGCATCGCGGCGCGGGCGACGGCGTTGCTGGCAACGGCGCAGGCATTGGCGCGGCTAGACGTGGCGGCGGCGCTGGCCGATGTCGCAGCGCGCTATCACTATGTCCGCCCGACATTCGAGGTCGCGCCGGTGCTCACCATCGAGGGCGGACGCCATCCCGTCGTCGAGCGCGCGCAACGCGAGCCGTTCATCCCCAACGATCTGGTGATGGACGAACAAAGCCGCATCCACATCGTCACCGGCCCGAATATGGCGGGAAAATCGGTTTTCCTCAGACAAAATGCCCTCATTGTCCTTATGGCGCAAATCGGCAGCTTTGTCCCCGCCGAGCGGGCGCACATCGGCATTGTGGACCGCATCTTCACGCGCATCGGGGCGTCTGATGAGCTGGCGGCGGGACAGTCCACGTTTATGGTAGAGATGGTAGAGACGGCGAACATTCTCAATCATGCCACACCGCAGAGTCTGCTCATCCTGGATGAGGTGGGACGCGGCACGAGCACCTACGATGGCATGGCGATTGCCTGGGCAGTCGTCGAATACCTGCACAATCACCCGGAGCGCCGCGCGCGGACGCTCTTCGCCACCCACTACCACGAGTTAATCGAGATGGAGGAGCATCTGCCGCACGTGCGCAATTTCAACCTGGCCGTGACCGAAGAGGGGCATGATGTGGTCTTCCTGCACAAAGTCGTTCCCGGCGGCGCGGATCGCTCCTACGGCATCCACGTCGCGCGGCTGGCGGGCATCCCCGCGCCGGTTGTCCATCGCGCCGAGGCCTTGCTGACGGAGCTGGAGAGCGGCGAATTTCGTCCCGGCACACAAACGCCAGAGCCGGAGCTGTTTCAGCCGTTGCTCATTGCGCAGGAACCGCCCGTCGTGGAAGCTCTACGGCAGATTGACGTCAATAGCCTCACCCCACTGGAAGCCCTCACGAAGTTGTATGAATTGCAGAAGCAAGTGGGAGTCAAACCGGAAAAGAAACGCAAAAAATGACACAATCACAAAGTTGACTCTGTGTGTATGGTGTGTATAATAAAAACATGAACAGCCGTGAAATTATCGCCAGACTTGAAGAAGATGGATGGATACTTGTTCATGTCCGAGGTAGCCATTATCAGTACAAACATCCAGACAAGCCAGGGCGTGTGACTGTTCCACATCCCAAGCGGGACTTGCCCATAGGGACAGTGCGAAGCATCTACAGGCAAGCCGGTTGGCCGTGGAAAGAGAAGAGGTGAGGACTATGCGTTACCCGGTCGTGGTGCACAAGGACCCTGAAAGCGATTATGGCGTCACCGTGCCGGATTTGCCCGGTTGCTTCAGCGCGGGAGAGACCCTCGATGAAGCGCTGGAGCAAGCCGTCGAGGCCATTGAATGTCATCTGGAAGGTTTATTGATGGATGGCGAGTCTGTCCCCGCGCCGCATACCCTTGAATACCATCAAAGCAATCCTGATTATGCAGATGGCATCTGGGCTTTGGTGAATGTGGATATAACCAGGCTATCTGGAAAAACGCGGCGTGTGAACATCGCTTTGCCGGAGCGCGTATTGAGCTTGCTGGACAAATATGCCTATCAGTACGGCAAGACGCGCTCAGGTTTTATCGCCGAGGCTGCCATTGCTTATATCGCCTCGCGCGAGGATGTTTCCCATTGAAACAAGTGTGGTGTTCTTTTACAGGCGCGTCAGTTGTACAATGAGGAGGTCGAGGGCGGCCTCGGCTTCCAATTGTCCCGTTTTGATGGCGAGGTCGCTCTCGGTCAATAAGCGGTAAGCCGTGCGCAGTTGTTCCGGCGTGAAACGGCTTACCTGGGCGCAGGTTTTCTGGACGACGTAGGGGTGCAGTTTCAATCGTTCCACAATGGCCGGTTCGCCGACGTTGTGATCCACCAGCCAGCGCACCTGAATCAACAGCCGGAACTGCCGCGCCACCATGCCGAAAATCCCCAGCGGATGTTCCCCCACCTCAAGCAGGCGATGCAGATACGTCGCCGCCTTGCCGGGATCGCGCTGCCCAATGGCGTCCACCATGTCAAAGATCACGTCGGCGCTCTGGATATACGGCACCATCACCTGGACATCGTCAACGGTGATGGTTTTGTTTTCCCCACAGTACAGCAGCAGCTTGCGAATTTCCTGATCCAACAGCCGCAGGTTGCCGCCGATGTTCTGCGCCAGCAGTCTGGCGGCTTCAGGGTCAATCCGCCCGCGATGCATTTTTGTACGGTTGACGATCCAACCGGGCAGCTCCCTGGCAGCAGGGACGGCGAAAGCCTGAATATCCGCGTTCATTTTCTTAAGCTGCGCCAGGACGGGGTTTTGCGCTGGAACGGCCTTGCTCTCACAGAAGATAAGCATCGTCGTCGGGGGAATGTCGGGCAGATATGCGGCCATTTCCTTCGCCGCAGTACCTTTGGCCTGGGAGAGCAGCTCGCGGGCGATGACCAGGCGCACCTCGCCGAGGAAGGGAATGGTGCTGCACGCCCGCCGCAAATCGGCAGCCGTCGCTGGGCCGGTGAGGACTTCGGTGTTGAAGGCCCGCAAGTCCGGCGGCAATCCCGTCTCACGGATGAGCTGCGCCAACGCTTCCTCGCGTTGCAGTTCGTTATCGCCGTGGAGCAAGTGCAACGCGGTCATGCCTGCCGGGTATGCACGCGAATCCGCTGCCAGCCGCTCTGATGATCGGTGAACACCGAAGCAATCTCCAGCGCGCTCACGTTCGGGTCGGTGGTAATGTGCGCCTGGACCCATTCAGCTACAGGCGGCGCAAGCAGCAACGCAATCACATTCAGCAAGATGAGATGCGGCAGATGCTCCAGACGTTTGCGGAAGGTAGATTGTCCACCGACGCCGAGCACCGTCGCCGACGTGGTCAGCGTCGCCGTGACAATCAGATTGGTGCCACAGTGCTTGTGCACGCGCAGGGACTGTTCGCCGGCTTTGAGGCGTTTCAACGCCTCCATTACCGCCGGAACCACTTCTTCGGCGGTCAAGGATGTGAAAATCGTGAATCCCCGGGGACCGGAGACGCCGAGAGCCTGCGCGCCGGGGTAGGCGCGGCTCAGCAAGTTGAGCGTGGCATGCTCCAAAGCGTGATGACGACGGGTGCGGCTGATCAGGGATGTCAACATCTCAATCTCCTTGTGTGGGGGCGGCCGGATGCGCGATAATCAACAAACGGTTCGCCAGACTGCCGTAGGGATGGCAAGTGACCAACGTCAAACGTTCATCGCCTGTCGGCAGAACATATTGAGCGTTTTGCATGCGCGTCTCGATGGATTGTCCGGCTTCGGGCAGGATGAGCTTTTCGGTGACAGTATACGTGTACGTCAGCCCATCATCCGCTTCGATCAGGATCTCTGCGCCGACGTCGAGCTTGTACAGGTCGCGGAAGACTTCGCCGTTCGAGGTATTGTGCCCGTTCAACACCGTGTTGCCGGCGGCCCCGATTTTCGCCGACGTCTCGTGCCAGCCGGCGGCGCGCCAGTTGGGCACATCCCACATCGGCTGGACTACGCCGTCAATGGTCACTTCCTTCCAGCTAATCGGCACGATGGGCGCTTCCAGGTCAATTGCCGGGATACGGATGCGCACCGGAACGGCTCCGATTTCCGGCACAGTGTAGGTAACCGGTACTTCGCCGGCCGCCGGTGGCGTATAGGCGACGTAGGTCGGCAATGGCTCCAATTCGGCGGAGACCTTGACGGCAGCGTCGCCCTCAAAAGGCGACGACGGGGGCAGGCTCGCTGCGGGTGTGGGCGTCACGACGACCACCGTGACCGCAGCGGGGGTGCTCAAGACATCGAATAACGCACTGAGAGACAGCGTCGGACTCAGGAGGCTCAGGGCAAGCCCTACCAGCAACAACACCGCGCCGCCCCATATCAACACATTGACGAAGCGTAGCCCTTTACTCATACAACCGTATTATAACGATTCTACCGCGACTGACAATTCTCCTTTGAACACGATGACCGCGTGGCCGAGCAGTTCCACACGTCCGTTCCCCAGCAAACGCACACCGATCTCACCGCCCCGCGCGGACGCCTGATAGGCCAGCATCTCCGTCTTCCCCAGGCGGGCCGACCAGTACGGCGTGAGCAAGGTATGCGCCGAACCGGTGACGGGGTCCTCGTTGATGCCAACACGCGGCGCAAAGAAGCGCGAGACGAAGTCGTAGGGCGGCTCGCCGGGCGCCGTGACCATCAGACCGCGATAGGTGGCAAGTTCTTCGCAGGTCAGCAGCGCCGTGAAGTCCGGGCGCAGGTCGCGCACCAGTTGGGCATCGGCAAGCTGGATGAGCAAATCGCGCGCGCGGGTGCCATAAACAGCCGCCTGTGCCGCAGTCACGCCGAGCGCGTGCAAAGCTCCGGTAGGCGGCTCGCACGGGACGGGTGTATCCGCCGGAAAATCGAGCTTGATGCGCAGGGATGCCGCGTCCGAACCGGCGGCGCGCCGGGCGATGAGGTCGCCGCTGAGCGTCTTGAAAGTGACGGCGTCTGTCTGCACGCCCACGGCGTCGAAGAGGACGGCCGCCGTCCCCAGCGTGGCGTGTCCACATAGACGCACTTCCACTTTGGGTGTGAACCAGCGCAGGGAAAAGGTCGTCGCCTCGGCCCAGGGTGCATTGTCCACAGGCATCACAAACGCCGTCTCGGAGAGGTTCATCTCGGCGGCAATCGCCTGCATCAGAACGTCATCGAGGAGATGCGGCAACAGACACACCGCCGCCGGATTGCCGCGAAAAGGGATGCGGGTAAAGGCATCCACTTGATACAGAGGGATCGTATGGGTATTTTGCATAATGGTCCTTTCATAGGACAATTTCAAAGTGCCGACTATTGTAACGCGATTTAGAAGTGAAGCAAAATGAAAAATCGGCAACCATAGCCAGATTTCACGTTTTGCGGTACAATCAGATAGAAGTGTAATCGAACTTACAGCATAGCCCCGATAATGAAAATGGGCGCAGGACGATTCGACCAACGACTACCAGACTATTTTCAGAGCCAGGTGAAGATATGATGACGGAAGCAACCGGATTACCCCGCCTTGAGATTTTGCGCCGGATATTTGCCCAATATCCGGGCATCCAGGCTGTGTACCTGTTTGGATCCTACGCCACAGGCGCCGCCCAGGCAACAAGCGACCTGGATCTGGCAATCGTCCCCCGTGATCCTCAGGTTCGCCGGCAACGCTTGGAGCTGCTTGCCGACCTGGCGCGCCATGGTTTTTGTAATGTAGATCTGATCTTTCTGGATACGGAGGACATCGTGCTCAAGTACGAAGCCGTGCGGCATAATTGCCTGGTTTACCAGGCAGAGGGTTTTGATCGAGGAAGCCTGTATTCAAAGATCGTGCGTCAATATCTCGATTTCCTCCCTTACCTGGCAGTACAACGCGCGGCCTATAAAAGGAGAATCTTGCATGGTCAGAGCTGAAGTGGTCCGCAAACGTTTGAATAAGCTCGATGAATATCTGACAATCCTTCGCGGTCTACAAAGCTACGCTTATGACACCTTCATCGCCACGCCTGAATACTACGGCAGCGCAGAACGCTTTCTGCAACTGGCCATTGAGATCCTCACCGACCTGGGGAGCCACGTGATTGCCGATGAATCACTGGGGGTGGTCAACTGGCACAGCGACATTCCCGCGCTGTTAGCCAAACACAACTACATCACCCTCGAACAACAGGAACTGTGGATCAAAATGATCGGCTTTCGTAATATTCTGGTTCACGAATATCTGGATATTGACCGCGATATCGTTTATGAGGTCCTGCACAGCCGCCTGGATGACATTGCTGCTTTGCGAGCGGTCTTCGCACGATTTCTCTAAATATCGCCGCGCGTCAGCAGGGCAACGTTCTCGATGTGATACGTCTGCGGGAACATATCCACCGGTTGCACCCACTCCAGCGTGTAGCCGTGCCTGACCAGACGGCGGGCGTCGCGGGCCAGCGTCGCGGGGTCGCACGAGACGTAGACGATGCGCGCCGGGCCGTGCGCCGCCAGCGCATCCAGCGCCGCCAGCTCCAGGCCGGTGCGCGGCGGGTCCACTACCGCGGCATCGAGTTTGTGCTCCACCGTCGGCAAGAGCGCCTCGACCGTCCCTTCGAGAATGACGGTGTTATCCGCTTCCGCCAGATTGTAACGCGCATCCGCCACCGCCGCAGGGTGCGCCTCGATGCCGATCACATAACCGGCCTCCGCGCTTAAGAAGGCAGTGAACAAGCCCACCCCGCAGTAGGCATCCAGCACCTTTTGATACCCGCGTGGTTCCAACGCCTCCATCACCACCTCGACCACCTGCGCTGCCTGCGCCGAATTCACCTGATAGAAACTCGTCGCCGAAATGCGGAATGGGCGTTCGTGGATGGTTTCCACGATGTAATCCAGGCCGATGAGCGGCGCGATGGCGTCATCGTGACGGATTTGTACGATGGACAGCGGGAAATCCACCTCCAGCGACGGTGGTTCCTCCTCGCGCGTCTGCAACACGAGCATCAGATCGCCGGTTGCCGTGCCGGCGCGCAATTCCAGCCATTCCAGTTCCGGGTAAACCATGTCCAGCGAGTGCAAGAGGTCATTCAGCAACGGGTGCAGGATCGGACAATCATCCACAGGATAGACGGTGTGGCTATGGGCGGAAAGGAATCCCAGCCGCCCGTCGGTGTCGGTGCGGAAGAGGGCATGATTGCGGTATTCCCATCCGGTCGCATCGGGAAGCGGTTCCAGGATCGGTGGGGCGTCGAATTTGCCAACGCGGCGGAACTGATCCAGCACCACCAGCCCCTTGAGGCGCGCCTGCACCGCGTAATCTATGTGCTGCCACTGACAGCCGCCGCAGGCTTCGGGGCCGAAGTAAGGGCATGCCGGCGCAACCCGCGAGGGCGAAGGGTCAAGGACTTCGAGCAGGCGCGCGCGCGCATAGCGTTCGTGCTCCTCCACGAGTTCAACCCGCACACGCTCGCCGGGGATAGCGTAAGGCACAAAGATCGCGCGCCCTTCGTGGCGTCCGATGGCCTCGCCGCCGTGCGCCAGGGCGTCTAACTTGAGGGTGATGGTACCTGACATCGTATGACTCCTTTAGAGAACAGTCCGATCGTCCTCAGTCCGGTAGTCGGATAGTCTCTCCTGGTAGGGACGCGCGGAACGCTGCGCGTAGATGCCGTTTTCTTTGAGTTGCTGGTCCCAATAAATTTGAAAGAACCGCAACATCCCCTTAACCAGCGGTTTCATATACCCAGGATACTGCTCCGGCCGGGCCAATTTTTGCAAGCGCGCCATATCAAATTGTCCGGTTTCCCCGAGTTGTTGTCCCAACGAGAATAATTGCGCGAACAGCTTACGGTTCATGATTTCAGGCATCAAACGCACGCTCTCGCAGCCACCTTTGATGATGGTGCCGAGGTAAGGACAGCCCAGGCGCGCCGCGAGTTTCGCCAGGTAACGCTCCACGTAGCGCAAGTGCAGCGATTCCGGGAACCCTGATTGCACCAGGAAGCCCACGGGAGGATTGCCGGTCCGGCCACGCAACGGCTCAAGCGCCTCAATGAAGGCTTTGACGATCCCCGGCATGGCATCGGTATACAGTGGAAAACCCACCAATACCGCTTCGGCTGCGGCAAATTGTTCTCGATAGGGCTCGAGTTCTTTCTGGTGCGCCAGATGGAAGACCTCGGCGGTACGGTTGCCGGTCGAGGTGAACCCTTTGATGATCTGTTCCAGCAGTAGTGGCGTGTTGCCCTGTGTCCCACGCGGCGAGCCGTTGAACACAGTCAGGCGTGCCGGCGGGGAGATGCGCACGCCGGGGATAGGCGCCAGGTTATGCGTGAACGGCACACTCCCGCCGCCGTTTTCAATGGCCTGGACCACCTCGGTCACCGGGCGGTCGGTCGTGAACGCAAATTCCATACGCATCTTTAAGCCCTTGGCCGTGCGGGTGAGGATTTCGCTCACGATGCGCACATCCTCGGCGTCGGTATCGGTCTCTTTTCCCAACAGCAAGCCGATGCGCGGGTAATGCGCGTAACGCGGGCGGTGGCGCACCTCGCCCGCGTCTATCAAAAAGTACGGATGCAGCACAGGAATGAACTTATCCAGCATCTTCTTGAGCATGGCATCGGGAAATCCCATCCGCAGCGGTGCGGCCCACAGCGCAAAGTCGCTGTTGATAAGCGCGCGGCATACCTCACGCGAAGCATCGCGGGCCACACATTCGCCGGGCGTTTTCACCCAGCAGCCGAAACAGCCGACGCAATAACGGATGTCCATCTCACGCAACGTATACGGATTGACGGTATGGCCTGCTGCCGTCAATTGCGCCGCAAGGGCGCCGAGGTAAGTCTCAAAGCTCGTATGGTGGGAATCGCTGTTGCCGTTGACAATGGTGATGTTCATGAGTACCTCCATTGGAAAATAAACCGCTCACCGCGCCAATCTACGCGATCGGTGCAGATTCGCGTGATGCGCGGTTAAAATCTTTGCTCGCGCTGGTGTGGAATCTTCTATGGAGACCCCGTTCTGGAAATGAGCAGGCTTTTCAAACAAAACAGGGGGCTACCCTACTCGCAGAACTATGTTACAATACCTCTGGTTTGACGTCAAGTCCCCGTAAATGGGAAGTGCATTTCTGGCCACAGTGGCACGGCCAGAGACCGGTCACAGCGGGACCGGCCCCGAAGTTGAAAGACATCCGGGGGATAGACACAAAAATCAATGCGAGAAGGAAGAAAAACGATGACGGCGATTACAACCGATATGCTCAAAAGTAAAGTTCTGGCGCGCAGCAGAAATTATCTCGTTTTCCTGGTTGTGTTTATGGGATGGGTGGCCCTGCTGGATCAGTACATCTCGATGATCAAGACCACAGCCATCCCCTACATCATCGAAGAATACGGCATCACTGCCTCAGATTTTTCCTGGTACGAGGCGCTCTACCTGGCTTCCACGTTTCTCATCTTCTTGTTGAACGGCCTCAACGACATCATCGGGCGCCGGTATTCCATCCTTGTCCTGGTGCTGCTGATGGGATTGTCATCGCTGGGCGTGGTGCTGTTCACGCCGGGATTGCATCTGTTTATGGTGTTTTACACGATTGCCATGTTTACCACAGTCTCAAACATGTGGTCCATTCCGGTCAGCGAGGAGTCGCCCGCCGCTAAACGCGCCAAGTATGTAGCCATCGTCTACGTCATCGGCCTGATTCCCCTGCAAGCGATCTTACCGCCGTTGTTGATGAACGTCCTGGGCCTGAGCTGGAAATGGATGTACGGCGTCGTGTTCGTGCTGATGCTCCCGGCGCTGGCCATGTGGTTCTTCATGCGCGAAACCGGACGCTATGAAGTCGTCAAAGCCGAACGCCGCGTGGGCGCCCGTAAAAACCATTTCTTCGGGCTGGGCGTGATCAACCGTCAGGACGTGCGCTATATCGTCATTGCCTCTGCGGTCTGGTTGTGCTGGCTGATCTACCAGTTTTTGTACTTCTGGGCCGGCTATTACTTTATGACCCTGCACGGATACACGCTGGGGCAGTGGTCTATGGTGCTGCTGGCTTCGTTGGTGCTGGCGATCATCGGTGGCGTGAGCGCGGGGGCAATTATGGATCGCATCGGGCGCACGCCGGCTTTCATCGGCGGATGCCTGTGCCTGGCGGCCATCCTGGTCGTCCTGGGCTTCGGGCGTGGGTGGATGCTCCCCGTCGCTGCGGCGCTCACCGGCTTTTTCACCTCTTTCACCTACACGTGGATCGTCGTCTATGTGCCGGAGGTCTTCCCCACCGAGCGGCGTGGCGCGTGCATTGGCTGGACAACAACGGTGGCGCGCGTCTCCTACGTCGTGGGGCCGGCGCTGGCAGCGGTTTTACTGAAGGTTTTCCCCACCATGGAATGGTTTTGGGTCGTCGCCGCTGGCCTGATGCTGCTTCCCATCGGCATCATTTTGATCGCCAATCCTTACGAAACCAAAACCCGCGAGTTAGAAGAGATCGAACAGCAACGCTGACATAGAGCATCAAGCGCGCAATAAAACTCTCCTTTTATCAACGGGTTTCCTCTGAAACCCGTCAGGCGCGTAAAAGACCCTCTCATGAATTCGCCCTCTCCCCCTTTTGGGGTATAATACTCTTTTGCGATCCTGCAGGTTTAAGGAGAGAAGTTTTTTGAGTACAGAAAATCAAATCGGTACCATCAAAACGGTGGATATCCAGCACGAGCTGCGCACGGCGTATCTTGATTACGCGATGAGCGTGATCGTGGCGCGGGCGCTGCCCGATGCGCGCGACGGCCTCAAGCCGGTACAACGGCGCATCCTCTACGCCATGCATGATATGGGCGTGCGGCCTAACACGCCGCACAAAAAATCCGCCCGTATTGTCGGTGAAGTGCTCGGTAAGTATCACCCGCACGGCGATTCCGCCGTGTATGAGGCCATGGCGCGTATGGCGCAGGATTTCTCCATGCGCTATTTGCTGGTAGATGGGCAGGGCAACTTCGGCTCAATTGACGGTGACTCGCCGGCGGCCATGCGCTACACCGAAGCGCGCCTCTCGCCCCTGGCGCTGGAGCTGCTCAACGATATTGAGAAAGACACGGTCAATTGGACGGACAACTTCGACGGCAGCCTGAAGGAACCCACCGTCCTGCCGGCGCGATTGCCTAACTTGCTCGTCAACGGCGCATCGGGCATTGCCGTGGGGATGGCAACCAACATTCCCCCCCATAATCTGGGCGAAATTGTGGACGCGCTGGTGCACATCCTCGATAACTGGGACCGCCGCGAGGAAATCGCCGTTGAGGAACTGCTGGAGTATGTCAAAGGGCCGGATTTCCCCACCGGCGGGCAGATTTTGGGACAGGAGCCGATTGTCAAGGCGTATGCCACCGGGCGCGGACAGGCGGTCGTGCGCGCCGTCGCCAACATCGAAGAGATGCGCGGCGGACGCTTTCGCATTGTCATCACCGAAATCCCCTATCAATTGAACAAGTCCAGCCTGCTCGAACGCATCGCGGCCCTCGTCCGTGAGGGCAAGCTGGACGAGATCGCCGACCTGCGCGACGAGTCGGATAAGCGCGGGATGAGCATCGTCGTCGAACTCAAACGCGGCGCGCAACCACAGAAGGCCCTCAATCGCCTGTACAAACATACGCCGCTGCAATCCACCTTTGGCATCCAATTGCTGGCGCTGGTAGATGGCGTCCCGCGCATCCTGCCGCTGCGCCGCCTGCTCCAGGTGTTCCTCGACCACCGTCTTGAGGTGCTGGTGCGCCGCGCGCAATTCGACCTCAACAAGGCCCAGGCCCGCGCGCACATCGTCGAGGGATTACTCATCGCCCTGGATCACCTGGACGCCATTATCAAAACGATCCGCGAATCGCCGGATGTGGAGATGGCCCGCAACCGGCTAATGACCGGTTTTGGACTGACCGAGATTCAGGCGCAGGCAATCCTCGATATGCAACTGCGCCGTCTCACCGGTCTGGAGCGTCAGAAGCTCGAAGAAGAATACGCGGAGTTGCTCAAGACGATTTCCTACCTGGAAGGGTTACTGGCTTCACCGTTGCAACAGCGACAGGTCATCCGCCAGGATTTGCTGGAGCTGCGCGAGCACTACGCCGACCCGCGCCGCACCGTCATCCGCCCCCATGCGGATGCCGCGATTGATGAAGAAGACCTGGTAGAGGAAGAGAGTGTCTTGATCTCCATCACCCAACGCGGCTACATCAAGCGTATGCCGTGGACGACTTTCCGGGCGCAGGAACGCGGAGGGCGCGGTGTCATCGGCATGGCGACCGGCGACGAAGACGCGATCACGACCCTGCTTTCGGCGCACAGCCACGACACAGTCCTCTTTTTCACCGATAAAGGGAAAGTTTACCAGGAAAAGGTGTATCAGATTCCCGACGCCGGACGCACGGCTAAAGGTTCGCTCATCGCTGGCATTGTGGCGCTGGACGCTGAAGAACGTGTCACCGCCGTTATATCCGTTCCAGATTTTGAAGATGGCCGCTATCTTACGATGGTCACGCGGCAGGGGCGCATCAAGCGTGTGGCCCTGGCGGAATTCAGCGGCGTGCGTCCCAGTGGCTTGATCGCCATTGCGCTCAACGCGGGTGACGAGCTGGGTTGGGTGCGTCTGACGCGCGGCAACGATGAATTGATCCTGGTGACGGCGCAGGGGCAGGCCTTGCGCTTCAGCGAGCGAGAAGTCCGCCCGATGGGGCGTGCGGCGGCCGGCGTCACGGCCATAAGTCTGGAAGAAGGCGACCGTCTGAGCGTCGCCGAGGTGGTCGAGCCGGGCGGCTCGCTGTTCCTGGTTTCGCTGAAAGGGTTTGGGCGTTGCACGCTGCTGGATGAATTCCGCACCCAGGGACGCGGCGGCAAGGGCGTCCAGGCTTACCGGGTCAGCGATAAAAGCGGCCCGGTTGTGGACGGGCGCGTCGTCCAGGATGATGACGAAATTACGTTGATGTCTGAAAACGGCATTGTCCTGCGTATCCGTGTGGACAAGGTCCCCAAGATGGGACGCTACACCCGCGGCGTGCAGATGATGGATCTGAAGAACGGCGACCGGATCGCGACCATTGCGCGCCTGCCCAACGGCGGCGAAAGCAACGGTAAGTCCAACAGTAACGGGGAACATAAGGGGCAGGATACCGACAATGGCCGCAGCGAAAGTTTTAGCGATAGCGAATCCGCCGATACAGACAGCTAACCCCGGCCGCACTTACCGGTGGAAATCTTACCACGAATCTGCACGAATCTACGCGAATTTTGATTCTTATTCGTGAAGATTCGTGTGGATTCGTGGTTTATTTTCAAAAGGAGTAAAATCTATATGGCAAAGTATGAGCTGCAACACAGCGTCCCGGAGGCGCAAGGGATTTCATCGGCGGCGATTCTCGCGTTTGTCGAGGCCGCCGATAAAGACATTGACAGCCTGCACAGCTTTATGCTGCTGCGTCACGGCGCAGTCGTCGCGCAGGGATGGTGGTCGCCCTACGCGCCGGAAGTGCCACACGTGCTCTTCTCGCTGAGCAAGAGCTTCACCTCTACCGCCGTAGGACTGGCGGTGGCCGATGGTCTCCTCACGGTAGATGATCCGGTGCTGGCGTTCTTCCCGGAAGACGCGCCCAGGCGGGTGAGCCGCAATCTGGCGGCGATGCGCGTCCGCCACCTGCTGGCGATGTCCACCGGGCACGCTGTAGACACGACGGAATTCATGTTCCGCCGGCGCGATGGCAACTGGGTCAAGGCCTTCCTGGCGCGCCCCGTAAAATATGAACCGGGCACGCACTTTCTCTACAACACCGGCGCTTCTTATATGCTCTCCGCCATCGTGCAAAAGCTGACCGGCAGGCCGATTCTGGATTATCTCGGTGAACGCATCTTCGCGCCTTTGGGCATCGAGGGCGCAACGTGGGGAACCTGTCCACGGGGCATCAACCTCGGCGGCTTCGGGCTGAACGTCAAAACTGAGGACATTGCCAAATTCGGGCAGTTGTACCTGCAAAAGGGCCGCTGGAACGGCGCACAACTGCTGCCGGAAGCCTGGGTCGAAGAGGCCACCCGCGCGCACAGCGACAATTCTGCCAACGAAGCGCCCGACTGGAAACAGGGCTACGGCTACCAGTTCTGGCGCTGCCAGCCCCGGAACGTCTATCGCGGCGATGGCGCGTTTGGACAGTACTGCATCGTCATGCCCGATCAAGACGCCGTAATCGCCATCACTGCCGGCGTGGGCGACATGCAGGCGGTGCTCAACCTGGTGTGGAAGCACCTGCTGCCGGCGATGCAACCTAATCCGCTGTCGGCCGATGTTGCGGCGCACACGGCCCTGGAGCAGAAACTCGCGTCACTGGAGATGAAGTGGCAACAGGGACAGTCCTCGTCGCCGGTCGCCGCACAGGTTTCCGGGAAACGTTTCGTCTTCGAGAAGAACGATCAGCGGATCAAAAGCGTCCAACTTGATTTCGCAGGGGACGGAAGCACGCTCACCCTC
Organism: Chloroflexota bacterium; assembly: GCA_019873645.1. Classification (GTDB taxonomy): domain Bacteria; phylum Chloroflexota; class Anaerolineae; order B4-G1; family SLSP01; genus DSWT01. The sequence goes on along the minus strand of JAIOAX010000015.1, from coordinate 10,297 downwards.
CGCGACGCGCAAGGGACGCACAAGATCGCGTGCGGTCACGGCGTATGGATCATGGGGATGACAGCCTTCGATGACCGATTCCCGCGCCGGGTCGCCGCCAGCGCGGCGTGGACGGACGAGAACACGTACACCATCAAGTTGTGTTTCTACGAGACGCCGTTCTGCCCCACCTTGACCTGCCGCTTTGTGGATGACCAGGTGCTGTATCAGTTCAAAGCCAACGTCAGCTTTGGCCCGACAGAACGTCCCCAACTGACAGGGAAACGCGCGTAACGGCAGGCTGCTAACCCTGGCGAAGGTTGCGAACAACCTTCGCCAGGGTAGGAGGGTGATAAGGCGTAACATGACAATATCCATCCGCGACCGATTCAAAGCAGCCACCTCAATGTGGAGCACGTATGTGCTGCTGCTGGCGTTCACCGTGTTCTCCATCAGCCTGGGCCAGGGATTGCTGAACGCCGCGAGCACCAACTTCTTCGTCAACGATCTCGGCCTGAGCGGCAGGCAGGTCTTGTGGATGGCCGGTATCCGCGAGATTCCGGGACTGATCCTGGTCTTCATCGCCGCGTTGATCCAGAGACTGCCCCTGTCGCGCCGCGCGGCTTACTCGCTATTGCTGATGGGGGTGGGCTACTGTCTCCATGCGGCAGTCCAATCGTATAGCGCTTTGCTGGCGGCGGCGGTGCTTGCCAGCCTCGGCTTTCATAACTGGCTGCCGCTGCAAAGCACGTTGGGCTTTGCGTTGACCGAGAAAACCCACTCCGGGCGCGTGATGGGCTTTTTGTCCGCCATCGGCGCGCTGGCCTCGATTGTGGGGATGGGACTGACAGCACTGCTGGCGAAGGCGCTGCCGCTGCGCGCTTTTTTCATCGTCGGCGGCATTCTGATCGCGCTTGGGGGATTGCTGGTGGCACGGATTCCCACGGCCATCGGCGAGCAGCAGCAAACGCAGCCGCGCATCCTCCTGAAGAAACGCTACTGGCTCTACTACGTGCTCACCTTCTTCGAGGGATCACGCACCCAGGTCTTCGGAGCGTTTGGTACGCTGGTGCTGGTGCAGAACTACGGCCTCAATGCGCGCCAGATCAGCCTCTTGCTGGTTACGAGCGGACTGGTCAACTTCCTCCTCGCGCCGACCGTCGGACGCTTGCTGGACCTCGTCGGCGAGCGGCTCACGTTGACGATCAGCTATGTCCTGCTGGCGCTGTGCTTCGTCGGCTATGCTACGGTGCACAATGTCTGGTTCCTGTGCGGGATGTTGATCGGCATCAACCTGCTGGTCACGTTGAGCATCGGGCTTTCGACCTACGTCAACCGCATCGCGCCGCCGGAGGAGTTGGGGCCGACGCTCTCGGCGGGGGTGAGCATCAACCATATCACCTCGGTCACGATGTCGCTGCTGGCGGGGACGCTGTTGAGCCTCATCGGCTACGAAAAGCTCTGCTGGGGCGCGGCTGGGGTGATTATGCTCTCTGTGCCGTTTGCGCTGGCGATTAAGGTAACAACACTATCAACGGAAACGACAGCAGTTGCATCATAAAGGCAAGGTAATACAGGTCTGGATTTCATCCAACACAGCAGCAAGATCGGGCGCAGGGGAGGCTTCCACATTTTCCTCACTGCCGGCATGTTTATGATGAGGATATGTTGCAAGATTTAGTTTACGATGATGGCCGGTATTGTCATAGCGGAAAATCAACCGTTGTTCCGCGTTCATATATTGGTAGACATAAGTCAAGCGATCAATATCTGTTTCTGCGTCTACGAATTCACGAAGATGCAAGACTGAGTCGTCCACAAAGACAATTTCGCCACGAATGAAGCCTTCATACGTGCTACGTTTGTCATAGGCTATGTTAAAAGTTTGAACAGTGGGGCAGGTTTCGATAATAGCCTGGAATTGCTTGAGATAGTGTTCAATCTGCAAAGCGAATCTCCTGCAAGGTTGTTATCTTCTCTCGGAGTCGCATCAGCAAGCGGTATTCGCCGATCCACTCAGCAAATTCCAGTGTTTCGGGCAATTCGTCATTTTCGTAGCGGCGGACAAACTCTGCCGAAGGCCAGCCGTGTTCTGTCTCAAACGCACGCAGACGCGCTTCTGTGCGCCGGATACCTGCTTGCAGGAGGCGCGACTGATTTTCCAGTGCCGCTTTTACCAAAGGGCGCAACGCATAAGGGCTGGTTGAAATTAATGTCAATGTGGTCATAGCTACCTCCTTGATTTTCACTATACTGCAACTTGCAGTAAAAGCAATAACGGGATAGACCGATGTGGAAGGACAATTATGTCCTCCATGTCATTTGTGTTGACAATGTTAAGGCATCAACGGATTAAACGGATTTTGAATTTGCCGATTTGCTGATTCTGGAGGATACCATGCAACCGATACACAACGTCGTCATTTTCGGCGCGGGGGCGATGGGGGGCTATTTTACCGCGCAGTTTATGGACGTCCCTGAATTCTCCACGGCCGTGCTGGCGCGGGGAGAACGCCATGAACGTCTCAAACGCGACGGGTTGATCGTCAACGGACGCCATTACGCCGTCCCCGTGTTGCATCCCGACGCCGTGAATCCACCCGCCGACCTCATCATCGTGGCGCTGAAAAATCACCATCTGCCGGAGGCGATCCCGGATTTGAAATCCGTCGTGGGTGACCAGACCACGATCATCTCGGTGATGAACGGGCTGGACAGCGAGGAAGTCATTGGCGCAGTCTACGGGATGGATAAACTGCTGTACGCCGTTTCCGTCGGCATTGACGCCCAACGGGACGGGAATCGCATCAGCTACACCCGGCCCGGCAAACACTACATTGGCAACGCGGAAAACACCCATATTGACGCACGTGTGCGGCGCGTGCAGGTTGCCTTCGAGCGCGCTGGCATTGCCTACGAGACGCCCGTAGATATGCTGCGGATTCTATGGTGGAAATTCATGGTCAACGTTGGGATGAACCAGGCTTCGGCGGTGATGCGCGCGCCTTACGGCGTCTTCCAGACATCGCCGGAGGCGCAGGCATTGATGGAAGCCTTGATGCGCGAGGTCATCGTGCTGGCCGGGCGCGTCGGCATCAACCTGAAAGAAGCCGACATCGCCGACTGGTACACCTTCCTTAACACCCTCGCTCCGCAGGGCAAAACCTCGATGCTGCAAGACATTGAAGCCGGGCGCAAAACCGAAGTCGAAGCCTTTGGCGGCAAAGTCGTCGCGTTGGGCGCACAATACGCCATTCCCACGCCCATCAATCAGACCATGGTGCGCATCATCCATGTCCTGGAGCAGACGCTGACGCGCGCCGCATAACGGCAAGGATGCAAGTGGCGCGGCAATGGCTGCTGCGACTACGGGACTAACGACTACTTTTGTGTTGAAGAACCCTCTCGCACAATCCCAAAAACGGGTTACAATTAAGCGGATGACCATTGGGATGTAAATCTTAATCCGTTTCATCCGTTAAATCCGTTGACTATAAATACAGGAGGTGCACTCATGTTTGAATTTCCACGTACTATTGTAGGAGGGGTTTCGCTGCCCCGCTTGTTGATCGGCACCAACTGGTTTCTCGGTTGGTCACACACCAGTCTGGCAAAAGACAAATTCATCCAGACGCATCACGATCCCAAGAGCATCGCGGCAATCCTGGATGTCTTTCTGGAATACGGCGTGGATGCGGTGATGGGACCGACATCCGACAAGCTGGAAGCGGCGCTGCAAGACGCCGAACAACGCAGCGGCAAAGCCATCACCCGCATCATCACCCCGCACTTCAACATTATGCCCGGCGGTCCGGCGGAATCCGAGCCGGAGCGCGTCTTTGACACATGCAAGGAGAAATACCACGCCACGTTCTGCATGCCGCACCAGATGATCACCGACGCGCTGGCCGACCGGATGACCAAGACCATCCGCGACCTGGATAAGTACACAGCGATGATCCGCGAGCGCGGCATGATCCCCGGCCTCTCCACCCACATGCCGGAAACGGTTGTTTATGCCGACAAAATGGGCGCCGACGTCGAAACCTACATCCAAATCTACAACGCCGCCGGATTCCTGATGCAGGTGGAAGTGGACTGGGTGCAGCGCATCATCCGGGATGCCAAAAAGCCCGTGATGACGATCAAGCCTTTGGCGGCGGGGCGGCTCATGCCCATCGTCGGGCTGGCCTTCGTGTGGAACACCATCCGCGACTGCGACATGGTCACCATCGGCACCACCACCCCCGATGAAGCCCGTGAATCCATTGAGCTATCGCTGGACCTACTCGCCCGGCGCATGCCACAGGTAGAATTGCAGAAGACACGCAGCAAAAGCTCGCTCAGCTAGGGGCAAGGGGCAAGGGGCAAGGGGCAATAGCTGCATGAGAAGCAAGACAGTACTTCGAGCGTGCAGCGGAGGTATACCAATGGTTGAGGCAACAATTGTCCAATCTATCTGAGCGCGAACGCCGACGCGCTGCCGGGGCACACGGAATACCTCATCCCGCTGGCGCGTCTTACCTTTGGTGACGCGGTGACAATCTACGTGGATGCCAATAGCTCCTACGACGCTGCGCACGCCATCAAACCTGATTTCGCCATCCGCAACGGTGCGGTCGCCGTTCCTGCTGGGCCGGGGCCAGGCGTTGCGTATGATTCGGCGATAGGGGGGCATTTCAGGATAGGGGCGATTTATTAGCTACGGCAACTGGACGCTGCTCAGGCCGGTCTCCAGACCGCGCCTGCGCAGCGTCTGATCTCGCTGTGGCGCGGTCAGAGACCGGCCACAGCGAGATTTGCCCCCAAGTTGAAATGCACCCCGGCGATATGGCATGAAGCCGAAAGCCTGCTATCATGAAGTTCAGATTTGACAGATGAACGATCCGTTTTTAGAGATCCTGGTCATCATCCTCTTGCTGTTTTCTAACGGCCTGCTTTCGATGGCCGAAATGGCGATCGTTTCGGCCCGCAAGGCACGTCTGCAACAACTGGCCGAGGAAGGCAATCGCTATGCCCGCCTCGCCCTGCAACTTACCGACGACCCGAACAAATTCCTCGCTACCATTCAAATCGGCATTACCCTGATCGGCATCCTGTCCGGCGCGTTCGGCGGGATGACGCTGGCGAAGGCCATCGCCGGTTGGGCTGCCGCACTCCCTGTCCTCAGGCCCTACAGCGAGGCTATCGGCGTGGGGATCGTGGTAGTCCTGCTCACCTATTTGTCGCTCATCATCGGCGAGCTGGTGCCCAAGCGACTCGCGCTCAACAATGCCGAGCGCATCGCCATCGGCATGAGCGCGCCGATGAAGTTCCTGGCGACGCTCTCCATGCCGTTGGTTAAATTGCTGAGCGTTTCTACCGATTTTGTTTTGTGGTTGCTGAAGATCAAACCTTCCACCGAACCCTCCGTCACCCAGGAAGAAATCGAAATCCTCATCGAACAAGGTGCGCAAAGCGGCGTGCTGGAAGAAGCCGAGCAAGATATCCTCGAAAGCGTGCTGCGGCTGGATGAGCAGCGCGTCGGCGCGGTGATGACGGCGCGGCCACAAATCGAGTGGCTCGATGTAGAGGACCCGCCGGAAGTCACCCGGAAAAAAATTATCCTCAGCCCCTACTCCCGGTTTTTGTTGAGCAAGGACGAACTGGATAATCTCATCGGGGTTGTGAACGCCAGAGATATTCTGGCGCAACAATTGAACGGCGAACCTCTGAATTTGAGCGCCCTGGCGCGCCCACCGCTCTTCGTGCCGGAGAACATGTCCACCCTCAAACTGCTGGACCTCTTCAAACAAAAAGGCATGCACCTGGCCGTCGTCGTGGATGAATACGGCGTCGTTCAGGGCATGGTGACCGATACCGACATCCTGGAAAGCATCGTGGGCGATTTACCCGCGCTCGACGAACCTGAAGAACCGGAAGCCATCCGGCGTGAAGATGGCTCATGGTTGCTGGACGGCATGGTGCCCGTTGACCGACTGAAAAAGCTGCTGGACATCGAGGCCTTGCCCGACGAAGGATTGGGGGATTATCAAACGGTCGGCGGGCTGATGATCTACCAAATGGAAAGCATCCCCAGCGCCGGCGAATGGTTTGAATATCAGGGCTGGCGTTTTGAAGTTGTGGATATGGACGGGCGACGGGTAGATAAAGTTTTGGTGACGCCGCTCGCCCAGGAAATCTCAGCACCTCACCCACAATGAGGCTAAGGGCTAACATTGCACTTTTACGTCCTCCCCCGGCCCCGCCCCAAAGGAGGCGGGGAGGTAAATAGAGGGGGATTTTGCGCGGCTTCGCCGCGCAAAATCCCCCTTTGAGAAATCCCCCGCTCTCCCCGCGTGCGGGGAGAGCGGGGGCAGGGGGTGAGAGGGGAAAACTCAAAAAACTGCCCCCGTCCTGAAATGCACCCTCACGCGCATCAAGTTTTGACTTTCTAAGAAATTACCTATATAATTTATATATAGTCGGTATCGAAACACAAGGCCGACGTTACTCTGGTGCGTCTGTCGGCGGCCAGGCGGTTATAAACTCCTGACGCGCTATAGTTGATTTGTTTGAGGAGGTTTTTTGTATGTCCGAATCACAATCGCCGGTTGACCTGGTAAATTTGTTCGAACAAGCCCTTCAGGCCCTCAACGAACAACGTGAAACCATCAATGCCCTCGATGCCTACAACCGCAATCATGGCGACAACATGGTATCCAACATGCATGTCGTGACCGATGCCCTGCGTGCGCACAGCGAAGAACCGCCATCCGTGGCGTTGCGCTATGCCGGTCTGCGCCTCAACGAAGCCGGTCAGGGAAGCACCGGCCAATACTATGCGCAGGGATTGCTCCAGGCAGCCGAGAAATTTGAAGAGCGCACGCAATTGACCCGCGCCGATGGCATGACCCTGCTGGAAACCCTGTTGGGCGCAGTCCCCGCTCAGGGCACGCCCGAACCCCAGCAACCCACACGGAGCGTGCTGGATCTGGTGATGGGATTGGCCGGCGCCCAGCAACCGCAGGTCCAGGCGCAACCGCAGCCTCAGCCGCAACCGCAGGCGCCGTTGGGCGGCTTACTCGATCTGCTGATGGGGACCGGCGGCGCACCAGAGCCGCAAGTCCAGGCGCAACCACAGCCCCAGCCACAACCCCAGGCGCCGTTGGGCGGCTTGCTCGACCTGCTGATGGGGACCGGCGGCGCGCAACAGCCACCGGTCCAGGCGCAACCGCAGCCGCAACCGCAAGCGCCGTTGGGCGGCTTGCTCGACCTGCTGATGGGGACCGGCGGCGCACAACAGCCGCAGGTCCAGGCGCAACCGCAACCGCAGCCGCAACCCCAGGCGCCGCTCGGCGGTTTACTCGACCTGCTGATGGGGACAGGTGGGACGCAGCCGGCCCAGCCCCAACAAAGTCAAACGCCGCAAAGCAGCGGCCCGGATTGGGGCGACCTTTTAGGGCGTCTGTTGCCCGCAGGCCTGGCCTATCTGCAAGCGCAACAGGCCGGCGCCGATCCGGCCGTGGCGCGATTAGCGTTCATTCGGGCGCTGCTTGCCGCACAACCGTCCCAGGCGCAGACGCCGCGTCAGGCTGCCGGCATGGTGATCGCCCAGAGCATTCTGAAGGCTTTGCTGCGTCAGTAAGGTTTTTTACAGCGATTCTGGAGAAAGACTGTGCCAGGCGCAACCGTAAACGCGGGTCATGTTGATCCAGGATTTCTCTTAGAATAGCTGATCATTTTCATAGTCAACAGGAGGTTTTGACATGTCAGACGAAAAGGAAAAGAAGGAATTCGGCAAGGGAATCTTGAGCAAGATCTTCGGTGGGGACCGTGAGGAGAAGGAGAAGGCCAAGGCCGAGGCCGAAGCGGAAGCCGAAGCCAAGCGCAAGGCCGAAGCCGAAGCGGCGCTGGAGGAGACACGCCGTCAGATCGCCGAGAACCGTGCGAAAGCCGAAGCCGAGAAAAAGGCCAAAGAGGCTGCCGAAGCTGAAGCCGCCCGCATCGCCGCGGAAAAAGCCCGTGCGGAGGCCGAGGCGCGCGAAAAGGCGCGGTTAGAGGCCGAGGCGCGCGAAAAAGCACGCCAGGAAGCCGAAGCCCTCGCCAAAGTGCGCGAATTTGAAGCGCGCCGGGAGGCCGAAATGGCCGCGAAACTGGCTGCCAGAGAGGCCGAGGAAGCCGCCAAAAAAGCCGCCGAGGAAGAAGCTGCTAAGAAAGCTGCCGAAGAAGCCGCTAAACTCGTCTATGTTGTCCAACCGGGCGATAGCCTAAGCAAGATCGCCAAAGAAAAGCTGGGCAATGCCAACCGCTGGCCCGAAATTTTCGAGCTGAACCGGGACCAAATCTCCAACCCCAACCTGATCCGCCCCGGGCAGCAACTGCGCCTGCCGCCGCACTAGGCTCAAATCAGAACCCGCAAGCCCCTCGAACTCCACGAGGGGCTTTTGCGTTATGCAAGATGCGGTTGGGGGCATTTCAACTTGGAGGAAAAAGTCAGATAAACTTATGAAATAATGCGCTTGGATTGATAGAGGGGGATTTGGGGCGGCTTCGCCGCCCCAAATCCCCCTTTGAGAAATCCCCCCCGCTCTCCCCGCGTGCGGGGAGAGCGGGGGCAGGGGGTGAGAGGGGAAAACGCAAAAAACCTGCCCTGTCCTGAAATGCCCCCGTGCGGTTGCCCTTCCCGTCCCTCCGTTATACAATGCATTTGTAGAAACCGCCGGTTCGCCGGCATAAAGCCAGGTTATGCAACGGCTTGACTAACCACTACCAGACTATTTTTTCAAGGAGATGAACCATTTATGAAAATTACCGATGTTCAGGCATGTGTGATCGGCCGCCACGAGCCGGATAGTGGCGGCAGTGTATGGACGTTCGTCCGCGTCTATACCGATGCCGGGATTGTGGGCACCGGCGAGTGCAACTCCGCCTCGGCCGCTTCGGGGTTCGCCGTCAAAAAAGCCATCGAAGCCATGAAGCATTTCCTCATCGGCAAGGACCCCACCAACACCGGGCCGCTCTACGAGATGTTGCGCCGTTCGGGACGTTACGGCGGCACCTCCAACCCGCCGCTCATCTTCGCCATCACCGGCATCGAAAACGCGCTCTATGACATCACCGGCAAGGCGCTGGGTGTGCCGGTCTACAAACTGCTCGGTGGCAAGTACCGCGACAAAATCCGCCTCTACGCCGACCTGCACGCGGGCGACGACGAATCACCGGCCGCCTATGTGGAGAAGGCCCGCGCGGTCATCGAAAACGAGGGATACAGCGCGGTCAAGTTCGATGTGGATCATACCGGCGTCGGCAAGCTCGATCCCGTCAACTGGACAGCGGGCGCCAGGGAGATGACGCACATCATCAACCTGATTGCCGCCGTCCGCGAAGGTATCGGCTACGAGATTGACCTGGCGATTGATTGTCACGGCCAGTTCGATATCCCTTCGGCGATCACCCTGGCGAAAGCCGTGGAGCCGCTGCGCCTGCTGTGGCTGGAAGAGCCGGTACCGGCGGAAAACATCGCGGCGCTGGCACAGGTGCGCGCCAAAACCGGCACCGTCATCTGCACTGGCGAGAATCAGTACACGCGCTTTGAATTCCTGGAGCTGCTCCAAGAACAGGCCTGCGACGTGATTATGCCGGACTTTGCGAAGGCGGGCGGCATCATGGAAGCCAAACGCATCGCCGACATCGCCGACGCTTTCTACGTGCCCGTCGCGCCGCACAACGTCTCATCGCCGCTGGGGATGATGGCCGCGTGCCACGTCTGCGCGGCGATTGCCAACTTCCTGGTGCTGGAGTTTCACGGACGCGGCATTCCCTGGTGGAACGACCTGTGCGACGGGGACAAACCCTTCATCCGCAACGGCTGGATGCAGGTTTCCGAGGCCCCCGGCATCGGCGTCGAGCTGAACGACACAGTCGCCCGGTCGCTGCTGTGGCCGGGAGATACGTATTTTGATTAGCCTGAAACGATGAGAAGGTGGGAACGGTTGAATGTTCCCACCTTCTAACGTGGAGCCGTTAAGCAGCAGCACTCGCCCGGCATCCAGGCATCTGGCGTTAAATCGCTCCCCCATGGCTCACAGGGGAACGCCAGTTCCCCGCACGGTCTTCGATACCCCGCTTATGTCTGCTATCGCTAACCAGTGCAAGATTTCCGCCACGGTGTAGGTATAGAACAGGGGACCCTTGTTTCCGCCCCTCCTACGGGGATTAAAGCCTCTCTGACCGATAAACCTGACAGGTTTTCTGAAACCTGTCAGGTTTTGGTTTCCGACCCCTTACGGGGATTAAAGCCTCTCTGACCGATAAACCTGACAGGTTTTCTGAAACC